>NZ_WFKN01000001.1:0-557049 GCF_011007405.1 Sphingobacterium sp. xlx-130
AACTTCCGATCGTTCTCCGATCGCGCCCCGATGGTGACCGGGGATTCATCGGGGATCCATCGGGGATCGACCGTGTTTTGAAAGAATCAAGGCCGGACAAAGGCAGGCCTTGGGCAGAACGAAGACTCCCCCTGTCTTCGCCCGTTCTACCGGCACTGCGCCCTACCTCCCGCTCGTCATTGCGATGAGCTTCGCGAATAAGCAACCCCGAAGGGCTCATCGTAGATAATCTATTGTTTTGTTCTATCGGGCGACTAGAAAGATCTTTGTCACTCTGTAACTCCGTTACTTTGTCACTTTGGCCAACGGCCATACCTCTTCCACCCCCATTAAAATTCTTCATTTTTTGGATTCATTAGTGTGACCTAATGAAGGCGGAACTGAGAGCTTATCCAATCAATAACCTACCGTACCTAATCCTTGATTAGGCCACACGGTTCAATAAAATAGTTAACTGAATATCAAGGATGTGCCAAATGAGAGTTCAAGTAATATAATCGGTTTATAATGCACACCGCAAGAAATAGAAAAGTCATCCTAGATGACTAAGCATCCGAAGCTACTCGGGGGCCGAAATAATGTTTTTTTGCAGTTGTTTTCTCATAACTTGTTTATGTTATGAGTCTCCAGGAAGGTAAGAAAATACTATAGCGGGCTCCTACCAACCGCACTGTTAGCTTCCGACGGCTTTGGAACGGAAAACGATAGGGCCCATACGCTATAGGTATATCAAAGATATACAAAATATCGTAATGGGCATTAAACCTATCGCCTCGTCCAATTGAAAGTCGGAATTCACAGCCGAGACTCTTTTTGTTTAATGCATGAGCAATTTTAATTGCTACTCATAATCAAAGGTAATCATTAAAACTTTAGAATCAAACACAAAATCAACTTTAGTTTCTAAAGTAAATATCAAAAATTAAGTAAACACTATTCCCATTGCTATTTTAGGTTTTATATGGATAATAAAGATGATGTTCCAAATAGTTTAGGTTCTTTTTTAACGAAAAAAGGAATTCAAAATATTGATATTTATGTCAAGACTTCAATTTCAACTAGTAAGTTAAGTCAGTTAAGAAATGGCACTCTAAAAAGCATTGATGCGGAGGATTTTGTATTAATTGCAAAAAGTGCTGATATACCAATTGAGGAGATGCTAATTAATACATATCCTACCTTAATATTAAATAATAGTAAAACTAAGATTGAAGATTCAGAATCAGTAGAGGATTTTTTCTTGTATATTGAAGAAAAGGCATTATCTAAAATTTTTAAACTTACAGGAATCGTTGTTGATAGACTTAAATTTATTAGAAAAGGTTCAGTCAAACCCAAAGCACATGAATTATACTTAATAGAATTAGCCTCAAATGCACCAATTGGCTGTCTTTTTAAAATAAAATTTAAAAATATTCAGTTAAATTCTCCCGAAAAACAAAATGAATTAAGAGAGAAGGAAAGAGAAAAAAACAGAAATAAAAAACAATCTCATTCTAATTCACGCTAGTCCTGCTCTCTAAGCGGGATTATATTACCACAACCTTACTACAATATATCCTTGAAATCGATTGATTAGTATGGTGAAAACCGCTTATGCGTTTGCCCTATATGCCTAGCGTAACTATATTGTGTCCTAACTGTTAATTAATTTTATAAAAAGTCCGCACCAACATATCGCTCAATTTGTCACACTGGTTAAATAGTGAGTAAGAAATCATAAATTAGGTATTAGCAAAATGCCATACAGAATACTTCAATACATCCAAAACAGCCCTCCAAATACTCAAGAACTACGAAGCAGAACTGGAACAACCAATCCGTCCCCTATTCCTCGCCAACGCTCTGAAATCCTGCAACAGAACAAAAGGACTGCCAAAGATCAACAAGAAGAAGGATGATAATTCGAGGTTTGTTTATGAAATCGATATCATAAAAGCTATGTCAAAATAATATATTCAATTATTATAAATGGCACAGTTTGATTTACACCCTCTATCCTAGGGAAAGTCCATGGAATATCTACCCTACTACAACTTCATAATCTAACTCCGAAAATTCAAATCCCGTTATCCCGCTTTCTTCTATTCTCAACTTTAATTCGCTAGAGCAAATAACATCTGAATTCAACGGATTTAGTGGTACAAAATCAAATTTTTCTTTTAAACATATTCTATCTAAAATCATATCCTTTCCATATTCATCAAATGCTTGTTCATTGAATTCAGACCATGCCTCATAAGAACTAAAACTCTGTACAGTATCGTTCAATAAAAAGCTACTTTTTTCAAAATCAATATACTTCATTTTATTCAAACGTCGATACGTTGCGACAAATTGAAAAATCCAATATGTCATCTTATTTTCATGAAACAAAAGCTTCGTTTCGTAGAATCGATAATCTGGAGCAATACGAAAAAGTTGCAATAACTCCTTTAACTTGTTCGAAACATACCAATTTCCGTTATGAGGAAAGTCTCCAATACCACTAAACACATCAAATAGGCTCCACTCCCAATATTTTTTTTCATCGTAACTCTCTAACACAAAATAATCGAAGACAGGCGGATGACTTAAGAGTTCTCCAGCTCTTATCCTGTCGAAAAAATCTTCATGGTTGGGAACATTCCTTCCATTTGCACTACTATTAATCCGCCCACTTTCTGGAAAGTTAGCTTGTATTTTTATTCTATAACACTTCATAAACTACATATTCATTATATGATTCACATCTTTTATTCCTAGCAAAACCTCTCTTTCTAATTCTTTTTTTGTATTATCAATAAGATTTTGAATTCTTTCAAATGCCTTTTCTTGATTTGGTGATCTCTCCAAAATATCATTAATCTTTTGTGACATCAAATTGTCATACGCTGGATGATTAGCATGTCCCGTCTGCTCAAATTTTAAACTCTTCTTTGGCAAAGGTATTCCATTTTCTATATCATTAAAATCAAACTTTTTCCCGTTCTTCTCTGCCCACAAAAGTAATTCTTGTAATTCTTTATTCCCTTCTAGTACTTTGACCGGTATCACATGATGTACTTCGAAGTTCAGTGGCTCACCGAGTTTATACTCCTTAAATACATTGTTATACCAATCTTCAAAATTGCCATTCTTTACAACCTTATCAAAATATTTTTTCGCATACTCTTTTCCTACATCCGAGTCTAAAACCTTTCTGATTTTATGTCGGTTCTTATTGATGTCCTCAAACAACTCTTTAGCAGAACCAAATATTTTCTTCCCTTTCTTTATTGCTTCTCCCAATTTTTCAGCTATCTCGGGGAGCTCTTTGACAAAAGCGACTCCAGCCATAACTGTAACTACGGAGTTGCCAACCCCTCGCGTACCAAGGTGACTACGTCTACCAAAATCGGTATTTGAATTTTTCAGTTCCTTCCACTCTCCCTCTGTATTACCTGTTGCAGTCGTTGTAACCACATCAACCAATATTGGTACTATAGCCTTTGAGTCTTTGCCAATAGCCTCTTTAATGTCTTTTAGTCCATTGTATACATCAGTCCGTGCCTGTTTATCAGTCACCAAAGTGTATACTCCAGTAGCGAGGCTCGTAAGATCAGTGACTTTCATCGCCACGACTTCCGTAGTACCAGTCACTACTCCTGGTGCATGAATAACAGAACTATTCTCTGTACTTTCCAGATAAGTCTTCTGCTGGAATTCACCTGTCTTCAGTAATCCGACAACAACCGATGTCCCTTCATCAATTATTTCAACGAAGGTTGAGCCATTACCTATTCTAATCTTTTTACCATCGGCAAAGACTTCATTTTCATCTACAAAGTTTGGTGATTTGGAATCGAATGCAATAACATTATTCTTTGCGAGAAACTCGTTGGTGGAAGTCTGAATCGATTTTGAGATAGCTGGTAAATCGGCTTTCTTCGTTGCTAGCAGCGGAAGATCTTTTCTAATACCAAAAGATTTCATCTGAACTACACCGTTACTGTTTATTTCGTAGCGAACTCTCCTGTCTTCTTTATCACTCCACTCACCATTGGTAATCTGAGCATCGCTGAGCGGTTTTTCAATCTGCTTTAACTCACCATTGGTATCAATAACATAAATTCTATCTTCAACAGCTAGCTCTACTCCTGTTTTATTCTTAAACTCAGACAAGAAACCTTTCTTGATATTTTCAGTATTCGCCGTAGATGAATTATCAACAACTATAGAATACAGTCGACTTGGAACCGCTTCGACTGTATATGTAACATGCTTCTTCTTGGTACGGCTACCTGTTACACTTCCATCCTCTTTCATAGATTCTTTGTACACGAGTTTAGGAGCACTATAATCTATTTCGTTGTCTTTACCACTAAGACCAAAAACCACTCTAGCGGTTACAGATTTCCCTTTATCTTTAAACGAAATATCTCCATCTCTGAGAAGTTCTGCATCTTCCGAATAGACTGTAACTATATATCGGTGACCACTTTTGAATGTTATAGTCAATCTGACACCACCATCGTCTTCCTTCTCTATCGATTGCATCTCATCAGAGAATAGTTCATCTTGAAGCCATAATCCACCTGAGTTTGCAGCACGTTCTATCTCTTCACGAGCTCCCTCAACAACTTCGAATAGTGACTCGGTGGCTTTTACAGCGTTATCGATATCTTTGGAGTCTTTTGAAGTAGAGGCTGTTCGCGTCTGTTTCTTCGCGTCTTCGTATTTAGATATAATATCTTGTTTCTTCTCCTCCGGCAGCTTGCTTTTTTGTATCTTTTCGACAAAACCTTCGGAATCGAATACATCTTCTAAGAGACCCAAGAGCTCTTCTTTATTCTTCTCCGGATCTTGTGCAAGCTCTTTTAACTTATCTTTTTTATCCAAAAGCTTGGTCACAACATCAAACAGCAATTCTCCGATCTCCTTCACTTCATTACCAATCTCACTAAAGGTCGGCGCATCCTTCTCCTCCCAATCGACATCGAATATCGAATTGAAAAAGCCACCGATCAGCTGTCCTTCGGTATTGACTTCGATATTATCAAATTTAACTGCCAGACGTACAAAGCCTAGGAATGGGACATCCACATAGCCGATACCGCTGAACCGGCCATGACCGCCCTGTACACGTAAGAGCGTAACGGCAAAATCGCCTGCCATCACCACATCGCCCTGACGGAGTAGCTCCATAGGCTCGCGGTTGCTGATGCGGATATCAGGTCTGACACCACAGTCGGTCAGATCGACCTTGCGGGTCATCAGTGTTGTAAAGGTGGTGGGATCACTGAATACCGTACGCGCCTGGTCACAGACGGTACCTACACGTACTTCGTAAGCTGTATTCTCCTGAAGACCTGTGAGGGTATAGGTGCTGCCCTCGCTATCATAGCCAAACCAGGCATTGGCCGGATTACCGACGACCCGGTACTCGACGCGGTAGGCTTTGATCTGCGGGTCGGCAGCCCACTGTACCTCGGCACGCCCATGTGGCAGTGGTGTGATACTTACCGACATCGGGGCCATACAGGGGGCCTGATGCAGGAAGGTATAGATTCTGAGAAGTCATAACTGGAATACACGCAAGCCCTAAAGCCTATGTGCTTAACGATATAAAAGAGCTTTTGAAGCATCTGGCACTGACCAGTAAGAATCCTGAAGAGGTAGCCGTCGTTACTAAAGTGTGGGAGGAGTTCAAGAAATAATCTGTATATTTCCTCTATAAAAGCATTAAAATGGATGAGGAGAGTTACAAAATTCGCCTTAGATTACAACGCAATTATATTGCGTATCATGGAGAATTTATGTAAATTTGCTATACTACTTAAATTCAACAGAGTATGACTACAATTACTGCAAAAATATCGAACGAGAAGGATGTAAAAGTTCTTAGAGAAATCTTAGAGCGTTTCGGTATATCGTATGTCGTCAATGAATCCCCTGAAGATTATAAACTTTCGAAAGCTCAGATTGCTGATTTTGAAAAGACGCAAAAAGAGTTTTTAGAGGGAAAATCTACTGCCAAAACTTGGGATGACATAAAAAAAGAGCTTAATAGTGTACACTCTTAAGCTACTAAAGAGAGCTGAAACGAGCTGTTAAATTCCTGCGATTGGTACGAAGAGCAAAAAAAGGGATTGGCCCGACGTTTTCTTAAAGAGCTGGACACACGTTTTAAGTTGATAACAAAAACTCCCCAGTTATACCAGACTCAAGGCGATGGCAACATTCGTTGTGCACCTCTAAAAAAATTTCCTTTCTTAATTATCTACTGGCATGACGAAAGTCTGAAAACAGTTTTCGTGATATCTATATTTCACACCAGCAGGGAGACCATTCTTTAAGATCATTCTATTATTGATATTTTTGACAGATGATCGAAGTCGAATACATAGTATCGGTACGCAAACCTGAAAAACCAGACGTGGTCATGGCACGGATGGACTATGTGATCATCTGTCAGGTAATCGAAAGACTCAACGAAATCGGTATGAGTGATGATGAGCTTTCATTACTCCTTGGAAAACCCAATAATTACGTCTTTGGCTTCATCGTTAAACCCAGTGACAAGAACAGATTCCCCCGCTGGTGCGAGCTTTAAGCTCGTATCCACATTATCCTTTCGAATCTTTAGTCTCTTATACGATGGATATACTCTCCGCATTCATCTCCCTAAAAATAAACAGAAAACATTAGATAGGAAAAAGCACCATTCGAATGAATGGTGCTTTTTCCTATAGGTTATTCTATCTGACAATAAAGATTACCGCTTACTCAGGTTAAACTTTCTATTACTTTTTCGTCAATGATTTCTGTTCCATTATTCAACAGAAAAGCATCTAAATAGTTTGCCATCTCTAATAACTTGTACAGGTGCTTTTTGGTTATTTTCTTTTGAAAGGTTGTACCAATTACATTTAGTTCATTATTAAAACTAATCACGACCTCATAATAACCTTTTTTATTATTAAATTCAGCTAACGCCTTTCGTTTTGAAGAATTCAAAATTCCTTCTCTTGCCCAAACCGGAACTTTATCTAAATTTTCTAACAAATGGATTCCATCTTGTGTATTTTCATACCAAGTAAAGTAATCGTTATTAAGTTCAACAAAGTCTACCCACTTGATAAAATCTAACTTTCCTTGAATTAAATTAATATTCTTGAATTTCTGTTTCGCAATCCAAGGATCTTTAATTTTTCTCATAACAATTTTATTTAACAAAATTTTCAAGTGCATTTATCTCAAAACTAATGTTTGGATACTCTTTCTTCAACTTATTTAACCAACTAGACTCCAACTCTAGTGTAATATTCTCTTTACGCATATAAATATGCACTTCTGCTCTATTGTATTGTATATTTTTACCATTCCAAGTTATGCCTTTATTTAGCCCCCCGCCAATTGAATTTTGCAAATTTGATATATTATTTTTAATGCTATTTGTCTTCAACCAATCCTCAACATTTTTAGTAGTGGTTGTTTTCATAGACACAACTGTTTCTGCAAAAATATTGTTCCCTACCTCTCCAGTCTTCTTATAGAAGTCTATGGCTTTAAAATTATCAGCAATATAGGCCGTATGGCTCCAGCCGTCTTTTGGCGTATAACGATAGTATCCCATCGCATCCTCGAACCAAGACCGCTCTATAAAGATCTCCGGATAGTACTTTTCCCAAGATTTAGCTATCAAAGATAGATTTTCATCCAATGGTTTGGTAATGAATTCGGATAATAGTACATCAACAATCGCTTTGATCTCTTTGATCTTCCCCAACTCATCCAAGCTCTTTTCAGAACCAACGACAGCAGTGATCTTATTATTATCAATATCAATCTCTCTAGAATCTCATTCTGCATCGTCTCTATTCTGTTAACATTGACGCCGTTAATTGTTATCTTTTTTTTCATGCTTTACGACTAATTTACAACACATTACAAAACCTCTAGAAAATCAACATAATACAAGTTCATTCCATCAATAGTTTTATGCTATCCTTAGGCTCAACTATCTCAGGATGATGTTTATCAGAGAGCAAATAACACACGCCAAGGTAGATTTATCGTTCATTATGGACGAGGCTGTATTAATAATCATCTGGAAAATTCATTTTATAACCTTCATACAAATTGAAGTAAACTTTAAGAATTTCAGTTAGATCATCATAATCTCGAAAATTTGGATATTTTAAATAACCATTGTCGTCGATTCCATTTTCTATTTCGATTAACTTACAAATTGTTGATATAGCTCCACCAGAAATGTGCCTTTTTGTTTTATCGATTGTCCCAAACATGATTTCAACCAACCCATATTTTAAAGACAAATGAAAATAGAAATCGTAATTATTCCTCTTTTCTATGATTTTAAAAAAGTTTTCTTTTTTTATAAATTTAGCGTTATAGCCCAATGCTTCTATAAGATCTAAAATCTTCTCATTAGAATAGCTGTATAACCTATCTTCGAATTGATATTTTTCACTTAAGTTCTTAACTATTTTATATAGATCTATTCTTTCATAAAGATCTTTCATTGTCTCATTTAATCTATTCATCTCTAAATCTTATTTCAATGTTATAATCCTTTTTCGCAATATCTTTATACTTAGATATCTTATCAAACGTCTTATTACTTGATGGAATTTCTAAAATTTGTCTACCAACTAATTTTTGACCATCAATCTCAGGATATTTATTCGAACGAATGATAGTTCCTGCCGAGTATTTACTCTGCATCTCTTTTAAGTATCCTTTAAAAGTATCCTCTTTTATTTCCGATAAAGTTGTCGCCTTTCGAGAAAAGATTTCTTCCTTGATCGCATCATATGAGTCCAATCGCTTTCCATTTGATAAATAAATCTCATCAAATTGATACCATCTGTTTTCTTTTGCTTTTCTATTAAAATCATTTCCACGTTTAAAGAATTGTTGCACTTCTTCCCAGGATAACTTATTGCCTTTTTTAGCAGCAATGTCGTTAAGTTCGTTTATCCCGCTTTCAAGGACATCAGCGTCAATTAATCCAGTCTCTTTAGCTTTTTTGAACTATGTTATGATTTTTGAACATTGCTGTCCACGGAATGATATTATGGGCTTGTAGTGCTTTATCGGTTATACCCAATACCTACCTTAGCAGACCGCTATTTTTCCCGAAATCTATTGTACCATCGGCCAATATCGTCCAAGTAAGTAATTTCTTGTTCAGAACAGAGGTGGCTTTGATCCCCCGCTGGTGCGAGCTTTAAGCTCGTATCCACATTAGGCTTTCGAATCTTTAGTCTCCTATACGACTGGGATGCTCTCACACTCATCTTCCTAAAAATAAACAGAAAATAGCAGATATGAAAAAGCACCATTCGAATGAATGGTGCTAGAAACAATCTCCTTGACAGACATTAGTTTATTTCACACTCTCTCCTTTATAAAAATCATCCTTCCGAGTATTCTGGAGAATATTTTTTCAGTTTCTTGGTTGCCTCAATAAGTTTATCTTTAATTTCTAAAAACTCTTCCTTGGACTGAGTAAAATCATTTCGGGTGGCTATAATATAACATCCACCTTCTACTTTAAGCACCTCAAAGCCTATATCATCAGGAGTTTTTATTTTACTATCATCGGAGAAATATGTGATCCAGCCAAGAGGATATTTAATCTTAAGAGGAAGATACAAATCCATGTACTGTTCAATAGTGATCTTTACACCACTATACAGAGGACGCAAGTTCATATTAATTAATTTTAGCACACTAAAATACCAGTCAAAATCATAATCACTATTTTCAAAAGGAAAATGCTTGATCGAAAATGAAGAGAACTTACTAGAGGAGATATTTCCAGTAATGGAAAAGTGCTTTTTACTAGTATCATCAAAATCCAGTAAAAAGCTGAATCCAAAATCTCTACCAAAATTGATTATCGGATTTATGACATTGTTATACTGCTGAATATCAGACAAATTCATACTCAACATAGTATCTGACAGTTTATCAACAAGTTCATTCAAATCATCTTTAGTTAAATTAAAATCTGTTCTTGGAAAATCCAATTTTGAATAAGTAAATTTGGAAAACACTTCATCATAGCTTCTCAAGATATCTAATAATGATATTATCTTGATAGCTGTTTCTTTAATTGTTAACACCTCCGGTGATAGTACAAATGATAAACTAAAAATATTTCTTGCCATTTTACTTCATTGTTTTAATTTGAGGCGCATAAATCACTTCAATCTTTATTCCGTTATCTTTAAACAGATTCCTTACCCCCCGTTGGTGCGAGCTTTAAGCTCGTTTCACATTATCCTTTCGAATCTTTGGCCTCCTATACGACTGGGATGCTCTCACACTCATCTTCCTAAAAATAAACAGAAAATAGCAGATATGAAAAAGCACTAATCATTCGAATAGTGCTCGATATATGCTACGACGATTTATTGGTCGTATGACATCTCGTATCTAAATATTATTCCAAAACGTACAGAACATTGTTAGAATCTCGCAGGTACAATTTACCTTCGTGGTATACTGGTTTGTCAAACTGGGCATCTTCCTCTAAAGGAAAATCCTGTATAAAATCTATCTCGGAAGTATTCAGATCAAGAGCGCCAAACTTGGCATTCTCTCCACGGCCAGATACAAACCAAAGCTTGTCATCCGTAATGGTATTGTTAGGCGCGAATGGAGAAATTCCAGAATCCCAGTATTCTTTTAAATCTTTATTAACCAATAATTTTCCTTCAAAAGGATCTATTACTTGGTAATACCGGCCTCCATATCCCCTCAACAACTTATGCTTATAATCGATCTGAAAATCCACAAGATTATCAAACTCCCATAACATCTCTCCAGTTTTGACACTTAAGCCGATGATTTTGGAGTTGCTTACGTTAGCATCCGTACAGCTAAAAAACAATATATCGTCTATAGCCTGCACTGAGCCAAAAATCTTAAAACCATCGGGTAAAGTGTAGTGCCAAATCCTCTTAGTTGTGACTAAATCGATTCTTATTAGTTGTTTGGTATTGAAACTATCTCTAAGTAAAAGGACATTTTTATCCAACAAATTGAAATAAGCAAAACTGTATGGAATTGACCATATTAAGACACTACCATCATACAACTGTAAGACTTCATCCTCGCTTCCTTTACAAACTATTGTCTGCCTATTATCAATAGGCTCTATAAAATTAGCTTCAACTGTAATCAACAAAAAAAGCTTATTATCATCTTGATCTAAATAATAAAAACGTTCGCCTTTACTAACATATATAACAGAGTGTCTTTCATAAATGTCCGTAAAATCATCTATCACACTTATATCTCCCTTAATATCATACCTATTTAACATAGTATCAGTAACTGTGTATATACCATTCGACATAAACACTTTCGCAATCTTACTCCTACGATCAATTAATTTCATACTATTTAACATCTATTTTGATAAAAACATTTTCTAAATTTTCCTTCAAGGTTTTCTTAAACTTATTGATATTTCTTTCACCTATAAACTTCTCTGCAAGATCCTTGGTTATAGTATCCATATTATCAATTGCTCTTTCCATATTCTGCTTGAAATTAGCAGGATTTTTCTTCCCATCAAAGACCCATCTTATCTGATCTAAAGATGTCACTTCTCTATTACTTAAATCTTTTAAAAACTGTTCAGAAAAATTATTAGGAGGTACTTCTTGTACAGACTTAAACTCATAAAGAACTTTACGACCGCTAGTTTCAGTGACACTTACATCCACATATCTCCTGCCAGCATCGGTTTTGAACATATCTTCAAAGGTCAGTTTCTTACCACTAAAATCATCGAGGTTTTTGCCTATATATTCTAAAGTCCAATTTGCACCGTCCCTGAAATTATAATCCCTTCCTAAGCTTTTTACAAGATCATCAAAATTTTCAAGTTTGATGCCTTTTACATCCAGATTATCTATCACTTTACTGATATTATCCAAAACATCGGTATAAGATTTACCCGAGACGCCCGATATCTCTGCCAGATGCCGTATATCCACCTTTAACTCGATCAGCTTTTTATTCGTAGAAAGATCTGTGAGCTTTATTAGCGCATCATTAGTTTTTCTGAGATTGGTATGTCCTGCATCATTTAAGGCATTCCAGCTCTTAGCTAAAGCAGTTCTTTCAGATACCGAAGCATTCTCGAATAACTCTTTTAGAACTTTACTGTTGTCAAGATCACTTCTTAATAAGTTTCTTGTTGCATCTGTCCAATCTAACTCCCTAAGGAATCCATCTATGTTGCCAAGAGTCTTATCGACATTGACAGTCCCCTCTTTTTTACCTTTCAGGAACTTAGTATAACCAGCTAGTTTGCTCGGCGCTATCAACAACTCAGGGAGCAGCAGTCCTACATTCAAAGATAGTAATTCGCGGTATCCTTTTTCTATAGACTGTGCTAATATTTCTGCCGAAATAAATGCTGGCACAATGATATCATCCCCGCCGAAGCTGAGTACCGTAGGGTATGTTCCCGTAAAATGCTGCACCGTAGCTTCGTTACAGTCTGCTACAGTACTTTTATTTAAATCAATAAGACCGCTACCAAACTTAATGGTATTATCTGCTGTCGAGAGACAGGTAACCACATACATGTTTTTAGACACTTCATTATCCAAAGAGGTAATGACACGTCTAGGCTCCTCTTGACCTGTCCAGGTTGTCGATAATGCATTTACAAAAACCGCTATAAAATCGTCCTGTCTGTCAAAACGTTTTAATAGGCGCATCGCAAAACGTATATCCTCATTGACTCTCGACGCCAGGAAAGAAGGAGTTATATGTGCAACGACATTTAATATTGCTCTCTCTTTTCGATCGGTAACAAATGTTCCGGATTCAAGCTTCTTAATAAACGCCCATTTCTCCTCGTCACTGAAAGTTTTCAGTACAAAATCCGGAGCTTCAGCAAGAATATAATCTATCGTATTCGTCTGACGTAAAGCACTCTTGAACCCTGAAACAATTTCCTCACTATAATGATCGGTATATCGGATACCTTGCTGCTCAAATATGTGCTGCATTTCCTTATGCCGCTTTGTAGAAAGACTGATGGCAACACTATCCCCGGTTTCAAAATAATAAAACAGTCCAAAGTGAACAGTATTGTCCAAGACCTCAACCGAGCCTGAAATCCGATCTCTCGTCAATCTCACCTTTCCTTTTTCAAGTGATAGCTTTCCTTCCAGATTGAAAGTATGGGGTTTTCCATCGATAACCGCTGTATACTTCTTGTCTATAGGAATACTGGTTATGACATGCTCCCGGATAATCTCTTCGAACTCTTTGCTAAGGAAAAGTCGATAGTCATAATCTACTGTTTTGCCAAAATTGTCTCGAAGCCAACCTAGGAGTTTATCGTAATCTATATGACTGGTCAATTCATTCAGTGCCTTAGCTTTTGATCCCGCTTCCGAATTATCTTTCGCTGCGAGACGTTCTATCTCTTCACGAGCTCCCTCCACAACTTCGAATAGTGACTCGGTGGCTTTTACAGCGTTATCGATATCTTTGGAGTCTTTTGAAGTAGAGGCTGTTCGCGTCTGTTTCTTCGCGTCTTCGTATTTAGATATAATATCTTGTTTCTTCTCCTCCGGCAGCTTGCTTTTTTGTATCTTTTCGACAAAACCTTCGGAATCGAATACATCTTCTAAGAGACCCAAGAGCTCTTCTTTATTCTTCTCCGGATCTTGTGCAAGCTCTTTCAACTTATCTTTTTTATCCAAAAGCTTGGTCACAACATCAAACAGCAATTCTCCGATCTCCTTCACTTCATTACCAATCTCACTAAAGGTCGGCGCATCCTTCTCCTCCCAATCAACATCGAATATAGAATTGAAAAAGCCACCGATCAGCTGTCCTTCGGTATTGACTTCGATATTATCAAATTTAACTGCCAGACGTACAAAGCCCAGGAATGGGACATCCACATAGCCAATACCGCTGAACCGGCCATTACCGCCCTGTACACGTAAGAGGGTAACGGCAAAATCGCCTGCCATCACCACATCGCCCTGACGGAGTAGCTCCATAGGCTCGCGGTTGCTGATGCGGATATCAGGTCTGACACCACAGTCGGCCAGATCGACCTTGCGGGTCATCAGTGTTGTAAAGGTGGTGGGATCACTGAATACCGTACGCGCCTGGTCACAGACGGTACCTACACGCACTTCGTAAGCCGTATTCTCCTGAAGACCTGTGAGGGTATAAGTGCTACCCTCGCTATCGTAGCCAAACCAGGCATTGGCCGGATTACCAGCGACCCGGTACTCGACGCGGTAGGCTTTGATCTGCGGGTCGGCAGCCCACTGTACCTCGGCACGCCCATGCGGCAGTGGTGTGATACGTACCGACATCGGGGCCATACAGGGTGCCTGATGCAGGAAGGTATAGATCTCGCTGAACCCATTGTTCTTGAACAGCGGTATCTCCTCTACCCCTGCACGGCCTATGGCACGTACGCGCCAGGCGTACTGCTTGCCCGGCAATAGCGCCGGTTCGCCCGGACCATATAGCAGGGTAGTACTACGTGAGGTGGTCTGATACAGGGGCATACTGCTATGAAAGGCCGCATCGGGTGGTATCCCTGAATCCCAGATCTCGACTAGGGTAAATTCGTACTCGCCGGCGAAAGCCGCATTGGGCGAGGCCAGGTGGCGTGGGGTCCATTGAAAAACGATATGCTGCGGATCGCGGTACGGTACGGTGCTGCCCCGCAGGGGAAGATTGAGCAGTGGCGGTTCAGCCAGCGTGAGCCAGGCCATCGCAAACTGTCCCTTAGAGAGCATCTGCCCTGTTGTAATCTCTATAGCATCGAATGAAAAGCGATAATAACCATCGGGAAGCAGCGCCCCCTGAATGTACTGGGCTCTGGACATGCCTTTGAGCAGTAGATTATCTACCGCAAAATAGGGCGCCAGATCCTGTAGACTGAGGCGCAATGGAATACCGGCCTCGAGTATTATCTCTGGATAGTAACCATCATCGCGCGAGCGCAGACTGACCTGCTGCCCTTCGATCTGCATACGCAGACGCACCCGTAATACGGGTTTGCGCATATCCTGATTGGTCAGTGTCGCCACAAGACGCTCATGGGTACCGCTGTAATAATCGGCCAGCCTCGGGCTGTAAGGCGGTATAATCTGCGTAATAGACTGCACCGGAAACTGCTGTCCATAGGAGACCGAGCCCACTAACAGCAGTGTCCATAACAGACCTATTATCATATATAACTGTCTCTTCATCTTTTATATCGTAATACAGGGTAAATACGCTCCCTTCGTTTTATAATCCATATTCGCTCCATCTGTAACTGATTGTAAACCGCAGTGTATTGGCCAACGGATTGATCCGCCCGGTAGGCAGAACATAGGATGTACCAAAGCTCCACTCGCCATAGCCTATCGTGGCGCCGGCCGTAAAATATTTTCGGTTGCCGTACTGAGGCTGGCTATGGAAGTAGCCTGCACGCAGGGCAAACTGATTGTTATAATCCCATTCTACCCCTGTCGCTAAGCTATAGCGGGATAATTCGGAGGCTTTTTCTGCCTGACGGTCATTGTCTGCCACCAACAGGCGATTGATATCGACACTGAAAGATAATCTCGATGCCTCATCGAGCCCATAGTCCAGACCGGCACCGGCTTTCAGATTGGTAGGCAGCGCTTCTTTGTCCATACCGTACGTCATCGGACTACCGATATTGGATACGGAAAGGCCATAATTCATCCGTGATGCACGCTGTCCCAAAGACAACGCATGGTGCGCGTAGAATCCAAGATCCATAGCGAAGGCACTGCTCCCTCCGATATCATACCCGATATCCTGGGCGCTCAACCGGGAATGTATGTACCGAGGGGTGATCGATAGTGCCAGTCCATCGGTCAATCGGTAGGCATAGGCAATATCTATTGCAAATTCGGTGGGCTTTACCAACTGCACGTACTGTCCTTGCTGATCGGTAAAATTGATATCGCCCCAAGAGAAAAAGCGCAGCCCTCCAGCCAAGGTGTGACGCTCGGACAGCCGATAGTGGCTGGCCATGGACATCAGGCGGACATCAGAGACCACATTACGTAGCCATGGGGTATAGTGGGCAGCTATGGCAAATTTATCTTCGATAGCACCATATTTGGCGCTGTTCCAAAAGATACTGTTGACATCGGGACGGGTAGCCACACCAACATCGCCCATACCGGAGCTGCGCGTATCGGGTGCTATCCGTAAAAAGGGAACTGCTATGCGTACATTGCCGCGGTCGCCCCCATCGGGCAGAACCTGCCCATATAAGGGCGAAAGCAGTAGGTATAACCAGTGGACCAGACTGCTAATCAATAGTGCAAGGTAACGAATCAGTCTGTTCATGGCCGTACCTCCTCTGTTGCACTATCGGATGCATGCATGCGTGCACGCTGCTCCAGATAGTATTGGTAATAGTGGAACAATTGTATGCTATTCTCCATCTTGTCCAGATTATCCTTGGTCATGATCAACAGATTGTACATGTCCTCAGGCACTTTCATTATCTCGGTAATGAAGGGGGAGATATGACGCTCGTAATCCAGTACATCATTCCGGGCCGGGAATGGCCCCACATAAAGGAACTGATGTTCTTGATTCACATCTTTGACATAATGATTGATAGTACGATCCCGACGTCGGTTACGATTGAACTGCCCCAGACCGTATCTGCTCGGAGGCATGTTGATACGCCAATCGAAAACATTAATGACGTAGTAGTAGGTGCTGTTTTCTGGAAAGATATTCAGACCAAGGTAAGGATTAGGTCCAAAATCGATATGTATCTTCTGCAACTCCAAGGCTAAGTCTTCGGGGCGCCCTTTGGGATCTGCAGCATACCGCTGGGCAATATGACGCAACTCGCGCATGGCCGGAAGTATGCTGACCTCGGGTGGCGATTCTACGCTGTGCTTTTCCGTTTCTATAGTTTTTGTACCGTCTACTGCTAAGGGCTTGTCTATGGACTCTACAGTTTTTGCTGCTTGCGCAGCTTCTGCCGTCTTAGCACGCGCTACCGGTGTACCTGTCTGCGCCTCGGCAACTGGCTTTGTAGGTATTACAGGTGTTACTTTCTTAGCTTCGGGCTTGCTATCCTGAACGGCTTTGGCCTGCGGATCAGTGACCGCAGCATTGTCCTTCGCTGGCTCTGTAGTCTTTTTGACCTGTGCAGGATCGCTCTCCAAGGCCTTGGCCAACGGTGACGTACTTAAATCCTCCTTAACAGGGGACTGGGTAGCTACCGAAGGTTCTGTTTTCTTAGCTTCGGGTTTGCTATTCTGGACAGCTGCTGCTGGCGGATTAGTACCTGCTGACTGCTGCTGTCCGGTCTCCTGTACAGGTACTGCCTCTTTGCCTGTAGGCAACTGTTTTTCTCTTGGAACGATATCACGCTGTACCTCCTTAGGGCTGTCGGGCACTTCCTCGACCGGATCCTCTTTTTGCTTTCGTTCTTTCTTATTTTTTCCTTTCCAAAAGTTGATAGCGGGCAATTTGACCTTAAATTTGTCTACAACAAAGGCGTAGTTATAGCTCATCGTTGCCGTCAGATCCTGTCTGCGCCCTAATACCGGTGTACTGCGCTGTTGATGTATAACATGTAACCCCAACATATGCCGCTTGAATAACACATAGCCCAGGGACATCCGGACATTGAAAACAGATATTCCCTGTCCACTGGCGGAGCCGGTACTGGTATTATAGGAACTGCTCAATGAGCTGCTTAAGGTATTGCTTAAGAATTTCTTATTGACCGCAACAGTAGGCCCTAATGTCCGGGTATCTTGTCTACCGATGGTATTGTGGGTATAATTGAACGAAGTAGAGACCTGCATGCTCTTCTGGGGCATACTAAGACTGTAAGTAGCCATACCGGAATAGAAGCCAGATCCACTGCCCCGCTGCACGACACCTCCCTGCTCATCGCTGGCAACCTGGTAGTTGAGATTGAGCTGTAAATTCTGCCCTAAGGTCTCCCTCTGTGAGAGGACGTAACTGATATTGGTATTGGCATTCTGCGAAAGCTGTATAAAGCTCAAGGTATCTGCCTGAAACATGGGATCTGCCGCGTTGATGTAATCAAACTGTGGCTTGATATTGACGTGTGTCTGAAAGTTGGAATAATTGACCGTGGCATTGAGCCTATCGGAAGGTGTAATATTAAGGTTGACCGCCCCTACAAATCTGCTGGTACGGGATGCCTTCTTACGATCTAGATCATCTCGTTGCAAGCCTAAGTTAAGTCCGAGATGAACCTTGTCACGGAATAAGGGTTGCATATAATTGAGCGTCATATTCTCTAAGTCATTATTGAAGTAGTAAGCACCAAGAGTCTGATAACCTGGAGCTATACGTTCGTAACCCAGGCCAACTACGGATCGTCTAAAACTATAATCTAAGCTGGTCTTCCAGGCGTGATAGGTACCGGCTCCCTGATCTACTCCGCCCAGCAAAGGATCGGCGGCCTCCATATTCCCGTCGCGGATATCCCGCTGCAGGATACTGATCCCATACTCGCCGCTCCATTTCATCTTGGGGTTTATCTGAAAAGAAGCATTGGCCGACAGGGCCACATTGTGCGAAGGCACTATGCCCAGACTGTCGGGCGGTAAGGGCAATGAGTTTTCCTTGTCGGTAGCGATAAATACGGTACCCCCTACCTGAAATCTGGTAGCTTCGTATCCGACCTTGGTACCGTAACCTATACGCTTATAGGTCGGCATCACAAAGGGCTGATCTGGATTGTAGGCAACAGCCCGCTGCAACCGACCATACATGGCACTGACGCGCCATGGCCCCGAAGTGGGTTCGATATCGACACCTGCCCCTCTAAACTGTACCGCACTGAGCGTATAGGGTGAGAAGGTCATCGATACATCGCCGATATGTCCACGCACGGACTTGTACGTAGGATGTAGACTCAGTCTGTTGGGAAGTGTGGGATAGTTGTACCGTGTTCCTGCGTTGGTGAAATTGAAAGAAAAAGGCATATTGATCCGTTGGAACAGACTGACCTGTAGGTTGCCATTGAAATGATAGTTGAACGGATCGCGGCCATACTGGCTGTCGCCGGTATACCCTACGGCACTGGCTGAAATATTGCCTGTAACCTTGACCGGCTGACTGTTTTTAAACTGCTCGCGAATACTATGGATATCGACCTGCTGGGCATAGACCATCCCATTGAGACTGGACAAAGTCAGGAATACGGTCCAAAACCATAAACGAAACACGGGATATCTGCTATTTCTACGCTCCAACATGCTCTTTATTGCTTTTGAACTTTGATATCGACAACAATGTAGGAATCTGTCGGGCCAGCACGGTGAACAGAACGTACGCGGACTATGCCTTTATATCCACTGGCATGCTGGAACAGTGCAAAGTGAGGAACTGTCTGTAGATCGAAATAAATAGGCTTCTGATCACCTGCCCCGATATCGACGGTACGCAACCAGCTATCGTCCTGCATAGACTCGAAGAGGGCATCGCTAGTTCCGACTCCCTGAGGCTGATTGATCCATCGTGTTCTGCCTGCCCCGGGAATATCCTGAAAGGTGAGATCTCCTGCCTGATCGGGTGATACAAATCTATTCTGGGTGAAGGTATTATTGATACCAAAGAATACAATATCGATAAGGTTGCCCTGCTGGGGAGTAACCTCGCCTGCTGCAAAAACGCGCTGCAACCGTGTGGAATAAAAACTTCCGATTGTCGCATGGGCACTGTTAATCCCCAGCTTAATATTGGAAAAATGATAGAGGTTGCTATTGGCAGTAATGGTAATGTCTTTGGTTATGATCTTTTTTGTTTTGCCATTGTCGGCAACAAGTGTAATGGCGTACCTCCCCGGCCGCTCGATGTAGAGCTGGGCTTCTTTTTGATCTGCATGCTGAAGCTGTCCACCAGGAGCCGTCCAGTTGTAATGGTGTACGCTAGTTCCGGAAGCCTTAAGCAATGCTGTAAATGGGGCTTCATAATCCTCGTCTCCCAACATGGGTAGGATTTCAAAATCAGCCTCCAATGTAGGTAGAACAGTAATATGCCGATCTAACTTATAGGTACGGCTGCCATTGGTGACTTCGAGTGCCACGGTGTAATCGCCCGGTACATCATATAGGATGGTACCGGGATCACGGGCTGTAGAACCGGAAGGTGCCGCGCCATGAAAGTTCCACTTGTAGGAAGATGCTCCATCGGTCTGATTGCGTACCACAAACTCGGCTGGAGCGTATACGTTGATGACAGTATCCAAGTCAAAGGCGATGCGGACTGCGGAGTCGATACGAATGGTGATTTCCTTACGCTCCTCATGCTCGGGATTGGAAGCTTCCAATATAATACGGTACTCGCCAGCCTGTTCGTAAACAATCACCCCGGGGTCGCGACGGTCTGATACCGCCGGCTGCCCGCCCTCGAAAGTCCATCGATAGGTCTCTGCTCCTCGGGTATGGTTTTCTATACGTACGCGGGCTGGAACCGTCTGATTGCTGCTCTCGTAAAAGGTCGCGAAATCTATAGACACCTTTATATCCTGCTCTTTCTTGACGCATGCCTGCCACAGCAGTATGGGCATCAATAAGAGAAACAGAGGTCTTAATAGTTCTATTTTTCTCATTGTGCCATGATTTTGAATGTACGGTGTTCGTTGCGCGCCTCTAGCATCAATACGTATATATCCGGGCTGAGCTGGAGATTGTACGGGATTTCATAGAGAGACTGTCCTGTAAACCGCCTGTCGTCTATCGTGCGCCCTGTGGACAGATTCACTAAGCGTAAGCGTATTTCTGCTACTTCTGCCAGTCCTACTTTGGCCGTAAACTGTCCACTATTGGGATTCGGATAAGCAATAAAACCACTGATAAAAGCGCTTTTTTCGCCTTCCCAAGTGCCCATATCCTCGGCCGGTAGTACGGTCATCGATTTACTGAATTCCTTACTGCAGTCTCCAAGGTGTGTACGCATGGTAATGGTGTAGTTGCCTGGTTTATCAAACCGTAGTTCGATGTGCTGTTTGGACGATGCGATCTCTTGGATAGGTAGATTCTGATCCCAGATCCACTCGACACGATCGGCCTCTGTAGTACTGATATTGACCAGCGTAGAGGTCTGCCCCTCGAACAGCTGGGTAGTAGCGACAAAATCGGCCTGTAGATCGACATCGCTATACCGTAGCTCGAAGCTATCGCTGGCCGTACAGCCGTCTGCATTGGTGACGGTTACGGTGTACGTACCGACCTGATTGACTTCGATGTATGCTTTGCTACTTTTAAAATTGCCCGGCCCTGTCCAGCTATAGCGTACAGATGATTCGGTACTCTTGGCCACGGCTGTATGACGCTGATCTTTACAGAGCGTGACATCTTCGCCCGCGACGACCTGCAACTGTGGTGGCTCCTGAAGCTGATAACTCTGCCTGAATACGCAACCATTACCATCGGTCAGGGTCACTTCGTAAGTTCCGGCCCTAAGGTCGGTGATACCGGAAGTGGTCGCCCTGGTACTCCATTGATAACGTATAGGCGCAACGCCACCTGTGACCTGAAGATGAATCGCTCCATTGGCTGCACCGTAGCATATAGGATGCTTAATATCGACATCTACAGTCATACCTGATGGTGTCGTAATCTGTGCCTGTGCCTCGGCTGTACAGCCATTGGCATCGGTCACAATCACAATATACTTACCTATTCCCATCCCCTGCAGGTGTGCCGACTGCATACCATTGGACCAAGCATAGGTATAGGGAGCAGTACCACCTGTCACTACGCTGCGCACGGTACCGTTCTGACTGTCGCCACATTCGATGATGCTTCCTGTTGCTGTAACCTGTAGTAGATCGGGCTGCTTGACTTCAAACAATTGTTCGGCAATGATATTATTGGCATCGGTAACCCGAAGTTTATATATTCCTGCACCGATAGACGTCAAGGTATTCTCCTGACTCGACAGAGGTTGTGCTGTGCCTGCTTCCATTTTAAACCAGGCATAGCGGTAGTCTTGTTGTGCAGCACTGAGTACACCGCCTGTAACGTGGGCGGCCAGCCCCGCATCGGTCATCTCAAAACAGGAGACAAAAGCAACCTGTGTGATCTCGATGCGTATAGGGTCCGGTTGTGGGAGCCTGAAACGCTGGCTGAATGTACATCCATGCTGGTTGTCGGCTGTCGTAAGATCAAATGCTGTATCTTCGACAATCAAGGTATAGTCGCCAGCCGGGATATGTTCTAAACTGATTTTATACTTTCCGGCATCGGCCTGAGCGCGATGTGTACTAACCTGTACACCCTGCCCGTCTAACCAGGTGTATCGGTAGGTACCTGTTGATGATGGAGTTCCTCCATCGACTATGACATGTATAGCCCCGTTGGATAATCCATGTCCCAAAGGCTGCACAAGCTCATTGGATACCATGGTCAGTGCTTTGGCAGGCTGGGTTATGGTTGTACTAAAAACTATCTCGTTTCCTTGTGCATCGACAGGTGTACAGCCATGCCCATCACGTATACGTAAAGTATAGGTTCCGGCATAAAGCCCCTTCTCCATATGTTTAAGACCATCACTGAAGGGGATCCACTGCTCGGCACTGCTATCTGGCAGACGTATCCCGATCTGATAGGGAGCTGTCCCTCCTGTCACTGTAATCCCTAAAGTACCATCCAGCCCACCGTAACAATGTACTGCTGTAGGGACTACTACCGCAATGAGCGGATCGGGCTGATTGATGCTGATCAAATCTGTACGGGTGACAATCTGGTTCTGGTCGGTTACATAGAGGCGATAACCTCCTGCACGTAAGCCGTCAGCATAATTCCTCGTGGAGGTCAACTGTACGGAGTCCGCACCATCATAACGGAACCACTGATAACGGTAACCATTGGTAGGAATAACGCCTCCTGTAACGCGAACGGAAATTCGCCCATCCTGTCCATTATGACATTGGACATCTTCCTGTTCATCGATAAAGATCAACAGTGGATCGGGCTGCCTGACGGTATAAGTAGCACTGATCGAACAGGCTTCTCGAGCGGCATCACTTACCGCTAGGGTATATTTTCCGGCAGGGATATCCGTCAATGTTGTGATATATCCCTGGGCTGTGGACTCTCCCTGTACGGTATGTAATACGGTTCCGGATTCGTCTTTCCAAAGGACACTATACGTGCCATCACTCTTGGCTGTCCCTCCTTGTATACGTAAGCGGATATTTCCATCTGATCGCCCATGACCTAAAGGTTCTGTAATGCGTACGTCCTGAACAGTAAGCGGCTGGGCCGGCTGTGTAATAGTTATGCTATAGGTTTTTGGGGCCGATGAATCAAGTTCCTGACATCCATGGGCATCGCGCACCTGTATATGATAGGTAGCTGGTGCAAGGTCACGGAGCAGATGCTGGTTTGATTCGTTAAAATCGACCCATTGGCTAAGGGACTCTCCTTCTTTACGGATGCCGATCTGATAAGTCGCTGTACCACCTGAGGCCTGTATACGAATACGTCCATCGGCGGCACCGTAACAGTTGACCATATCTATCTGCAGGACACTGCTCTGTAGTGCCGTGGGCTGGCTGACAACAAAAGGTGTAGCTACTCTACGGATACCATTGGCATCGGTAATAGCGACGGTATAGGTTCCAGCTGGAAGATTACGAGCCACAGCGTCGGTCTGCCCTATAGCGGTCTGGACACCTGCATCTATCCGATACCATACATAATCGTATTTGCGTTGAGGTATGGGTATACCTCCCTCTCCAATAGCAACGAGTTGGCCTGAAGCATCGCCATGGCACAGAATCTTTACCTGCTGTTCGATCGATATAGTGAGTTGCCGGGGCTGAGTAAGTTCATACTCCTGTTGGAGAATACAGCCATTAACATCGGTGACTTTAAGATAGTATTTGCCCTCGGAAAGCTGACTAATAATGGTCTGATGCATACCGTCTAGAGTCTGACTGGTACTGGGTTGCAAAAGCTGTTGCTGAGCATTGCGCCATTCGACCTGATAACGCCCCTGTGCATCGGCAGTTCCTCCTGTGAGATGCACCTCAATAGATCCATCAGTAGCGCCAAACTCAATCGGGTTGCGTAATATAGATTTGTCTACAGCAAGTGCTGCGGGTTCGCTGATAGCTACTTCGTAGGGTATTTCCTGCCCCTGATCATCGCATGGAGAGCAACCATTGGCATCGCGGAATTGGAAGCTATAGCGCCCGGGGGTTAGATTTTGCAGTCGATGTGCCGCACCATCAGTAAAGGGTTGCCAGCTACCGGACGCCATGCCAGGAGCCTGCACCAAAACCTGATACCCACCGACACCGCCCGTCATCTGAATGGTAATGGTTCCATTATTAGCCTGAAAACAGCTGACGTCGACTTTGGAGAACTGTGGCCTTAAGGGGGCTGGTTCGGTTATCGTAACCTCAGAAGAGGTAGCTGTGATCTGATTATTATCCCTAACAATAACGCGATAGGTACCGGCTCCGTTATTAAATAAGGAATTGGAAGCTCCCTGAGCTATGGTTGTATATTGACCTCCCTGCAACAGCTGCCACTGGTAATCGTAATTATTATTGACGACGACCCCTCCTGCGGCTGTAGCCCGTAAGGTCGCCGTTTTCTGATCGTGACAGGCAATAGTGCCTTCACTCCCTAAGGATACGGTAAGTAGATCAGGCTGTACAAGGATATACTCCTTATAAAGGTAGCAGGCTGCCTGATTGGTTGTTGGATTGGTATTGGCATCCCATACTTCTAGGGTATAGGTACCTGCTGGTACCTGCTGAAGTAGTATACGATAGGCATTGCCCTGATTGATAACCGCCGCTGTATGCGTGCTGAGTTCTTGCCCCTGTGCATTGCGCCAACGATAGGTATAAGATCCACCGCTGAGCGGTGTACCACCATGTACAATGGCTTCTATCGTCCCGTCACTATAGCCGTAAGCACGTGGATGTGTAATCTGATCGAAATCAAATCGGAGCGCGGTTGCGGGCTGTTTTAGGGTTACATCCTTGATCTCTTCATTGCCATTGGGCAGTTTTGGAATACAGCCATTGGTATCCATGATACGAACGGAGTAAGTATTGGGCATTAATCCGGTAAGACGATGTACGGATCCGCTATTGAAAGGAATAAATGCCGCACCATTAATACTGACTTGATACTGTCCTGTGCCACCTGTAGCGGTAATATCCAGCTGCCCATCGTTGGCTCCGTAACAAAGTATATCTCTCGAAGATAGGTTAAATGCTACAGGAGGTGGGTCGGTAATTGTAACCTGTATAGGATCGGGTGGATTGGTCACATCATTTCCATTAATCTTACCCTGAAACTTTACGGTATAATTTCCTGCCTTCAATCCTTGAAAACCGTAGTCGCCCATCTTTGGTGTATAGCTATTGCCGGTATCAAAACGGTCTAGATTTAAAACCGTTGTATAAGGCAGCGTAGCACCAGGCTCAAAAAACTGAATCTGCATAATCTCTCCGGGGTACAGGTCACGGTTAAACTTAAACTTGACAGATCCATCGGTCCCTCCATGACAGGTTGGAGCTATTGGAGTAGTAGCTAAAACCTGGGGAGCGTCCATAATAATATTAGCCGTGATGGTGTTAGAATAAAGATTCCCACATTGGTAATCTATACGGAAAAAAATATTCTTCCCTATATTTTTATAGATATCAGCCCCCAATAACTGTAATCCAGTAAAAGATGCTTGTTGCTTATTGGTGATAGCGAAAGGAAAACTAATCCAGTTAAACCCATCTAAAGAGTATTGCCACCTGTAAGTTGAGTTAGCAAACCCTCGGGTAGCACCTAATGATATAGGCCTATCAACTCCAAGATGATTACCGCTATTGGATTGAATCAGGACCTCTTTGGGATAAAACCTGATAGTTACACCTTCGGTATTCCATTGCGGAATAAACCCTCCTATCGATTGGTTAACACATGCAGTATTCGCTAAATTAAAATTGTAATTTGTTGTTCTTGTTTCATCATTACCTTTACACCCACCCCAAGATGACCACTGCCTAACACCTCGCGATTTGATCCCAGTTATTGCGACATTATTGGGGATAGTAATTTGATATCGGAAATTTTCCTTATCTCTGCCACTTTTTACAATACGGGTATTACCCAAGAAAAATTCCTGACGATCTGCCGTCAGCCACATGAACACCTCGTTAGTACACCTACTAGGATTATGATTCGGTATTCCATCATATACCTTCCCCTCAACAACGACGATATATTCTCCCTGCCCTTGCCCTATGACAAACTGATTAACGCACAATATAAATACAGATAGAACTAAAAAAAACTTCCTCATAACACCTAATACTTAACGTCCAACCATTCCAGTTTCCCCTGACTACCATCTTTTTTTATAATCCGTAGTCCGTAGCGATACCGACTATTCTCCAATGCCGTATCGTCTACAATATGATGGGTGTCGCCCGGCAACTCTTTCCATAAACTGGGCGGGTTATCGTTCAGTCCCCTATACAGCTGATACGTTTGCACATCGGACCGCTTCCGCCATTCGAGTTCTATAGTACGGGCCTCACGGTCAACATAGCTACGGAAACCTGTTGCTATCTTGGTCGTAACAGCCCCCACATCTATAGCTACTTCGCGGATGATATCTGATTGGTTATGACTATCATCTAGCGCGATAATTGTGTATAGGTAGCCTGTCATTGCCGCTGCCGTAGCGTCTATAAGCGTGTCCTGAGGCAGTTTTTTATTGTCATAGTCAAGGATGGTATCCCATTGGGAGGCTCCTACTACTTTACGCAATAGCTTATGCCTCGATACATCGCTGCTGTTGCTCGCTTTATAGCTTAAGTGCACCACTCCATCACGGACATCATACCCTAATATCAAAGGGGACACGGGTGGTATACGGTCGGGCTTTTTAATTTCAACAACTTCAGAGAGACTGGAAGAATTGTAACGCTGATCTAAGGCTGCAACAGCATAGTACATGTGGCTATTGAGGGTATGAAGGCTGACACTATCCGTAAAGGCGCTAAGCGTGTACACGGAATCCTGCAACAACATGGGCACCTCCCCTTTGTGCTGGCTCCGGTATATACGATATCCTAATAAATCGGGTTCGGTATTGGCGGTCCATTGTAAATGTATACGTCCACTGGTATCTGCAACTCCTTGAAGACCTATAGGTGCAGCAGGAGGAACGGAGTCTATCGCCTGATAAAAATAGGATTGGGAGGTCTTGACTGTACCATTTCGTGCATGTACAGCCACCTTGTAATAGTTACCAAGTCCTGTCTGAGGGATTACAAAAGTGGTGTCTGCCGAAGAGGCTCTACCGATTTCCTGATAAGGGGTACCATCCTGGATCGCCTGTAATATACGAAAGTGATCGATAGCATGTGGATTTACAGAAGGGCTGTCCCACACAAGGGATGCCTGCTGCTGCGCGTCAATAGCGACACGTCGTATACGTGGCACGTAGGTAAATGGGGGCTCGCCCATACCCTGTATGGTATCGGAATAAGGGCCTGTGTCGCCGAAAGCGGTTATTCCCTTTATACGGTAATAGTATGTCTGCTGGTTATTATCTAAAGAATCTATATAATACACCAACTCCTGCGGTCCTTCTTCGGTTGCGGCAATATCGGTAATACCAGGTCCCTCCAGAGCAGCAAAGCTCCGCCCATCTGTTGATTTTTCGATAACATAACTGTGGTATACAGACGATAACAAACGGTAATTCCAAGATAGTGTAGCGGTATGATCTCCATAAACCCCGGCTAACCCCACAGGTTTCGGTGGCGCACTCCAATCCTGATACCCCATATACACCGAGGCGGTATCTGAAGATTGCTCTGGTTTGTTGAGCAATATCACCCGATACAGATATTTGTCCCGGGTGGATATATCACGATCTTCCCAAGCCCATCCCGCGAGCTTGGCTGCCGAAAAGCTATGATCAGCGGCATACAGGGAAAGTGAAAAGCGCTGATCTAAGGCAGATGATTTGGCAGTAATCTCAGCTAATGCCCCGCCGTCGGCCTGTATCTCAAAATCTTCGCCGTAAATAGCCTCAGCAATCACGGCGGCATGATCATCTTGATCAGCCAAGGATTCCCACTCGCCTACGGGACGTGGCAGAATGGATGCTCCCAATAATTTTACGTGGGGGGTAGCCATAGGACGCCCATCTTCTAATACCGTATAACGTTCCAAACGGAAGCCATAACGGATAGCCCGTAACCATTGCTCGGAACTGGTCGGAGCCCAACGTAAAAGTATACCTGGCTGCGCCTTGTCTACCCGTCCAATCATAGCCACTGCCGAAGAGCGTTCCTGTGCAAATACGTAAGCTCCGTAGCTACTGAAAATAAGGGTTAAAATAAAATATAACAATCGATTCATACGGACTTAGTTTTTTATTGGGGATCGGACTTCATTCTCATAAGATATATCTTTGGTGGTACCTACAGTGCCATCAGGTAACACATAGCGATATTGAGTACGGTATTTACCCTGGAATGGATAGGTAAATGTACCCTCAATCAAGTGTTTGAAACGACTGCCCTCAGGCTGGCCTAAATAACGGTTGACGGCCTTGTTCTGTACATCCAGAAAATCCTGTTTATAGTAAAAGAAAAGGTTATATACCCACGGGAGGTAGCCCGTATGGTATCCACTGGACTTGCCCGCGACGATATCAGACAGCACGGTGTTATCGACCCGGATTCCCTTGACAGGAATTATTCCCAACTCGCTGACATCCCGGTGGGTAATCGTGACATAGCTATCTATTGGATAATTTTTGTAGAGTAATGGATAAATGACGTTTTCGTAATATTTCTCGCCTGCAGGTTTTGCCTCTACCTGTATCAATGCCTGCCCTCCTGTAAATTCGGAACCGATCAGCTCGACACTTTCAAAGGATTCGTAGGCATCAGTTTTAACATGTAAATCTATAATGTCTATCCCCATGATTCCAAACGAAGGCTTTTTACCCGGGATGGCATCCAACTTCTTACTTAATGTATTGTACTGACTACTTTTAAAATCGTACTCTAAATAGGTATGTCGCAGATCATTCCGCGTAGCTGACTGTGCCTGTCGATTGGAGACCTTCATTTGGTTGCCCTGCTCATCAGTCTTGGATACGTACTCGGCAGAAGATGAAGATATCTTCTCTGGATCTGGATTTTTATTGACCAATAGTGCTTTGTAAGACTGACTAGCGCGCATCTCTGGCATATTGAAACTCAACCTGGACTTAGAAATGTCATACTTTACAGCCGCTTCTTTCTCCTGGCCCTTATCGGCTACCACTAAAGCAATGGACTGTGGGTCGGTAAAAAGATACTGCTGCCCACGCTTTAACTGGACAAAGCCACTCTTGCTCTCGCCAATATAATAGCTTTGCTGATCCTTAACCGGATACATATACTCAATATTATGCAACGGGACATAATAGGGTGCATCACCTGTTTTGAAGGTGATTGTCTTTGTTTCTTCTATCTTGGTGCCATTTTCGTACTGTGTCTGCCAACTGCCACCATTCAACTGCTGCATCGCCACACGGACGGTGGCTGTAATATCACTATGAGGTGGTAAAATCTCTTTGGAATAGAAGGATACTAAATTTTTAGATTCGTTCCAACGCATTGCTCCATCGATAACCTGTCCTTGATGCGTAAGCTTAAATTCTTCTAGTTTGATGCGGAACGTCTGTGGTCCTCCCTCTTCTTCTGTGGTGATCTCCTGATCTATAGGCATATTGAATGCGGCCTGTGGTGCGGCAAATACATCCACATCCTTTGCGTTATTATCTGGGCTGATACTCGATATGATAGGCAATTCTTCATCTAATGCGGCACCTACGATCTTACACTCTTTGCCTATGGTGACGGCCATATTGATCCGTCCCTTGACCAAACCGCCAAGTACGCTATACTTGACCGCCATATGCCCCTTGAACCAGGCTGGATTGGGGAGTTTTGCCTGCATTAACACGGCTGTTCCAGCTTTTAGTATTGAAAACCGTCGAACTCTGCGGAACAATTTGACCCGAAGCCCGACCTCTCCCTGTAAATAAGCATAGGACTGCCCATTGGCATACCAGCCATTAATACCAATTGGCTCATTATTGCCTTCGCAATGGGCCATAATACCGTAATTCTTGAGCATAATATCAAAGCCAAGACCGGCCTCCAGGCTTGCATAAAGTATCAGGAATCGGAACTCGCCTGTAGACAGGCTCAGTTGGGAGCCAAAAGCAAAGCCTCCTCCGGTATTCAGCGCATTCAGGTCTCGCATATAATCCAGTTGGGCGACATCTTTACCCAAAATATCGGCAACCTGTCGCGGTGGTGGCGGCGACCCCGGAATCTTGCTCCCCATCATAAAATAGCTCTGTGTCTTAATACGGAAAGACCCTATTCCAAACTGTACCCCCATAGGGTCTTCAGGTGTTCCGGCCAGAACATACCACTCGCCGGGAGAAAAGCGAGCTACACTATATCCCGCCCGATGCTCGGGTCCAATACCACTGATCACACCACCTAAGAAATTGATATGCAAATCGAAATTCGACTGAAATGTATTATTGGCAAAATCGAACAAGATACCCAATTGGGCGATAAGTCCTGGCTTACCCGGTTGCTGTACCTGGGGACCTGAAGCTAGTAGCTTCGCTGTAGCCGTAGGCTCTGCGGTGGCCTTTTCATCAAAAACGGTTCTGACGCGTTCATCATTAATGCCCAACTCTTTGGCTTTTTGGCTCACAGCAGCAATTTTGTCATCCAGAAAACTACCTATCTTATCGACCCCTGGGATCTTGCCCATCACGGAAGCCGAGCCGTAAATGCCAATATAGTTGACGCCACCATGCCGATTGAAAGAAGTCTCGAAACTAGCCTCAATATCAACTACCTCAGGTCGGGCAACATGCATCAATACTCCTAAACGTATACCAAAACCCGCATTTTCATCTGGAACATAGCGCATCTCAGAAGGATTGTAATTTATAGAACCTCGCTGATCGCTATCCATAACCATACGATTATAGGCTCCCCCCGAAAATCCACGGAGCATTAAAGGACCAATAGGTATTCCTAGGCCTAAGTCAACCTTAGCGTCGACATACCAATAGCTGAACTCTTTCTTTCCGAAATGAATTTTAGCATCGACACTGGCACGGAGTGATGTGATTCCCATCTTTAAATCGCCTCCAAAACCATCCCCATAAATAGGGTGCCGGTCATACATCTCGATCCCCCCACTGAGCTTAAGCTGATTAGCAATATTAGCGTTGATACGTATACCTGAGAGATCAACCTTTTCGAAGTCCATCTTTAGTAGCCCTTGGTCTTTTCCCACTTTTCCGTTGACACGCAACTGTGTCTGCGCAATAATCTGTGATTTAGAAAGCTCTAGTTCAACTCCAAACACCAAACTAAATATGTCGGCACTGCTAACGACATCGATACTAGAGATGCTAATCGGAAATCCCTTTATACTGGCTTTGCCTTTGTACCCCATATGGCGGACGGAGATATAAGGTTGCTCGGTCTGTAACTTTAATTCCTGAAAAACGATATCTTCAACATGAGCGACCTGCTGCCCCTCCCCTGACAAAATGGACATACGCCCATTGAGTAATACGGAAGGCAGAAACTCACCACCCGAAACTTTTAATTCTGCATAGGAACTTTCATCAATAATTAATTTAGCCTTCCAGATATCAAAGCTTATTTCGTCGGTAGATGCAACCCGTAAGAGATACTCATTATTCGCAGCGATAAACGCGGAATAATTAAGTAACTGTCCCTGAGATGATGGAAGGCCAATCTGTCCATCGAAACCAGCTCCCTTGATACGATTGGCCTCGATGTCTAAACGAAAACTATTAACAGAGAACCGCCAGCCAGAAGCTGTACCCCGATCAATGGAAAGGATATTGTCTGCATAAAAACTCCCACTAAGTCCATTCCCATCAATGAGCATATGGCTGGCTTCAAAACCAATACGCTGCTGTGAACCCCTGTCTTTAAACTGAGGCGGTAAGGTGACATAAAGCTGTTCGACATATAGCCCTCTCCAAAGCGCCAGGTCCTCTCCTCCAAATGCATTGGACATATAGGATTGAGGGAAAACCATGTACGGAGAATTTCGCCTATCGCTCATGTCAACAATTGCATTTTTCAACCGAAAGCCAAAGTCGTCCAGGCCCTTGACACCAAAATCTGGCAGACTGATCTCTACGAGTATATCATTCCAGTCTCTCACGACAGTAGAGAAATAGGCAGAAACCGATCCTGTTAGCTTTTTTCCATTAACGTCCAGCGGAAAAAATGTCTGCGGAAGGGTGATCTCGGCTGATAGGCCTAGCTCACGAAAACCGTTACAGTCTACATCTACGTAAGTGAGGTCATAAGGGGTATGTAGGCCCGATCCTTTCAGCGTAACAGACATGCCCCCCATAGGGATGGTAATATCCCGCAAAAGCGCCAAGCGACCGTCTCCAAGAATTCCTCCTGAATAAGAGAGCTTAATCCCCCTAGCGCCAAATTCTAATATTTGATTGTTCTGAGGGATGCGCAGTCTGGCAAAAAGGGTGACCTCCGCAAAATCAGGCATAAAATTGACCTGCCCCACCGCAAGAACCAATTTTGAGTTACCATCTATCCCGACATCCGATCGAATTGCTAACGGTAACTCGCTAAGTTCATTGACATCGATCTGGTTTACAAACCGCTTCGCTCCTTCTACCTTATCTAAGACGGATCGAGCTGAGTCTAAAAAAGACTGTGCATAACAGACTTGGGTTTCAACAAAGAAGAAAAAACCGAAAACTAAACTTACGATAATGAGGGATAGATTTTTATTTTTCATTCTTTGTATTTAGACGTTTCTCTTTACTGAATTCTATTGAAAGCTTGCGCTTTTCTCAACTTTGAGGATGGATAACGGCACCATGCAAAATGTACCTGCGGGATATTTTAATAAGGAAAACAGATTTGACGACCTATTATATATTTTAAACTAGTTTGGCAATAATTTTAATTGCCTGATTAAAAGACCAGGTATTGATAATCCTAAACTTTATATTCCAAAAAAATTGCTAAATCGACACAAAACTAAATAGAGTGTTCAACTTATTTTACGGGAAACCGTATTATAGATTATATTCTCTTAATGTGGTAGTTAAAGCGCTACATACATCATGTTGACGTACAAAAAAAACATTATTTGTAACTATTTTCTTGTGCTTGAAGCAAATTTTTGTAGAACAATCATAATAAAAAAGAGCACCGATCTAAGAACGGTACTCCTTTATGTATATAGACTGATAGCTATAATTTACTTAATTCGTTTAGAAACTGAAGTCATCACTTCTTTACCACCGTCTTCAAACTCTTCCTCGACGACGACTATAGTAAGAACATCATTCTTAATAGTAAATGGCGCTTCGATCACGACTTTTCCAACCTCTTTAGTATCACGAGTCATGATAATCTTATCACCTTTTATCGTATACGTAAACTCAATAGGATCAGCAGATTTCCCATCTGCATCGAAGTCAACAAGCGTCATTGTCCCATTACTCCTGATGTCAAAATATGGTTTTTTAACCCAACCATCATAATTTTTAACTTCTCTCTCTTCCACTAATTCTACCCCCTTCGCATCATAATACTGATAAGTATCAGTAACAAACTCCCATTTGCCAACAATAGAAGGAGAATTTTCATCTTTGTCTTTTGAACAGGAGAATGACGCTAAAGCAATTGTAAATAGTAATAGTAAATGTTTAATGTTCATAGTATTTTATTTTTATAAATAATTTGAATAATCAAAATTAGACATATTACAGCCCGCTTTATTACGGGAAACCGTAAAATCATCTTTTATTATGTAGTGATTTAACTACCTGAAACTTACACATCTGTTAGGTTACTCTCCCCTTGTTGAGCGAGCGTCCTCGTTCGTATCCATCTACATACCTTTCTAAATAAATAACACACGAGCGAGGACGCTCGTGCAAGCATTGGAGACACACTGCTATCCCCATAAGGATCGTAACAAATGACTAAGGAAAAAACCACACAATCCATGTAATATATCATCTACACCATAGACTCCTCCTACTTCCCCATTGAAAAAACCAACAGGTACAAAAGATGGAGGGCAAAGTCATAGGATATCTCCACACCCCTCCCTAGAAGTCTCACTTTTTTTTCCAAACTTTACCTCCATTATTTCAAACACTTAATCTAGGTATTACTATGTTTTCGGTACAGACTTATCAATCCCGAAGAGCAGCGCTTCAAAAGCAAATCTCCAGTGGTGTCCTGCTCTTCTTAGGGAATATTGAGAATCCTATTAATTTCGAGCATAACACCTATCCTTTTCGTCAGGATAGTACTTTTTTATATTACTTTGGCATTCCTGCTCCTTATCTAGCTGCCATTATCGATATAGACAATGATAAAACGATCATTTTTGGCAATGAGCTGAGTATAGATGATATCGTATGGACCGGACAGCAGGAGTCGCTGAAAGATAAATCCTTAAAATGTGGAGTGCAGGAAACGCTTCCTTTCGCACAATTGGCATCATACCTACAACAAGCTAAAAAAATTGGTAGGACTATACACTACCTTCCGCCGTATCAATCCAGCAACAAACTATTGCTTGGCGAATTATTGCAGGTCAACCCGAAGGAAATAAATCCCTCTGTTCCATTTATCAAAGCCGTGGTAGCACAACGATCGATCAAAGAGAACCAAGAGATAGCTGAAATCGAAAAAGCATTGACAGTCTCTACAGAAATGCATCTATTAGCTATGCGTACGGCTCAGGTCGGTATACAGGAACGCCATATCGCCGTTGCCATCCAACACTACGCGTATGACCACAACTGTAACTTTGCTTATCCACCAATAGTGACGGTACATGGAGAGATACTTCACAATGCTTATCAACAGAACTTCCTAAAAGAAGGCGATATGATACTGAACGATTCGGGTGCGGAGACGGCTATGGGCTATGCAGCAGATCTCACCCGGACTTTCCCGGTTTCGGGGCGCTTCACTGCACGCCAACGGGACTTATATAATGTCGTACTAAAAGCTTTCGAGGGAGCGAGAGAGCGTCTGAAACCAGGGGTACAGTTTAAGGATGTACATCTGCTTGCAGCAAGACATCTTGTCGAAGGTCTTGTGGACGTAGGACTGATGAAGGGAGATCCGGAAGAGGCTGTACAGGCACATGCACACACCCTATTCTTTCAATGTGGATTAGGCCATATGATGGGGCTCGATGTACATGATATGGAAGATCTGGGCGAGCAGTATGTGGGATACACCGAGCAAGAGCCTAAGGATACGAGTACATTTGGTCTTAAATCTCTACGCCTGGGACGTGAACTACAAACAGGATTCGTGCTAACTGTCGAACCGGGGATCTACATCATACCGGAACTTATCGATATGTGGAAGAAGGAAAATAAGCTGTCCCAGTTCATTAATTATGACCTGCTGGAGTCGTACCGTGATTTTGGCGGTATACGGATAGAAGATAATTTCTTAATTACCAATGAGGGTTTCCGTATGTTAGGCCCCGAGTTAATCAAATCAGTAGAAGATATAGAAAACTATAGAACCAATCATGTACAATAAGATCACACGCATTTTACTAGCCTTATTCGCAGTTCAGCTCTTTTGTCTGGCGTCGGCGGCAGCGCAGACGCAATGGACTGAAGATGGCAATGGATACTACGATTTCTCTAAAGATGGTATCGTCATTGTCGACCTCTTGCACGCCAACAAACGAGAAGTATTTCTTGCGGCCAAAGACCTTACTCCAACAGGACAACGCTCACCACTGGAAGTGCAGAGCTTTCAATTGTCACCAGACAAAAAGACGCTCTTGTTATTTGCAAATACCAAACGGGTATGGCGCGAAAATACGAGAGGTGACTATTGGCTGTACAACCTGAACAATAAAGCGCTGACACAGTTGGGCAAGGGACTGCCGGAATCGTCATTGATGTTTGCTAAATTCTCGCCCGATGGAAAACAGGTGGCTTATGTCTCTAAACATAATATCTACATAGAAGATACCAATACGCTAGACTATAAACAGATAACGCAGGATGGCACTGATCGTATGATCAATGGTACCTTCGACTGGGCCTATGAAGAGGAATTTGGCACGAAGGACGGTTTCAGATGGTCTCCGGATGGAAAAAAAATAGCCTACTGGAAGCAGGATGCGAAAGATACACGCCATTTCTACATGATCAATAATACAGATAGCCTGTATTCGTTTATCATTCCTGTGGAGTATCCGAAGGTAGGACTCAAGCCTTCAGCTACCAGTATATGGGTGTATGACCTAAATAATAGCACCAACAAGACGATGGATATCCCTGGTGATCCCAGCCAGCATTATATCCCACGCATGGAATGGACGCTGGATGCGAAGTCTGTGATATTACAACAGCTGAACCGCAAACAGAACGAGAGTAAAATCATGCTTAGCGATGCTAATACAGGAACTAGCCATACAATACATACCGAAACTGACCCTGCTTGGATAGATATCAAAGCACGTTGGAATGACGGTGATCCCAGTGGATGGGACTGGATGGACGGAGGCAAAGCCTTTATCTGGCTCTCGGAAAAATCAGGATGGAGACAGATCTATAAAATCGATCTTCAAGGTAAGGAGACGTTGTTAAGTAAAGACAACTTTGATGTGATCCAGATAGACCGAATTGATCCCCTATCCAAAAGTATTTATTTCAGTGCTTCTCCGCTCAACGCAACCCAAAAGCATCTTTATCAGTTGTCTTTTGCAGGAGGTAAAGCAAAACGGATTACACCGGCTGAACTGAAAGGTACGAATACCTATACGATCTCGCCTAATGGAAAACTGGCTATTTTTACCCAAAATAGCACCACGGCTTATAGTAATGGTTCCGTAGTATCCCTGCCTGCTCATTCGCAGCTCATCCCTCCTACGCGGGAGATGCAAGCGGACAAAACCATACCACAAACGGAATTTTTCCAGGTGACAACGGTGGATGGAGTGACACTGGATGGCTGGATGGTGAAGCCTAAAAACTTTGACCCGCAGAAGAAATACCCGGTAGTCTTTTACGTATACGGTGAGCCTGCTTCGCAAACAGTGACGGATAACTTTTACGCAGGTAAGAACTTTCTGTATGCTGGTGATATGACCGAGGATGGTTATGTCTACATCTCGCTGGAAAACCGTGGTGCTCCTGCTCCTAAGGGACGTGAGTGGCGTAAATCCATCTATAAAAACATAGGTGTAATCAACATCAGGGACCAGGCTATGGGTGCCAAAGAAATTTTCAAGTGGGGATTTATAGATACGGACCGTGTGGCTGTATGGGGATGGTCCGGAGGTGGGGCTTCTACCCTCAATCTATTGGGGCAGTATCCGGATATATACCAAACGGGGATCTCCGTAGCACCCGTGACGAATCAACTCTTGTACGATAATATCTACCAGGAACGATACATGGGATTGCCTCAGGAAAATGAAGCTGATTTTATAAAAGGATCGGCACTGACCTATGCCAAAAATGTACGGGGCAATCTCCTACTGATTCATGGTACGGGTGATGATAATGTACACTATCAGAATGCGGAAGTATATATCAATGAGCTTATCAAACATGGTATCGCCTTTGACATGATGGCCTATCCGAACCGTAGTCATTCGATCAACGAAGGGGAAGGTACATCGGAACATTTAGCTAGACTGTACACGCGATACCTAAAGCAACACTGTCCACCAGGCGCTAAATAGCAAAAAACAAATAAAACTTGTCAGATGGCAAGTTTTATTTGTTTTATACTGACTATTATTGTGTTACCAAAAAAAACACAACAATGAAAAAGCTATTTAAGGAATACTGTCAGCCTCGTCTAAAATTGGTAATAGCCATAAGTAGTCTGCTCGTCCTATCATTACCACAATCTTTTGCATCTACGAGCAAAGACATTTTAGATCAAATACCTCAAAACTATAGTACACAAATCCTTGTCAGGCAAGATAGTGGTGATATTAGCAAGCTTATACAATACTATGAGGATACCAGTCTAGCTTTGCAAAAGAGCATTTCTGGGCTGAGTAACGAACAGCTACAATTTAAACCCGATCAAAACCACTGGTCTGTTAGTCAATGCCTAGAACATATCATACTCACTGAAAAAATGCTCTTTGACATGATACAACAACAGCTAGGAAAAGATTCTCAATCAGATCCTACAAATCAACGTAGTCAGACTGATGAAGAAATTTTAAAAACAATTACTAATCGAAGTCAAAAATTTCAGGCTCCAGAAATGTTACAACCCAAAGGTCAATACGAAAATACCAGTGTGGCTTGGGCAGATTTCGACAAAGAGCGTAAGTTAATAATAGATTACATAAAAAGTGCTGATATTGTTAAGTTACGTAGTCATTTGAGTAAATACCCTACAGGCGTAGCTGATGGGTATCAAAGTCTGCTATTTCTAGCTGCTCATACCGCCAGACATACCGCCCAGATTCAAGAAATAAAATCCAACGCCAATTTCCCAAAGTAATTGCGGATTATTCTTGACAATTTAATTGAAAGCTTGTATCTTTATTATCAAGGTGATATCTCTATTCCAGTCGTATCACCTTGATATAAATCTAAGTACATGAGAAAATTTAAATTAGATCGGACATTGGTACCTATAGCCATGTTATTATTAGTTTTTGGAATAACAAGCAATGAAACCTATATCAAGTTTACATTGATGGGTGTATCTATCCTTCTAAATTTCACGGCTCTACTAATTAATACCCAACAGATTAAAAACAAGGAATAGTATCTTGGATATTCTATGGTGCTTTTTTGCAGCACTCACTGTGCTATAGCCCATCTAAACCTTAACTTGCCTATGCACCATTGGTTATAGGTACATCAACTTACTGATTCATAGCCCCTACGACTATTTAATATTTCTTCATCACCTATATCCTATGAAGAAAATTTTGTAGTCTTGTGCTTCCGATGTTCTTTCAGTTTTTTATTATTTAATGATCATGGAACAGTATCTAACGATCATATTATAGGGGTAAATATTTATGCCAACTAAAAACACGAAAATAGCCCTTCCTGCGCCGCTTCTATCTATAGCTTGTTTACAAGGCGGAGCCTCTATTGCAAAGCAATGATTTCCAGCTATAGGTGCCATTGGTACCAACACCTTACGCATTGGATTATCTGCTATATTACTTACATTAATCAACCGTCCTCAGTTTTCTAAATTCACCGGACAATAATGGTGGTACGCTGCATTGTATAGAATCGGTATCGCGGCGATGAACCTTATTTTTTATATGTCCATACAACGTATTCCATTAGGTCTAGCCGTCACTGTCGAATTTGTAGGACCTCTTTTCTTGTCTTTATCCCTTTCACGCAAGCTACTTGATACCGCTTGGGCTCTCCTAGCCTGTATAGGTATATTACTGATCGTTCCCTGGACAAATAGTGATGTAGACCTCATAGGATCTGGTATTAGCTTTATTAGCAGGTACGTTCTGGGCCATGTATATCGTCGTGGGAAGCAAAGTATCGAAAGTCATGGAGAGTAAAGACGCAGTAACAACAGGTATGCTATTTGCGACGTTAATCATCATTCCATTCTCCCTTTGGGATGGCGCTATATTTCAGGTTACCCCTCTATTACTATTTAATGGATTTGGTGCCGCTATTTTCTCTAGTGCGCTCCCATTTTCTTTAGACCTCGTCGCGGTTAAGCATCTAACTTATAGGACTTTCAGTATCTTAACAAGTCTAGAACCAGCTTTTGCAGCTTTTTTAGGATTGCTTTTTCTGCAAGAAGCCCTTACATTTTCACAATGGCTATCCATCTGTTTTGTTATAACGGTCAAATGCTATACCTGTATACCAGAGATAAGACGCCAGATCATATGGCCACAGTTAGCTTCTGCGGGGACACAAGTTACAATGCATAGATCCAATAGCTTTTGCTATAGCGATGTAAGAACAGGCTATTGTTGATTATATGTGTAGAGAAACCGCGATTCAAAAGTGTCCAATCTTTTTTATAAAGGAATCCTCGATGTTGTGGGATAGTTAATCCTCTCTGACTTGGCAGTGCCTGACAACATATGTGAGGGCTGTTTACAGCACATATATTCGGAAACTGTTTTTATTACCCTTCCATGGGAGGCTATCTACATCAATAATACCGAACGAAAACAATCCATTCCGGTGGTAGCAGCAACTTATAAATCGATGTGCGCAACCTATGAAAGCTTGGGGTACCCCTAATTGAAGTACCCAAGCTATCCGTAGCACAGCGAGCAGATTTCATTCTACCGCAACTTGAATAAATTCCTCGTAGATCTCTATTTATTCAAAATTAAAGCGCTGTATCCGTACCGCATTCAGAATCGCCAATAAAGCTACCCCTACATCTGCAAATACCGCTTCCCACATCGTAGCCAGACCTCCTGCTCCTAGCACAAGAACAATAGCCTTTACCACAAAAGCCAGTACAATATTTTGCCATACGATACGTTTAGTTTTCTTGCCAATACGTATAGCAATAGGAATTTTACTCGGTCTATCATCTTGTATGACCACATCGGCCGTCTCAATAGTAGCATCACTGCCCAATCCGCCCATTGCTATCCCCACATCACTGAGCGCCACTACCGGAGCATCATTGACACCATCACCAACGAATGCCACCGATTCGCCCTTACTTTTAATCTCCTCAACTCGCTTTACTTTGTCTTCTGGCAACAAATCTCCGAAAGCATGGTCTATACCAAGTTCCTTAGCGACATACTGCACTACCGAGCTCTTATCACCACTTAACATAGTAGCTTTGACTCCGCTCCTATGTAATTGTCTAATCGTCTTTAACGCGTCGTCTTTGATCCGATCCGAAATAGTGATATATCCCGCAAACTGCCCTCCGTAAGCGATTGCGATGACTGTGAAGACGATAGAAGCAGGATCGATATCGTAATCGATAGAAAACTTGTCCATCAATCTAAAATTACCCACCAACAGCTCCCTGCCTTTTACGGAGGCCTTCAACCCATGTCCAGCTATCTCCTCTACCTCTTCGAGCACAAGACTATGATCCAGATCACCTACATAATTATGGATAGCTGTCGCCACAGGATGCGAACTTTTACTTTCCAAGCTATTGACCATAGCTAGGATTTCCTTTCTGTCAAATCCATCTGCTAACTCGAGCTTCTGTACTTCGAAAACACCTTCCGTCATAGTGCCGGTTTTGTCCATCACCACGTTCTGTATGTCTGATAGAACATCTAAAAAGTTGGATCCTTTAATTAAGATTCCATTGCGGCTAGCAGCTCCAATCCCTCCAAAGTATCCCAACGGAATTGATATTACTAAAGCACAAGGACAGGAGATCACTAAAAACACCAATGCCCTATAAAGCCATACAGTAAACTGATAATCCGTAACGAAGAGTGCGGGTAATAAGGCTATGGCGACAGCCAAAAAGACAACAATAGGCGTATAAATCTTGGCAAACCTGGAGATAAACAATTCTGTAGGTGCTTTTTTGTTACTGGCATTCTGCACCATCTCCAAAATCCTACTCAATTTGCTATCTGCATAAGCCGTAGTAACCAGCACATTAACTAGGGTATCTAGATTGATCATTCCTGCCAGTACTACTTCGCCCTCATATTTGGTATCAGGTTTACTCTCTCCAGTGAGGGCAGCGGTATTAAATACTGCTTTTTCATTCATCAGGATACCATCCAAACCTAGTTTTTCACCAGCTTTAAGCTGTATGACATCATTGATTCGTACATCTTTCGCTTTGATCTGCAACGCTACTCCATTACGCATCACTGTAGCTTGATCAGGCCTTTGGTCTAGCAAAGACTTAATATTAGATTTAGCACGCGACACTGCCAGTGTCTGAAAGCTCTCTCCAACGGCATAAAATAACATCACAGCAACGCCTTCCGGGTATTCACTAATCGCAAAAGCACCTAATGTCGCAATCCCCATCAGGAAAAACTCAGAGAAAAAATTACCCCTAAATATACTTACCACAGCATCCTTTAAAACGGGGAGTCCCACCGGGACATAAGCGACTAGATACCAAAGTACCCTAACCCAACCTTTGAACCATTCCTTCGGATAATAATTATCGATACCTAGAGCTACCAACAATAAGACCAAACTCATAATAGCTGGTATAAATAGCCTTAAATAATTCCCAGTCCCCAAATCATGACTATGGTCGTGATCTTCGTCGTGAGAATCCGCTTCGACATCATGCGTGCAGCAATCGCCTTTCTCCTTTCTATTTTTTGAACCTACAAGTTCGGAAGCCCCCGCTTTGTCGTATATTTTCTGACTTTGTGTACAACAAAGCTGTCTCCCCATTTCGTCATATCGATGTTTATGTTCGTCCATACTGTTAATTTCATCAAATTTTGTTGTATTAATGTGAATGTCCGCCTGTATTACTTAATTTTGCATTGATAAAGAAAGCTCCTTTAGTGACTACCTGTGTATCCTTCGCCAGATCAGAGACTGGAGTTATCGCAGTGTACCCCAAATCAGACACACCTATGGCGACTTCAATCTTTTCAAAATTGACTCCATCTCCTTCCTTTTCTCCTTTCGCATGATTATGTTCATGGCCTTCTCCCTCTTTATGTTCATGCCCCTCTTCTTCGTGATGGACCTCACCTTCTTTATCGGTCATTATAAAAATATAATACTTACCATCCGCTTCGACGAGGGCATCATTGGGAACCGCAAGTGATTTTTTTGTATTCAAATCCAATACACCGATCGTATTCATACCATCAATCAACCCATCCTTATTGCCTAATACGTCACAATGCACGGCAACAGACTTGCTCTCATTTTCAAATGAAGCACCTATTCTGAAAACCTTTGCTTTATACGTCAATCCAGGATTATTAGTCAGTGTAAAATCAATAACTTGACCAATCTTCACATTCGGCAAGTCTTTTTCAAACACCTGCAAGTCGAGATGAAGCAGACTATTATCAACAATTTCTATCACGGGGGAAGAGACGTCGACATAGCTACCTATCTTGGCAAAGACATTGCTAACTGTTCCGTTTATAGGACTTTTGACCAATAAAGAAGATCTTAAATTGCTATTAGAAAGGTTCTTTGCGTCAATCCCCATCAATTCAATCTGCTGCTGTAAAGACGCTCTTCGGGTACGTAGCGTATTCATTGTCGTCTTTGCTGACTGTAAGTTCTTACCTGCTCCTGCATTTGAAGCGTTTAGCTCCTCTTGCCGTTGCAATTCCTGCTCGGCCAATATAATCTGACTTGACACCGTCAGGTACTCTTCTTGTAGCTGAATAAATTGTGGGTTAGTGATAGTGGCGATGGTTTGTCCTTTCCGCACATAATCCCCCAACTGTACCGTAAGGCTCTTGATGACTCCACCGTACAATGATGTCGCATTAGCCTTATTACTATTGGGCACACTCAATTGGCCATTGACCTTGATCGTGGAAGATAGGTTTCGATATTCCAGTCCAGACCATGTGATACCTACCGAAGCGATCTGTTCCATATTTAGAGACGCTATAAGTGACTCCTCTTCATCATGCCCTCCGGCCTCCTTCTCTTCAGTCCCCGTGTGTTCGTTACCTGTATTCTCCGATTTATTTCCCTTACAAGCAACTGCCAATAACAGAACAGCAATAACCGGTAATATTTTTATATTTAATTTCATCCGTGTCTCTATTTATTAGTCAAATAATTAATCTGTATAGCCGACTTATTGTACAGGTTCAACGCATCGAGATGATTTTGTCGAATCGCAATGGCCTGCCCTAAAAATTGGCTGAGTTCAGCAAAAGCAATTTCGCCTGTATTGTAACTCAATGTTGCAGCTTTAATAATTTCATTGGCTTGCCTAAGTCCTGAAGTTTCATAAAACTTAAGCAATGCATTATTTTTATCCATTTCGGCCAATGCGACCGATTGATCAGTCCGTAACTGCTGTTTGGCATAAAGCAAAGTCTCTTCTTGAGCTTTGACTTCAGCCTGTGCCGCACGTACTTTATTACGGGCCGCCGAAATACCAAATAACGGGAAAGAGGCACCTACTGAGAAGCCCGTTATCGGGTCGTTCATCCCTAAAAACCGCTGGGAAAAAAAACGGCCTGAAAAATCGGGCATATTACTGTTTTTTTGTAACTGAACATTAGAGGATGCGACAGCAATACTTTGTTGTTGTATCGCTAATATCGGATGCAATACACCTTCTTCTAAAGTCACCATTTTGATCTTTTGCATAGGTTCTGCGACCGGAAGTATCCATTCATTGCGGTTGGTCAATAACATTAACTGTTGCTGCTCTACCACCATATCTTTCTTATTCTGTTCGATCTGCGCACGAAGTTCATTCAGCTTTGCTTCTGCCGCGATACGATCTAGCATAGCCACATCTCCCGTCCTTACACGCAGATCAGTAGCTTTAAATAAATTATTATAAATGCTATCCAATTGAATAAGTAGCTGCTGTCGGTCCTGCAAATACCACAGTTGAAAATACGCAGTCCGGACATCTCGTCTTATTATTGCAGATAGTAAATCCCTATTTAGTTCCACATACTTCAGCTGTTCGATAAAATACTTCCTTCGCGCGGCGTACAATCCCGGCCAAGCAATATCCTGTGATATACCAATATTAAAGTTTCCATTTTTATTCGAAGGTTGCATTTCCTCGTTCTGAGCAAAAATATTGACTTTTGCGATATCGTTTGCTGTCTTTACCGTATATCCTGCCACTTCTACTTCGGCTTGATTCATTTTATACTGTAAATTGTTTTTTAAGGCACTATCGATCAAAACATCCACAGAAACCCGATTCTGAGCATTTGCAAATAACAAGCCCATGCCCACGAAGAAAATAGTCATAGTGGTTTTCATAACATCCTGCTTGCGTATTTTTAATTTTGAATTAAATATAATATATAATAAAGGGAGCACAAACAAAGTCAAGAAGGTTGCAGTGACCAGCCCTCCAATGACCACCGTCGCCAAAGGCTTTTGGACTTCGGCACCAGCGCTCGTACTGATGGCCATCGGTAAAAAACCGAGAGAAGCTACAGTGGCAGTCATCAATACCGGACGCAATCGGATTAAAGTCCCTTCCCGTACACGTTGCAACACATCAGTAACTCCATCTTTTTGCAGTTGATTGAATGTGCCTATCAGCACTATTCCATTTAACACAGCTACTCCAAATAGGGCGATGAAACCGATTCCGGCGCTGATACTGAAAGGCATATCTCGTAGTAAAAGTGCAAAGACTCCACCGATAGCACTCATTGGGATAGCGGTAAATATTAATATTGCCTGTTTGAAAGAGTGAAAAGTAAAATACAATAACATAAATATCAACAATAAAGCTATTGGCACGGCAATCAATAGACGAGCGGACGCTTTCTGGAGATTTTCAAACTGACCGCCATAGGTAAAATAGTATCCCGGAGGTAGCTTCACCGTCTCCAACTTCTGTTGTATATCTTCGACTACAGACTGCACATCACGCCCCGACACATTAAATCCAACGACGATCCTTCGCTTTCCGGATTCTCTACTGATCTGAGCAGGACCAAGTTTGTAATCTATATCCGCCAATTGGAATAAAGGGACTTGCACACCACTAGAAGTCGGCACCAACAGATTTCTAACATCGTCAATACTGCTTCTATGCGTACTATCCAACCGGACAACCAAATCAAAGCGACGTTCATTTTCGTAGACACTTCCAGTACTCTTGCCCGCAAAAGCCGTACTTACAATATCGTTGACATCTTGGATTGTCAATCCATAATTGGCAATACGGGTACGGTCATAGACGATATTGATTTGCGGTAGACCACTTACTCGTTCGATCTGTGGTGGCGTAGCCCCCTCTACAGTCTGTATGACAGCGCCTACCTGATTGGCATAAGTTGCCAAAGTATCCATATTCTCACCAAAAATTTTCACAGCGACATCCTGACGGATACCGGTCATCAGTTCGTTAAAACGCATCTGTATCGGTTGGTTTTTCTCGAAGAAGACTCCAGGGATTACCTCCAGTTTTTCTAGAATAGCATCACCGAGTTCTTTATACGTCCTACCCGATTTCCATTCACTCTGCGGTTTCAGGATTACCATCATATCGGTAGCCTCAGGAGGCATCGGGTCGGTAGGTACCTCGGCCGCTCCTGTCTTACCGACGACCATGCGCACCTCCTCAAATTCTTTAATAATGCGGGAGGCCTTCATAGAGGTTTCAATACTCTGATTAAGCGAACTCCCCTGAGGTAAGATACAGTGAAAGGCATAATCCCCCTCTTCCAGCTGTGGAATAAATTCACCTCCCATTCTACTGAATAGAAACATAGAAAATCCAAACACCAATACAGTCAACCCTACTACAATATACTTAACCTTAATTACATTTTCCAATACTGGTTTATACCAGCCCTGAAGTTTGGCAATCATCTTATCGCTAAACGTATTCTTACGGCTGTTCTTTTTCGGTAAGTACAGGGCACACATCATAGGAATATACGTCAACGAAAGAATCAACGCTCCAAAGATTGCAAAGCCCACTGTTTTGGCCATTGGCGTAAACATTTTACCTTCTACCCCAACTAAAGTTAAGATCGGAATGTATACAATAAGGATAATAATCTCCCCAAAAGCCGCACTTGTCCTTATTTTCGATGCCGACTCGAATACTTCGTCGTCCATCTGTGTCTGAGTAAGTCGCTCTGTTGTCTTACGTAATCCCAGATGATGTAGCGTAGCCTCTACCACGATGACCGCTCCGTCCACAATCAAGCCAAAATCAATAGCGCCTAGACTCATCAAATTCGCACTCACCCCGAATACATTCATCATCCCAAGAGCAAATAGTAAGGACAATGGAATAGCCGATGCTACTATCAACCCTGCTCTTAGGTTTCCTAAGAACAACACCAATACGAATATAACAATAAGAGCCCCCTCAATAAGGTTCTTTTCAACAGTTTGTATAGCCCTATCTACCAAATCAGTACGATCGAGATAAGCCTCTATTACTACATCATCAGGGAGAGATTTCTGAATCGTAGGTAGCTTCTCCTTGATACGCTGAACCACTTCATTACTATTTTCTCCCTTGAGCATCATGACCACTCCTCCAACCGCGTCCACCTCCCCATTGTAGGTCAGTGCACCATAACGTACGGCGCTTCCAAATCGCACATCAGCCACATCCTTTATATATACCGGCACTTCACCTACCGTCTTGATCGCAATATTTCCTACATCTTCCAATGAGGTGACCAATCCTACACCGCGTATAAAATAAGCATTGGGCTGTTTATCGATATAAGCACCACCCGTGTTCTGGTTGTTCTTTTCAAGTGCAATGAAAAGCTCAGGGATGCTCACATTCATCGCTCGCAACCGATCGGGATTGACAGCGACCTCGTATTGTTTCAACTGTCCACCGAAACTGTTAATTTCCGCAATACCAGGCGTACCATACAATTGCCTAGCGACAATCCAATCCTGCATTTCGCGAAGACTCTTGGCATCGTATTTACTTTCGCTTCCTTTCTTGGGATGGATAATATACTGATACACCTCACCTAGCCCCGTACTCACAGGAGCCATCTCGGGACTACCAACACCTTCCGGTATCTTTTCAACGGCTTCTTTTAGTTTTTCATTGATCAGCTGCCTGGCGAAGTAGATATCTACTTCTTCTTGAAACACAACGGTGATCACCGATAGACCGAATCTGGAAATACTCCGGATCTCCTCCACATTGGGGACGTTGGCTATACTCTGTTCGATCGGAAATGTGACCAATTGTTCTACCTCCTGACCTGCCAGTGTTGGCACAGAAGTAAATATCTGCACCTGATTATTCGTGATATCAGGCACCGCATCTATAGGCAATTTTGTCGCACTCCAGCTTCCCCAAATAATGAGCGACAAGGTCATCAACCCTATGATGATTTTATTCTTTATACTAAATCGGATAATACTATCTAACACGATAATTCAAATTAAGTCTTTAACCCTATTATAAACGAAATTATGAGCATCAAATCTTTGCGGATAATAACTATTGAATGAACCTATAAGAAGACAACAATTAATACTAAATATTGTTGAAAGTATCGTATATTAAATTTCAATAAAATTGACTCCGTACATACAGGTGTATGTATATCTTAAGATTTGACTAGACTTGAAATTTAGGAGGTTGCCAAACACTTCCACTATAGTCAAAAATGGATGTTTCCTTTTTGAAAAATTGATCTTCGATCTGATAAATCAAGGGTTGTTCAGGGCTCTCGTACCAAAAGCAAGATACTTCTGTAATGTGAGCTCCACAGCAAGAACAACCGCACAAGGGGGTACAAGTATCGCCTTGTTCGTGATCATGAGAATCGGAATCTAAATGTGTTAAGTGTGTTGGTGTTTGTGCAGAGAGCTGGTCTGTACAGGGCACCATAGCCAGTACAAAGATATAAATGGACAATATAGAGGTCAACCATCTCAACACGAACAATATTACATATTTCTCACAAAACATCCAAATAATAAACGCCTATCCCACACGATCAATAGCTTAGTTTACATCGTCCAAACAAGGATGACAACCCATTAGAGTGAGAAAAAACCAGATATGTAACAATAGAATAACATATATAACTGTGATTAAATATTGCTTACTATAAAAGTAAACAATATTACACATGAAAACACTAGTATTAAGCTTCGTATGAGTCTTAAGTTATAAAGCAATTTCGTACAATCTGCTTCGACAGAAGAGGTATTAAATTCCGCTGTTGCGAAAGCTGCAAAGGAAAACAAAAATGTGCAGACCTTATTTCACGTATCTTGGTGCGGATGGTGCCATAAGATGAAACCTAGTCCGAATCATCCAGCCATAAAAGCCTACTTCGACAAAAACTATGTCGTTGCAGATTTTACGGTATACGAGAGAAAAGAGAAAGAAAACCTAGAAAAAACCAGAGCCACTGATCTCCTGAAAAAATACAACAATGCTGATCAAGGTTTGCAAAGCCGGCTTGTCTTTGACAACAAGAAAAATTTGATTGCAGACCCGCAAAGCAGACCTCAAGGTGCCACATTGACTACAAAGGGACAAAATATGGGCTACCCTGCTGCACCAGAAGAAATCTTGTATTTTATAAACTAACTAGAGATAAGTTCGCAACTTAGCACCAAAGAGCTTGAAGAGATTGTTACAGTTTTCCGAAAAACTCAAGCAAAGCGCTAATTAAATCTGATAGCTTCATCACAAATGAGAAACAAATATAAGCAGATGAAAACATTACTAAGATTTCTTGTCCCTCTTGTTTTGATCGGGATTATTGTGTGGCTAATAAAAGACAAATTTTCACCAAATACCAAGGTAGAAAGCAAACATCAGATTCTAGTAGAACGAATTGAAGCGATGGGAAAACTGGAATTGGTCAAATACCGATTTAGCGACGTAATCGAGCACAAAAATATAAGCACCTATCTACCGGAAGCCAGTGTCTTACTTATCGTAAAAGCGGACGCAGTCGGTTGTATCGATCTCAGGAAACTTAAAGCAGAAGATGTCGTAGTGTCCGGAGAATCTGCGTCTATCACCCTGCCAAAGGCAGAACTTTGTTATGTTAGGATTGACCACAAGGCGTCTAAAGTATACGACACTAAAATGGCTTTCTTTAGAGAGGCGGACTTAGTAGATGAAGCATTCAAAGGTGCAGAGGTCGAGATCACCAAACAGGTTCAAAAATCAGACATACTCGCACAAACACAGTCCAATGCGCAACATGTATTACAACCTCTGCTAGAAGGACTTGGATTTAAAAAAGTAAACCTTACTTTCAAGTAGTTTTACATACTTTAGGTTTCAGACCTAGACGTGCAAACATCGTCATATCTTCCGACATTCCGGGATTAGGGGTTACGAGTAGCGTTTCCCTTTCTCCACTGAAAATAGAGTTGGCTCCTGCCATAAAACACCAGGCCTGTTCGGTTTCGGTCATTTCGACACGACCGGCGCTGAGTCTCACGGTCGATGCGGGCATAATGATACGTGCTGTAGCTATCATTCTTACCATATCCCAGATCTCTACTTTCGGATTATTCTCCAACGGAGTCCCTTTGACACGCGCCAATGCATTAATTGGAACTGATTCGGGATGCAATTCCATTGTGGCCAAGGTGAGCAGCATCGCTATTCGGTCGGCTGTGGTCTCTCCCAGGCCGATAATACCTCCCGAACAAACCGTAACGCCAGCCTTTCGTACATTGTTGATCGTATTGATCCTATTGTCGAAGGTCCGGGTAGAGATAATCTCATCGTAGTACTCTTCTGAAGTATCCAGATTGTGGTTATAGGCGTACAAGCCGGCTTCCTGCAGTCTTTTTGCTTGACTTTCTGTCAACATTCCCAAGGTGCAACATACTTCTAGACCGATAGCATTCACCCCTTTCACCATATCGATAATACGGTCAAAATCCCGATTGTCACGTACCTCGCGCCAAGCGGCAGCCATACAGAATCGTGAGGAACCATTTTCCTTGGCCTTTCGTGCATGTGACAGCACCGTCTCTGTAGGCAGAAGCGCCTGTACCTTGATGTCCGTATGATAGCGGGCTGCCTGTCCGCAATATGAGCAGTCTTCTGGACAGCCACCTGTTTTTACCGAGAGAAGCGTTGATACCTGTACCTCTTGCGGATCATGCCACATACGGTGTACCGAAGCCGCTTCGTAGACCAGCTCCATTAGTGGCTTATTGTAGATGGCAAGTAGTTCTGCTCTAGTCCAATCGTGTCTTAAAAGCTGTTTTTGTAGTATTTTCTTCATTATAGCCGCAAATCTACAATCATTGCCCATAAAGATGCTGATCCACTTTTGAGATTTCAGATAGTCCGGTATAACTAGTTTTAGCTCTTCTTCTCAAAAAGCTTATTTTCAGATTCGGTCCGCAGCTTTTCCATCAGCCTTTCTAACTCCTTCACCTTGTTCTTATTCTGTCCGCTTAGATCATTCTTTTCGGATCTATCTTTAACGACATTATACAGTTCTGTCCTTTGAGGTTTGCCATCCTTATAAAAGCGAATAGCTTTCCAATCGCCCAAGCGAACAGCTTGCTTAAATCCACCTTCATTAAATTCCCAGTACAGTGGCCTGTTTACTTTTTGCCTACGAGATGTGAGTTCCTTCGAAAAGGAGATCCCATCTACATTGGTTGGTACCTGCGTTTGTGCTATATCGGCAAATGTAGGCAAGATGTCCCAAAACGTAGCCATGTAGTCACTTACCGTGCCGGGCTTAATATGTCCCGGCCATTTGGCTATAAAAGGTGTACGGATACCTCCTTCATAAAGATCTCGCTTTACACCACGCAGTCCCCCAGTGCTCTCGAATACCCGTATGATATCGTCCATAGTCCTTCCTCCCTCTTTATGAGTGCCGTTATCACTGCTAAAGATCACTAGGGTATTGTCTGATATTCCTAATTCGTCAAGCTTGGCCAATATCCATCCTGTATAATCATCCATACTCGTCACCATCGCAGCATAGGCAGCTTTTGGATAGCGCTGCTCCCCGTAATGCTGTCCAGCAGGTTGTGCCTTCTCTGGAGCAAACACGCTGGTACCATCCACATCTAGATAAGGTTGTAAATATCTTTCAGGCACCTTGAGTTCGGCATGAGGTACCGTAAATGATACATACAGAAAGAATGGATTATCCTTATTTCGCTCTATAAAACTTACAGCTTCTTTGGCGAAAAGTTCATTCACATAGGTATCTTTATCTAACTTTACCTTAACGCTATGTCCATTTTGAAGGCTCCATATAGAGTCACTCAATTGAAAATGCCCTTCTACATGGTGTAAAAATCCGGTAAAGAAATCCCAGTTTTTATTTTCGGGTGCACCAGTAGTTCCTGCTAATCCCAACCCCCATTTCCCGACCATACCGTTGGTATAACCAGCCCGTTTCAGTACCTGCGTGATAATGGTGTCTTGACTTCTAAGAGGGATCTCACCATTTCCACGGATGTATACCTTTCCGGTATGCTGTCCTGTCATCAAACTTGCTCTAGATGGTGCACATACCGTGCTACCGGCATAAAACTGGGTATATCTTCTGCCCTCTGCAGCCAAACGGTCAAGAACTGGTGTTTTAATATATTTTTGTCCATAGCTCCCGATATCGCCATAGCCCATATCATCTGCCAGAATAAAAATAATATTGGGCTTTATAGCCTTTTTTTGTGCTTGAAGTGGAGAAATTAGTATCAAGAGGGCTACTAATGACATAAAAGGTTTAAGTATTTCCATTGTTCGAATATACACAATTTACCATAATGCTCCTAGTTCATACTATCGCGAGTTTTTCCCTAGCGTCGGCCTAATAACAATTTAGAGGAGTCGTCCAGTTAACGAAATATACTATCGTCATAAAGCGTCTATACGGCACTCACCGCCAGGAGCTTATTCAATTGTACAGGATACTCCTTTACGCCTTCATACGTCCTTTCTTTGATATAAGCAAATTCTTTATTCTTATAATACTAAGGTTGAATATGTGTCTCATCCTGTATCAGATCCAGTACTTGGGTAAGTACCGGCAATAGACTCTCTTCGACATAGACATATTCTTCCCCACCAGATGTCTGTAGTAGAACTATTTTGTCGACTACCAAGATCCAATTTCTTTCTATCGGCTTCTGTCCGTAAAGTCTGTCTTGACCATTCTCCACCTGTGGCTTCTGTCCAACAAACAAGTCATCTGTATGACAAGATGTGATACTGAAACTCCAAAAAAGCTGCTACAATACCTACTTGGCTGTATTTTTTTGGGATTTTTTATGTTCATCGATAAGTTTCCATTAGATTTAATGGAAAAGGAAAAAACGATCTATGACTAGCGTTTACTTCCAAAAATCAAAAGTTCCACTGGTCTATAGTTAAAAAAATCACCAAGCTACTATTGATTATATCCCTATGAAGAACATTAAAATAAAGAATAATATCAGGTCTTGAGCTTCCCAGGAGAAATACCATAGTATTTCTTGAAGGCACTGCTAAAGTTATTTTGGTGTCCATAGCCCGTAAGGAATGCGACTTCATAAACAGATAGCTTATCTTCCAGAAGATATGACCTTGCTTTCTCCATACGCACGCGCGTGAGGTAATCGTGTATAGTGACTGAAAAGTACTCTTTAAAATCCTTTCGGAGTTTGCTTTCACTCGTAAGCACTTCACAGGCTAACTCCCGTTGGGTCGGCGGATTAGCAATGCGCTGCTCTAAAATTTGTCTGGCTAGCTCCAGACGTTCGACATCGCTATCGTTGAACTGTGTCGGCACCTGACTGGATCTCTCATTATATTGTTCAAACTGATACATTAACAGTTCGACAATGCGGGATTCGGTATGTAATCGCCTTATTTCGCCTGTCTTTTTCGATTCGATAAGCTCAGAGATCGTGTGTTGCATTTCATAAGTCGCCATTAGGTCATCTTCCGAAAAACTGACATACTCCCCCTTTTCTATAGCAGTAACAAAATCCCGATGTAATACCGAATCTCTTTTAATCAGGTTAAGATAGTAAGCTTTGGAGATAACCGCAATAAAATAATTGTATTCGATACCTTCCTTTACCTCATGGACAGACTGCACGGATGGAATATAGCGTATATTATGTCTGCTCATACCAAATGGCATCTTATCGTCTATCGCTTTATAGAAAATAAACTGACTGGTAATGGCCTCCCCCTCCACCTCAGTATGTACCTGTACGGGTTGTTCAAAATACATACGACTATGTAAAATAAAAAGACCGCTCGTAGATAGTTGAAAATTATGCATACGAACGGGCTTTCGATCTATATCCAAACGCTGTTCTACCAAAGGTTTATCCGGCACATAACTATCCGGAATTTCTTCAATAAAAAGCCATTCATCAAATTCTACTATTTTACTTTTTATCAACATACCCAAGCAATTCCTAGTGCGATAAAGATATCGTTTTTCCTATAACAAAACACTCTTATTTAAATTCTTTCTAAACAACAGAGTTCTTATTACATTTACCTAACACTTCATCCCAATTCTCCTGTATTATAATGTAACTTGCCTGAAGTGTTAGGATAAGATCGTCATAGTTATTAAAAAGCTCGATGACTACCGGACCTTTGAAATGATCATCCTCCCGAGACACGATCCTTCCTATATTTTGCCATACGATTTCCAACTCGAATGTCGGTTCCTTAATGATATATCTACTTCCTTGGTCAATCAGGTTGAACACTACCCCTGTATACGACTGTTCGCATCCTCCATTGAGCAGTTTGATGGACACGGGAGTCTTTTTGGCAGCACATAATGCTAAAATCTTGCGAAATTGACTCATAGATTGATAATATTGATCCTTCTTTGGTTTGGATACTTCTATGGTGCGATCCGAAAAACAGTGCTCCCATCCATTGTCCCCGTTTTCAGTAAGAATCAGGTCTTTCATTCCCTCAGAACGATCTGCATCATTCTGCTCATCGGACAAAGAAATAGCATGTAGCTCCATGCCATTTTTATTAAAAAAACGCAATGCCCTTCCGCTTTCATTTTCGATCAATAGACCTATATGCCAATGGTTAAAAAGAAAAGCTAAGTCAAAATCTCCTGCAAATACTGCCTTTTTTCCGGATTCATAGCTATGTAAGGTATAACCACCAACCAACGTATGCTTGACTCCCTTAGCACCTGAACATATACGTACCTTACCTAAGGTTGGCAATATTTCAGTTAACAGATCAAAATCGGTTCTAAATACTTTCGTGTTATTTCTCTTGTCAAGACGCCAGATTTCAAACTCCGAGATACCGACTTGGCAAGCCAACTCTTCTGCTGACAAATAGGGTGACTTATCAATCAACAAATCTAACGTCCTTTCCGTTGTCATATTTGACTCACTTGTCAATAAGGAATTAAAAACTAATGCATCAAGTACTAGTTCTTCTAGCTTCACATAAGGTTTGAGTGTCTTGGAACTCAGCTCCACAACAGATTCTACAGAAAAGATAGTATAGATATCTTTTGTATTGAGAACTTCTATTGGAGTTCCGTCAAGGAGCTTTCGACCATTCTTCAACATAATTATCCGATCGGCATATATAGCAGCAAAATTGACATCATGTACAATCAATACGACCATAAATCCACGTCGGGCCAATGCCTTGGCAATAGCTAAAACTTTCTGTTGGTACCTCAGATCCAACGCCGATATGGGCTCATCCAATAACAACAAACTATCCTTATTATCCCAGATTTGGGCAAGCACTCGCGCTAGCTGAACGCGTTGTTGCTCACCTCCCGACAAACTCAAAAAAGTACGATCTTCCAATGATTTCACCCCACACAAATTCATCACCTCTTCGACGATCAGTATGTCATTAGCAGATGGACTGGATTTAAAATGAGGATAGCGTCCCATCATCACGATCTCGCTCACCTTGAAGGCCAGTGTCATCTGTTGCTGCTGGCTCAGCATAGCGCGACACCGGGACAGTTCTTTCATGTCATATTGATCCAATGTCTTGCCATTCAACAGCACAGCTCCCTCCGTTGGCTTCTTATCACCACAAAGCACGCCCATCAATGTAGACTTTCCTGCCCCATTAGCACCAAGTATAGCCAATACTTCTCCTTTCCTCATCTGAAAGGAGATATCTTTGAGCAGCCTTCTGCCTTTTATCTCATATGATAGCTTTTCAACACGTAGCATAAGCTGCTTATTTTATTATTTATCCTTTATTAAAATATATAAAAATACAGGTGTTCCCAATAATGCAGTAATCACACCTATGGGCAATTCAATCGGAGCGATCAACACCCGAGAGAGTACATCTGCTAGGGTCAGTACCACCGCTCCCAGTAACATAGATCCTGTGAGTACGTATTTATGGTCTGAACCACCCATTAGACGTATGATATGAGGTACCAGTAGACCCACAAAACCAATGATACCCGATACCGCCACCGAAGCTCCGACAGCTAATGTCGACAACACGATTACCCAAAGCTTTACCCGATCTGTACGCATCCCCAGCAGATCTGCTTGTAACTCCCCTAAAGCAAAAGCATTCAAAGCCTTACCATAAAACGGTAGGACGATGAGCGGAATCGCTATAAAAGGAAGAATTGCCATCACATTGTCCCAGGTAGCACCACCCAAACTCCCTAACATCCAGAAAGTGATAGTTCGCAGCTGTTGTTCGGTCGCCATATAAGTCATCAGCCCTGTTAGCGCTCCAGCAAAAGCATTGATAGCAATACCAGCCAACAACATGGTGGTTACATTGGTCTTACCTTCCTTACGGGCTATCTGATAGACCACAAATGCCGTAAGCCCAGCCCCAAAGAAAGCTCCGAAAGCTAATAAGTAATAACCTAACCATTTGGCAAGACTATGGAATACCAACGTTTCCATAGCAATAATCATCACGGCAAATAAAGACGCTCCGGAAGAGATCCCAATTAGTCCCGGCTCTGCCAATGGATTACGAAATATCCCTTGAATAGCAGCTCCTGATACACCTAGTGCAGCGCCGACCAACAAGCCTAGCAACACTCTCGGCATACGGATTATAAAGAGTACATTGTCATGTGTCACATCAAGACCTATATCTTGAAGCAAACCCGATCTGCTAGCAATAAGACGAAGAATATCGTCGACCGGAATATAATAAGCTCCTAATCCTAGAGCAACTATGGCAATCACCATAGTAACTACAGCCAATACGATTAAAATAATACGCTGCTTTCTCTCCACTGCATCTCCTTATCTTAAATTCATCATATCGACTATCCCCTTGTGTAGTTCCATAACAGCTTCGGGCAGACGTGTACTAAAATTGACAAGTAACGAGGGGTTCATAACCAAAATACGCTTATATTTTCCAGCTTCTGTAATGCGTACTCCTGGTAACTTCAGCATCGCTTCTTTACCACCGATGCTACTTAAGCCAAAATCAAACATTAGGATAATGTCGGGATTCGCATCGACCAGCGATTCGGTGGTATAGGGTTTAAAATCAGAAAATTCCTGAACTGCATTTTTTGCTCCAGCCAATTCAATCATCGCATCCAGACTACTCCCCTTACCCGCTACACTCATCGTCCCTGTACCTCTCGCATATATAAATAGAATCTTTGGTTTTGGCGATCCTTTTCCCTCGTCAACAACCACTTCCAATGTACGATCGAGACTCAATCTCGTCCGTTCTACCACGACTTTGCCCTCGGCCGTTTTTCCAAGTGCATCTGCTATATCCTGAATAAATTTAAATGCTCCCTTGACAGCGTATTCTTGCTTCAGTGCCACAAATTTTATTCCCGATTTACGGATCTGCTGTACAACGGCAGTCGAGACTTCTCCTTCAATCGCTAATACTAAGGTAGGCTTGGAAGCCAATATACCTTCTGCCGAGATCGAACGGTTTTTACTGACACGGGGAAGTGCAGCAGCAGCTTTAGGTGATACACTGGTCACATCTGTTGCTACCACCGAATTACCTAATCCCAAGGCATATACTGTTTCTGTAATCGAACTACTTAACGTAATTACCCGTGCATAATCTGCTTTAACAGCAAGCACACATAGTAAACAAACCCACACAATAACAAATCTTCTCATTTAAATCTATTTTATATCTTCTATTTTTTATGTTCATTCCTAAACAAGTTTATTTGCGACAAAGTCTTTCCTACTCCAAACCTGCTACAAAGCAAATCAATAATAAGTCTAAATACAAATAATTATAATAATGCCGCTTTAACAACAAACCTGCTAAAATCAACCCTAAACAACTATAAAACAAATAATTGAAAAAAATAAAACAGAGATAATAGACTTATTCTGAAACGAATTGAATATAATTTTTGACATTTTTCATAGACGATTATTGAATATGTTTTAGTTCTTTTGTTATACTATTTAGAATTAGTAAAAATAAAAACAACATTCTTGAACAAGCGAATTATACTTTATTTTTTCATTTGTACGCTTTCGGTCACATATGCTTCTTTAACTTATGGACAACAGCGGTTAAGTTTCACTGGAACTATTGTCGATAGCCTAAACAAACCTTTACAAGGTGCTACAATAACCTTATTCCCAGACAATAAAATCTATAAAACCGGCTCAGATGGACTCTTCTGTTTCGACAAGCTCTATGCGGGAAGCTACCGGTTTTCTGTGAGCATGATGGGGTATCAATCTTTGACCGATTCGCTCGATCTGGAAGATACTAATCAATATAGACGTCTCCAGCTCCTAAACCTTTCAAATTCGATAGAAGAGGTAGGTGTCAGTACCAAAATACGTGCGGTAGACAACCTCATAAAGCCTGAACAGGCCGCTATGCCTGTCAAAATCATCACAAAACGTGAAATAGAACTTATGGGGAGCCGTAGACTCGACGAAGTGATGAAAGAGCAAACCGGAGTAGCTATTGTCAATGATATAACAGGAGGTTCGAGAGCTGTGGGTGTACAGATACAGGGCTTCAGCAGCAATTACGTGATGGTACTAGTGGATGGCCAACCTATGCTGGGTCGAACCGGCGGTAGTTTTGATCTCTCCCGCATCTCTGTAACCAATATTGAACGTATCGAGATTATCAAAGGTGCTTCTTCCTGCTTGTATGGTAGCGATGCCTTAGGTGGAGCTATCAACATAGTCACTAGACACGGCGCTTTGACACCTCAGGCTCATGCATCCTTCTTATACGGTACGCTCAACACTATAGACGCTACTTTAGAAGCGGAAACTCCTTTTGTAAATCAACGGGGTAGTGTCGTCGTATCTGGAAATTACTACCGCACCGATGGCTTTAATACAGATAGCAAACATCTCGATAGCAAGAGTACGACCTACCCTCCTTATACAAACTATAGTATACAGGGCAGATCCCGTTATCGCACCAGTAAGAACGGTACCTTAGGATTTGCCGGGCGATTTGCAGCTCGTGAATCCGAGATGATCAATGCTTGGTCCGAACAATCGGCTCTTCAGGACAAACAACGCGATCAAGACATTAATCTATCAGCTAGCTATGACTATAATTTCAAATCTGGTCTACGTAGTATGACACGCTATTATTATTCAAGATTTCATTCGGAGGTTACAGCACAATGGTTACAACAGGGGGGGCTCGCATCCGCCGAAGAATTTGGACAGAATGTACAGCGTATCGAACAACAGTTTGCTTATAGTCCTTTGACTCATTTAAAAGTTACAGGTGGCCTAGGCGCCAGCTTAGAGATCATGGACAATCAGTCCCTCGATGAGAAGCGATCTCTTAACAGTGCATTTGTTTACCTTCAGAGCGAATGGAAACCCGTAGATAAGTTGTTCACTACCCTAGGCTTACGATACGATCAGTCCAATGTTTATAATGGTCATCTCAGTCCTAGCTTAGGGCTGCAATACCAGCTTAGCCCCACATTCTTACTTAAAGCGGGTACCGGTGCTGGATTTAAAGCCCCTGATTATAAAATGCGCTATCAGGTATTTTTTAATCCTGCCGCCAATTATCTAGTTGTAGGTACGGAGCGTGTTAATGATATTTTACAGAACATGGATCAAAATGGGGAACTAAGTTATCAAAACACGTATATGTTGAACTTGGTGTCTGGCAATCTCAAGGCAGAGACCAGCCTCTCCAACCATGTTGGCTTTAGCTGGAATCCTTCGTCAAAATTACACACTGATTTTTCCTTATTTTACCACCGTATCAATAATCAAATCAATACGGTAGCAGTAGGAAATGGCACGAACATCGCAAAGATTTATAGTTACCGTAATCTCCCCAAAGCGATAAATAAAGGTTTTGAAGCATCTATAACATATCAGATGACAAAGAACTTACAGTTATCCGCGGGTTATCAATACCTTATTTCAAAAGATCTGAGTGTTCTTGATAGCATCGCAGCTGGAAACTATCCTTACAATCAGATCAATGCCCCTGCTACAGGTGAATACCGAAGAAGTGAAAAATCGGATTATTGGGGTATTGAGGATCGATCCAGACATATGTTCAATCTGAAGGCACAGTATGAATACAGACCATGGGGGCTTCATATCAATACCCGTATAAACTTCAGAAGCAGTACCCCTTTTCAAGAATTTAATGGCAACCAATTTATAGATCGTTATGACATCTTTGTCCCCTACCTCACGCTGGTCAACGTAACCTTCGAAAAAAGCATTATGGACAGAAGGCTTACATTTCGTCTGATCGGTGATAACCTATTCGACTTTACGAGTCGTTATCTACTGGGACAGCCAGGGAGAGTACTCATGAGTGGAATTAGCTACCGCTGGATGAAGAAGTAATCTAAATTATGTCGAAAATGAGTTGTAAAGAAAAGAACTATTAAAAATGAAAACGATAACATTAATCATAGCGGAATGTGCAGTATGGCTTTCTTACCGGAAAATCGGACAATGTCTATTCGCTGTCTCTTTTATCTTTCTTCTAGGCTCATGCGGCAAGGACAAAGATTACAGCATCGGACTGGAAGATGGTAACAGTACCGTCATCAAAGATCTACCCGGCGATGTCGACGCATCCATGAGCGAAGGTACAGACGGCAAGGAAAAACGTCCTTTTCAAACCTTTCTCTTTCGCTTTCGAGACCAAAAGCAGATATGGATCAAAACAAAGAGCGATTCGGCTCAGTGGTTGAAATCAAAAGAATGGGATATAGCATTTACCGGCCCTTACAACTCGGAGATCTTTATTAATAATAGCCACGATCCCTTCAACCCCGGTCATGGCGGAAGTGCAGATTGTACAGCAGTGATCCTGTTAAAACAATCTTATCAAAGTGTAAACCAAGCTCCTTCAGATCAAGAATTTGACGAAAATGAGACTGGCAAAATCGGATGGGCCTCCAATCCTGAATCACTCGGATGGTTTCAGTACAGCATCTCTACACATCTCATGCAGGCACTACCCAATCGTACCTATGCAATACGACTTCCGGATGGAAGATATGCTAAGCTACAACTGATAAACGCTTACAAAGGCAATCCGAGCGCCGTGACCAATATGAACTGGCCAGCCCCCTACTTTACATTTAAATATTATGTACAACAGGACGGAAGTAAAAACTTAGACACAAGAACATTATAGAACAATTTAAAAATTATATAAAACCATGAACAGATTATTTAAAGCGGCAGCACTGTTATGTGCTTTGGTCGTAGGATTTACCTCATGTAGTAAGGATGACGTAAGCCACCAGAAAAAGCTGAGCGATGCTACTGCTACTACAGCAACAGCCACTACACAGCTGCCATCAGGAGTCAAGGTTTATTACGATTTCAAAACAAATTCTAAACAGGAAGAAGACAAAAGTATGATAAACCTTTCAGGCATGTAGGGCTCTACCTTATATAACAGCTCAGCTGGAAATTATAAAATGGCTTATTTTGATAAGGAAAATATAAGTATAGAAAAGTTGACACTATCTGCGGTGTTAAGTTCAGATATTTCAGCTACAGATAAACTAAATATTGACGCATCCAGTGCAGGAACCCCTGCTACTGGACCAACGTGGATTATCTACAACTTTAAGAACAATCGTGCAGTCTACCCTACACCGAATCAATACATTGTTATGTATAAGGGAGAAAAACTGAACGATAACGCTGATGAGCTTTACATGATCCAAACTGCAGGTATCACTACCATCAATGGTAATGCGACTTACAATCTAAACTTTAAGAAGTTCACAAAATAGTAATTGACAGAATACATAGTCGTGTTTTCGTTGACTCGAAGTTTAAATTAATCGACGATAGCGAAAGATATATACTATCGCTTTTCATACACGATAAATCAAAAATCAGCTTAAAAGGAAAGAAATAAATACGAATCTTTGTATAGGATCGTTGTAAAATAAAACAGAAAACTATGTTAAGTCAAAATATCAAAGAAAGCACGCATGCCGCTCACCAAAAAACAGAGGGTATCGTGGTACGTCAATTGAAAGCAATCCGTTCGGAAGCGGACTATGCGGAAGTCTTAAAAGGATTTTACGCCTATTTCCGCGCTGTAGAAGACAATATTGTTCCTTTCGTAACTACAGCAATATTACCAGATCTTGGTGACCGTCGTAACTCTTCTTATATCAAAAATGATATTGAAGCTCTCGGGGGCAACGTAGATAACCTCCCAGAGGCTACTGCTCCAACCGTGAAAAATGTGTTGGAAGCCCTAAGCTCCTTATACGTACTTGAGGGATCTGTTATGGGAGGCCCTTATATTGTGCAGATGCTCAACAAATATGGTATCGAGCGAGGCACGTCATTTTTCGAAGGCTACGGTGCCAATAGCGGACAGATGTGGGCCGGATTCACTTCCGTATTAAACCAACATGGTGAAAATCCAGAAACACATCAGATAGCTATTGATATGGCCAATCAGACATTTGAACAATTTGGAGAAGTTTTTTCTGGAATACTGTCAACAAATTAATAAGTAATAACATTAAGCAGCTTTAAAAGCTGCTTAATTGTCTAGATCAACCCAATCCAAATTCGATTGCTTATCTTTACCTTGGATCTAGCAAGATAAAGAATAAATTAATGTATTATCAGGAAATATCTCCAATCAAAGCGCTACAACAGCACGTCCGTTACTTTTGGGTATTGGAGGATACGCCGACCTTTAAACAACCTCAGCATTTTAAAATTCTGCCTGATGCTCTACCAGCCTTGATATTTCAGGATCAGCCAAACCAGTTTTTTGATCAAGATGATCAAGCCATGCCTCAGCTATATATCTATGGGCAATTTACACAACATAGCGAACATAAGGTCTCTGGGAAATTCCGGATAATTGGTGCCTTTCTTGAACCTACAGTATTAAAGACCTTATTCCATCTCGACGCCTTTGAATTGAGTAACCAAAACATTGCTTTGGAAGATTTAGTCTCGGACTTGATACTGGAACAACTTGTCAATGCCAGCAGCGCAGCCGAAAAAATAACAATCATATCCAACTTTATACTCGATAGAATTAATCATGCAAAATACCACGATGAAAAAGCGCGATATGCCTCCTTTCTGATACAAAACGGCAAGACACTCCCTGAAATACAACAGCAAATGAATTTATCGGAACGTTCCTTGGAGAGACTCTCCAAACAATACATTGGAATGTCCCCTAAATTATATGCTAGAATAATGCGATTCCAATCCAGTTTATCGATTTTACGCCACAGTTCATTCCATAATCTGAGCACTGTAGCTTATCAATCCAATTACTTCGATCAATCCCATTTTATCCGAGAATTTAAAACATTTACGGGTAGTAGTCCCCATTTTTTCCTTCAAAACAGCGAAGAAAAGCTACCAAATTTTCCACAATGGAAAAAATAGCGCACAAACTTCAAGCTATCCACAAAGTTTGTCGGTTTTATCCAATTTTGGCAATTATGATATATCTACTTTTGTTCTAAATCATAATTCAGACAATATATGAACAATGTTAAACAAGTACATCGGACTAATCCACTTACTGTCTCGGCACCGGTAGGCAATTATTCGCACGTAACTCGAGTTCCAAAAAATGCGGACATCTACACTTTCTCCGGTCAGATTGGAACGGATCTGCAAGGACGTATTCCTGCAGACTTCAATCAGCAAGTAAGAAACACCTTTACTAACATCAAGGCACTTCTTGAAAGTCAAGACTTAACTAGTAGAGATATAATCAAAGTAAACATCTGGGCCACGAGAGAAATAGACTGGAACTATTTTGACATGATATGGAATGTGTTTTTTGTAGGAGACAATCCTTCCATGACGATCGCCTACATCACTGCACTGGGATTACCCGAAATCGACTTAGAAATAGAAATCTGGGCCGCCAAGTAAACATACCGCCTGTATTCCTAGAAAGAAAACAGGCGGTGTTGTCAATCAATTATAAAACCTCTAATAAAAATTAGAAAAACCTTTATCGCTAAGCAGACAAACGGAAAAAAGTCGCTATTTATGGCGACAAATTTTCTAGAAGCAGAATACAACCCCTCTTCTATTTCAAAATAAAATTTAAGCTAATAAATTTAAAGTTGCTAACTTAAAACATACCAATTTACACAAAGTTCATATAAAATTAATCCGTGCGCGTCATCGAAAAACAGTTCTTATGCCTAATTTCGGCAAACATTCACTGTCTAGAAACATGAGTGAAAATGACGCTATAACAGTAACATATTTTCAAGACATATTTCTGATTTGGAACAGAAAGGTCTATCATTATTCGCTATCCAAGACGGGTTCTACTTTTAATTGCCGAAGAGACCGTACAACGCAAATTTATCAAAATTTGGAATAATTTATATCATAAAAAGATTGACATAGAAGTCGAAGCCCAACTCTTTTGTATTGCCAAAAGCGTGTTATTGGACATCGTAAAAGAAGAACGTCGTAGACAGTGCCCCTCACTCGATTCCGACTACCCTATGGCACACGACGACACTCCGTCAGCGATATACTGCGTCAAAGAATTAGAACAGCAACTAGATGGTATCATCGATAAGATGCCCAAAGTTCGAAGAACTATATTCCGAATGAGTAGGGATGAGAACATGAGTTACAAAGAGATCGCACAACAATTATCAATTTCACCCAAGACTGTCGAAAATCATATTTCCCTCGCCCTACAAACTTTAAATAAGGCTTTTTATCACTTTCTTCTACAATTTATAATTATTTTCATTTTCTTTTAGGGGTATTGGAAATTTGCGTCGTATTCTATACGATGAAGATAACCAAACAACTCGTAGACCGCTATTTAAAAGGCGAATGTACCGCTCATGAGGCTGCTACTATCGAAAGTCATTTGGAAAAAAAACCGACAGCACTGGACAATTTCTTCCCCAAAGCTGAGTGGTATAACAGTCCTATCGATAAATTCTACGAAGGACAAGATGAAGCCTATCAACATTTGGCACGACAGATCCACCCAAGGCCAAAAATACCGATGCGATATTTACAAGCAACAGCTCCTGCACCAAAGATTTCGAGCGACTCAATACTCCCCCTACCTCGGTCACTACGGTAGATCTCGCGCTTTTATTATCCCGCATCCTTCGTGATTGTACATTTCAAGAGTCCGGTGAACTTGCTAATAGTAAATTCGGATCCTGGATACAGCATTGGGCAGGCGGACCAGTTGTTCCGGCTTCGCGGTATTTTGAACGACCTGAAAATTCGATCTGAAGCCAACATTTTTAGCTCCTCCGCAACATCAGTCAGATCAAACAGGAACTCAAAGGGCTAAAAAATGATCCCACAGGACATAGCAAGATAGCTATTGCCGAAATCTACGAAGTGTATCTGTACCAACGTCTCACCGACCTCTTTGGCGACATTCCCTTCTCCGGAGTCACCCAAAATAGCGAAGCTATCAATCGTACACCCAAATTTGATAAACAAGAAGATATCTACCCCCGTATTGGTACAACCTCTAAATCAGTCACTTGACAGACTTACAACCGGTGATATCAGTTATGGTACAGCCGATTTTTTCTATGGTGGTAATATCGACAAGTGGAAAAAATTCGGTAACTCGCTCAAGCTTCGTATTGACATGCGTATCCGCTATGCTAATGCTAGCCTAGCCCAACAGACCGTAACGTCGGCCTTATCGTCCAGTTACGGATTACTAGCCAGTAATTCAGACAATGCTGCCGTAGCAACCTTTAACAATGCGCAAGCCGAAAACCAAAATCCAATTTTGCGTCAATTTACTACGGGCAGTGCCGATCTACGCTACCTAACCAATACGTTGATCGACAAGTTAAAAGCTTATGACAATCCACGCCTTTCTTTATTGGCTCATCCGATCACGATGAGGGGATCTACTACCTACCAAGGTATAGGAGTCGCACTTACCGACAATCAGCTATCACAACTCGTCCGGGCAAACTACTCCACTGCCAATAGAAACACCTGGTTCAGTTTGACTTTTGCACCTATTCCAAGCTACGCACTGACCTATTCGGATATCTGTTTTTAAAAAGCAGAAGCCGCGCTGCTAGGTTGGGGATCCACTAAGCGTCAAGCGCACGGCCTATTTGTAGATGGGGTAAAAGCTGCTTTTGCATTGCCTCCCTACAATCTATCCACGCTACCTGTCGCCTATGAGCAAGGCACTTTAAGTTTTACCAACCTAATCGATGCCGAGAAGATGGAGAAGATATTCACGCAGAAATGGATACATCTTTTCGGTCGTAATATGGAGGCATTTGCCGAATGGCGTAGAATGGGGTATCCGCAGCTTACACCAGGACCAAATCCTGGTTCTACAAACGGACAGATTCCTAGACGTGGGATCAACTCCAGCGAAGACGCGGAGTTGAATCAAGCTAATTACAAGGAAGCTGTGAGCCGCATGAGCAATAGCGATTCTTTTCTCTCCAAAGTATGGTGGGATAAAAGATAAGATTGATGTTGAAGGGTCTGTCCAAAAAGGTTAGATAGCCCCTTTTATTACTTCGAACGAATTAATCCCCTGTACGTTAACACCCTGCGTCTTAAACTTATTAAAATATCCATAAAAATCTTTTAAACGCCTATATATACAACAAAAAAGCATTGACACAAAAAAACTATCTTGTACTCCTAATCACCAATCCATTGATCAATTCCGGTTTCCCGTACTTCCATTGAGATCTAAACATTACCTTTGTCGGTCAATATCTTACATTTTAAAAATAATTTTAAAAATGGATATACTATTCATTTACTCTATAGCGCTTTTCGCCCTATTTACTTCCCTGTTGTGTTTTTTTATATACACCGTGTATCATGCCATAAACAACACCAAACTCTATAGTACACAACGCTTACTCTGGATACTGATCATACTCCTAGCTACAATCTTCGGATGGATTGCCTATTGGACCTTTGGCAGGAATGGCAGCAACAGATCAAAATAATTGCAATTAACCACTTCCTTAGTCGCTCTTTTTACAAGCTCACCTCCCGATCCGCTCGAGACCTGATGTATAAAGCCTTCTTTAGTCCCTCAATTCCGAACGCCTTTGACAGTATCTCCCTAACTTTCTTCACTTATTTCAAAGACCGACACCATTTGGTCGACAACATTCCAATTAATACTATTTTGGTAAAAAATATTTAACTTAGCCGACTAATAATATCTAACCACAACATACCCCAAAGCGATGGATGCTACAGAATGCGATGAACAGGGATTTGGAAAAATTTATGAATACAAATAGGTACGAAAAGATATCCGATCAGGAACTCATCCTTCTGCTGAAAATGAAGAATGAGGGCGCGTATACGGAGATCTATGTCAGACACTGGCACAGTCTATACTTACATGCTTATAAGATCTTAGAGAATGAGGAGGAGGCAAAAGACGTGATCCAGGAGTTATTCATCACCCTTTGGGATAAGTCCGATCATCTCGAGATCAAGACCAATCTAAGAGCGTATCTCTATGTATCAGCAAGGCACCGAATACTCAATCGTATCCGAAAAAACAAAATAGGAACGGCATTCATTGACACTATAGCCGAATCGCTAAACGACATAGACAACAGTACGATAGAAGCCATAAGCGAACGCGAATTGATGACTATCATTGATGAAGAAATAAATCTATTGCCTCCCCGGATGAAACAGGTGTTTGAAATGAGTCGGAAGGAGATGATGAGCAACAAAGAGATCGCCGCCAGGCTAGGCACTTCAGAATCTACAATAAAAAAACAAATATCCAACTCTATCAAGCAGTTACGAACAAACCTAGACAAATACAGCCTGTCTCTTGGGATAGTTCTTTCCGAAATCGTCCGCAAGCTTTAGCTGTATTCTAGTTTTATTTTACTGTGAGGTACTCCCTCTCTTGCTGTCAAGTGTCCTTATAGTGACTAACTATAATTATGCAAGAAAAAAAGCAACTAGCCAAAGAACTATTTGATCGATATCTTTCAGAAAACTGTACCGAACAAGAGCGCAATCTTATCGAGCGGACTTATGTTAAAAAAACACAAGACAAAAGGTTAAATGACGATCATCTAGATATAATCCGTATAGGTCAAGAAAGTTGGTGTTATATCGCAGAAGTAACACTAAAGCCAAAAAATTCACGTATAGCAACGTGGAAAAAGATATTCGCAGCGGCCTCTCTGCTCGCTGTAATCGGTTTGGTAATACACAAGTACCAACAGCCCACCCCTGCTATCCAAAGTAACAGAGTAGCAGCGCCCATAGCCATAGTTCCAGGTGGCAATAAAGCTACCCTAACACTAGCCGATGGTAGTACAATAGTACTAAATTCGGATCAGAGCGGCATCGTTCTTTCTGAAAACTCCGTCAATTACAATGACGGAAGTGTAGTGCCACAAATCTCCGACCTACCGGGACAATCTCCACAAATACTCACCCTTAGCACCCCTCGTGGCGGGCAGTATCAACTGGTATTATCAGATGGTACACGAGTTTGGCTCAATGCCGCTTCATCTCTCCGGTATCCAACTCAATTTGCAGCAGACCGTAGAACCATCGAACTAGTAGGCGAAGCCTATTTTGAAGTTAGCCCAGACAAAGCCCGTCCATTTATGGTGAAGACCGATATGGGTGAAATAAAAGTACTTGGTACCCACTTCAATGTAATGGCTTACCCCAATACCGAATCTATATTCAGAACGACATTATTCGAAGGAGCAGTAACCGTATCCAACAACCTGCATACTAAAACGTTAGCACCTGGACAGCAGCTCCGAATCATAGATGGACGTATGAGTATATCCTCAGATATAGATCTAGAAGAGATTATCGCCTGGAAAAACGGCTATTTCAAGTTTAATGAAAATTTGGAAAGTATAATGATGAAACTGTCACGCTGGTATGACTTCGAGATCGTTTATGAAACAAAGCCAGACCCTAACATGACATATTTTGGCAAGATATCACGAGATAAGCATATAGATGAAATATTCGGCATCCTAGAATCAACCGGGAATGTACATTTAAAAATTAAAGGAAGGAGTGTTATCGTTATGAAATAATTTCAACAATCGAATACAGGTGGACTCTTCAATGATACCAAGGGTGCTTCCAACACCCCTGGCTAAAGACCTGGGCCTACCCTTCCCATATAAAATGGGAAAAACTAAAAATAGACTATATATTAAAGATAAAACCCAAGTAATCCAAAATTATGAATTTTAAACCACTAATTAGGTGTGACAGGAGGAATCAAGGCCTAATTAAATTTATGTTGACAATGAAGTTAATTCTTTTTTTTCTAACAACAGCCTTATTTCAGGTCAGCGCAAATACATATGCGCAAAAAATCAACCTTAACAAGACCAACGAATCACTGGAGTCAGTGATTACTGAAATCGGTAAACAAAGTGGATATGACTTCTTCTATAATAAGCAATTATTAAAGAAGGCAAAGCCTGTCTCCATCTACAGCAACAATATGTCATTGCCCGATGTGTTAGAACACTGTTTTAAAGATCAGCCTTTAAATTATGAAATAAAGAGCAAAACCATAATTTTAACAGCCAAAAGTACCCCTACACAATCATATCAGCGTATTACTGGGACTGTATACAACCGAACAGATGGCAGTGTGATACTTGGCGCTACGATCAAAGTCAAAGGGACTAATATCACCACCCAGTCCGATGCCAGTGGAAATTTTGTGTTAAACACTTTGCCCCCTGATGCCGTCCTAGTCATTACATCTGTAGGGTACAAAACTCAGGAAATTACAGTCAGGAAGTACGAACACTTTTCAGTAAGAATGGAGCAAGTTGAAGAAAGCCTTGACCAAGTAGTAGTCACCGGTTACCAACAGGTCAACAGACAGCGCATGACGGGTACTGTATCGACCATCAAAGCGGCCGATATCCAAGGCAAAGGCTTCACCAGTATTGATGACATATTGATCGGAACAGTCTCCGGATTGAACGCCACCCCTAGCGGTCGTCCGGGCCAAGACTCAAGGATTCAGATACGTGGGGTCAATTCTTTGACCGGAAATACCGAACCTATCTGGATCGTAGATGGTATGCCTATGCAAGGAGAGATACCTAGTATCCGTTCCGGATCAACAGATTTACAGACCACTATATTTACGACAGGTATCGGAAATTTAGCTCCCGATGATATCGCATCTATCACTATTCTGAAAGATGCAGCTGCAACGGCGATTTATGGAGCCCGTGCCGCCAACGGCGTGATTGTCGTAACGACCAAATCAGGCACAGTCGGCAAAACCCGGTTTACAGGCTCCTTGAATTATGGCGTGACGGCAGCCCCGATTAACAATATCAGCATGATGAACTCGTACCAAAAAATCCAATTTGAGCGCGAAATCCATAATGACCTAAATGCGAGCAAAACAGGACGCGTCAGCGAACTTTTAAGACAAAGTGATCTCGGTGTCATTAGCAGTGCCCACGCCGAGCAGCAAATAGCCGAACTCGCAAAGACAAACACAGACTGGTTTAAAGAGATATTCAGTCCTGCTAGAAACACCCAACTCGGTTTCAGCATGTCTGGTGGTTCCGAAAAAACACAACACTACCTATCCGTAAACCATCTACAGGAAGAAGGCATACAGCCCAATAATAAGTTTGACCGTACCGGGATGAGCATTAAATTGACACATGATCCCAGCGATAAGATTAGAATTACGGGTAGCTTGGCCTCTACATTAAAAAATGACCGTAGCTCTGCAAGTGCTATTAACCCATTGAACTATGCAATGTTTGCCAATCCTTACGAAAAATTATACAATGCAGACGGAAGCTATGCATACGATCAAAGTTACGACATGACCCTTAGCAACTTGCGCCCAGGCTTGGCTTGGCCCAAGTTCAATATATTGGATGATTTAAACCGCAATACCAGTACAAGCAGGTATATCGACGCCGATGTATCGTTAAAATTGGAGTACGAAATCATCCCCGGCCTACAATTTATCACACATGGCACGTACAACGTAAATTCAAACAACAGCCGTGTGGCCGAAGGTGAACAGACCTACACCAATTTTATCCGCAATTGGTTTACCTACAATGGCGAGACAGCGCCACAGTATGTACGTGGTTCATTGAATGAAGGGACCGCCTACTCCGATGGCTATACTTTTCGCAATACCTTGCAATACAGTAAATCCTTTCAGGAGAAACACTTTTTGACCCTCTTTGGAGGACAGGAAATCACCTCGAGAACAGCATATAACTCCTTCAACTACTCCCCTATATTCGATGGAGACCACCGTATCATAGGATTTCCAGAGATGGGCGGGGTCAATCCAGAATCCATCAAATACAGCGATCTAGGTGGTACAGGAAAGATCATCAACAAATTGACATCCTTTTTTGCTAACGCGTCATATTCCTATGCGGACCGCTATATATTGACCGGAGCAATACGTTATGATGGATCAGATATCATTGGCAACAAAAATCAGTTTACGCCACTTTGGAACATCGGTGGTCGCTGGAACCTACATAACGAGCACTTCTTCCATAACATAGACATTATCAATGAATTATCTCTACGCGCAGGATTTGGTTATACTGGAAGCATCGATAAAAATGCATTCCCGTTTGTGGTTATGCGACTGGGACAAAGCGTAATTTATGATGGACAGACCGTTCCTAGCAGCTTTATTTTTGCCAATCCCAATGTCAAGTGGCAGACCAAACAAGATATAAACTTCGGTGCTAACATAGCTGCCTTTGATCGCCGTATCGAGCTTGGGGTCAATTACTATCACAACACCACACAAGATGTATTAGATAAGCGTGCCCTACCGCTATCTTCGGGAAGAGATGACGCCATCGAGAATGTGGCTGATATCTTAAACAGAGGACTGGAGATCGATCTAGGCGCTACACTGATTCGCAAAAAAGACCTTCAATGGTTTGTACGAGGAAATGTAGCTTTCAATACCAACAGACTTTCAAAAACTTACTACACCTCTCTAGAAAATCTACCGCTGCGGACACCTTCCAATGGACGCGAGTTTGTCGAAGGTTATTCCGTAGGAAGTTGGTTCGGTTATCAGTTTGCTGGCGTAAACCCCGCAAATGGACACACCATGATATACGATAGAGAAGGGGCATTATTTGATATGGAATTGTTAAGAAATGTCACGCTTAATCTCCCTGCTCCTGCAGCAAGCCACCTTGGCAATCAACATCCGCCAATAGTGGGTGGATTCGGTACATCGGTAAACTGGAAGCAGTTTCTATTCAGTACTAACTTCGAGTTTAAAGTAGGTCATAAAATACGTTCATTCAATACCTTCCAAACGTTAAACTCGAAAAACAGACATACTAATGATATTTATCATTGGAGACAACCTGGCGATCACACCAATGTACCGGAGATTGGGACAATCAACAATGCATTCAATCGCTATATGTATGATGTACAGCTTGAAAAAGGGAATTACCTACGTGCCAGTGTTGTTACACTAGGCTATAATATCAAGCCAGACCTTCTCAAAAAATGGGGATTCAACACCGCGAGAATCAGTCTCAATGGCAGGAACCTATTCACCCTATCCAGTTATGCAGGTATAGATCCATCTTTAATGGGCGAATTCAATTACCCTGTCACACGTCAATACACGGCTACATTAAATATAGGCTTCTAAATTAGCAACGTTTGATTAACACGAAATGAAGATGAAAACAATAAATCACCTAATTATCAAAAATAAGATAAAATCAGGCATTGGTTTTCTGATGATTATTATACTAAGTTTAAGTACTTCTTGCGAAAAATACCTCGAAGTAGAACCGACGAATGTATTAGCCATCAAAACCTACGACGATGTCAAAGCACTTATGGGATCCTATCTCAAAGGCTTTGTAACCATGAACCATACTTTGGCTGGAACCACTATTCCTTACAAAAACAATACGGCAAAGATGGTCTTCCAGTTTTATAGTGACGACTTGGACTACGAGCGCTACTTAACCAATCCCTTTGGCCGGAATAACCGTGCGATATTTAATAACAGTCTGAACTGGCAAGAACCTACTTCTCCTGGTATTATATGGAAAGAATATTATAAGAATATCGGTTTTTTCAATACCATCCTCACCGAACTGGGACGTCTAAAGAATATCAGTCAGGATGAATACAATCTGATCGCTGGCGAGGCAAAGGTACTTCGAGCAAGATACCTATTTAAGCTGATGCAGTATTTCGCTCCTTATCAAGTAGCCGAACTGGGACTCCCGATAAACCTGGACGCCGAAGCTGTCGGAAACTACGAGTCCAACCGTAAGACACAGGCCGAGACCTACAACATCATTATAGCCGAGCTCAATGAAGTATTGAACTACAGCACAGCTCCCAAAGATAGCTATTCGATTTACTACGACAAAAAGATAATAAATGCTATACTTGCCCAGGTCTATCATTACAAAGGCGGTTCTGCAGCTGGTGTTAGCGGAGATTACGATCTAGCCATTGCCCACGCTAAGAAAGCCATGGAAGGCAGACAGCTGGAGACGCTTGACAACTACGACCCTATGTCGTCCTCGAGTGGGACAGGATTCTACAAAGATCAGCCATTTGCTCTGATGGTACATGTTTACTCCACTCCTAGCAAAGGATTACAAAGTATCATAGGTATCCCCATGTATGGAGCAAGTACAATTATGTATTCGACACAACAGCTTTATGAACTATACGATGAGAAGGATATACGCAAAACCTACTTTTTTAATGACAAGAAAGGTATCACCAAGTTTGAGCACCCAGATTCCTATGGCCTTGACATGAACTTTATTTTCAGAATGGCAGAACTCCATCTTATTATAGCGGAGTCTTATGCGCGCAAAGGCGATGCTACTGAAGCTAAAAGCTGGTACGAAAATTTCATGAAAACTCGTGTACAAGACTATCAATATAAGGGCGAAGATGTATTAAGTGCAATCATGACTGAACGCAGAAAAGAATTTTGCTTTGAAGATGACATGCGCTGGCTAGACCTGACCCGTACCCAAAAAGGATGGCAGCGAAAAGCATTAGACAAAAACGACAACAGTATGTACACCTTAGCAGATGGAGATCACCGTTTTTGTTTTCCCATCCCATTAGAAGAGGAACTACAGTACAATAAAATCCAGCAGAATCCAGGTTGGGGCAATCTGTAAATCAAATTTGTATGTACACTATTTTTAATTTAGAAAACATGAAAAAAATTGCCACGTTCATCGTGCTCGCCACAACATTATATTCCTGTAAGAAAGAGGCTTTCACCTCATACCTCGAATCGGCAGGACCAGAAAAGATCATCGAAGTACAGTTACATCCCAACTCTCCCGTCCTGATCGCCGATGGTCAGGCTGCACTTACATTCAAAGTAAAAGCTTTTATGGAGATTATCGATAGTGAAGGTAAAAAAGATACCGTAGCCTTTAACATCGACAAACTAAAACCCGAACAAATCGAGATCACTAGTTCAAAAAATGAGCGTATCGAAGGGACAGTTTACAAAACCAGTCAAATAGACAATGGATCCATCAGCTTTACGGCCAACATTGGTAGTATAACAAGTAAGCCCGTAGCCGTAAAATTGGTCAATAAACCCACGAACAATTTTACGAACATCACTGTACCCATCAATTTTCACATATTGCATACACCTGCGCAAATGGATATGGCCAATGGTATTTCCACAGAATTTTTACAGGGAATGGTCGATCGGCTGAACAAGGTATTTTCCAATACTCATTCCCCAAATCCTGTTGGTGTCGATTCTAAAATAAAATTTGTCCTCAAACAACGGATTGTTAAAAATGTGGGTGTACTGACTCCGCCTGAGGTAAATAAGTATATTCTGACAAATTCTGTCACAGAACCACTGAAAACCCTTAATGTCTGGTTGTGCAACACCAATACATCGACATACACTACACTACCTGCTTACAAGAGCAATACTACAGCCACTATTGAAGGGCTAAACTTGACCTATTCAGCAGATCCGTCAAAAATCACTTTTACCAATCCAATTCAGGCAGGTATTATGTTAAATATTAATAATATCTTTAATATCGCAGGTGGCGAAAGCCCACGTATTGAAAATGTTATAGGACAGTTTTTTGGTCTTTTACCGACCAAACAAAGCGGGGCAACACTCCCTGTTGGCAAAGAAGATGTAGATTTCTGCAGCGATACCTATACCTACCAGGTTTCGTCCATCAGACCTGAGAAATGGACGGTTACTTCGGCCAGTAGCCCTACTAAAATCTATTACGACTCCTTCAATATTATGGACGAGACGACTGCCTCTTCTACGGTCAGTTACGAGCAGGTATTACGCATCCGTAAAGTCATTGCAAACTGCCCATTACGACAATTTAATTAAACAGACTATTCATGAATTTAATACATAGACTATTAACGATATGCTTTTTTATTATGGCATGTAGCACAGTGCTACATGCCCAAAAGCCGAGCAAGTCTGTCGATAAGCAGTGGATCACCATTTTAGACCAAGCCAAGCGAGAGCGCAAATTGATCCTTATCGATTTCTATACTTCTTGGTGCGGTCCCTGCAAAATGATGGATGCCCATGTCTTTCCAGATCCTACGGTCAGCAAGACATTACAGGATCATTATGTTGTGGTCAAGCTCGACGCCGAGAAAGATGCGTTGGGCAAAGTGCTGGCTGCGCGGTATATCATCCGTTCGTATCCTACATTTCTTATAATAGAGCCTTCTTTCAGAGTCCACCGTATGGATGCGGGATACAAAGATGCTCCACTTTTTAATCAATGGCTGCTCGATGCCGTCCAACAACCGCAACAGTACCTGTCTGGATTCTCTCTCAAGAAATACGTAAACTATCCCGACTTTTATCTCCGGTCATTCGGACCTAAAAGTGAGCAAGAAAAAGCTGATTCCACAACTGTCCAAAAATACCTAGACCGACAAAAAGACCTATTTTCCGAGACCTCATGGGCCGTGCTACGAACCTACGAGATACCACCTAAATACCTAAAACACTTCAAAGAAAATTACGGTATTTATAAGAACAAATTTGGTAGTTCACTGGAGTCCAAGATGGCATATGCCTTATTTCCCGATCTCCAAGCAGCGATTACAGCCAAGAATGTCGATGCATTTGTAGACGTGCTCAACCAGATCCCCAAGTATTTTGACAAACCGGGTGCACAGCAGTCCACCTATCTCTTCAACATTCCGCGCGAACAAGATTTTTACAAGATGAAAGTTAACTTTCTGGATACCTGTCAGTATATCGATACAAAGATACGCCTTTCATCCGCTATGGGACTTTTGATACAAGAGGGGCTTCAGCCCGAGCTACAGCGTAAAGTAACATCATGGGTCGTGAACTATCCGCAGATCGAAAGTTCGAAGGATTTCGGTAACCTGTTTACACTCGCTTTGGCTTACCATTATCTAGGTGATCCGGACAAGATGCGTACAGCATTCCATAAAGCCAAGGAACTAACCACAGAACAAGATAAGGACATCGTTACATTCATGAGTGGTATTATGATGCCCGAAAACAAATATCAGCTCAAAGGACAGTTCAGAGATACCACCGTTTCGGGTAAGGTCTATATGAGTTTTTACCAAGATGGTAAATTACAGAACGATACCACAGCAGTAAAAAAAGGACTTTTTATATTTTCGGGTGTCACCGAGGGGGTACAACAGGCCTATCTGCGATTCCAATCGGATCTTGTAAAAGGAGGATCGTCCAAAGGTGTAGATGCAAGATCCCTTTACCTAGACCGAGGAACAGTGACCTTAACGATCGAAGATTCTATAAGCACCGCCCACATTAGCGGTGCCCGGATCAATGCTGAATACAACCGTTACAAAAACATTCTAGCCCCTTACGAACAAAAACTGCAGGAACTTCAAGCGACCTACCGAAAACTTTCTTCTGATCAAAAGGAAGATAAGGTACTAATCTCAACTTTAGAGGTTAAAATCCAAAACATCAAACAGGACAAAGAAGGTGCGCAGATAAGGTATATCAACATGAATCCAAATTCATTTTTCTCTCTTCAGGCTATAGAAGATATTGCCGGCTATCGGATAGATATCGCCAAGATACAGCCATTGATAGACATACTATCACCTTCTCTTCGAGAATCTAAAGCCGCACAGGCACTGACACAGGCTATTGCAGCTACAAAAGCGACAGCGGTAGGCCAACGCGCTCCAGAATTTACGCTTTATGATTGCAATAATAAACAATTGAGCTTAGCCGATTATGCCGGGAGCTATGTCCTAATAGATTTTTGGGCATCTTGGTGTGGTCCATGCCGTGCCGAGAACCCTACACTGGTCAAAGCGTACGATAAGTACAAAAACAACAACTTTACGATCATCGGTATCTCGATAGACAACGAAAAAGACCGGGACAAATGGCTCAAAGCTATAAAAAACGATAAAATGAGCTGGCCTCAACTTATTGATTCGGCTCCTACATCCCCAAATAATACCGCAGACAAATATGCTGTTAAAGCCATTCCATCCAATTACCTTATCGCACCAGACGGTACGATAATTGCTAAAAACCTGCGTGGCGAAGCAGTAGAACACGAACTAGAAAAGGTGATGCAAAAAAAGTAAAACCTTCTAAAAAAGGCCGTATCAACCATGTACGATACGGCCTTATTGTTCGAATCGATCCCCTAATCTCCTCTACTTTCTCTACGACTACAAGTGCCACTGGCAAGACCAACAAATCGAATTTTTCATTCTTTATTTTCGATTCGATATTAGATAAATTAGCATTTTTATTACGCCAAACAACTGCATATTGAAAGAATCCGACGCTCATACATTATTCATTCAAAGAAGGAAATGGGATAAAACTAATATTATTTATGCTATTATAACAATATTTCCCCATGTTAGCGCTGTCTATAGCTCCACTTTCCAAAGAGGCGTTATAAAAAAAGTCAACTTCTACATCTAGTGCAGAATATCAATGCCCTTATCCGCAACGGATAAGAAACCACACTATTCGAAGATTACTTTAAACTCTCTTGCATTTCAACATTGAGAGCATTTACTAGTTACACTGGTTGGAGATCTAATCCATCTATCCGAAATTCATAAAAAAATTCTTTGCTTTATGATTGAGGTCATAATAGAGTTAGATGCACACAACTAACTTTGTACTATATCTAGCTTCAAAAAAAGAAGCTTTGTCAATTTTAAGGAGTACATTAAAACCCAACAATTAATTCCAATGAAAAAAACAATTTTAACAGTCGCAACCTTAGCTTTGCTTTTCACAGCTTGCAACAATGCCACGAAAAATGAAGAGACTGCAACCCAGGAAAGTACACCAACAGAAAGCACTGAGAGTACCGAAAGCGCCACACCTGCAGACGCGGGTAGCATTGCAACTGTAGCAATCTCGGGTGGGGATGACATGAAGTTTGACAAAACCGAAATCTTAGTAAAAGAAGGACAAACCGTAAAACTAACTTTAACCCATAGTGGCAAAGCCCCAGTTACTGGTATGGGGCATAATTTTGTCCTATTAGCAGCCGGTACAGACGCCACGAAATTTGCTGCTGAAGCCGTAGCAGCAAAAGACAACGACTATATCCCTGCATCGATGCAAAGCGATGTGATCGCTCACACCAAAACCATTGGTGGAGGAGAGACTACAGAAATAGAATTTGTTGCTCCTCCCAAAGGAACATATACTTTCTTATGTTCTTTTCCGGGGCACGCCGCGATTATGAAAGGAAATTTTATTGTTGAATAGACAGATACTTACCGTGTTTTGAAACATAAACACGGTAAGTCCCTCCATTAGAAGATTCGTACCGTGCAAATAAACCAAGATATTTTAATAACATATGGCGGTATCGCCAAGAAAATCAAGAAGAACGAATACCTATTTTGGGAAGGAGATCCGGCCTATCATTACTATCAACTTGTTGAGGGAAATGTAAAATTATACTCGACCAATGAGTCCGATAAAGAGCTCGTGCAAGGAACATTCACTGACGGACAAAGTTTCGGTGAACCCCCATTGCTTTTAGGTTTGCCCTATCCTTGCACCGCTCAAGCAACCAAAGATAGTATCATCATTAGGCTTCGCAGAGAAACCTTTTTTAATATTCTGCATGACTTCCCCGAAATAAAGGAAAATTTTCTATATACCTTTGCCGAACGTATCTACACCAAGGCCTCATTTGCACAAATATGGCTCGCTCGGACACCGGAAGAAAAAATAATTCGTATCCTTACGATCATAAAAGAACGCGATAATCTGAACAATAATTGCCCAATACCTTATACCAGACAAGAAATCGCCCATTTTACTGGCCTACGTACCGAAACCGTAATCCGTACATTGAGACGAATGTCCGAAGAGGGCAAAATCGTTATCAAAAAGCATAAGTTATTTTATAACTAACGCTATATCTTTTGTTGCATTATTCCTGCAATACCCCTTGCATGTAACTTTATCTTTTGACAGTTCGCCCCCTCGAAAAGACTATCGACAGTATCAAAAAAAAGGCTTTCCCATTTTCTAAAATGTGTATCTTCTGTCTTTCGTATTGCATTTATCCGCTTGTGTGTCTCTAGCGGATTACCCCCATAGTCACCTGTATAAAACAGTATATTTTCCCAAAAATCACACATCAACGCATTGTGCTTATCCCAATCGACCTGCACCACCTCTGTAAAGAATGAATTAATAATAGGTTCAGCCCTCACCTTTTCATAAAACTGTGTCACCACCAGTTCAATATCCCCTCGGTTTAGAATATCTCGTTTCATATGTAAATCATTTGTTTTCTAAGGTTATAAATGAACAACCATCTCATCTGTTATAAAGTCCGTTACAGCTCTCCTTTAACAGTTTTGCTCACGACTGTTACAACCTTGTCTACATCTATTTCTAATCCCTCTTCTTGCTTCACTAATTCTCCTGAAGAATCGAATACTGAAATAATATTAGAATGTGAAAAATCGATTGGCGAAATCTGCTTGTACTTCATTGATAGTACATTTGCAAACTCCTGTGTATTATCTTCGTCCGATGTCAGGAATACCCATTGCGAGGCATACATATCGTTAGCAATTGCAAACTTCTTTAGGTGTTCCGGTGTATCCGTCTTCGGGTCTATCGATACCAATACCAAAGAAACATCGTCAATCATCGATCTATCAATCTTCTCATCGATCTGCTTCATCTTCGAAACCAAGATAGGACAAGCTGTCTTACAAGAGGTGTAAATCATAACCACCACCAGCGTCTTACCCTTGAGATCCTTAAGCTGTAAACACACATCATTTTGATTTTTCCATTCCGAGGTCAGATTGAAAATAGAACTTGAAGATTGTTCCTTGCTCTCGCTATTGGTACAGGCCGTAAGCAATAAAACAGAAAGTAATATAAATATCGTTTGCTTCATCATCATTATTTTATCATGTTATTAGTCATTCCACATTTACGATCGGAGCTAATATCGTGTCCTTGGCACATCGGAATCCAAGGTTAGCGATAGCGTAGTTTGCCTTTACCGAAGTACGCATAGCAAAACGCATAAATGCCGCATAGTTAGAGACATCAGTAGCACTTGTTGCTCCTGCCGCACAGAATAGGCTTCCTCCCTCTATCGCACCTGTCCTAGAATCACCGACACTCAATATGGAATTGAAATCATCGGTCCACTCCCAGATCAAATCAAACATATCATAGACCCCCCAATAGTTTGGCACCCCCTTCTTCACGGACTGGTACTGTCTATTTTTAACTAGATATAAGTCTATAATCCCCGTAGAATATTCTTTTTTACTTCTCGCATTAGGCGTGTCCGTATCGGCCATCGCTATAAACTCCCACTCGTCCAACTTGGGCAATCGCTTGCCCACACTCTTAGCGAACGCCTTGGCGGCGAACCACGAAACATAGCACACCGGAGCATCAGGTTTGGCTCCTTTAGGTAGTTCCAGATCAGAAGGCCATTTGGTCAGGTAAGCTGTATCCGCATAAATCTTCATCACCTGTGATTTTCTCCACTTCGGGTTAACCGTTACAAAATCTAAAAACTCCTGATTTGTAACAGCCCGTTCATCGATCAGAAATGGAGGAACTTTAACTCTGTTGGTATCAATTGCTCCGTAAAAAGGCAAGTATTCCCCACCGGGAATATAGCGCATATTCACGGTGGGGGTTATTGGCAATATTGTCGCAGTCTGATCTGATCGCAGCTCAGCATCTACCGTGTGCGAACTATCCTTCCTACCACAAGAAGACAAGCCAAGGATAAAGCAGAAAAACAAAACGCGGTTAGTCATTTTATACGGCGATCTATGATAAGCTAATTACTTACCCAGCTTCTCAAATACTTTCGGATTTTCGTCTCCTGTTACTTTAAGTTTACCAATAGCGCCTTTATCAAAGGCTCTTGATAAAGAGTGGTCTACCAGTACATATTCGCCTGGCACCTCAACCTTAAATTCTACGATAGCAGATCCACCGGCAGGCACCATCGTTGTCTGAACGTTGTGTGTTACCTTCGTTCCACCCTCTTGATACACATTATCGAATATCTCACCAATTACGTGAAAAGAAGATGTAAGATTAGGTCCACCATTTCCCACAAACAACCGTACTGTCTCTCCAACTTTGGCTTCCAACATATTCTTACCCAGCAAGGACCCCTTCTTTCCATTAAACAACACATAGTCAGGATGCTCGAGTACAGCTTTATCATTATCAAACTCTAACAGTCCTGCCTTAGCTGCTGAAGCCTTAGTGTAGAAATCTCCCTGCATAATATAGTATTCTCTATCTACAGGCTCCAATCCACCCTCGGGTTCTACGAGGATCAATCCGTACATCCCGTTACCGATATGCATCGGCACAGGAGGCGCCGCACAGTGGTATACGTACAGACCGGGGTTTATCGCTTTAAAGTGGAACAACGCCTCTTTACCTGGAGCAGCAGTGGATGCTTCCGCCCCCCCTCCAGGGCCAGTCACGGCATGAAGGTCAATATTGTGAGGTAAAACACTGTTAGAAGCATTTTTCAACCTCAGCTCGACCTCATCGCCCACCCGAATACGTATAAAACTGCCGGGTACAACATTGTTGAACGTCCAGAATGTATAGTTGACACCATCGGCAATCTCGGTTTCTATCTCGGTCGTCTCGAGATTCACAATCCATTTTTGAGGGCCACGCTTACCGACAGGCGCAGGTACGTTAGGGGCAGCGGTCACTTCTGCGATTTGCGGTTCACCAATTACCTCCATTGTCGTAGAATCTTTGGTCGTTTCGGATTTCTGTTTACAACTAACGGTTACAACCACCAAAGCCGCAGTAGATACACAAAGCAATAATTGTTTTAGTTTCATTGGAATATAATTTAACTGTGATTATTCAATTTCAAAAAATATCTTTATTCCAATACAAAGGAACGAATTACCTTATACTACGTAATATGATTAAAATCATATTTTGATGTTTTTTTTTAACTTATTATTCGGTAAAAACACTTTTCTAAACGAGTAATATAGCTACCGTCACTACAACTATCAACCCGAATAAAAGCATCGCATACTTCCAAAACGAATGCGCAATTTTTAGCTCCATAAACTGAAAAGCAACGAGCATTGCCTTTAAAAAAGACAAACTTAGTATAAAAATCACGATAACACCCGATACGGGCATAGATCCAAGTGCAACTCCCCCAATGGTCAATAGCACCAAGAGAATATAAGTATATGTTAGGGATTTTTGCATCATAGTTAAAACAGCATATAAAGCACAGGAAACAGAAATAACCATATCAAATCACACAAATGCCAGAAAGTAACTCCCGCTTCTACATCCTCTATTGCTACAGCATCTGCTTTTATCTTAATTATATTACGACGTATGGCGACCAGTATAACGAGACCTACCAACACGTGTACCCAATGAAACCCGGTAAGCAACCAATAAAACATATAGAAAGTGCTCGCATCCATACCCAAGCCCAATTCTAGTTTCTGAAAATACTCGAAGCATTTCAACAGTAAAAAACCACACCCACACAAAATAGCCCATAACAAGTTACGCTCACTTTTCTGAATCTGCTGCAACTTGAACTGTTGTACTCCCTTTGCCGCTAAATACCCCGCAGTAAGTAGTAATATCGTATTGATCAATGCGATCGTTCGGTTTAACTGTTCACTATCCTGATGAAAAGCCTCCCTGTCCGCTGCTCCACTCATTGCTAAAGCAATGATAGCTAAGCCAAAAGTGATCAATTCAAGATAGATCACAATCCATATCAAAATCCCACCTGGTGGGTAAAAAATAGACTTCTCCTTTGTATGTTCCATTTTATTCAAATTGTCATCCACGTCTTATCTTCTCATATAGCTTCGCTAGCGCTTTAAGCAGCTCCTCAGGCGATGTCAATATCTGATAATGGTTCTGTCCAAACATTTGGGGTAGGTAGTATCGTGCCTGCGCCTCGATAGCCAAGGCGTAGGTATTTATTTTACATTCGTTGAGCTCGCGCAGCGCCTGCTTAATGTCCTGTATTCCATACTTCCCTTCGTACCTATCATAATCATTTGGTTTGCCGTCCGATAATAGGATAATCCACTTATTTTTTGAATCTATAGCATTCATCCTGGCTCCAGCATGACGTAACGCTGGTCCTATACGTGTATACCCACTAGGCTCGACAGCACCAACTTTATATTTGGCCCGTTGCCAGTTTTCATCAAAATCTTTTACTGTCAGATAGGTGGAAAAATTACGTGTCTTCGAGTAGAACCCATCTATTGCGAAAGTGATATCAAACTCGTCAAGTATCTCTCCGAACAAAATTGAAGCTTCCTTTTCCACATCAATTACGCGGTTACCTGCCACATAACCATCACTTGACAGACTTATATCTAGCAACACCAGTATTGCAATATCCTTCTTTTTTTTTCTATTGGATAGATATACCCTTTCATCGGGCGAGATCCCAGAGTGTATATCCGTGTATAAGTCTGTCAGTGCATCCAGATCAAACATTTCTCCCTGGAGTTGTCGTCGTTGTTGCTGCTGCTTGTTATTTACGTTGGCCAATATCTTTCGTAGACCATTCAAAATTGTCTTATATTTTGTCCGCGTATTAGAATAATATTGTTGATTTATTCGTCTTTGACATCGAGGATACACTTTACAGAAATCAGGAATGTAAGTCCGCTTTTTGTAATCCCATTCATCGTAGGAGATATAATACCCTTTTTCTTCCATCTCTACGCTTTCAGCGACCGAGGTGTTCTCCACAAAATCTGCCTGATACACTGAATGTACCGTATCGTCTACCCTCACCGTAAATCGCATCCTCATTTCCTCTAGCGCTTCCTGATGATTTTTGAGTTCATCTTTGCTATCAAAATCTCGCCAATTACCGTTAAACTCCTCGGCCGTCTCAATCTTTTCAAAGCTGTGCATCAATACATAATCTTCCTGTTGCTGTTTGTCAATCGTTAGCGATTCGATCTCTTCCACCGCCTTCGCATGCAGGGTAGTCTGTACCTCAATTTTACTAGTTTTGGGCTGCAGAGTGTTATCAAAATTTGTCAATTTGTCAATAGCCGATATTTCCGCAGTGTCTGTCATCCATCGTCCATACAGCCAAGACAAGTCTGCTTCTCCTTTTTTTGTGTTATTTTGGAGGATTACCACAGCCTCATCATACCACGAACGCAAACCTGGATAATCTGTAAATAACATTTGTAATACCTTGCTCGCTGTCTCACGTGCTGTTAAAATAGACAACTGGTTGTCGGTAGCCTTATTATCTTTCCAATTATATCCCAGCTTTCGTTGCAATCCAAGATAGACTACCCTAAACAAGTAAAACTGTAGGTTTAACGTTTTCGATGGGAATAACGCACATTCGATCGGTAAAAAAAAATTTTGATTCTTGTATCCTCCTTCCCGTTCGGCTGGAAAAATATCTATCGGCTCCCCACAGATTGCTCTCGCCAGTAACGTAAGACGGGGCTTAATATCGACAAGCTTCACCTGTCGGCTTAGGATTTCCTTATCATTGAGTCGTCGTCTTTTCACCACCCTCAACATCCAAGAATATAAAATTTCGTCCAGCTCCAATCCCATATCCTACTATATCATTAGATCACAGAGATCTTTGAGTGCGGTCAATGTATCCGCCTCGTCTGTGAGCGGTTCTATTACAGCAACATGTACTGCCAATCGCTTGGGCAGTCCATTATGAATAAGCTTGGCAGCATCTACCAATAACCGTGTAGACACCGTCTCGGTCAATCCCAATTCTGTAAGATTACGGATTTTGTTTCCGATAGCTATTAGCTTTTGAGCTATCTCGAGCTGTACCCCCGATTCGGTAATGAGTATTTCCGCTTCTACCCTAGGCTGGGCATAACCGAACGATAAGGCTACGAAGCGCTGTCGAGTAGAGGGCTTCAGTTCCTTAAATCCCTGTTGATAGCCGGGGTTAAATGAAGCGATCAATAGAAAATCGGAATGTGCCTTTATCGTCTGACCGAGCTTGTCAATAAAAAGCTCACGCCGATGATCTGTTAGCGAGTGTATAGCCACAATAACATCTGGACGAGCCTCAGCTATCTCGTCCAGATATAGGATACAACCATTTTTTACCGCAACAGATAGAGGCCCATCTACCCATATGGTTTCGGCGCCTTTGATAATAAACCTACCTATTAGATCCGTTGACGAAGTCTCCTCATGGCAGCTCACTGTAATGAGCTGTCTGTCCATCTCACTAGCCATATACTCGACAAATCGAGATTTACCTGAACCAGTAGGCCCTTTGATCAGTAACGGAAGCTTAAGCTCACTGATCTGATTAAATACCGCGACCTCTTGGCCTATAGGTTTATAGTATACTATTTTATCTTCAGCTATTATCATATCAAAAAAATCAAATCTTCACGTTACTCTTCCACTTCAAGTGCTTCATCCGTAGGTCGTCCGAATTTTAAAAATTCAATGATATACAGTATTATCCCAGTGGCAAACAACGTGGCGCAAAGTAAAAGGACAACAAAGTGTATACTGATCTCATTCTGTACCTCCATGAATTCCATTTTCAGCTTGCGCTCCATATATACCTGAGCGACACCGGCCACACCAAAAGCAACGGTCATCCCCAACATACCGATATTCGACAACCAAAAGGCCATATGCCCCCTAGTGGTGTCATACCGCTTTCTACCTGTGATATTTGGAAGCGCATAACTGATGATTGCCAATACGATCATAGCATAAGCACCCCAGAAAGCATAATGTCCATGCATAGCAGTAACCAATGTCCCATGAGTATAAATATTAGTCTGCGGCAGTGTATGCGCAAATCCTAACAATCCTGCTCCAATAAAAGAAACGATGGATGCCCCTATGGTCCAAAACAACGCTACTTTATTAGGATGTGATCGTTCTCCCTTGCGATACATGTACACCGCAAAGAGAGCCATCCCCAAAAATGCCAACGGCTCCAAGGCAGAGAAGACACCACCAACAACCAGCCAAATCTTGTTTACCCCAATATAATAGTAGTGGTGTCCCGTACCCAGTAATCCCGACAAGAAGGTTAACCCGACTATAACATACAACCATTTTTCGATAACCTCGCGATCTACACCAGTAAGTTTGATAAGTAAATACGATAGAATACCGCCCATAATAAGCTCCCATACACCTTCAACCCAAAGATGCACTACCCACCATCTGAAAAAAGAGTCTGTCACCTGGCTATCAAACCAAATCATCCCAGGCAGGTAGAGCAACGCAGCAAACACGAGGCCCATGGTCAATACAACGGCCGTTGTAGTCCTACGTTTACCTTTGTAAAGTGTGGTCAAGATGAGCCCTAAAAACAGCAGTACATTTACAACGACAAGGTAATCCAGCTCACGCGGTATCTCCAGAAACTTACGTCCTTCCCAGTGGTTAAAGTGATATCCGACCACGGCTAAAACCCCCACCAAAGCCAATGAAATAAGCTGTACATAAGCTAGCTTGACACTCACGAGCTCACGTTGTGCTTCTTCTGGAATAATATAATATGCTGCCCCCATAAAACCTGTGAGTAACCAGACTACTAACAAATTAGTATGGACTGCGCGCGCTGTATTAAAAGGAATAAAATCGTGCAATCCATCCATGCCAATGCGGGCAAAACCCATAATAAAACCATAGACGATCTGAAGGGCAAATAACAGCATACATAATCCAAAAAACCAGTATGCAACTTTTTGAGACTTATACTTCATAATATTATTTTTAGATTATTTTTTATCTTTTGCAAGTGGTGATACCACGCGATCGAAACCATTGAGATCAATATTACCGATCCATTTGAGGTATTCCACCATGGCTTGCACCTCTTCGGGGCTCATATCATATTTGACCATCTTGCGGCCACGCGGCCCCCATGGTATAGGCGAATTGAGTACAGCCTTTACATATTCTTCGCCGCGGCGGTCTATCACCTTCGTCAACTCAGGAGCGTAGTAGCCCCCTTCTCCCAATATAGTATGGCATCCCATGCAATTATTGGCTTCCCAGAGCTCTTTGCCTTTTACCACTTGAGGTGTTATATTCTCGTGATGGGTTTGGTCATTGGAAGGTTGAAGCGAATAAATTGATAGCCCGATAAAGACCAAAAATGTCACGACAGTACCTCCTAGAAAAAATGTTCTTGCTTGTGATTTAGATAACATGAGTCATAAGTTTGGAAAACGTAGAAAATCTGTTTGTTTCGTCCAACAAAAGTAAAGACAAAGGATTTCCTTCTTTATGACCTTACTCATATCCTGCAATATTTTTAATTTTTTGTTACGAAATATGTAAAGCGTATGCAAACTATTTGCCTTTTGCCGGTTCTGGTCTGGATGCTTATATAATCTATAAAATAGCAGAGACTACGGTACTAAAAAGAAAGACCAACAAATCCCCCACATTATTTTTCGTAACGATCGTCTATACAAAAAAATGTTCAATGGTATATGTTAAGTTTAACTGGTCTTTTTATGGTTCAAAATCGCCCAACCATTAAGGAAAACCGCAAATCCAATCATTATCAAGAAATGGTATTGAATGTTAGCAAAACCGCTTCCCTTTAGTACAATCATCCGCATAACTTCTATGAAGTATGTTATCGGGCTGATTTGTGCGATGTTATAGGCCCAACGTGGCATACTATCAATGGGTGTAAATAGTCCACTCATAAGGATAAAAATCATCATAAAGAAAAACGCTACGGACATAGCCTGTTGCTGTGTTTCGGAATAGGTAGAAATCAGCAAACCCAAGCCCAATACCGCAATCAGGTAAATGGCTAAATAGGTATATAACAACAGTAGATTGCCCGCCGGAACTATACCGTAAATCAGCCAACCGACACCGAAAAGTCCACCACTAAACACGACTAAACCGATAACCCAAAATGGGATAAGTTTGCCCAAAATAAACTGATATTTTTTGATAGGTGCTACATTGATTTGTTCGATTGTACCGACTTCTTTTTCCTTTACGATATTCAAGGCACACATATAAGCGCCAATCATTGTAACCAACAAGACCAAAATCCCCGGAACCATATAAAAGTGGTAATTCATTGAGGAGTTAAACCAATTTGAAGTCGTCACTGCAATAGTTGGCACGGGAGTCAATCTTGGTAACTGGATCCATTTCAAACGAATATCTATATTATAATCGGCAATAATCCGATTGAGGTAGGTACCACCAAGATTGGCTTTCACACCATTAATGGCATTGACCGCTAAAAACAATTGTTGTTCGTCTTGCCGTATCAGATTACGTTCAAAATCCTGCGGTATTTCCAAAATCAGATCAGCTTCGTCATTTTCCATTTGCTTAAATGCCTCAGCGAACCCGTTGGTATAATCTGTTAATTTGAAATAACTGGATGCGCCAATTTTAGCTACTAGTTGGTGTGAATATGTGGAATGATCGTGATCAACGATGGCAATATTAATGTTCTTTACTTCGTAATCGGCCGCCAAGGGAAGTATCAACAGTTGTATTATGGGTACTACGAACAGTAACGGCAATAATCCTTTGTTACGGAATATCTGCCGAAACTCTTTCTGCAATAAAAATCGTAGTGTTCTCATACCAATCTGATTTTAAATTTTTTGATATTAATTAAAAGCAAAACAAAGGTCATTCCCGACAGGATAAGTGTCTCTTTCCATATAGCCGCAAATCCCAGCCCTTTTACCATAATGGATTTGATAATGATGTAATACCATTTTGCAGGAATAATATGTGATACAAGCTGTAAAGGATAAGGCATATTCTCTAACGGAAACATGAACCCTGTAAACAGTATAGACGGCACTAACATGCCCATAAGCGAAATCAACATTGCAGATTGTTGAGAAGCGGTTACATTGGAAATCAGTAAACCTAAACAAAGTGCAGTAATGATAAAAAGCATACTCACTCCGTATAGCAATATTATACTGCCGTTCACCGGCATTCCCAACACAAAAACACTCAATAACAATATGACTGTCAGGTTTATAAGAGATAAAACAAAATACGGTATGGCTTTCGAAATAATGACCAAAAAGGGATTAAACGGCGATACCAATAAAACTTCCATCGTTCCTGTTTCCTTTTCCTTCACGATGGAAACGGAGGTCATCAACACACAAATTAACAGTAAAATGAGGGCCATAATACCGGGAACAAAATTTACCGATGCCCTTAGTTCGGGGTTGTAAATCATTCGCACTTCTGTATTTATATGGTAGGGCAGTTGTTGCAATTGTAAGATTTCATTCTGATAATCCATAATAACTTGAGAGGCGTAACTACTTAATGTAGTAGCTGTATTCGGATCGGAAGCATCGGTAATCAATTGTACCTGTGCTTTGTTTTGGTGCAGTAAATCCTTGTTGAAATTGGCGGGGAAAACAATTGCCATTTTTATTTCCCCTTGTTTGAAAGCTTTTTCGATTTGTTGATGGCTTAACAGCGATTGCTCAATTTCAAATTGCCGACTTACTTCAAATTTTCCAATAATTTGTTGAGAAGCATTATCTTTTGCATAATCGCAGATAGCGATTTTTGCATTTTTGATTTCATTGGTAAGGGCAAAACCAAAAAGTATAATCTGCACAATGGGCAGACCAAACAGCATCAACAGAGTCTTCCGGTCGCGAAAAACATGTAGAAATTCCTTTTTTACGAATGTGATGAACTGTTTCATTATTTAGTCTGATTTTCTTTTAGCTCCTCTTGCCAGTTCATAAAATACCTCATCCATTGAAGCTACAGTATATTGTTGTTTCAGATTAGCAGGTGTATCCAGCGCTTTGATTTCGCCGTCTACCATCATCGAAATACGGTTGCAGTATTCAGCTTCATCCATATAATGCGTTGTTACAAATACAGTAATGTCATTATCAGCTGCCTGATAGATCAAATCCCAAAACTGCCGTCTTGTAACCGGGTCCACGCCTCCGGTAGGTTCGTCCAAAAAAACAATCTTGGGTTCATGGAGAATAGCTACTGAAAAAGATAGCTTTTGCTTCCACCCTAAAGGCAATGAGCCTACCATTTTTTTTGCTTCACCTCCCATTCCTAATTTTGTAATAAGTTCCTCACTTTTGACTTTCAGTTGTCTATCAGATAATCCGTAAATACCCCCAAAAAAGTGGATATTTTCAAGGACCGTCAAATCTTCGTACAAAGAAAACTTTTGGCTCATATAACCAATGTTCTTTTTGATTGCTTCGGTCTGTTTATAAATATCAAACCCTGCAATGGTAGCCGTTCCCGAAGTGGGTTTTGACAATCCGCACAGCATCCGCATGGCAGTTGTTTTTCCTGCTCCATTCGCGCCGAGAAAACCGAATATTTCTCCTCTGCACACATCAAAAGTTATTTCGTTTGCAGCGATGAAATCGCCAAAACATTTTGTAAGCTTGTCGGTATGGATTACAATTTCATCGGTCATTTCCATTCATCAGTTTAATAAAGCAATCTTCAATAGTTGGTTTGATTGGCTTTAGCTCAATACTAGTATGTTGTCGATCCTTCAAAAGATAGACAAGTTCATGTTGTTGCTCATTTTCATCGTTTGAAAAAGTTATGTGATGATAAGCTCCAAAAGCGTTACAGCTTTTAATAATTTCAATTTTCCTTAAATCATCCAACAATTTTCCCATATTGTCCGACCTTACGGCAAATAACTTTTCGGCATATTGTTGGATAACGTTTTCAGGCTTATCAATGGACAAGATGCTACCGTTCTGTATCAGGGCAATGCGTTCACAGAGTATAGCTTCATCCATATAGGGTGTGGAAACCAAAATGGTAATATCTTGTTTTTTGAGCTGTTTCAGCATTTCCCAAAATTCCTTTCTCGAAACCACATCAACTCCTGTGGTAGGTTCGTCTAGAAACAATACGGTAGGACGATGGATTAAAGCACAGCACAAAGCCAATTTCTGTTTCATTCCTCCGGATAATTTTCCGGCTCTGCGGTTTTTGAAAGGTTCTAACTGCGCGTAAATATCTTTGATAAGATGATAGTTTTCCTCGATTCGGGTGTTGAATACCGTTGCAAAAAAGTTGAGGTTTTCTTCAACAGACAAATCTTGGTACAAAGAGAATTTTCCTGGCATATATCCTACTCTCTTACGGATGATTTTATAATCATTAACCACATCTAAACCGCTTATGGAAGCTGTTCCCGCATCAGGTAACAGCAAAGTGGTGAGTATGCGGAAAATACTGGTCTTGCCGGCTCCGTCAGGACCAATCAAACCAAACAGTTCGCCTTTTCCAACTTCAAAAGAAATACCTTTTACAGCTTGGACCGCTCCTTTGTTGTAGGACTTAGAAATACCATTAAGAACAACGTCTGTCATAATTATTAGAACTTAATTTCGCCATACATTCCGATTTTGAATAAACCATCATTCTTTACTTTCACTTTAATGGCATAAACCATATTTGCGCGTTCGTCTTTGGTTTGAATGGTTTTTGGTGTAAACTCAGCTTTGTCACTAATCCAGGTTACAATTCCTTCGACTTGGCGATATCCAGCTTTTCCGTCATCAGTCAACACGTTTACTTGCTGATTGAGCTTGATTTGCGGCAACTGATTTCCGGTAACATATGCCCTAAGCATAACATTGGAGAGGTCGGCAATTTTGTACAACGGCTTACCTATGCTTGCCATCTCATTAGCTTCAGCATACTTTGTCAGCACGGTTCCATTGATCGGATTGATAAGTTTGCATTTGCTCAATTGATCTTCCAATTGTTCAATCTGTACCTGCAAAGGAACAACGTCTTTGCTAATACCATCACTTAATATGCTCAACGATGATTTTTGGGCTTCGATTTGTTTCTTCAATACCTCTACTTGCGCTTTGATGTCATCCAAATGTTTTGGCGTTGCGGCATCCCCCTTTACCAGATTTTCTATCCGGTTTTTTTCTCTTTCGGCGGTCCGTAATTGTTCCTGCAACGCGGATAGTTGTACCGGAATATTTGGCTTTTTACCCAACAATGCTGTGACCTGTGTTTCCAGTTGCTTTTTCTTCAGATACAACTGAATACTGTCTATATATCCTATGTTTTGTCCGGCTTGCAAGGCTTGCCCTTCCTGTATATCAAAAGTTTTCAATACACCCTGTGCTTCAGCTGATATAATGGTTTCCTCTGCTTCAAAGGAACCAGAAGCATCAAACGTTTCCTGCTTATTATTACAGGAAACCGTTGTTAATAAATTACCTGCTATGATGATTGATATTAGAAGATGTTTCATTGTATCTATTGTTTTGTTAATTGCCTGCTGTTGTTTTGAAATTGTACCGGGCCATTAAAAGCTGTATTTCATGTAAAATCAAATTTTGCTTTGCCTGGTCTTCTGCGTTGATATACGTGAGGTAATCGTTAGTCGTTGACGTACCGTACTCCAATTGTTTTTGAGCAGATAGTTTTACATTTTCTCTCAAACGGATGATATCGTAGTCGGTCTGTATCAACTCTTGCAGTTTTGCGATTTCATTATTCTGCTGTTTGAGAGTTAAGTTCGTATTGAACAAGAATGTTTCCTTTTGTACATCCAATGAATTTTGATTGAGCGAAATCAATTTCTTATCTTGCTTTTGTGTATAAAAATTAGTTACATTCCACGAGAGGCGTACACCGCCAATATAATACAAATCAAAATCATTGTTCAGCATATTCAATCCAGGCCTACCATAACCACCGTTTACGAAAACACCGAAACGTGGCAGAGTTCGATCATCGATAAGCTTGTTCTGAACATCAAAAATTTTCTTTTGTACGTCAAATAATTTTAGTTCGGGACGATTGATTTCTGTAACCAACGAAGGCGGGTAAGGCTTTTCCAGCACAATATTTTCATCGACGGTCTGGTTTATGAAAAGTGAAAGCATATCTGTGTAACCTTTGCGTGTAGCTTTCTGTTCAATACAGCGTTGCTCGGCTTTCAGCAATTCCGCTTTCAGTATATCGGCACTACTTTTTAAAGCTATACCATTTGCTATCGCAACTTTGCTTTTTTCTACACCAGAAACAATGTCCTTTTTAAGGATTTCGGTTTGGACCAACTGTGCGTCAATCAGAAGAATACCGAAATACAATTGGTTGATACGTTCTTTCAACTTGTAGAGCTCAACTTCGACTTTTTGTTGTTCCGCAACCGTATTAGCATTTATAAATTCCCTTTGGTGCTGGACTGTAAAGAAGTCTGTAATGGGTTGAGAAATCTCTCCATACAGTTTGTACTGGTCTTTACTAATCATAGGAATATCAATACCGGGCAGTGAAATGGGGATTTGAGTAACGTCTGATTGATAACTACCTTGTCCTAAAATTTGAATTTGTGGTAACAATCCTTTTGAAGCATTGGTAATCGAATACTCTTTTGTCTTAGCAATAAGGGCATATTGCCGAACCAACGGATAGTTGCTTTGCGCAAGTTGATAACAGCCATTCAAAGTAAGCGACTTCGCATTTTGAGCAATGCCAAAACTGTTTGTTAATAAGAAGCAACTGATAGCTGTCAACGCATTTCGAAATATTACTTTTTTTCTCTTTTTAATCATCGCATTAATTGTTTTGTTTTAACCTTTTGATTAATTGACAGGCAAAAAACACACTATGTATCCAAAATACCTATTGCCCATATTGCAATCAAGGCTTTCTTTACTCCATTAGGACATTGAAATTTACCGGGTCCGAAAACAGGCTAGGCTAAGCCCCTTACAAAAAAAGGTCATGTCTAAAAGGTAAATTAAAAGGTCTACAGGCTCTAATTCAACTCTTTTCTCTTTATCTTACGGACGAGGGAAAAGTTCTCTTACATCTTTTGTAAATGCATTTGCTTTAAAACCTTCGGCTCTGCTCTTGCTCTAGCTCCTTATAAAAATAGGCAAATCAGGATTTTATATCAACAGGTTGATATAATTTTCAGCAATCGTTGTAAGATTTTCATTCATTTAAGTCTATCATTATTGACAACTGGAAATATTCTGCAACACGTTTGTTAAGTTTCTTTCTCATTCTAAGTTGAAATTATACATGCCACTATCAACTGCAGAGCCTTGTTCCGAACACATCTAATTTTGCAGAATTAGCTTAAGTAACATATGTGTGGCATTAGTTTTGTTTGAACAATTAAAAGATTAAAATAAAAAATAGCCGCATAGCAGAACTATCCAAATACGAATGTCCGCAAAGCATGCCCACTACTAGAAAATTATATCATAAGCTCGTTACTATCGGTTCGGAACTACCAGCTGGCGGATGACAAATGAAAATCAAGAAAATAAAATTAAATACATATGAAAACTGCTTTTAACATTTACAAATTAGGCCTTGGCATCCTAGCGTTAGGTTTCTTGTCTGCTTGCAGCTCTGAGAACGGCCCTTCAACAGGTAGAACTCCTCTAACAGTCAAGATAACAGATGCTCCTGCAAATTACGATGCAATACATCTTAATATCGATGAGATTGAAATAAGAACCAGTGGTGGAAAAGAGGAAATCGATATTGATGGTCTTCCTTTCGACATTCTTCAGTATCGACTTGGCAAAGACACAGTACTGGCGAGTCACGATGTACCATCGGGGTTTATTCAAGAAATTAGACTAAAATTAGAAGATACCGGCAACACCATCGTTGTCGATGGCAAAACGTATCCGTTAACCACACCGAGCGGGCAATCTTCAGGCGTAAAAATAAAAATACAGGAAGAGCTCCTTCCAGATGTCGCCTATACCCTCCTACTTGACTTTGACGCATCAAAATCTATTGTCGAAACAGGTAATGGAAAATACCTTCTAAAACCGGTAATCAGAGCCATCCCTGTAGCTGTATCAGGCACAGCCAAAGGAATCGTACTACCTGTGGCCGCTTATCCAAAAATCTATGCAATAACAGGTACAGATACCATAGGAACTATTCCAAATGAAGTTGGCAACTTTTTCTTTCCGGGTATTCCACAAGGAAACTATAAAATACTTATAGAACCTACTGTGCCTACGTACGCCCCATATACCATCGAAAGTGTGGTAATCGAGAAAGGGGTGGTTAAAGACCTTGGTACAATCAATTTAGTCGCTAAATAACTTCGTAATTTTTAGAATACCCCCCTATCTTATAAGGCTACCGTAATACAGGTAGCCTTTTTTCAACCAGTCCAGAATCTAAAAACAACAGTATACCAGTCCATTTTATCACATCCTCCCATTGATAAAGTTAGGTATCCTAACTATATTTGTTGAAGGTAATATTACCGTAGGATAAATAAACTATACGAACATGTCAAAATCAATTTTCTATCACGCTGGATGCCCCGTATGCGTTAGCGCAGAGCATGACATTATCAATCTTATTGGAGCAGACAACGTAGAGGTCGTGCATTTAGGCGAGACTAGGAATCGCATTGAGGAGGCCGAGCAAGCCGGTGTAAAATCCGTTCCTGCTTTAGTTACGTCCCAAGGAAATGTACTGCATATCAACTTTGGCGCTTCCCTTGCCGATGTAAAAGGTTAAAATTTGCCCCATTTAGGTAGTATAACTACCTTTGTGGGGCATTAATTATTAAACAGAATCAATCATAATAAACAAATAAACAATGCAAGTAGCAGTTTGGGATACCTATGTCACAAAAAAAGATGGAACAATTATGCACTTTGATATTATAGTACCGTCACATATCAATGACGCTTCCGTAATTTATACCTATGGGAAGACATATTTAAAATACAAAAATCAGGGAGGCCAACCTTTGACCTCACATGAATGCCAATTTTGTCACATAGAGCGTGTACAACCGGAATGGGAAAATGAAATAAACAATAAAGGCTTTTTCATCCATGAGATGGAAAACTGTAATTAGACATATACAATCTATGGGTAGATCTGATTTTGATCCGGAAGAACAGAATAATAATGTAGAGGGCAAAATTATAGCTTCACTAGAAAGAATAGCCCAATCTTTTCGTGTTTTATTGTGGCAGCAAAGCAAAGAATTTCCTTTGTCCCCTATACAGATACAGCTATTGATTTTCCTCCTCCATCACAGTAGTGAAAAAAGAAAAGTAAGTTATCTAGCCGAAGAATTCAACCTGACCAAAGCGACCATAAGCGATACGGTCAAAACACTGGAGCAAAAGCAACTCATCATAAAAGATTTCAAGGGACAGGACAGCAGGACTTATTCCATCAATCTCACCGAGAAAGGTAAAAATATCGCCGAGAACACTTCCCTGTTCACGAAAGAGATTCGAACTCCCATCGACAAACTTAGCGCTATTGACAAAGAGAACTTGCTCGCTAGTCTCCTGGGCATTATAACGCACCTCAATCAGACAGGAGTAATTAGTGTACAACGCATGTGTATAAACTGTTCGCACTACGAGTCGAGAGCAGATGGCGCCATCCATTTCTGTAATTTATTAAATCAAGTACTTCATACAACTGAACTGCGCATCGATTGTCCCGAACATCAAGCAAAAGCCGGCTAAGAAATTAAAATGCTGGCTAACTCACTCCTTAAAAAAATAAATTTACGATCCTTCTTTTTGTATCTTGCGGTAGTAAACATACATAAAATGGAATTTAGCACAGAAAGATATTCAACAACCCCCTATCGCCGCTGTGGGCACAGTGGTCTTTTCTTACCGGCACTGTCATTGGGGCTATGGCAAAATTTTGGAGATGTAGATGACAGTTCGATCTTTAAAGAGACTTTGATAACTGCCTTTGATAACGGAATAACCCACTTTGACTTAGCCAACAATTATGGCCCCCCTCCGGGTTCTGCGGAACGTAATTTCGGAAGAATATTAAAAGACAATTTCAGCGGCTATCGGGACGAACTTCTGATTTCTACTAAAGCAGGGTATACTATGTGGGGCGGTCCTTACGGCGATTGGGGAAGTAAAAAATATTTAGTTTCTAGTTTAGACCAAAGTCTTAAACGACTGGATTTAGAGTATGTAGACATATTTTATCACCATAGACCCGATCCATTAACACCGTTAGAAGAAACAATGGCTGCCCTTGATCTCATAGTGCGGCAAGGAAAAGCTTTATATGTTGGTCTATCCAACTACCCTCCCGATCTAGCAAAAAAAGCAATAGACTTGTTGAATTCTTTCGGTACCCCGTGTCTAATACACCAACCCAAATACTCCATGTTAGTACGGACACCAGAAGAAGGTCTACTTGATGTATTACAGGATGAAGGCGTTGGCTGCATCGCATTTTCGCCACTTGCACAGGGTCTTCTGACCAATAAATACCTTAATGGGATACCCAATAATTCCAGAGCTTCACGCGAACATTTTCTCAAATCATCAAATATTACACCTGATTTAATTGAGAAGCTTAAGAAGCTAAATGAAATAGCAGCCTCCCGTGGACAATCGCTGGCTCAAATGGCGCTTTCCTGGATTTTAAAAGATGAAAGAGTTACGTCCGTATTAGTAGGCGCTCGAAATAGAGAACAGTTGTTAGACTCTTTAAAAAGCCTTCAAAACACCCATTTTGATGGGGAGCTACTAACGAAAATCGATGATATTTTAAAAACAGAATAAGCGAACCTTCTCACACATATTGACGGCTGAGATATCGGAAATAATTCAAACACGTCTGCGTATTTTACTTCTGCGTTATGCACAATATAATTTAGGTCAAGTATCAATTCGTAACTGTCAATGCCGATTAATATTTGGTTGTCCTGATCTGATTTTATATCGCCAGTTCTCACCCAAACACCAATAAGTCTTCTAAAGCCGCTATTCTCTATCATATTCATTTCGACTGGATTGCCTAATTAATATTTATAGATCTATTGATATACAAACAATGTTTAAGATAATTACACCACCACACCATAATTGATACAGTTTGTTAAACTAGTTTAATAATGATCCGTTATCGTACTGCAAACTAGGTCTAACGATGATTTTTTTTGCAGTTCAAAACCTTTGCCAAAGTGGATCGTTTCTTTACTTTGCTTTAGTTATAAAGTCGTAAATAAAGAAAGTAGCCAAGGAACCTATGTTAAATAATCACCCACGGGTTTAATGCTTTTCATTGTGGGTAAGGTTAATTTTAGTTTACAGTCTGTATTCATCGAGAAAAATTTCTTTTAAAGGATTTCCTCCGTCGATGAAGAGCTTTCCCGATTTAGTCAGGGATTCAGCAATTTTACGTAACGTCTGCTTTTCAATGTTAGGATGCCTACCATCTAAAGCTCCGACCCTCACAGCAATAGCAATATCAAAAGGCTGTTCATCAGCATTCATATCAAAATCTTCCATGGCAATTTGCCTGAACGTGAGTTTGCCACTTTCTAGTTCATTTCTTGAAAGTGAAATGGCTTGGCTAATGGCTTTCGCAGAGCGATCGATAGCAAGTATATGCCCATTCTTTAATTGTCTGGATATTTCCCTCGCCATTGCTCCAGATCCACATCCGATTTCCAAAATTCTTGTTTCATCGTTTATGGGAAGCGCATTTACAATGCCAGTCAGCCTTTCTGATAACTTATTTTTTAGAAAAGGCTGGAACCATTGCAGGTTCAGCACTTGATGGTTACCACAGCACACAATTGATAAAACGATTAAAATACGCAAAACCTTAATTAAACATAATAAAAAAAGCAAAGCTGTACTCGTTTATGATCACGAGAATCCAATCGGAGAGATGGAAAAGATGGAGTTATACGGGTATTTTCACAGTTGCCTATCTGTTGAGTTCTACTTATTTACTTAAGTTTTTCTTCAGCTCTTTAAGCAGATCCTCCAAATAGTCGGTTTGCACTTCTTGGATTTCCAAAAGCTTTTTGTTTTGATGAATGAGCAGATGGTCTATTTTTTCGCTCAGCAATTTTATTTCCAATTCTGCTTTCAAATTGATCTTATAATCGTGTTCGCCTCTTACCCGATCTTTTTGTTCTTGCCTATTTTGACTCATCATGATGATCGGAGCTTGAATTGCCGCCAAACATGAGAGAAGTAGATTGAGGAGGATAAAAGGAAAAGGATCGAAAGGTTGGCTTTTTAGAATGACAATATTAACAATCATCCATAAAACGATAAATAAAAAAAAAGCAATGATAAATATCCAGCTGCCTCCGAAACCAGCCACTCGATCAGCTAGTTTTTGACCGATAGTTAGCTGTGACTCCAGCTCCTCCTGTATATCTTCTGAGAGAATAGAGTTATTTCTGATCGCATTCATTACATCAATATCTATGACTGCAAGTTCTCCTTTCTCCTGACTAATAAGTGAAGTAACATAAAGTCGTCTGTAATGGTTCAATTCGTCAATAGATATATAATCTTCTTTGGATAATTCGGGGTGGTCCAATAATAACAAGCTAAACACACCTTCTCTTATATCTTTACATTGTACTTCTTCGCCATTTCCGATTTCCTGTTTGCTGATATAACTGATAGTTTCCATAGGTTATTTTTTGTTAGGCTGATTTATTCTTAATTTTCTTTCCAGTAATAAAACATGTACCCGAAATGGGGTGAACTAATTTTACTAAAAATAAGAAATTATAAGCACATATCTTCAAGGATTTAGACAACAAGGATTTAATGGGTTCTTTTTCCTGCTTGTTTCTCTGGTTTCGAAAAATTGACTTCAGGATGCTATAAAACATTAATTATATCATAGTACTGGCCAGAAAAATGACTACAAGTTTATATAAGTAAGATTAAAATATACTAAGAAAAAGGGCTTAGTGATACTGCCAATTAGCGTATTAGCACTCGAAAACTTTTTCTTCTAATATTTGTTATTTATACAACACTGATTGTAGTCAAAAATACACGCAACAAATCGAAAAAACAATAAACTGTTATAAACTGAACGCTTCTTAGTGTGCGATATAAATTGTAATACCAAATAATATAATATTCAACAAACTATCTATCAACATATACACGTTGTAATATGAAAAATAAAAACTCAAACAAAAAAACGGAAATCATCGCTAGAAATGTCATCGATAATAGTGGCAAGCATATGACAACTAATGATGGGGTCCTTATCCATGATAACAACAATACCCTAAAAGCCGGAGAAAGGGGGCCGTCGCTATTAGAAGATTTTATCTATCAGGACAAACTTGCCCACTTTGACAGAGAACGAATTCCAGAACGCGTAGTACATGCAAGGGGATCAGGTGCACATGGAATTTTCGAAGCTACAGCAGATATGTCAGCTTATACCAAGGCTCAGTTTTTAAAAAAAGGGACCACAACTCCTGTATTTGTGCGTTTTTCGACAGTAGCTGGTTTCAAAGGTTCTACAGATTTAGCGCGGGATGTGAGGGGATTTTCGGTCAAATTTTACACAGATGAAGGTAATTACGATCTTGTTGGCAATAATATACCCGTATTTTTCATTCAAGATGCAATGAATTTTCCGGATGTCGTACACGCCGTAAAGCCGGAACCCAACAATGAAATGCCACAAGCGGCTTCTGCTCACGACACTTTTTGGGACTTTATATCCTTGATGCCTGAAGCCGCACACATGTCCCTATGGGTAATGTCTGATAGGGCCATTCCCCGCTCTTTACGTATGATGGAGGGATTTGGGGTACATACATTCAAATTCGTGAACGATAAAGGCAAAGCCACGTTCGTAAAATTTCAATGGAAACCTAGGCTAGGCGTCCATCAGGTGGCCTGGCAGGAAGCTCAAAAGATATCGGGTTATGATGCGGATTTCCATCGCAGAGATTTATGGGAAGCTGTAGAAAAAGGAAACTACCCTCAATGGGACTTAGGTGTACAACTTATCCCTGAAGAAGATGAATTAAAATACTCTTTTGATATACTGGATCCGACCAAATTAATTCCTGAAGAACTAGTTCCGGTAAAACTAATCGGTACGATGACACTAAACAGGAATCCTGAAAATTTCTTTGCCGAGACAGAACAGGTTGCCTTTGATCCAGGTCGTCTGGTACCGGGAATAGATTTCAGTAATGATCCGTTATTGCAAGGGCGCGTGTTTTCGTATGCAGATACACAAAACTATCGATTGGGCGGCCCCAACTTTCATGAGTTACCAATAAATAGACCCGTAGAAGGAAAATTCAACAACCAAAAAGATGGTTTTGGTAGACAGGATATACTAAAAGGTAAAGTATCCTATTTCCCAAACAGTCTTGGCGGAGGATGTCCATACCATGCAATGCTCAAAGGTGATAAGGGATTTGAATCGCATAATGAGAAGATAGATGCGAAAAAAATCAGAGGAAGGAGCTCTTCGTTTGCTGATCACTTTACGCAAGCTAGGCTTTTCTATAATTCTCAAACTCCGCCTGAACAGAAACATATCGTCAGTGCATTTAGCTTTGAACTTTCTAAGGTGAAAGATGTCGGTGTGAGACAAAGGGAACTAGCGATACTATATCAAGTAGAGCCGGAACTAGCAAGTGCCGTGGGTAGGAATATCGGCTTAGAGCCTTCTAAGACTTTAGACGAATTGACCTTACAATTTGCTAAAGCGAACCATCCAGAATACCCCGTTAAAGCTCAAAAACCAGAAGTTACTACGTCTAATGCACTTAGTATGGCCACCAAGCCCGGCCAAGGAACAATCGCCACGAGGAAGATTGCTTTTTTAGTGGCTGATGGCGTCAGTAAAAAAAGTATAGATAAATTAAAATTACCTCTGGAAAAAGAAGGGGCAGAAGTGGTATTGGTGAGTACAAACGTCGGTACACTGACCTATAAAGAAGGTGGCCAAGAAGAAATACAACATACCTATCTCACTGACGCTTCGGTATGTTTTGACGCTTTCTATACACCGGAGGGGGACTCTATAAACGTGTTGGCACAAGAACAGGATTATGTACAATTTATAAATGAAGGTTTCAGACACTGTAAAGCTATAGCTTTTGCAAAGCGAGCAGAAGAATTAATGAAATTGACATTGATTACTACAAAAAAAATAGACAAAGGAGTTATACTGGAATCAGAAGGTGAAATTACAGATCGTTTCATAACTATCTTGAAAGGTCATCGTATATGGGAACGTGAAGATGATCGTAAAGTAGCTGTCTGATTTTTTTAGGAGCTTTGGTTGTGTACATTAGAAGATAGCTACTTTATTTTTTGTGTACATGACTATTCCTACTTTCATTAATATGGCCGTTAAAAATTCCTATCCACAATTAAAAATTTCGGGCAATACGGTATAGCTAGCAGTAGTTTTGCCTGCACCCTTACAAAAGGTCAAATCCAATATATAATCACTAGGTATACCCTCCTATCCCTAGTGTGAGATTTTCTCAAAAATACGGGAGAAAAAAAGTATCGTATCTATACGGAAAAACGAAATTGCCAAGATGATTTTAAACCACTCGGATCCTTCTCCAATTGACAATTCGGGAGAAAAATACAAAAATTAAACTATTGGAGATACTCCTCATCAGTAACCTGTTTCAACCATACAGCACCACCTATATTGGTATTTGTCCCTATAGCTACATGCGTCATGGTGTCGGTAGTCGTAGCGCCGTGCCAATGTTCTATATGAGGAGGACACTTGACAACCTGTCCTTTTTCAATAATCTCTACAGGCTTCCCCTTCTCTTGGTATAAACCTTTACCCTCGGTAACCAATAATATCTGCCCTCCTTTGTGGTAATGCCAATTGGTTCTAGCACCAGGAGCAAAAGTCACCGATCCGATATTGACATTAAAGGTCGTATCACTCTCCGCTAAATAGTGAAGCCAAACTGTTCCCACAAAATTTTCGCTCACTACTTTTTCTCCTCTAGCAAAAACAGGCTCTTCATTCGTTTTCAATGCTGAAGTCTGTACATTACAACAAGCCGTAAATAAAACGGGTAAAGCAAAGAATAAATAATTAAAAGGAAGCTTCATCATTATAAGTTTTTATGGTAAAATTCTACTAGTTTATCAACCGCTTGCGCTACATACTCAGGTTTCCAATATGTTTGTATATGGGTAGCCCCATCGATTAGAAACATCTCTTTACTTTTCGCATTTATCGCTTTAGGAAATGCCTCGTCGGTCATGTATTTGGTATCTGACTTACTTCCAGATATCATTAACAAAGGTTGATCTAAAAGCTCTATTTGATCCGTAGCGTCCCAAGTCATCAATTCCATGAGACTACTGGTCGTATACAGAAAGGTAGAATTCGGATGTGCATGTGATCTGTAGTAGTATTCGTAGCCCTCACGATACAGATCGGTACTGGTCTTAGCGATCTCTTCGTCCGTGATACTAGCGACACCAGAAAAAAGCACTTCTCCGCCCGCAGCCTCTTGTTTACGCGCATCGGAAGCCTGTTTCATTCGTTGCGCCACCGTATTTATTTGTGAGTTCTGAAAACCATTACGACGTACTTCGCCCGAGTTAAACATACTCAATGTCGCCACGGCTTTTAACCTTTTATCTGACTGCGCAGCTTTTAACGTATAACCGCCACCACCACATATACCCAAAGCTCCTATACGCTCGGTATCGACGCCAGGAAATTGGCTGATATAATCGGCCATGCCACGAATATCTTCAACACGGAAGAAAGGTTTGTCCGTATGACGAGGTTCTCCTCCGCTTGCTCCTTGAAAAGTAGCATCAGCTGCTATAGCGATGAACCCAGCTTCTGCCAATCGTTGCGCATACAAACCTGCTGTCTGCTCTTTGATACCGCCATTGGGGTGCGCTACAGTTATAGCAACATACTTCTTTTGTGGGGCATAGTTGGCAGGCAAATATACATTTGCAGCGATGTCGTTCCCGTTTAATTTATAGGTTACGGGTTGGATATTTACTTTACCTTTTTCATTTTTGGTAATAGCACCGTCATACACCAATGTGAAAGGATTTTGTTCATATCGCTTTTGTATAGTTTGTGCGTTTACTATATTCATAAAGGAAAGTGTTGTCAATGCGATGATTGATGCTAACTTGTTCATTGTTGTATTATTTTAGGATGAATAGTATTTGTCAAACCTGAGCTTGGTATATTCCTTATAAATGCTATTTAGGAAGTCTGCGGCTTGTCAACCATTTAACAATTTCGGGATCGCGATGGCTGAAAAATAGACTTTCTTTCGTGTCTAGCGATTGAATAGTAAGCATATCCTCTGCAGTCAATTCAAAATCAAAAACGTCTATATTTTCAATCATTCTTCCTCTATTTACTGATTTTGGAATTACAGCCACCCCTCTTTGGGTAAGCCAACGCAGTACAACCTGCGCTACGCTCTTATTATACTTCTTGCCAATGGAAGTCAATAATTCGTTATTAAAAAGGTCGTTCTTACCTTCTGCAAAGGAAGCCCAAGACTGTATTTGGATATTGTTTTCCGTTAAGAATTTTTGCGTTTCAATCTGCTGATAGAATGGGTGTGTTTCGATCTGATTTACCGCTGGTACAATTTCATTAAAAGCCATTAAATCTACAACTCGATCTGGATGAAAATTGCTAATACCGATAGCTCGGATTTTCCCTGCTTTGTATAGTTCTTCCATCGCGCGCCAAGAGCCGTGAATATCACCATAAGGTTGATGAATTAAATACAGATCCAAATAATCTAATTGCAACTTATTGAGGGATCTTTCAATTGCTTCCTTTGTTTTTTCGTAGCCTGTATCTTCAATCCAAAGTTTGGTCGTAATAAACAACTCTTCCCTCGGTACTGCACTTCTTTTGATTGCTTTACCAACTGCCGTTTCGTTTTGATAAGATGTAGCCGTGTCTACAAGACGATACCCTGATTCTATTGCTGTTAAGACGCTTTGCTCGCACTCCTCCAGGTTTGTTATCTGAAAAACGCCAAAACCCAAAATCGGCATTTCTACTCCGTTATTTAATGTTACTTTCTCCATTTTTTTTATGATTTAATGCTGTTGAACATTATATTTTTCTTATTTCTTCTGACGGCTCTTAAGCACTTCGTCCAAAACTATCTTCGCATCTTCAGATTCCTTTTTGCCAACTGTAGATTCTATAACTGTTATAAATTGCTTCAACTGTTTGCCTGATAAACCTACATTCAAACAGATACCAAAATGCGATCGGAGCATTGGCTCAACACCGCCAATGCTGCTCAATACTGCAATAGTTACCAATTCTCTTTCGGCATAGGTCAGTACATCACGTTCAAAAATATCTGCAAAAAGATGCTCTTTGAGAAAAATCTCTATTGTAGGAGCAAATGCCGAATAGCCTGTCTGTGGTCCATTTTGAGTTGCACCTAATAGGGAGTCTAAAACTGCTTTACCTCTGTCGTATTTACTAGCATCATAACATATAGGCGATGCCTCTGCTCCTAACTTATCTTTTATTCCTCTAGCTTCTCGGTCATCTAGAACAGTCATGAAGGTTTGTAATCCACGGATACTACGCGGGAAACCAGCATAAGCATAGGTATGAATAATAACTTCTTTGATCTGATTGATAGTCAATCCGGCATCTAAGCCTGCATGCAATTGAATAGCTAAGTTAGGCAAAGAACCTTTACCCGTCAATGCAGCTATTTGCACGATAGACTGCTGCTGTTTACTCAACCTATCCAGTACCTGTGCATTTGTTAGAGTTGTAGTAATAAATAGTGTAAACAGTAATAATTGTATTCCTTTAATCATTATTATTCATCTTAACTGATCTTGCTAACTTTGAAAATGTAAGTGATCCCATTTTCCATTCACCATTTTCCTTGACATATACTTCTGCCACCATAAAAGGATTCATAACGGTATTGCCTCCGACGACTGCTTCTAGATCTATATCATTAAGCAAAATAGCCGTATTACCAATTACATTGAGCGTCACCGAATATACCTCTGCTTTCTTATACCATATCCCACCGCTCTTAATTACATCGAGCTCACGTTGCTTGCCCCATGATCCGCCCATATGAACAAACATAGATTTCTCATGAAATAGCTTATTCAGTTCGTCTGTATTTTTATCGGCCATCCAAGTCCATTTCGATGCTGAAAGGGCTTTTAGCTGTTCTTCATCATTCATCGCATTATCTTTTGTTCTTTCTAAGTTTAAATAGGTTTGTTCATCTACTGACTGTAACCAAGTCGTGCTACTCTTAGGAGAAACAGCTACATAAGTAACACCTGTAGTCGGTGTAGAACCATGCCAATGCTCCACACCTGGAAGACACTTCACGACATCACCTTTCTTTACCAATTGTGCAGCTTTACCTTTTTCCTGATAATAGCCTGCTCCATCTGTAATTAATAATATTTGGCCAGCAGAATGCGTATGCCAATTCAGCTTCGCATTGGGCGCAAAAACAGCGAGTGATATTTGCGAATTAATATCTTTATCGGCAGCATTTAATTCGCGTAACCATACATCGCCTGTATGATTTACATTTTTAGCCTTTTCACCCAATGTAAAAATGGACTGATCTTGCGCCATTACATTTACCGTACTAACGGTTAATAGCAATACTGTTAAATAGATTAATTTCTTCATGATATCTACTGCTTTTAATATTTTTCCAATTAATGCTGTCTACCCTATTTGACCACCCCTATACGAATCAACCATTTGTCTATTTCTTGCTTCACCTGAACTTCTCTATCACCTTCCATCACATAAAAAACACCGTCTCGTTCGATCCCTCCTTTAGTAGAAAAACCGTTCAATACTTTACTATTTGAACACAACTGCTTCACCGTTTCAAAACTACTCCCAATTCCATACCCCGCATTGGTATTAAATGGAATGACTGTTTTGCCGCTTAAATCATATTGATTCAAAAAGCTTTTCATCGGAGGGGGCAGTTGCATGCCCCAGGTCGGAAATCCAATGAAAATGATATCGTATTTTTTAATACTGTCAATTTTCGTTTTCAAAGGAGGTAAAAAGCCTCTTGCATTTTCACTTACGACCTGATCTACCGTCGTTTTATAATCTACTGGATAAGGTGTTTGTAACTCCAACTCAACTAGGTCACTACCAACCTTTTTATTGATCATCTCAGCGACAGCTTTAGTGTTTTTTGTTCTTGACAAGTATACAATCAATAGTTTCTTATCATTAATAAGCTCGCCTTTTCCTACAGGTAACTCTGAAGCTCTGGAACAAGAGGTGAGCATCAAAAATATGACGCCTATCCAAAGGCTATAGTTTTGAATAATTTTCATCCTACTCTTTATTTTTTGATTACTTACTTAAACCTTTTTCCTTTAGCCATTTCGATAATTCATCGGCCACTTGGATATTATTGAGATCTGAAAAAGGAAAGTGTGTATTACCTTTGATACCGACTTCGGGAAGGTGTACCACCTGAGCGTCTCCACCATGTTTATTAATAGTAGCAGCCCATAATCTAGCCATCTCTAAACCTGAGCGCCAATGATCCATATTCCAAACCTTACTTGGCTCTTTAGCAATATTATCACCGTAATAAACAACAATTGGAAGCTTAGTTAGTTTTTTAAAATCTTCTAACGAAATTTCTACTCCTTTCAATTCTCCAAACAACCCACTAGACGGAATTGCAGCAGGAAGCTCCCCTTTTGGAAACACAAAACCGCTGTAAGGCTCATAAGCGACAATACCTTTTACCTTATCGTTTTGGATGGTTGTCATCCAACCGGGACCGCCACCTTGCGAGTGCGTAACCAATATCCCTTCGCCTATTTTATCAAATAAGGAAGAGATCGCATCGCTTACGACTTTTGTATCAAAAGCTCCTGTATTAGGAGTCATCTGTCTATAAAACTGCTCGAGAGATTGCGACTCTTTCGGAAATTGAACATTTGGAAAATAGTCTGGATAGTTACCTAGTCTAAACTGCGTGAACCAAAACTGCTCATCGCCAGTCGGTTTTACAGTCCCTTCAACCATACTTTTACCAGCTTCACCTCGTCTCGGTTGATCCAGCAAATAAACGGCATAGTTGCGACGTAAAAATATATTTTGGAAACCCTCTCGACCATCTGCTGTAGTCTCCCATGTCTTCTTGGACTGTCCCGCACCATGCAGGAAAACTAGTGGAAGTTTACGAGCCTTTACAGGTTTTTGATAGAACACATAAGCATGGTCGCCATGAAAGGTCTGTCCAGTCGAAGCCAACGCATTTTCTACTGAAAATCTTCCAGGAACAACCATCTGCGTGCCGCCAACCATAAAGCTTCCTTGTTCAGCAATAAGCAATATTCCTGTTTTCTGTTGTGCTGTAAGAGGTTTAATGAAACCACAAATACCGATCAATAAAAAAAGATATTTTCTTGTCCGATTTTTCATGAAAATTAAATTATTTGTTTACAATAGATGCTACTTGTTTATATTCTTCCGCTGAAACAGCTTCATGCCAGTTAATCAAATCATTAGACTTTTGCGAAGTCACACTAATAAATGTAAGTTGGGAATCAGGCGCAGCTCCAACCCAATGGTATAGTCCTGGGATAGTCTCTATACGATCGCCTTTGCGTATGGCTATAGCTTCCTTGCCTTTAGATTGATAGTATCCTTCCCCTTCCGTTACTATTAAAACTCTACCTCCTGGTAATGACTGCCAATTAAAATAACTACCTGCAGCTAATTGATAGTTCGACACTCGAATGTCTGTATATAATGAATCTGTTGTCAGTCCTTGAAATACACCTTGCCCTTGAAGCTTTTTGGAATCAATTGGAGCTTCTGCTAAATCAGTAAACATTGCAGCTTCGGTACAGTGCATATCCTTTAAGTGACGGCTTGTAAAACCAACTATTATCGTCAATACGACTATCGATGCTACTGTATAAATGTACTTTTTCATATCTATTTATCTTTTTTAAACTAAGACAAACTTCGAAATAATAGTAACTCTATTTATATATACGCCGACCAAAGCGAAAAATTTGTGGCTAAAGGCGAAAATCTTAACCAGTTATCATCCAGTCCTTAAAGGCTGCCGCTTTATTTTTGCTGATATAGATAGGCTCAGGTACATCTGTACTCAAAGTAACCAATAGACGACTATCAAACCAAATAGTGATATCCTTGATCGCATACCGCGAGATGATAAACTGCTTATTAGCACGGTAGAATAGTGCTGGGTCGAGCGTCTGAAAGATCTGATCCAAAGTCTTGCTGTAGGGATATTGTGCCCCCCCTTGCAGCTGTATTACAGTATTTTTGTCTGTGGTATAGAAATAGGAAATTTCTGCTAGCAGAATTGGCAACAATTTATCTTTTACAGGAATCAGGAGCCGTTCGCTATAACTTTTTGTAGGGCTCAAATTGCTTATTTGTGATATATAGGCAAGAATATCGGGTTGCGAAAACTTCTTAAACTTGTCCAATGCACGTTGCAACTCATGGTTCTTTATAGGCTTTAATAGATAGTCTATACTATTGACCTTGAATGCTTCGATAGCGTACTCATCATATGCAGTTGTAAATATAATAGGCACCTCTACGGTAATATAATCGAATATCAAAAAGGAAGAACCATCCGAAAGATGAATATCCATCAATATGAGATCAGGTGTCTGATTATCGTTCAACCATTTAATGGTCTGCGATACACTTTCCGTATTTCCGATTATCTCAATAGTAGAATCTATTTCCTTTAGTATCTCGAACAGGGTTTCATATGCTGCAGTTTCGTCTTCGACAATCAGGATTTTCATAGCTTTTTATTTTAAAGGTAATATGACTGTAAATAACTGTCCATCATCTTGTACACGTATCGATTGCCCTAACAATAACTTGAAACGGCTCTCCAAATTGTCGAGTCCTGTCCCATTGGTCGTAGGACGGACCAACTTTGAATAGATGGGATTAGAAATACACAGTTCATCTTGTTCGTTCAACCATATCTTGACCAACATTTTGTGATCGCTGTCTACCACATTGTGGACTACAATATTGTCTAGCAAAGGGAGAACGGAAAGTACAGGAAGCTTTAGCGTAAGTTTACTCTTTTCAATTTCGATACTATACTGTAGCTTGTCCGAAAAGCGCACTTCCATCATGTATTGAAAAGAACTGACAAAGGCTAATTCTTCAGCTAGTGTAACAAGACCTTTCTTATGACTTTGCAGAATGTAGCGGAATACATCAGACAACTTATCTAAATAGGTCAATGTCACACGATCCTCCTTCTTGCGAATGAGGGACGCTAAACCATTGAGCGAATTAAAGAAGAAATGGGGGTTGATCTGATTGGTCAATGCGTCGTAGCTGCTTTGCAAATTTTGAACACGCAATTCTTGGATTTCTTTGTTTTTCTTCCTTTGGTCCAGATACAGCATAGCAATGTGACCAACCAACGTACTCAATACGGCCACAATGAAAAACTGAAAAAGTACGAGGCTGCCATAATGACGGACTCTGACCAGAAGCAGATAACAAATGCCTCCGTAAATGGCAAATGTTATAAGAGTAATCATTAAATTGATAAAGAATCGTTTGCGAAGTGATATGCTATGCAGTGATTTTAAGTTATACCCCACCAATAAAAAGATTAATGTAGAAAGTAAACTGTACCGGATCAGCAATAAGATGATCCGCTCGGACTTCGCTGATCCGACTAGCTCTTTTAATTCATAGGGCAACCAAGTAATATCGGGATAGATTACAAAAAGTGCCGACAATAGCCCTAAAGCTAGTAACTGCCAGGTCTTGAATCTACTCAATACGTTGTAGGTATTGTCTACTGAGGTATCTCGCATGTAATAAAATTACAAATTTGTGTCCTCAAAATAAAAAATCCTGGATTAAAACGAATAAATGCATCTTTAAAGCGAAAAACGCTTTCTCACCTTTCTAAAACAAACAAAAAATATCAGATACTAAAAAGCCGTTCCGAAGTGATTTAGTAACGGCTATGTATCTTTACAGGGGATTGTCCCACTAAGTATGTAAATAAAAACTACAGAGTTCAGTTATTTTTCTTATAACTGAACTCTATTTTCAAATAAAGCAAAAACTGTTTTAGGATAATGCTCCAGTTAGTAATAGGGATATTTGGATTCCCATCTTTCAACAAAATCGTCCAGAGCAGCCTGTGCGCCCTGTTTGTTCGGAACATCGTAGATAGGCTTCATGTCAGCTGTTAACGACTTTTTGTCTTTCCATAGAACATATCTGCAGGCATTTCGGATCTGATGGACAACACAAACCTTCAGCCTGCATGTTAGGTCTTAAATATAATTCTAAATAATAGTGGAGACAATAATATTTAAGTTGTACATTAAGTCGATGCCTCTTTCCAAAAACTTACTTAATTGCATTAATCTCAGCAATACTAGACAGCCCAGTAAGAGTAGTCATTAGCACTTGATATCTAAAGTGTCGTGCTGTTACTGGCTTATTAAATTTTACGATCTTAATATCGGGATTACTCAAATTAGAGTTGGGGTCAGTAATACTGCCAAAATATCTTCCTTCATGTTTCCACTTTACGCCATCTATACTCGAAAAAACATCCATTTCTAAAATATCACAATCTCTGTAGCCGAAAGTGTAATTTGGAACTATTTTAAATCCTTTAACAGTTTCATTTTGTCCCATATCAATCTCAAACTTGTCTGGTGGTGCAAGACCAATCCAAAAAGAAGAATTGTTTCCATCCATAAGATTTGCGACCGGCCAAGGTCCTATGGTTCTATCACTCTTTGCTTTCCATTTTTCGCGATTAATGACCTCCCCATTTAATTCATTCTTTGAATTTTTGGAAATATTATTAAGCGTCAAAAGAAAGTTAAAAACTCCTTTCTTAGGGTCTGCAAGAACTTTTTTTGCATCGCTTGAATTAACCCTTACTGGAAGTATATAAGAATCTAATTCCGTAAAAAGATCTTTATTAACTAATTCTAGTTCCAGTCCTCTTGCAACAGTTTGATTGTTATTCAAATTGAGGGTAGTATTGTGTAGAATATATGAGCCTTTGGGAAAAGGAAGGTAGTTTGTATTATTTTTTGAATTATATTGAGCTACTAAATCATTGCTGATCTCATTTTCAATAACGACATGAACATTCTGATCAATGCCTTGATTTAATCGTACCTGTAACGGGATTTTTTTATTTGGCACACCTTGAATAAGCATTATACTGGCATCAGAATCCCCAGTTTCTGTTACAACTGAAGCTGTTAAATTAACTACATTTACCTTGAAACGTACAAACATTAAATTACTTTTTAGCATACCTCCTTTAGTATTGGTTATTAATTTAATAGGAACTACAAAAACCGTTTGACCAAAAGGCAAACTGGAAATATCTTTAAGATTAACTGTAACAGAATCAGTTGACTGAATATCACCAGCCTTTATTAAAATTTTCGGCTTTTCGATCTCAAATAACCCATCAGTAAGAATTGGTGAATTAGACAAATAAATACTATCATATGCCGAAATCAAATCTCTATTATAATCTATCTCCGCACTAACAATCATATCCTTAATAGCTTTCTCTTTCAAAAAAACCTTAAATCCTGCCGTATTTTCGCTTGGCTTTATGATATCCATATTAATAATTACATTGTCTCCACTGTTTATGGGAATATGGTCATAAGCAGAAATATTATTGCTCACATATTCCAAAATATTATGATCAATTTCATTTTTTTTACACCCTAGAAATACCACACCAATACATACATAAATGAATAGTGGGGTAATATTAAAATTTACAATTTTCATATTTTTTTATCTTTCATTCTGAATAATCAAACTATTACTTGCAATTAACTTTGGTGAAAAAGGAATTAAATACCGAGGAGACAAAGGTGGCAAGCTTTTAATTACCTTAATAGGAGGCGAACCGGCTAAAATTTCTTCAATTGTAGCTGGACCTTGTCTTTCAATTGTTTTTACATATTTACCCTCTCGATTCAAGCGCTTTAGATCAAATAATCTTAATCCACCTTTCAAAGTCAACTCTCTCCTTCTCTCATCCAAAACAATAGCCAATGCATCTTCACCAACTTCAAGGTCTGCATAGTCACTGGGTTTGAAGCGAAACTTTCTAAGTTTATTAACAGTCTCCACTGCATCCGCACCTTCACCTGATCGCGCTAAGCATTCTGCTTTTATAAGCATTACTTCTGGAACTCCGATACTATAATTAAAAGGAGTATATTGAACATATCGCTGGGTGTGAAAAGGATATTTAGCTGTGGAGTTTGTCGCATTATATTCAAAATTATAAACCAATCTTAAATCCTCGGGGTCATAAAGACCTAGCAAATCCGCGCTTATTTGTAGGTTTTCATTAAATTTATTATAAAAATCACTATCAAGTACTACTTTCGCTAACAAAACTTCAGGATTATTTTTCTGTTCTTCCAGTGTAATTAGCTTTCCTTGAATCCCATTCGATGCATTTGAGCCATTCACAAAAGAAAAAATGCGATAATCAAGTAATGTATCTCGTATTTTTAATGCCTCTTCAGCATTAAACAATGCTTTTTGGAAGTCTCCCATAATCAAATATACTCTAGCCAAAAGACCATATGCCACCGCTTTCCCGGGATGAAGAACATCGACACCAAAATCAGGTAATGACTGCGTATTTATAGCATCATTTAAATCTACAAGTATCTGATCATATACCTGCTGTACTGTAGACCTTGGAAAAACTCCATTTGCATCAGGGTGAAGTATTAAAGGAACGGCCAAATCACTATTTGCAGAGATATTATGATAATCTAACCCGTAAATACCAACCAACTGACTATAATAATAAGCTCTATGTATTTTGGCCTGAGCTTGAATTCTTGCCTTGTTTTCGAATGACCCATCTAGAGCTGTCATGATATTATCAACGACAATGTTTACTTGAAGAATAGATTTATAGGTTTCATTATACATATAATCGTCCTCAGCAGATCCCCACACCTCATCATTCCACAAATATGCATTTACATAAAATGAACTTGCTCCCCCCTTATCCACAATACCATCGGTTAAATATACGTCGTCAGTAACCAGGTCGGCTAAGAAATAATTTCTCCCAGCGAGTTGGGCGTTATTTAGGATTTCTTCAAAATCATCCACCGTTCGCGGATTTATTGAATCGCTGTTATTAGTCCGAACATTTAAAAACTTTTCACAGCTACAAAAAGCCAATAAAATTAAAAGACAATTGGCAAAAATTTTAAACATATTCATAATCTCGTTTCTATAAACCAAATTTAATACTCAATATATAATTGGTAGGTCTAGATAAACCCACTGTACCATTATTACTTACTGCATCGGGATCAATACCAAATTTGTTTCGTGTCCATAAGGCTAGATTTTCAACTTGTGCAGAAATAGTCAGATTTTTGAAAAATAAAGATTTTAATAAATGTGAGGGTATGTCATAACCTACTTGGACTTCAGTAAATCGAATATTATCAGCAGACAAAATATTATTACTGGAGTTTTGAGTTACAATTGCACGTGTTTCATTATATTTTGCTATAGCAGGTACATCCGTGTGATATTCATCTCCAGGTTTACGCCAGCGACTAGCAATTAGAATGTTTCTATCAATCTCGGGAGTTAATTTAGGCATATATCTTCGCATAACATGACCATAATTAAAAACTAATCTTGCAGAAAAGAATACATTTTTATATTGCCAATCGTTGAAGATTCCTCCAGAATAAGGGGCTCTTGTATTGCCACTATAAATAACAGAGGTTACATCCGGCTCAGCAACCTTTTCCATTTGGCTATTGTAAAATTGTGGATTACCTAAAGAGTCTAACCCCGCCCAATGAAAACTCCATAAATTGTCTGTGGTATACCCGTTTCGGGAAGCTGTCAGATATGTCGCAGATAAGCTAAAGGGCTCTTCAGGCACCTGTAATGCTTTATTTACATTGTACGATCCATTTATTGTTAATCGCCATTCAAAATCTGGTCTCTTTATTAAATAAGCATTCACACCCAAGGTAATTCCTTCATTTGAAATTCGACTGTAGTTCACTTTAGATTGAAGTCCTGAGGAAGGATCAGTCGGAAGTCTGCCTTGTGCTAATCCTGCAGTAGTTTGATTGTAATAACTCAAGGAAACTGTATACTGATCGTCAAGTAATCCCAACTCTAAACTCGCCTCTTTATTTAATTTACTTGGAGGTAATAATCCTTGTACTCCCGTAATCGGTACACTTCCACCTCCTCCGTTAGTAACTGAGTTCGCCTCCATCATTATCCTCATTCCTTGATAAGGATTTATATTTTGCAAAGCCATATTAAATCGAAGTGTACTGATCAAGGGAAACTTAAAATAGGGTGATTTTGCAATATCATAACTTAACCGCCCATTCCATTCGGGCTCGCCTAAGGTATGTTGGCTATACTTCAATTTCAACGAAAGTAAATTGCCAAACATTCCAGATTCAACCTCTCCTGAGACACTTCTATTCGTTTGACCACTTTGTTCGGCAAAATTGAAGCTGTTGATAATAATCGTAGAATTATTCCATAAAGGTTGCTCAAATCTACTGCCTGAAACTTGATCAGCGGAAAGCTTTGGAATTGAAACGTCCGTTGCAGACAAAGTAAATTTCAGATCATCGATAAATTTCATGTTATTAACAATGAAATTCTCCAAGCCAAGATTCCAAGAAAGGGCAAGCTGTTTGCTGCTTGTAGCAGCATAAGAAGGATTATGCCCATAGTTTGGAGTATAGCTGGACAAATATTGAAAATTTAGACCATAACGATTTTTAAAACTATAGCCTAAATCACCATTAAGATTTATTTTTCTTTCATATCTTAACACATCTATCCCAGAAAGATTTAATTTATTAAAATCCAACGTATTGGATGTGAAATTCCTAAGATCTGATGTTTGGGAATTTAAAAAAGGAATTCCGTACTCTCTATTTAGATTATATCCGTATATAGTTCTTCTAGGAATATTTTTTGATTCTACACTTCCTAAGCCTAAGTTTAAGGTACTATACAAACTATGATTAGTCAAAAATTGCTGTTTGAAAGATAAACCAGAAGTAATACGATACTCAAATTCATCAGAATTACTTGCTTTATAAAAATCTCCTATCGGCACATAGAAGTTAACGTCAGTTGCCTTGGATAAATCATTTGGATCATTAAATTGAGGCACTCCGTACTCATTAAATAATTCACGAGCTACACTAGAATTCCTTTTGGTTAATTTTCCCTCAACCGTTTTGGATTTAGATAATTTAAAATCAGTAGTCCAAGACAAACTCTTAAATATTTGATAATCCACATTAAGACTAGTATTTATTTTATTTGTATTACGTTCTGTGCGGTTAGATATAAGATCCTCATAAAGATTTAAACCTGTATTAAAATATCCAGCATGACGCATTCTAGTATCCAGTGCTGCATCTTTATAGTAATAAACATAATCTCCATATTCATCAAAAAATAATTGATAAGGATCCATTTCGATCATATTGTGGTCTCCTTTGTAACCCTGACTGTTATTTACATTCACAAGCCATCTTGCCTTAATCTTTCCCTGTAATAATCTCAGATTATTTTTAATATCAAGACCAAGATCTCTATCCTTAGATCCCAGCTCTGTTTGCATATTTTTTCGGTACATCCCATTTAAAGAGAATTGATAAATAGGACTCCCCCCAGAAACGATTAGAGAGTGATTTTGATTAAGTACATTCTGTTGAAGAGAGCGCAATTGTTGGCGGTTAGAAATCAGCCCCAAAGAATCCCATTTGTGTTGAAAGGCCTCTTCTGATAGATATCCTTTCCCCAAATCAAATAGATATGATTCCGCAGGCCTAAGAGAACCTGGCTTTACAGAAATGGTGTTGGGGTCATAACTGGCTAGTCCCCTATCATAAACCTCTTTGTAATAATCAAGAACATCAGCTGAAGATGCTAGCTGAAGCTTTTTAGCACTATTATCGGATGGAGTTGAATAATAATAATTAGAGCTATAATTGATTTGAACTTTTCCAGATTCTCCTTGCTTCGTTGTAATAAATATAACACCGCCTGAAGCTTTTGGCCCCCACTTCAAACACTCTTCAGGATCGCTTACAACTTCAATAGATTCTACATTATTCATAGGGTAGTCGCTAGGGAAATCTTCCTGAGGAAATCCATCAATTACAACTAACATACCCGATGGACCAGTAGCAAAATTTGTAACACCTCTCAATTGGGGCACTAAACCACTGTTTACAGTACTAGAGGCCCCTTGCCGATAAGCACTTGGATTACTTGTAAGATTTAGCTTTCGCTTGTATTCTTCATATGTAGGATACTCGGCGAGGAACTCTTGTGTTGTCGCAGGATTATTTGCAGAAAATTCATACATCTCTCTCACAGTCTTGTATCTTGAATTTCCTGCTCCCACAATATCTATTTCACCTTCCACTGTTGTGATAGCCGGCTTTAAAGTAAGTCCAGGTACACCACCTTCCAATATTTGTCCAAGATTTTGGTGAGATCTATTCTTTAGATCTACCATTGTTCCAACCTGTTTTTTAACCGTAACATCAACCTGATCGATATTTGTATTACTTACTTTTAGCTCAATATCGCCAAGTTTTTCTTTTGCTTTTACTTCTCTTTCTTCAAATCCTAGACATGAAATAACCAATATACTTTTATCATCTAGATTTTTGAATTGGAATACGCCTGCTTGTCTAGTAGTCGTAACCAATTTTGTTCCCTTTACTTTAATTATCGCTCCGCTGATTGGCTTACCATTTTCATCCACCACTTTCCCAGATACATCAATAACTGCTAAATCATCAGTAGCTTTCATCCATTCTATTCTTTCGGTTTCAAAATGATTTTTTGCTGTATTGTCTCCAAAAAAATCTGGTGATTTTGATTTGTATGCTTCAGTATAAGCATGAGTTAATCTTGGACCATAGAAATAATCCAGCTCTTTTAAAGTCGTAGTCTTGTTCAGTGTATACACTTCTTCGACTGTGGTATTTAGAGAATTATCATTTTTAAAGATAGTGGCGGTTTTTGCAACAACAGCAGCATCCACTTGCATAACCGTAGATATCATTAAACTTAAGGTAATTTTACTTCCCAACAATGCATTTCTATCGATTCGATTCCTGCATATATTTATATCTATATTAAACACTATTTTACATTAATGAATCAAACTCTGTATTAAAAAACTAATAGAGTTAATTAACTAGCAGAATTCCAGCACATATGAAATTCACTATTGTTACTCCATTCAATTTTATTTAAGTTTGAAACTTGGGTTAATAATTTGTTATTTGCTAAAACGACGAATTGCAACCAATATTTTCAAAGCTTCGATCACTACTCGAAGCTTTGTTTTATTTTTTGATCACTTAGAGTTGAATTATCCCTCAAACAACTCTTTCAGTTTACGATCCAGTGCAAACCCTCTTATCTCACTTCCAGATGCTACAATAGTTCCATCTTTAGAAATCAAAAAGCTTGCAGGTATACCGTGGATCACATAAGAACTAGCTGATTTTGATTTGAATCCAGCAGGATCTACTGTGTTTATCCATGGCACTTGCTCCTCTTCCAATGCCCTTAGCCAATCCGAATGCTTTTCATCTAGGGACAGTGCATAAATTTCAAAACCTCTATTTTTATATTTTTCGTAAGACTTTTTCAGATGAGGGAATTCTCCTCGACATGGACCGCACCAAGAGGCCCAAAACTCTAGTAGTGTATATTGGTTACGGGCAACGACATCAGATAGTTTAATCTCTTTCCCATCTTTCATTTTGGAAAGGACTTCTCTAAAAGGTTGTCCGGCGGCAACGGCTTTTCTAGCGTTTTCAGATTTTATCATATTATCAATACGTTCTCTTAGCTTTGCTATAAAATCATTCTTACCTATTTGCTTTTCATATTGATCATAAAGATATAGTCGCTTGTCGCTGTCATAACTTCTCCAATTATTATTATTACTAAGAGTAAATAATTTAGCCCAAACCGAATAGTTTCCTTCAATAATACCGTGCTGATAATCTTCTATAAATTTCATTACAGGCCTTTGCTTTTCGTTATATGAAGCTCGTGCATTTAAAACCGCCTTCTCATCCATCATGTTTAATCCGTTAAATACCTTTTCTGCTTCAGCAGCTTCACGATTTATTTGCAGAAAATCTTTATCTAGCTTGTATCCGTAAACAATACTATTAATCTGCCCCCCTAATATTTTTACATCGGAGCCTTTAAATTCGACTTCGTAGGTGTCATTCTCAAGGATAAACTCACCTCTAATATTTTTTATAAAAACCATTGCTTTGGTTGGTTCCACAATATTTCCTGTAAATTGAAACTCTCCATTTTGTATAATGGAAGTAGCTAAAGTGTCAAACTTATAGTTGACTAACACCGCTACAGTCCCCCCTTCATACACTGCCTCAACCCTTCCTTTTATCGTAAAAGAACCTGTACCTAGCTTACTGCTAATCAGTAATGGGGTTATAATAATAAGATACAGTAATAAATTAATTCTTAAATTTTTCATATAGATAATTTTCAATTGCCTAAAAGATTATTTATTCAAAATCTTGTAAGTTTTTGATTTAACATTTTTACCTCCTTTGAGTTCAACGTCAAAAAAAACTTCATTCATATTGCATATATTTCCATCACACACTTGCCAAGAAGCGTTTCCTTCTATTTCATACTTTTCAGGAATGGGCTTGCTTGCTTGGATTTCATAAATGACAAGAAAGTCCTTGGTATAGTGTCCATGTTCATTATTTGCTTTAGGCCAAATTATATTCACAACTTCAAAACCTTCGGGTAATTTCAATTGAATATTGGTGCTCGGATTCTTATCGCTTGGTTCGTTATTATATGTATACCAGCCTAAACCAAGATCAAAGAAAAAACCGATTCTGAATATTTTACCTCCTTTAACAGAATCGTAATTGCTTCCCACTCTTATTTTTAACTGATCATCACCATGTGATTTCAACTTATAAACGTTAATATCCCAAACCTGCTGAGAAAAAGCACATTGACAAACAAAAAACAAACATATACTAGTAATGATATTTTTAATACTGTTCATTATTTTTATTTTTGAGTAAACAACCATACATAACCTCTGTCTTGATAGTTATACACATCATACTTCCGTAATGTGCCGTATACTTCAGACATTTCCTTTTGATTATCTTCTAATTTTTTTTGAAAACTTTTTGGCATTTTTTTCATCCTATCAGCATATGATTCGGTATTATCAATAGATAGTTTAGAAAGCAACTCGCTGGATTCTTTGCGCAAAGAATCAAAATTTTCCATAGCTTTGGCCGCTCTATCATCAAGTTTAGCCTTAATCATTTCCTCCTCAGGAGTCAAGTCTCTTACTTTTCGTTTATCACCATAAATGTCACCTAATAGAATGTCAGCTTTTCCATCCCTATTATAATCATTTACCCAAACCTTTGGTCTATTGCCGACAGCCTCTACATTATCTGCAATACGTTCGTAGTCATTATTATCAAATATTACAATAGCTTCACTAAATTGTGGACTGGTAATGCTACCAGTATTCTTGAACCAAAAAACATTCCCGCTTTCATCTGAACAAACCAGATCAAATAAACCATCTCCATCTAAATCGCCAGGAGATACGTGGACGGGATTACTGGTGCGGTTTTGTTTCAAAGGCTCATAGATATAGGGGCATTTTTCCAATTGCAACAGAGATGGCTCCGCAAATTTAAATTGCTTATCGTCTCCCTCATTTTTGACTAAGCGCGGGTTATCCCCACGAGAACTCACCAACAAATCTAAAACACCATCATTGTCCCAATCTATCGGCTCCACACAGATGGCGTACACGTTTTCAATCTTGGCTATAATCTCTTTTGCTGCAAATTTCTGATTACCTAGTCCGCGGAATAAATATATATTACCGTTGTAGTCACCAGTCATCAGATCGTCAATCCCATCACCATCTAAATCTGCGATTCGAGGATTAAATGCTATGCAACATGTAACTGGTACAAAAGCATCCTCACCATCTGCCTGCAGATAAAAGAAATCTTCATATGCGGGTTTTTCGTTGCTCCCTTTATTTATATAAATTCTACATTTAGACTTCACATATGAAGCAGTGGTCCCCCCTTTTGTTGGTTCATTACCAAATTCTCCGACCAGCAAATCATCTAAACCATCCTTATTAAAATCATAGATATATGGTGAAGCATGGGTGCTTTCCACTATGAGCAACTCACCATTCGTTAATTTCAAAGGAACAGGTTTCTCAAATTGTTGAGCGAGCCCAAAGTTGGCAAAAATAGAAAGACCGGTAATTATTAATAGTTTTTTCATTTGAATGTTTTTTAAATAGAGATGAAACTAGCATGAGCCCAGGATTCACCTTGTCTTGTGTATAAAATAAATGCTAATGATTTATATTCTCTTGATTTCAAGGGTAGCGTGTTCTTACTCCCCTACCTCGGATTTTGTTCAATATTAGGATTTAAACTAATTATATACCTAGGAATTTCTGCTACATATCTATTACTGCCAGGAGTTAGAGTAGCAGTCTGTCCATTATTAAGAATCCTTTCAAAAGTTGGGACATTTTCACCATACGCGTGATAACGTCTTAGATCAAACCAATTTAGTCCTGTGAAGGCTAATTCTCTAAGTCTCTCTTTCTTAACATGAACAATCGCTTCTTCTTTATTAGATGCTGATAATTCATAATTTGAATTTTCTCGGAACCGATGAGCACGTAGAATATTAATATCCTTCATTGCTAAGTCTTTATTGCCTACACGTGCATTACACTCAGCTCTTATTAAATACATTTCTGGAGTAGAAGCCGCGTGAGTCCTTGATATCCGATTAACATAACGATAATCCTCAAAAACAATATTTTCATTTCTCCTATCTGTGTTGCAAGAAAAAAAGTAAAATCTAAGATCATTCTCTTTATCAAATTCATTTAATAAATTATCGGCATAAAAGGCTTTAGCAGCCCAAAAATTAGAAGATGTATTCCCCTGCCATAAAGTTTCGGAAATCATATTATATGTAGTAGGTAAAGTTGACCTATCATATAAATCCTTAGGATTAGCTCGTATATAATTACTATATTTCAATAGTAAAGAAGGAAATTCAAAAGCTCTATTTATTGCTTTAGTAGCTGCTTCAATATCATTCATGAACAGACCTACCTTTGCCATTAAGACATAAACGCCCTGTTTCGTAGGTTTAGCTTTTTCATTATCCTCGACCTTTTCAGGAACCAAGTCGATCGCTTGATTCAAATCAGACTGAATCTGCTTATAAACTTCACCAATAGTTGCACGCTTACTCTTTTGTGAGATATCGTTCTTTAATATTAAAGGTACGCCCAATTCATTAATGCTTTCAGCAGTATAGTGCTTTGCATAAGTATTTATTAAAACAAAATAGCAACGTGCCCTTTCTGCATGAGCTTGTCCTTTAACATTTTTTCTTAATGTTTCATTAAGACTATTGACTGAAGTAGCATTTTCCACATTTTCAAGAATTTCATTGCAAGCATAAATTCTTGAATAAAGTCCATTCCAGTGACTACTGGACTCATTCTCAGGGTAAATATACTCAGCCCAAGAATAGGACAGTATAGTGACCAATGACAAACTGGACATTTCCTGGAGAGGAAAATAAGTTTCAGGTGATGAATATGTATTTCCAACTGCTCCATTTGTCATGTTTAATATTAGATTGTAATCTTCAACAGTTTGAGGAATGCTCATCCCTTTTGGTTTTACGTCTAAAAAATCATTACATGAGGCGAACAGCACCAAACTAATTGTGCAATATATCGTTATAAGTTTCATAATTTTAAATTTTTAAAAACGAGCTTTAATTCCAAAAATTAAGCTACTTGGCTGATTATAACCATAATCCGTCATCCCCGAATAGGCACTCATATTAACTGACTGTGGGTTTATATTTTCTTTGTTAGCATTCCATTGATATAAATTACGAGCTTGAAAAGTAATGCTAACGTCATTGACAGATTTCCCCATGACTCCTTGTGGTAAAGCATAAGATAAACTTACCTCACTTAGTTTTATGTATGATGCATCTCTAATGTGGGTATCCGCAAATTTGTAATAATTACCCACTGCGCTTGACACCCAATAATCACTGGTCAATAAAGGGACATTGGTATGATTTTCATCGCCAGGCTGCCGCCACCTGTCAGCTACATCGGTATAAACACCGTACTTAGGATCAGAGGCTGGCTTTCTGAATTTATGGCCAAACTCATATATTGCTTGCGCAGAAAATGTAAAATTAGAGTATCTTAGAGAAGTATTCATACCACCAAAATAAGGAGCGTCTGCAACCCCTACATATACTAAATCATCTTTATTCTCAGAGTAGTCATCCCAACTTACCTTCTTCCCTTTTTCCCATAACATAGGTTCTCCTTTATTATCCAAACCTGCGTACTGATAACTGTACATTCGGCTAAGTGCCTTACCCATTATTGCCGAACCTCTTCCAGGAGGTCTAGGCTGTAAATATTGTTGCGCACTTATACCTTGATCATCAACCTTTATCACATTATTATTGTTATAGCTGATGTTCATTCCAACACTCCAAGATATTTTATCTCTCTTAACAGGTATCGCGTTAAATGTCAATTCTACTCCTTTATTCAAAACAGAGGCGAAGTTCATTGTTGCCGCACTAAAACCATTGGTAGGATCTATCGTTACTCGACCTAATAAATCGACTCCCTTTTTATGATATAGATCCACACTACCTGAATATCTATGATTTATAATTTTAAAATCTAATCCTAAATTATAAGTTTTTGCAGTTTCCCACTTTAGGGTGTTATTAGCTGGATTAGTCAAATTTATATAGGACACGCCAGTCCAATAATCCAATTCATTGGATCCCATCAAAACAGGGTAAAATGATTTATTAATATTTCCTCCTAAACCATAGGTTGCTCTAAGCAAAAGCTGATTTAGCCAAGGGGCACTTATAAAAGCTTCTTCTCTGATATTCCAACTCAGTCCAGAGGACCATATTATATTATATCTGTATTTCGAATCATTACCGAAAACATTTGATTGATCCATTCTTCCACTAAATGAGGCCGTATACCGACCTTTAAAAGTATAGGCTCCATTAGAATACAAAGAAAAATCGCGATTATCTCCCTCACTGTAGCTATTGAAAGCACCAAAAGAATAAGGGGACCACCCTACCCAACCTAAGTATTCTCCCCTACGAAGAAAATCTTCATTCACTGGTATATAACTGAGAGAGTTTTCATCAAAACCGTATTTTATTGTTTGATTTGACTTAGAACCATATGATCTAACTTCATGCCCCAACACACTAACAAGCTGATGTCTGTTGTCCCTAAACGATTTTTCAAAGTTCAATTGATTACGCCATGTCCATGCCTCACTATGAGAATTCGATACATCAAACATACCTCCCAAAGGAAATTGTAAATTTAAACTTCCATCAGAATTTATCAGGGTAAAAGAATTTATTATCTGACGCATGGCAGGATGAGAAGCTCTTTGAAAATTTTCTCTTTTATTAAATCCACGTTCATACTGAAATCGTGTTTCTATATTTAAACCGTCAATGATTCTATAATCCAAAGCAGTTTGAATTCTCGTAGAAAATCCGATGTGTTCTATATCATTCATTTCCTGTTCTTCCAATAAATTGCTTGAATAGGACAGATATCCCATCTCTTCTCTACGTCTTCCTTCCCATTTGTCAATCATCCAATATCTAATGCGAGTGCCAGCATCATCCACTAAATTATGGTAAGGCATTTCATAAGTTGCAGAATAAAGACTAATGCCATTTTGCTTCCCATGATTATAATTTGCATTTATCCCTGTAGAGAATATGAGGTTGTCACGGAGTGTATAGTTATGTTTAAAATTCACCACGATTTCATCATCCTTATTACCAATCATCTCACCTTTATTATAATTATATAATCCTGAAAGATAATAATCACTTTTTTCTCCTCCTCCACTCAATGTCACATTCAATCGATTTAAAATTGAATTCCTCATCAGATAATCACTAAACTGCTTCTGAAAGTTAGCATTTCTAAGTTGTTCCATCTTATTTCTAAACTCAGTATTTGAAATAATAGTCTCATGATCTGCATTAGGCATATTTAATCGCGTTTCGTAATATGCCTCCTCAACTCTATTTAACGCCTCGTGATAATCATTTACATAATTAACATTTGTATTTCCGATTCCGATATTATCTATCATATGATCGATTGACTGAGTTGCATTCATAAGATGCAAATCCTTAAAATCACTTTTAGCACTAACAGTCAGTATATTAAAAACTTCAAATAGATTTCTCCCATTTCTAAGCCCCTTTTTGGTTGTAATAACTATAACGCCATTTGCTGCTCTCACGCCCCAAATAGATGCCGCCGCGGCATCTTTCAATACTGTCACATTCTCGATGTCATCGGGGTTTACAGTAGATAGTCCTCCCTCAATTGGAAACCCATCAACAACCACAAGAGGGCTTGTGTTAGATATAATTGAACCTTCTCCGCGAATGGTAATTGCCCCCCCCCTAACTTGAACTCCTGCAATTTTACCTTCAATTCTTGAGATAAAGTCAGGGGTTAGAGTTCTATTAATTTCTTGGGAATTCAATACCCCAAACGAACCTGTCAACCGCTCCTTGGGCAATTTCTGATAACCAGTATTCACTACCTCAACTTGATCCAATTGTGAAGTCAAAGCTTTCAATATAATTTTTTTCACTTTATTAGATACTGCAACTTCAGCTGTCTCATATCCCATAAATGACACCACTAAAACTGCATTTTCATTTATATCTTTCAATGAAAATTCACCAATATTATTAGTTAGTGTAGTGATATTTGTTCCTTTTACTTTAATAGTGGCACCTACTAATGGTCGATTAAAATCATCCATTACAATTCCTTCAACAAGTATTCGTTGGCGATAGCTTACGACAGCCTTTTCGTCTGTCTTACCGATTAAAATATCTCTTTGATTTATTTTAAAGGTTAGCGATAAATCTTTAAATATTTCTTGTAGTGCCTTTTCAATAGTTACATTGTTTACCAAGACGCTTACTCTAGCATTTTTCACATCTTCATCGTTATAAAAAAACACATATCCACTCTGATTTTCTATTGAGCGAAAAATTTTTTCCAATGAAGTATTTTTTTCGCGAAGGCTAACTTGACTATGACCTTTACCGTAAACTTGCATTAATGCAAGTAATACGAACAGTGAAATGAGATTAATTTGCATAATAATCTTCTTTTTCTTTTCCAAATAACTTGTCTGAAAGCCATCATACTGGCGGTCTATTTTGGAAAGTTTAATTAAATTCATTTAATTTGGTTTTGTAAGGGTAAAAAATTGATCAAAACATCTTTTTAAGATTGCCCGTGCGTTATAATTAGCCTAGCTAATGCCGCAGAAGTGCTTCGAACCACTTCTGCGTTTTTTTAAACGCAATAACATAAAGCACTTCTTTTACATACTTTTTACTTTTAATATTAATGAATATGTAGTTTATTTTCTCCCCTTGATTATAATACTTCGGCCTACTATTTTATAATCAATCCTATAAAAATCAAGTAGTGCGTATACTTTTTCAATCTTCCCACTTCTATGAATTTTACCGGAAAAGGTAGTCTTTAAGTTCACATCTTTGTAAATTACGTCTACATCATACCATCGCTCAAAATGCCTCATTACAGTTCGAATATCGGCTTGGTTAAAACTAAAAAAGCCATTTTTCCATTCCAAAGCAGTTAAAGGATCAATTTTACACACTTCGAAATTTTCATTTACCTTTTGTAAGATTGTTTGTTGTCCTGGAGAAAGCTTTATAGATTGATTTGTATAATTATTGCGAACCCGAACCGACCCTTCCAATAAAGTAGTCTTCACGAGCTGATCCTCCCTATATGCGCTTACATTGAAGTGTGTCCCAAGGACTTTGATCTCTTGCTCGTGACTACTTACCACAAACATTTGCTTTTCCTTTTTAGCTACTTCAAAATAAGCTTCGCCATCCAATTCTACACGTCGTTCCTGTTGCGTAAAGCGGGAAGGGTATTTAATAGTCGTTGCGGCATTAAGCCACACCTTAGTACCATCGGGCAATGTAATTTGGTATTGCCCCCCCCTTGGTGTGCTTAGCGTGAGTATTTGTTCCTTTTGTTGCGCTGAAGAGATCGCATCCGAATGTGCTAGCACTCCCGTGCCATCGGTATAAACAATAGAATCTGAACCGATGATAATTCCTTCTTGGTTCTCATTTAAGTTGATAACAGTTCCATCGGCTAGTGTTAGTAATGCACCATTACCTACAGGCGCAATATCATCTGCTACTATTTCTTGGACATTGCTAGATGAGAGTTCTTTTTTAACAGCTAGGTAAAAGTAAAGCCCTATACTGACGCACACAAAAACAGATGCCGCTACAGCAATCCTACTCCAGGAGAGCAGCTGACGATTGGGCCTTACGGATTGCTCCATGAATAATTTCTCTTGTATATCAGCCCATACTAAATCGAGATCTTCCGTACTCTCTGCTAAAGACATTGACTCCTGCAAATCTCCATCCCGATACGCCATGTACCAACTTTCAATAAAGGCAATTTCTTCAGGCGTACATGTACCTTCCTTATATTTATCCAGTATTAGGTCTATTTCTTCTCTTTTCATAATTATTGGCGATCGGTATTTGTACCCGATACTGTATACAAGACAAGAAGCAATGACCTAACATGTAGATGAAAAACAAAAAATATTATAAAAAGCTGTAAATATGCTATTTAAATTAAAAAAGAAAGTATAGGGCTTTGGTTAAAAGCTAGCTTTGGATAAGAAATAGAAGATATGTAAATAGTCCCAGTTTAGTACGTAGGATCTTTAATGCATTGGAAATTTGTCTATTTACGGTAGACTCCGTTATTCCCAACTCTGCAGCAATTTCCTGATGACTAAGATTTAACTTTCTGCTCATCTCAAATACGAGTCTCATCTTATCGGGAAGTGCAGCGATTTCAGCCTCTATGATTTCAGAAAATTGTCTTTCTCTTACCAGATGATCCGTAAAAACCGTGCTTACATCAGCAAATTCTATCATCGAATCTACATACTTAGTCCGTACTTTTTGATGTGCAAAATGATTTAGTATACTATTCCTTAAAGAGGTATACAGATAGCCAGAAAGATTACTGTTACAGGTTATGGTCTTCCGCTTTTCCCAAAAATTCACAAAAACCTCTTGGATAATATCTTTTGTATCTTCTCGATTACCCATTTTTTTGCAAGCGTGGTAGTGTAATACAAATTTGTACCGCTCAAAAATCTCGGTAAAGCTCGATTGGTTGCCTTCTTTGACTAGGGCAACTAGGTCCATATCCGAAAGTGTTGAATAATCTGGCATTGGTTAAATAATTGAGTTATCAAAATTAAGAATTAAAAAATCGATTTACAAACAAGTATTTACCACGAATTTTGACGCTATTGCAAATTAGTAATTTAGCGGTTTACAGTTTGTCAATTGTAAAAAAAACGTTGTTCAAATGATCAAAAAACTCTATGTAGATACTCTTGTCTGCTATATCTATGATGACAATACGCGTAAGATACTTATAAAGTCCGTTTTAATTACTTAAATTCGTCTTTGAAATTTCTCTTCTTTTGGTAACAATTAGCAGATCAAAAATTAGCCGGTCAAACCGTTTGGTATGGCTTTAGAATAATTGGCCTTGTCTTCTTTTTATCCCGTTCCAAACGACCTCTAAACTCTTTTCTAAATCTTGAAGGTCATCCCGAATATATCCGCTGGTATCTCTATCTAATTGGACTGGATGCATTGACCACGATTCCTTTTGCTAAATTATGTCAGGATAACAGGCCAAAGAAATACACATTCCTAAGATTAACTGGCATTATTCTATTTTTTTTGTAATCTTTCTCGTATACGTGTCCAGCTATTTGAGCGGTACATCCGATCGTGTTATGGCGCAATGTTATTATGGCAATAATAGAGTTGGATTCTTGATCTTAGCGAATCTGACACAGAATGTCTATGTATTTTTGACATATTTTAAAGTGGATCATACAATGAATCAAAATCTCTCTTGACTAAACGTGACGAATCCGCAGACTGAATATCTAATTTTCGATTCATCCAGTTAGGATTAATAATGACCAAAGCTAAAAATAGTTTGTTATGGAAAGATGAACATACTGTTAAAAAAAGTATTTTGTTGACACGTTACGTTTAAAACGAATAATATCAACTTTTTCACTGACAAAAACTCAGATCTCAGTAGCGAGCGAAGACCATGCTTCGGAAAGATCTTCTAGATGTAACGGCCTACTGTTACAATAAAAGAGCGGAGAATAATACATTTATTCTCCGCTCTCAAAAATACCGCTATTTTCTACATCATTTTGTCAACTGCTTCTCCAACAACAGTTTCAATGCTGGGTCAGATGGTCGAGGTGCGTATGTAGAGACTATTTTACCTTGTTTGTCAAAAAGCATAAAACGGGGGATACCTTCGATCTGGTAATCGGTAGAAATTTGATTCTTCACATCCCTCACTTGGGTGCTGAGCCCTTTGTAATCTCGGACGTACTCCTCCCACTTGGACTTATTTCTATCAATAGATACAGATAAAAACACGACATCTTTGCCTTTCATCTCTTGGGCCAATGTTTCAAAATAAGGCATTTCCTGTTTACAAGGTCCACACCAGGTTGCCCAAACATCTACCAATACAAGCTTACCTAGGTAATCGGATAGTTTTTTTGTGCTGCCATCTATTAATTCGCCAACGATTTCTTTCGCTTCAGCACCTTTAAACAATCCTGAGCCTTTTATTTTCAGCAACTTTTCAGCAAGAAGTTCGTGATGCTGGGGAAGAAGAAACGTACTAAATCTTTCTTTAAACCCATTAACCTCATCATAACTTTTGGATTCGATTATTCTGTCAATCAGGAAATAACTCTGTATGCTTTTATTGTTAACAAATGATAACATAGGCATTTTGTACGAATTCTGGAGGTCTTTACGTTTCAACCTAGCCATAGCACCATAATAAGAGTTAATAGATCTTAGCCCCCAAGGAATGTCTAACAGTTTTATATCGTTATACAGTTTTTCATTACCAAGTGTCTCATAAAACGCTGGAAAATTAATAGTTTCTCCTTTTTTATTGGCACGTGCCGAAATGGTGGCATGTAGCAGGTAATATTCGGATTCTAAAGCCATAAAATAGCTAAAGAAATCATCAAACGATTGATTACCTGTCCTATTGTAATGTGTGATGTATTCCTGCATTTTTGGATACGTGTCGCTAAGTATAGGAAATATCTCATTCAACGACTTTGTAGCATCCAAAACTGCACTTCTGCTCGTATTAATCAACTTATACCAGTCGTCGATTGCTTTATTCTCTTTCGATAATAGTCCCTCAAATCGCATAGAAGAATTGTAATCTTCAAATTTTAAAACTATCTGGTCATCTGGCTTTAGGTAAAGTATATTATACCATCTTACACGAGGATTATCTGTATATATGTAATAGAAACCTGCTTCGATCTCCTTTTTTATATCGAATTCAAATTTACCTTCGACTACGTTTGATTTGGCTACTAGGGAAGGCTTATTTTTGCTAAAAGAGATAACAGCCAAAACTCCTTTACCCGGTAATTGTCCGCTGATCTTGACTTGAGCGAAAGTATTAGCAAAAGCAAAGATCACAATTAGGATACACAATATTTTTTTCATTTTTTTATTTATTTAGTTCTTCATTAATCATTATTCCTAGCAAGCGGTTGGAAGGCCTGGGGGCATCGACCGATACTATATTGCCTTTCTTATCGAACAGCATGAATCTGGGGATACCTGTAATCTTGTAATTGTCCCTGATAGCCTGATCACCCAACAGCTGTACGCCGGTCAGTTTGTTCTTTTTAAGATACTCTTCCCATTTATGTTTCATATTATCAACAGATACACTCATAAAAACAACATCTTTACCTTCAAACTCATGCTCTAATTTCTGAAGAGAAGGGATTTCTCCTATGCATGGCCCACACCAAGTCGCCCAGACATCTACCACCACAACCTTCCCCACAAAATCACTTAGCGACACCATTTTCCCTGTAATATCGGGGTAAATGAAATTAATCGCCGGGCTACCTTTTGATGTCGACATCAAGGGAGCTCCAAAATTTTGAGCAGCGTTTTTCTGATCTGCTGATTGAAAATAACTACCATACATCTTCATAAATGCATTGTATTTATCTGCCGTTTTTTGCTTTGCTAACTCTTTTAATAAATATCTACTTTTTAAATCATCACCATCTATTTGTTCTAAAAGATAATCGGTATAATTTCCTTCGATATTTTTTGACATATGGGTTCTCTTTACAGAAGAATAAGCTTTTAAATATTCCCAAGCGTACGGAAGTCGTAAGATTTGGGAATTAAGTGGTTTTTCATCTAAGACCTTTTTATGAAATGAAGTAATATTTCCTTTCTCAGGATGTTTTGTCCGCCCGGATGCCAAGAAGGCTAATGCAAAAAACCGAATATCACTTTGAGCCAAGTAATTCATTTCCTCATTGAACTTGATATTTGCGGTTTTTATCTGATCCAAATACTTCCCATAATCAATAACGACTTTCTCTAATTCAGGATAAAAATCAATATAAGTCGTGAGTATACCTTTGGATTTGGTTGCCATGTTGTCCATCTTTTTCAAAATATGAAACCATTGATTGACAAGTATATTTTCAGGGTTGCTCGTCCCAACTAACGCTATATCATTTGATTCGGAATCGATCTTAACAGAAAGTATCTGATCCGGTATCAAGTAAACCCTAAAATAAGTCTTTTCATCGCCTATATAATAAAACCCATAATCATTTGGAATAAGTGTAAATGCAAACGAACCATCTGGACCAAGAGACGTAGAGGCATATTCAACCATATCCCCGTTGAGCACAGTAAATAACTTTATCTGCTTGGCTGTTTCATGCCTATAAGACCCCTTTACAGTGGAATAGGGTGTTTTTGCATTGACCATCAATATCATAGACATTAGTATGGTGAGTATGTATTTCATAGAAATTTGTCTTTTGTTAAAATGATTGTATATTATTAATAATAAAACTATTTGATCGCATTAAACTCTGCAATACTGGTTAGTCCTGCTGAAAATGTTGTTTTTAGCACTTTACACTTAAAGTATCGTGCTGTCACTGCATTAGTAAACTTTACCACCTTAACATCGGGATTGTTTACATTAGTTGTAGGGGAGGTAGGACTTCCAAAATATCGTCCTTCTTGTTTCCAATTGACGCCATCCTCACTGGAAAAAATATCCATTTCTAAGACATTGGAAGTTTGGAATGGTCCATAACTCGGCGTTATTTTGAATCCTTTAATGGTTTCTGTGCCTCCCATGTCGATCTCAAATACTCCCAAATCTTTCTTCGTATCACCTAGCCAGTAGGTGCTATTTTTGCCATCTAATATTTTTTCAATTGAGAAAGTAGCCGATGCGGAATAAGCTGCTTTAATCTTCCATATACTACGATCGACAACATCTCCTACCAATTCGTGGACAGCTCCTTTAAGTATGTTGCTAACAAACAGAAATATGTTAACCCTATCCTTCTCCGGATCGGCAAGTACATTTTTCGGGTCGCTTGAATTCACTTTTATCGGTACCATGTACAAATTGGGAGACTTAAACAGTGCGCTGTTAACTATTTCAACTCGAATACCTGTAGCGGATACCGTCTCATTGGCTTTGACTGTTGCCGTGTTATACAGCTTGTAAGACTCTGCCGGAAAAGGGAGATAATTCGTGTTATGTTGAAGATTATAAGCAGCGACCAGCTCGTCCCTCCCCTCATCATCTACCAACACATCGGCCGGACGATTAATGGCTTGGCTAAGCTTTACCTGTAAAGGAAGAACTTCACTATCGCCATTGCTCACAAAAATCTGCATATCAGACTCCCCCTTTATGCCCGATAATGATGCAGTTAAATTTATAGCACTAACATTAAATCGTATAAACATGAGTTCACTTTTGAGTTGCACACCACTATCCTTACTCTCCAGTTTAATAGGTATCACAAAAACCATCTGCCCGACAGGCAAGCTTGAGACATCTTTTAATCGAACTTTAACCGAATCGGAAGATTGAACCTCGCCCGCTTTTATCATAAGTTCTGGTTCGACAATCTCAAACAAGTCGGACTCGAATACAGGGGATTTATAATTATATAGCATATCGTAGGCATCAATTAAATCCCGATTGTTATCTATCCTAGCACTAACGAAAACATCTCTAGTATACTTTTCTTTTAGAAGTACCCGAAAACCTGCCTCCTGAGCACCTAAATCAATAATATTCATATTGATAATAACGTTGTCCCCACTATTGGTAGGGATATATTTATATGCAGACATATTCTTACTCACATATTCTATCAGGCTACTGGGATCTCCTTCTTTTTTGCAACCCAGAATTAGAACCCCAACGAATATGTAGAAAGATAATCGTAATGATTTCAGTTTATTTATTTTCATATCTATCTTATCTATTATTCTGGATAATTAAATTATTATTCGCAATCAATTTTGGTGCAAATGGCATTAGATAACGAGGTGATAATGCCGGTAAGGTTTTGATTACTGTTTGGGGAGTCCCTCCTAATCGCTCCATTGTCGTCACGTATTTTCCTTCCCTATTTAATCTTTTGAGATCGAACAGACGTAGTCCCCCTTTCAAGTATAACTCCCGTCTTCTTTCTTCAAAAACGAGCTTCAAGGGGTCTTCAACACCAACTTGTATCTCCATAAAATCTACTGTTTTAAAACGGTATTTACGAAGATGGTTTATGACTGCTATTGCTTCGTCTTCCCGTCCGGTCCGTGCTAAACATTCGGCTTTTATGAGCATCATTTCTGGAACACCTATACTGTAGTTAAAAGGTGTATACCACGTATTGGATTTTGAGAAAAATGGATAAACCGCTTTTTGATTCGTTGCCGTATATACAAAGTTATATGCCAACCTAAGATCTTTAGGCTGATAGAGTTCCAGCAAACCTTTACTTATCTCTAGATTTTCAGTGAATTTATTGTAAAATTCAGTATCCATAGTTACTTTTCCGAACAATAACTCGGGATTGGTTTTCTGTTCTTCGAGTGTAGTCAATTTCCCTTTCACTCCCAAAGCCGGCTTTGAAGGATTTACAAACGAAAACAAGCGGTAATCTAGCAACGTATCTCTAATGGATAAAGCCGATTCGGCATGTAATAAAGCTTCATCAAAATGCCCCATCATAAGATGTATTCGTGCTAATAGTGCATATGCAGCCGCTTTTCCTGGATGTAAAATATCCACACCAAAATCAGGTAATTCTTTTGCTTCCAATGCATTTTTTAAGTCCGACAGAATCTGATTATATACTTGTTTAACGGTAGCCCTCTCAGGTAATTCATTCGCATCTGGATGTAAAATTAACGGGACGGATAAGTCTTGATCGGCAGTAGACAGATTATATTCTCGCCCATATATACCTGCCAACTGACTGTAATAGTAAGCTCTATGAATATAGGCTTGTGCTTGTGCTATTGCTTTACGTTCTTCAGATCCATCTATCGCAGCCATAATATTATCTAGAACAATATTTACTTGCAAAATATATTTATACGTATCATTATACATCAAATCCTCGTCCGTAGCATCCCACACTTTATCATTCCACATGTACGTGTTAAGATGATAAGAATTATTACCCGCTTTATCACGAATTCCATCAGTCAGATGAACATCATCACTGACTAAATCCGCAAGAAAATAATTACCCTCGGCTAATTGAGCATTATTCAGTATCTCCTCAAAGTCAGTTACAGTTCTCGGGTTTATAGCCCCCGTATTATTAGGTCGAACATCCAAAAACTTTTCGCATCCCGAAAAGATAACAATTGGTAATAGAAAAAATAATTTAAACAGATTCTTCATAATTCATTTTTTTTTAAAAACCAATATTGACGCTGAGAACAAAGTTAGTTGGTCGAGAAAGCCCGACAGTTCCATTGTTACTTACCGCATCAGGGTCTATATCCATGCTGTTACGTGTCCACAGAGCCACATTTTCTACCTGTCCAGACACCGTCAAACGTTTCAAAAAGGTGGATTGTAAAAATGACGGAGGAACCTCCCACCCTAGTTGAATTTCTCGCAGACGAATATTGTCAGCAGACATAATCGTATGACTAGCGTTTTGAAGTCCAAATGAACGCGTTGCATCATGTTTGGCTATTGCAGGTATATCCGTAAGGTTCTCGTCTCCTGGTTTTCTCCATCGGTCGGCTATCCATATACTCTTATCAATATCAGGTGTCATACTAGGCGTATATCGTCTCATAATATGACCAAAATTAAACATGAGTCTCGCTCCAACAAATACGCTCTTATACTGCCAATTATTGAAAACGCCTCCTGAAATAGGAGCTCTAGTCTTTCCACTGTAAACCAAAGTCATCTCATCAGGTCGTGATACCACAGAACCATCTTCTCTAAAATATTGCGGGTTGCCCAACGTGTCTAAACCTGCCCAATTAAAGCTCCAAAGATTATCCGTGGTATAACCACTCCTAGCTGCTGTCAAATAACTAGGTCTCAAAGAGAAAGCTTCTTTTGGAACTTCCAATGCCTTATTAACATTGTAAGCTCCATTTATCATGACACGCCACTCAAAATCAATATTTCGGAATAGAGCAGCGCTAAAACCTATATTAAAACCTTGGTTAGATATTTTACTGTAATTGAGTCTAGATTGCAAACCTGTTGACGGATCAGTTGGGAGAAGTCCTTGAGCCAGACCTTCTGTAGTATTATTATAATACCTAACCGAAAGAGTATATCTATTGGCCATAAAACCAAGATCCATAGTCGCTTCTTTATTAATTTTACTAGGCGGCAACAACCCTTGTGCACCACCAATAGGTACACTTCCACCTCCACCATTTGTCACCGAATTCGCCCCCAACATTATTCCCATTCCTTGAAATGGATTCAAACTTTGAAATACCATACCGACTCGAAGCATATTAATCCAAGAGGAGTTAAAATACGACGAACTAGCTATATCATACGATACTCTGCCGTTCCATCCGCTACTGCCCAATGTATTCCTATTATACTTCAAGCTCATCACGAATTTATTTTCAAACAAGCGCGTATCAATACCTCCCGAAATACTTCTATTCTTTTGCCCACTTTGTTGTGCAAAATTAAAGCTGCTGATAAAAATCATAGAATTGCCCCAAACAGGTTGTTCAAAACGATTTCCAGACACCTGACTGGCTGAAAGTTTTGGGATACCGACCTCATTTGCTGATACCGTAAGCTTCATTTCATCTATAAAAGATAATCGGTCACGGAAGAAATTCTCACGACCTACATGCCATGAAACTCCAGCTAATTTGCTGACTGTAGCAGCATATGCAGGCACATAACCATATTTTGGCATGTAACTGGACAGGTATTGTACGTTTAAGTCATACTTTTTCTTGAAACTATACAAAAAATTACCATTCAGATTTATATTACGATCATACCGTTCTACATTTATCCCTGGTACAAAAAGCTTATTAAAATCAAGCGTATTAGCATTATAATTTTTCAAATCAGTCGACTGTGTTGCCAACAAAGGTAAACCAACTCCCAAGGCTCTACTATATCCATATATCGTAGCAAACGGATTATTTTTTGACTCGGCACTTCCGATTCCCATATCTAAACTACCCGCAATATCATGGTAATTGTCAAAAGAATGATTGAACTTCAGCCCTGTAGTGATACGGTACTCTAATGCACTTGATTGTGTTTTTTTATACAAATCTCCTATCGGCACATAAAACGTCACTTCAGAGCCATCCACGCTAGGCACACCATACTCATTAAACAATTGACGAGCTGTACTAGATTGCGCTCCTGTTAATCTTTCATCCACTGATTTAGACTTTGAAAACTTTATTGCAGTTGACCACTTTAACCCCTTCAACACTTGATAATCGGCATCGAAATTACCATCAATCCTATTAGCCTTTCGCTCTGTATAACTAGATATCAAGTCTTCATATAGATTTAGTCCGTTATTATAATAGCCAACATTCATCATTTGATCATTAAGTTGGGCGTCCCGTTGAAAATAAACATACTCTCCACCATCATCAAACAACAGCTGATAGGGATCTAAATCTGCCGTCTTTAGATCACCTCTATAATTAGAACTTCTAGAGAGATTAATCAACCAACGAGCGTTAAGTTTACCCTCCAAAACCCGCAAGTTATTACGAATTCCTAACCCAAACTCTTGATTATTTGACCCCAAATCTGTAGTCATATTTTTACGATACAATCCATTAACAGAAAACTGATAGGCCGAGCTACCTCCTGATAATTGCAAAGAGTGATTTTGGTTGAAAATATTTTGTTGCAAAGAACGCAACTGACTTCGATTGGAAATTCTCCCGAGTGAGTCCCATTTTGATTGAAACTCCTCTTGAGATAACTTCTTTTTACCTAAATCAAATAACAATGACTCGGCCGGACGGAGTGTTCCAGGTTTTTCAGGCATCGTACGTGGATCATATTTCGCAAAACCTCGATCATACACCTCTTTGTAATAACTTAATATATCAGCACTAGAAGCCAATTGCAATTTCTCTGCACTATTATCGGGAGGTGTAGAAAAATACAAGTTTGATGTGTAATTTACCTGAATTTTACCCGATTGTCCCCGTTTGGTAGTGATAAAAACAATACCTCCGGCAGCCTTTGGGCCCCACTTTAGACATTCTTCAGGATCACTTACCACTTCGACAGATTCCACATTATTCATAGGATAGTCACTCGGAAAATTCTCTTGCGGAAATCCATCAATGACAATCAACATACCAGATGTTGCAGCACCAAAGTTACTAGCCCCTTGTAATTCTGGCACCAAGCCACCATCAACAGTCTTTGATGCTCCCTTTGTGGCATTAGACATACTTAGCCAATTCGTACTTTTCTCCCAATCTTCATAGGTAGGATAACGACTTAAAAACTCTTGTGCACCGGGGCCATTAATTATACGCTCATACTCTTCACGCAAATTCTTTGCCGTTGAGCCTTCCCACAAAGGAGATAAATACTCTACTTCCCCCTCCTTAGTAGTAATCGCTGGTTTCAAAGTCAGTCCAGGTACACCTCCCTCTAGCACCTGTCCTAGATTGAGATGAAATTTATGTTTCAAATCCACCTGAGTTCCCAATTTCTTTTTAAAAAAAATATCAACCTCCTCCAAGCTGGACTGACTAGCGTGCAATATAATCGTACCCATATCCGACTTAGCCTTAACTTCTCTTTCCTCAAAACCAATACAGGAAATCAACAAGATACTTCCTTCTTTGAGCTGTCTAAATAAGAAAAGTCCACCTTCGCGTGTTACTGTCGAACGCTTTGATCCTTTTAGTTTTATACTGGCTCCCCTAATGGGATGTCCATGACTGTCCGTTATCTTTCCCCGAACATCGATAGCCGCGACAGCAATATGCTCCTTATTGAAAATATCCTTCGCAACCGCCTCTACCTTTTCTTTAACAACGACGTTTTTTTCTCCTATCGTATACGATAAAGAACTGTCCTCGGCAATTTGTGCCATGACTTGATCAATTGGAGTATCCTTAAAATCTACCGTCAGCGTTTGCGAGTTTTTAGCTTTTGACGTTGTAAGCAATATATCATAACCGGTTTGCTTTCGCAGTTCCCAAAAAAGTTTCTCTAATGTGATATTACTTTTTCTCAGGGTAACTTTTTGCCCAAAGGTACTGGCACTCACCTGCATAAGAGCAAGACAAATCAAAATAGCCGTGAGCTTCATAAGCAAAATAAATTTATAAATGTAGCTTGAAGGCGTACAAAAAAATCCAATAAATTTTTTATACATTTGTTATCTGGTTTTTAGCGCCACGTACGTTTTAGTCGAACTAGACAAGGCGCTTTATTCAATAATTTTGGTTTATAATCATAAAAAATCAGACTTAGAGGGCTTCGATTGGCGTCGAGGCCCTTTTTCATCTTATCCTAATCTTTCTCAAGAGTCGTCTTCTAATAGCTTCATATTTAGGTCATTTATTAAGTATATATATAACTAAAGGAATTATCTACTTTCTTGTTTTACTTACAGTAGATTGGACGGTTAGTATCTTATCCTTTAGTTGAAATTTCACTACGCCAGTACGTTCAAACATGTCCAGTACTTTTGAAATATTTTCAAACTTACTGATAGTCCCAAATAAGGTAATTTGTTTGATTTCCTTATCCTCGTATACCACATCGATATCATACCAACGGCTAATTTCGGTCATAATATCTTCGATTTTTTCATAATTAAACATAAAAACACCATTTTTCCATGCCATGCTATACTCCGCATCAACAGCTTCTACTTTCAAAAATGAACCAGAAACTATGGACTGCTCATTAGGATTCAGTATTACTTTGTTAACAACAGTACCAGGATTAGAACCCTCGGCTACCACTGATACTTGCACAGAGCCCTCAATCAATGTTGTACGTATCTCTCCCGGCTCTGGATAGGCATTAACGTTAAAATGTGTCCCCAATACGGTAACCTCCTGACCCGCACTCTCTACCACAAAAGGGACTAACGATTGACTCCCCTTTTCTGACCTAGTTTTAGCAACCTCAAAATAAGCTTCACCAACTAACTGGACTTTACGACTTTTGCCATCAAAGCGCGTCGGGTACCTTAAGGTCGAACCGGCATTTAACCACACTTTGGTACCATCGGATAGACTGACTTGATATTGCCCCCCCTTGGGTGTCGTGAGCACCAGTACTTGACTACTTGCCTGCTTACCAGAAAAAGATTCATCCGCCGTCACAGTACTTCCATCACTATATAAAATCGAATCTCCTCCTATCACAATCCCATTCTTTCCCTCTCTTAAATCGATACTTATCCCGTTTGCTAATGTAAGAGTGGCACGGTTACCTCCAGGAGATACGTCTGTATTCACTAGTCTATCGTCCCACCCCGTTGCTAACTTAGAGTAATAAAAATAGATACTTGTCGTAAATCCAATTACTAAAATTGAAGCCACCGCCAACCGAAAGGTTCTTCTCCAGCGAAGAATCTTAGTCTCTAGAGGTTCAAGACTATTCACTTTGTCCTTAAACTCTTGCCATCCAGTAATTGAATCAAATATCCCTCCATATTTCACACGCACATCTGACGCTCTTAATAGTGCATCTTCTTCAGCTTCAATCTCCGCATCAGTCTTCTTAAGATCTAAAGGCTCACCTCCGGCCATTGGTTCGTCCAAAAGCTGTTGAATCCATTTATTGTCTCTATTCATTTTATGGGAATGATGCTTGGTCATGTACTATTAAGTAGCACAAATCAGGAAATAGGGTTATCGGTTTATTAAAAAAAAATAAAATAAAAATAAAAACACAGTAAATCAACGCATTAAAAATATAAAAACGAGTATACCTTTAGGCAATTCACTCCGCAAAGTAGCATATGCTTTTTTAATCTGCGCTTTAACGGTATTGACGGAAATGTTATTTCGCAGCGCTATTTCTAAGTAGGTCAATCCTTCTAGATTGCTCATCAGAAATATTTTTCGACGTTGTTCTGGAAGTTTCTGAATAGCCGTGTTAAGTGCTTGGTATATCTTTTCTCTCTCGGACTGTTCTTGTTGGCTCTGCTGCAAATCAAAGCCAATATCAGGCAATGAATCACCGTAATAAAGGACATGTTTTTTTTGACGTTTCGTATAGGTGATACAAATATTACGTATCGATCGGGCAGCATAAGCTTCAAATGTAGACTGAAGCTGAATAATCATTCTTCTGCTCCAGACATAAACAAAAAATTCCTGCACCAAATCGCGAGCCAGATCTATATCCTGCACGTACCGTACGGCGATCATACAAAGCTTTTCATAGTTTTTATGAAAAAGCTCTTCAAAGTTATCAGGTATGAATTTTTCGTCGGTCACACGGTTAGCAATTGATGTACTTTAATCTTTTCGGAGTAAAACTACAAAATATTTATGCTATTTGAATAAGTCTTTACAACAAGCCATTTTTACGCATATTTTAATACATCACCACATCTACTGTACTCGATCCATTTAGGAAATCAGATCCCAAGACCGTGGTTACTGCTCGCTCCTCTATCGCTCATTTTGCTTCATATCATATCTCTGGATCGCAGCATTAAAAAATGGCAACGCATATCTATTTTTCATTGGTGGTTAATATTTTTTGCACCTCCATTTCCTTATCCAATCTTGATAATTTTAAAACTTTTTGTTTTTAGCTCATGCAAGACACCACATAGCGACAACAGGAAATCCAAAAACGATGCCTAAACTTTATAAGGTAATGACGACTATTACAGAATCGGGAAACTTGAGGCAAAGACGAAAAAAACACAACTATTGATTAGGGAGGGATAGGTCAGCACGAACAAACCAAAAAACTCGAAAGTAGACAGTTATCTTTTTCCAGGAAGGTAGTGCACTAGCGTACAAACTGTAAGAAAGCTTCGCAGATTTACTCATGACTTTCTCTAGCGATACAACCCTTATTTCAATACCTTGGAGCTTTTATTCTCCCTGAACTCTTAGATAACATCTTCTGCCTAGTGAAATAATAAGTTCTGGATAAGTTCCTGTCTCAAATGTAGCTCTAACCATCCCTTCTAGATTCTCATCTCATCAAAGTACAACCAAACTAATAACGGCTGTGTATATTGGGATCAAATGATGGCTGGATATCAACAAGTCTGTTGCTTATTAAAATAATGAATACCCCTAACGTTTTCTGCATTAGGGGTATGGCAACAATATCTATTTAACTCTTGTTTTCAAATTCATATGTTTAAATAATATCCCTGGAAGAATGGGATCCTCATAAAACTGGCTGGTTGACGAGACCTCGTATGCCAACTTATAATCACCAGCTTTTGCATATGCAGAAGCTAAAAAAGTAATCGCTTCTTTAGTAGGTGCATATTTAAATGCATTTTTAGCCATAGCAATCAACTCGTCAGATTGCTTCTTGGTGATTTCGTATTTGCTCAAAAAACCGGATGGTAATAATGAGTAATACAATTCCCGGTATAAATAAGGAAATTTTTCGCCATAGGTATTAAGAATCTGAACCACATTATCAAACCCTTGACTGTACAGTCCATTATTAAGTTGGTATTCAGCATCCAACAGATCCAAATACATTTGTTTATTGGGCAATTCTGAAGCCTTCATCAGTGCAATATGATTGTTATACCTCTCTAAATTTTTTTGGCTCAATGCAACATTGCCAGTCCGGATTATCATTCTATACATCGAAGTATTATACGTTGCTGAGGTCATATTTTTTTCCATTGCCTCTGGATACTTTAATATATAATCAAGCGCTATACCTTTTTTAGGGGTACGCATAAATCCACTTAATATAGATGTTACCTCTTTTTTCTGTATTTCCTCTTCGCTTAAAGATTTAAGATACTCTTCCATTATAGGCATCACTTTCTCTGGGGCGGTTTTCCCCAAAAGCCTGGTATATTTCGTAGTTAAAGCATAGCTCCGATCTCCCGCATTCCATTGCTTTTCATATTCAGCCAACTCATTAGAAATATTTGATAAAACAGCACGCTCACTGGATTGAATTAAACCTTTAGGGGACATCATGCCTGTTTCGACACCTAACAAATTGCCGTTACTATCAATCCAAAAATAAGTTGGATAAGCTGAAGGTTTAAACTTTTGGAAAACACCATGTGAAGCTTGCTTCTCTGCATCCAATTTGAGGCTTATAAAGTTAGGGTTAAAGTAATCGCCTACTTCCTTTAAAGGAAAAACATCAGCTGTCATTTTTTTACAAGGCCCACACCAAGATGTATATACATCTACGAAAATATTTTTATTTTCCTTTTTTGCAAGAGTAAGTGCCGTCTCGTAATCCAAATCTTTAAAAGCTATTCCCTGCGCATAGCTTGAGAGGGTTGTAAAAATCAGGAAGATTATTCCTAAACCACTATTTTTCATTTTTAGAATATATTTATTATTTAAAACTTGTAGCTAAAATCCACTACTTTATCACTGAAATTTTCTTTCTTAAACACTTCACTCACAGCCAGCCCTCCGGTCGTAGAAAAATTGTAGAGTGCAAAGCTGCCGGTATTTGCTCCACTATTGACGCTAGAATACCCGACTAAAAGTTGCGTACCTTCCATCATCAATTTATCGACACGCTTATCAGAACCTAGAGAAAATAATTCGCCGCCAACTTTTGTTAAAATGTTATAAGCGTATATCTTACTTTGAACCGAATAAAAGAGATAGTTCGGCAGGCCTGAGCCCGATGTAAATACAGTCGCTTCATTTATCCCAGGGGCATTAATTGCATATTTTTCCGTAGCTCTAAAAATCTGGCTTTGAGCGCTTATCAAATAGCGTAATATATACTTCTTTGAATTATCGTCTTCAAATAGTCCAAAAAAATTGCCTGCATTCACATGCCCACCATAAAGCATTTTCAATCCCACATTCGTAGGATCAATAATATTTAATGTTGCTGCATCTTTTAAAAATAAGTTTAGAGATCCAGAAGTAGTATTATGGCACATAAACCGTTTGTTTTTATTATCATAAAATGCCGCTCTTCCACTCGTATGATAAAAATAATAGGGACTCAAATAATAATCACCAATCATATCTGGTTTAAACAGCGTCTCTCCTGAATTGGCAGCTCGGTTATATGCACGTCCATCTATTATTAAATAATCCTGAAGACCCAGAGTAGACCGCGGTATATATGCCTGCATCGACATCTCTCCGGTGCCTGACCAAGGCACAAGAAAAGACTCTTTTAGGAAGCGAGCCCGCTGCATTGTCAAGGGATCCAAAACTACGCCGCCTTGCTGATCTTTACAAAGTATTAGTATTTCGGAAGGCATGGATGATTTTCTTGGATAAAATGCGATGTCTATCGGGTTTTTACCGATCTGTTGTTCATTATTTGCGATTTCGTAAATATCCTCAATAAATTTATTGTTGTTCGTATTATAAAACTGCAAGCTCGCATTTTTATTTTTTTCAGAGAGTATTAAAAAACCCGGTGTAAAATCGTCTGTAACAACCAATCCAGCTTCTTTCCGAAAAAACACTTTAGTAGCGTTATCTTGAACTTTTAGGACTAATGTATATTCGCCCGGAATAAGCGCTATATTAGTGGATAAATTCCTCTCGTATGATATGGTATCGGCAATATAAGTACTTCTAGTAGTGTATACATACCATATAAATTTAAGATCGCTTTCCTTCAAAGAAGAAAGTTGCAATTCCGGGTTAATATTCAACCGATCGCCTACACCTATTGTATAGCCGTTCTCCAACCCTGTAATTACAACATCTCCTATTTCATAATCTTTCAGGACTGAATTATCTTTAATGCAACCTAGGACGCAAAGGCTAATAAATGCAAAAACTATTATTACTATTTTTTTCATGGATATTATTTTTAAAATGCTGCCCAAGGCATAATACGATTCCCGTTCTCGTCATACTCGATATTATCGATATAATATTGACATACTATTCTACCATAACTCATAAAAAGTCCGATTTGATTATTAGCTATATCGGAACGTTTTGGAGGAAAATCAAACTTTTGAATTTGGACACAGCGCTTGTGTTTTACCAAGGAGTATTCACCATAATAATTCTTCAAAAAAGATTCCCAATATTCGGGTTTTACATATTCATCTGTAAAATAGATTCGTGCAGAAAGTCGGTCTGAATACCCCAATTTAAAATCAGAGGTCTCCTCGAGTTGGAGATGTACACTTTTATACCCATCTGAAAGACCAGGACCATTCTTGATTAGAACCAGCGGGACCTCAGCACTAAATCGCCCTTCCTCAATGGCGTAAAACTCTTTTAGTGGCTCAAAATGCACTCCTTCTACTGCCGTTGATTGACCCTGGTCAACCTTTAACCGCAATTGCCCCATTTTATTCAACTTTCTTCCCAGAACATTAACTTTAATCCAAACGGTATCTGTACTGCCGGCAGCTGAGATCAGGGAATGAACCAAACTATCCTTGCTTGAATAGGCCGCAAAATATACCCGACTTGCATCGACATAGGTGTCTAGATTTTCATTTTTGCAACTTGTTATCAGCATAAATGCTACAATAACAAACATATAATATTTCTTTACCATGATCATTCTTTTATATTTCCAAACTCAATTTCAACCTGTGGAATAGGCATACTGTAAATCTTGGTGAGGTCATCAAATGCCAGTATATTAGGCAATTTTGAAAGGGCCAATCTTTTATACGTGAAAAATAATTGGCCTTCTCCAATAAACTCTCTTCTGTACTCTTTTTGTATTTCAGCGTCCAATGTTTCTGCAGTTATATTTTCTATAGCCAAAGGAGCGTTGCCTCTATGCGCCCGTAGGGTGTTAAGATATTCGCCCCCCTGCTTAGGATCTATGGAACACTCTGCTGCTATCAAATAACATTCTGAAAACTTTAAAATAGGAACGAGGTTTGAATAATTAAATTTCACGATACGCATACTATTAGTCGTGGCTATATCAAACCAATACTTACGAAAATCGGTATTCAATCCTGCGGGATAGATAGCATCTATCGTACTGTTATTTATTGTAAAGGACTTTGCATTTGTAGTCTGTGTAATCTCTGGAAAATAAGTATCTAAGTATTTGGTCTTAATACCGGGTATATGTATAGAAAACATAAGCTCTTGGGGAAATATGAATTGCGAGCTAGGTATACCTCCCGTGGCTTCAAATAACTTAAAAAAACCCGAATTGATAACTTCATTTGCTGCTTCTACTGCCATATTGTTATTTCCTTGGTACAAATATACCCGTGCTAACAAAGTGGTGACAGCATAGTAATTAAGCCTATAATGCCGATTCTTCAAAAGTTGGTCTTCTAAATCAATGTTTGTAGCATTTGGTCCAAATGGATCGACCGCTCGAAGTAAGGATTGCGCATTTTTCAGATCAGCAATAATTCGATTTAAGTTTTCTTCTACTGTACTTTGCGGGAAGGGTACATTGGTATATTTATCCGCATAGGGTATGCCAGGGCTTCCAAGGCCTAATGAGGGGGGTAAACTAAACAAACGCAATAGATCAAAATGCAACAATGCGCGTAAGGCCAAAGTTTCGCCTTTTATAATTTGATACCCGTTGCCTCGAAATACCGATTCCTTTTCATCAATCTGGCTCAGTATTATATTAGCGTTTACAATACCTCTATACTGTTGCTTCCATATTGCGGCCAATGTACTTTCCACATTCGCATTGTCATACTCATATTTAGAAAAGAATTCATAACTGTGACCAGAGGTGCTACGCACATTATCGTAGGTCTGAGCCAACACATCGGCAGCACCATAAGTCAAATTGACACCATAGGAATTTTTATCCGTCATTAGGGCATAAATACCTATTAACGCATCTCTGAACCCAGCTTGTGACGAAAAAAGCTGCTCCGCTTTCATTTCCGATTTGGGTGTTACATCCAGCCACTTATCACAAGATACTGTCATCAACAGTAGTAATGTTAATAGTAAAGAACTTAATATTTTCATTTTTATAATTTTAGTTTTAATTGATCATATAGCTCACGGCATATTTATACTTTTTAGCCTTTGCTCCAAAACACTTTATATAGATAGATCAAACATCCCTACTAAAAAGTGGCTTGTACAGTAAAAGCAATGTGCCTTGCAAATGGATAATCTAACCCTCTCTCTAGCTTGACCGTTGAGGAACGAAAGATATCGTTTGCGAATAGACTAAACCTCATATTATCAAATTTATATCGTTGTTTGAGTCTATCACTTCTGAGGATATAAGATATATTTAGCGATTTTAACTCTACGAGATCATTTTTTTGAACAAACCTAGAAGTAGGTCTAGTAGTAGTTGTATTTGACACGGCTTTAAAAGCGGCTATATCACCTTCATACTTCCATCTTTCGTAAAATACTCTCCTATCCACATTGTCATTTGGATTTACATTTTCAATACGGTCTACCAAAGTCTGGTTATACGTATATCCGCCAAATTGATACCTGAAAATACAGCCCACCTGCAAGCCTTTATACCCCATATTTAAACCAAATGTTCCTTCTAGCGTAGGATCGGTAGTTGCAAAAGGAATATAATCTGCTGCGCTCCACATTGAAGTTAAACGACCATCTCGGGTCATAAATACTTCCTGACCTGTGGCTGGATCGATTCCCTGAGAACGTACGACCCAAAGTGTATTCATGGATTGTCCTTCAAAGTATCTAACCGTTGGTTTATTGCCTACATTCGCATCGGCTGTATTATTATAGCTTTGCAAAGCATTCGAAATCTTTTTTAGTGTATTCTCATTGCGTACAGCTACACCTTGGATATTAACAAATATTTTCTTCTCCGTATTTCTGTACACTGAACCGCGTAGTGACAGCTCGAGGCCTTTGTTCTGCACCTCTCCTAAATTTGCTTTATAGGTATTAAACCCTAGCGATGGCGGCATGGTGACATCAGTTAACACATCTTTGGAATAATCTGAATAATAGTTAAAATATCCGGATATTCTTCCGCTGGCCAATTCAAAGTCAACCCCAACATTTCTTTTATAAGTTTTCTGCCATTGTAGGTCGGTATTGCCATAAGACTTGGCCACCGTACCTATGTAATCATCGTAAACTACATCGGTGAGGTACCCATAAGTTAGCTGTGCCTGATACGGGTAAAAGTTTTGACTGCCCGTATAACCGATCGAACCTCTAAGCTTTAGTAAATTGATAAATGTAAAATTCTTTATAAAAGATTCGTTATGCAGATTCCACCCTATTCCTGATGACCAAAAAGTTCCAAAACGCTTATTGGATCCGAATTGGGAAGACCCATCTAGACGAAAAGCAAAATCAGCAAGGTATTTCCCGTCATAGCTATAATTCATATTGGCTAATCCGCCGATAAGTCTACTCGTAGCTTCAACGCCTGTTGGCTTAGAACCGGCCAGATATTCTAACCCCATTCCGACATGGTCCATTCGATCATTAGGAAAACCTGAAGCTAAGATGGTATAAGAATCAGAGCGAGCTTCCAGGATATTATAATTAGCATTCATAACCATCAAATGCTTATCAAAAGATTCCGTATAAGCTATGCCAAACCGTCCTTCATAACGCAAATTTTGTGAAGTTACTTTTTGATAGCTGCCCTTTTTTGTAGCGTTCATAAAATCTATATGATCAGCTGGCTTAAAAACGTCCGAAGTCTGTGTTTTCTTATTTAAAGAGAAGTCTCCAGAAAGCCTGATCCTTTTGCCTATGCGCCATTCCAAACCGAAGTTATTGATAAAATTATCATAAGCACTTTCATCTCTTGTATTTAATATTGTATTATATAAAGGGTTAGGAATAGTCACTTTAGGTGAATTGACCGATTCTAATACAAATAATATTTTTTTGACATTTCCCTCGTCGTCATAAGGGGAATAATAGGGATTCAGGTATGCATATTTTTGAAAACTCCCATAGGGAGAATTTTTGGAGGTGACATTGTCAAAACTTAGATTATTAGAAAATTTTAGATTCTTATAATTATAGGCCAATCTCACGCCTATTCCTTTTCTGTTACGCGATGAACCTTTCATCACCCCCTCAGATGGGTTATAAGATAAATCCACGGCATAGCGAATAGCCTGATCTCCGCCCTCTAATGTAAGGGATTGCTTCGAATTTATACCAAGGGATTTGACCGGTTTTTTTATCCAATCTGTATTTATCCCCTGCTGAACCATTTTTAACCGTTCATTGTAAAGCTCTCTATGCCGCTCGCCAATATAAATGTAAGGATTGGGATTATAAATACCGGCTAATACCTCATAGTCTAATTTCTCACGCGCATTCAACAGGTTATACCCCGATAAATCTGCAAAGTCAAGATCCACACTCCCAGAGTAGTTTATTTTTATCTTCCCACTTTTTGGCGGGTAAGTTGAAATGACAACCACACCATTGGCACCTCGAGAGCCATATATTGCAAGAGCAGCAGCATCTTTCAGAATAGTAACTCCACTGATACGTTGCGGATCCAGATCATATATTTTTTCGATACTAACTTCGAATCCATCCAACATAAAAGTGGGCAAATTAGGCTTCCCTTTAAAATTTTCTTCGAGATTGCTAGCTATACTGCTTGATCCTCTGATTTGAAAATCAGGCATCTCATTGGGATTTGACCCCATTTGGTTATTCTCGATTAGTTTAAAAGAAGGATCTAGTATGTTTAACATAGTTAGCACATTCTGATTGGAAACAGCTCTTAGTTCTGCACCTGAAAAGGAGGAAGCTGCCCCTGTAAATGTCTGTTTAGATTTCTCAAAGTACCCCGTGTTAACCGTAACCGCGACCTCATCTATCTCATTTTGGATTTCTTTCATCGTAATGCTTAATACCTTATTGGAGTTGCTTACTTCTACTTCTAAAGGTTCATAACCTATACAATTAAAAATCAAGGCTTTCTCATTAGAAGGAAGTACTATTTCAAACGATCCATTAGCTTTAGTAAGCACACGAGAGGAATTATTTTTCACCCTTACTGTCACATCGGCTAAATTGTTCCCTTTTTCATTTTTCACAATTCCAGTTATCGAATACGTGTTGGGCCGATAACTTGTAGGGCTATCTCGTTTTATCTTTTCTTTTATGATAACGGTCTTATCCGAAATGACATAATCAAGGGGAAGATCTTTCAAACAGTATTCCAAAGCCTGCTCTAACGTCATATTCTTGATATTGACATTTCTTTTAGGAAGAGTCTTCAGCAACTGCGTGTTAATTGTAAAGTCGTAATTTGACTGTTCGCTTATCTTTGACAAAATAAGCTCTACCGGGGCTTCCCGCATCTGAATATTTAATAGATTTTGCGCTTGGAGCTCTAATTTTGAGGCTACAATCAAAGCTAATGTCCAAACAAAATAAAGCCACCTCTTTCGAGATGCATAATAGTGTTTCATAAAATTATTGGTTAGTTATTAATTACTTATTATAGCTTGCTAGTACTTCGTGTTTTTCGGTCTCGATACGTAAAGATTTCTGTCTTTTAAGCGTAGATGTACTTTGGCCGAAAGTTCCAACGCTTTTATTGCAGACAATAGAGGTTTATTTCTACTCAATCTACCGTAAAGAGCAATATCAGAAATATCATCTTCGTAAATTATTTGAATATCGTACCACCTGGAAATATCTTCCAACACATTCACTAACAATTCGTTTTGAAATACGATCAAACCATCTTTCCAAGCTGCTGCACCTTTTGTATTCCCATCCTTCACCCGTACGCCATCATGAAGAATAATTGCTTCTTGCCCAGGTTTCAATCGATATGTCGCATCCGAGTGTGGGATGTTGACAGATACAGCTCCTTCTAGTAAAGTGGTTCGCTCTTCTACTGAAGATTTATAGCTTTTAATGTTGAATTTAGTGCCGTGAACTTCAACCTCCTGTCCCCGTGTGGCTACAATAAATCTTTTATGTTCATCTTTTTTGACTTCGAAATAGGCCTCGCCATCCAGAAACACCCTACGCTCACTAAGTCCTTCAAAACTAGCAGGAAAAGACAAGGACGAAGCGGCATTTAGCCATACTTCTGTGCCATCTTGCAGTGTCATTTTATACTGCCCCCCTCTTGGCGTTTCCAAGACTTGGGTTTTATTAATTTCTAAGATAGACTCGTCTTCCAAAACCTCCGTTCCATCCGAATACGAAGGTATCAATGCGTCCCATTTTATTTCAGATTGAGGATCACGAAGTGTTATTCGCTCCCCACTGCTGAGCCTTAACGTTGCTTTATTGCTGCCCGCACCAATTTCAGCTTCTTTCATAGATAGAGATTCGTCATTGACAAAATACGGAGTCATCACAAAACCGATCAAAACGGCTACTGCTGCGACTGCGGCAATAAGTGACCACCGCTTAATCGAACTAATCTTAGGTTTTATAGGCAACCGTCGACTAATGCTTTTTAAATCTGCTTCTATTTGCTCGGTACTTCGCGCTAATTCAGGAAAACTGCCAAAGGTCAACCAATCTTCTACAAGCTTTTGTTCATCGGCAGAACATTGCTGGTCTTGGTATCGCTGCAGTAACTTTTCAAATTCTTTTCGGTTCATCATTGTATAGGCTTACACTGCTTAACATGAATACAATCTCGAAAAGGGGGTGTAGGGGTTAAAAGTTTTTGAAAATTTTTTCAATGTAGAAAAATGCTATCATAATATGGGCGGTCAATCCGAGCTTTTTCTTTAATATGGATAAAGCATGATGCAAGTGACTTTTTACAGTCTGTTCAGATAGCCCCAGTTGAATAGCTATTTCTTTCCGGGAGAGCTCAGCTTTCCTGCTAAGTTCAAAAACCATCCGCATCTTGTTGGGGAGCTTATCTATTTCCTCTTGAATAATATCTGCGAGTTCTTTGTAACGGAGTATGTGGTCCGCATCATATACTTTTTCTTCAACAAACTGATTAAAACTGCTTACAAAATCTTCCGTTACTTTTCGCTTAGCTATTGCGGTTATTATTTTGTTTCGGACGGCACGAAATAAATATCCGGATAAATTATCGGTAAGATCTACCTGTTCCTTACGATTCCAAAGCGATAAAAAAACGTCGTGGATGATGTCTTGGGATTCCTCAGCGTCTCCTAGTCTTCGTAAGGCGAAAATATATAAGCCTTTACTATACTTATTATATATAGCAGTATAGGCACTATGATCCGCTTTAAAAAGCCTACGCGCTAGCTCTGTATCAAGACAATCTGCGCTCTCTTGGTTAGGAAAAGAATACATATCAGTGCAATATTAGGTAAAAAATAAAAAATCACCAAGCATGATAAGTCTTCATCTACTCATTGCATAGTTTGGATAAATCAACCATTGCATTGTTATGAAATAGTAGATCTACCCAAACTATTGCTGATAGGTTAAAAAGATTGTTAAAGAGCCTAACCTATGGTCTTCTAATCCTCCAATCCCTTACTCCACCATGTAGGCGCACGCTTTCCTTTCAGAAAATAATCAAAATACTGTAACATACGCTCGGCATAGTCTTTTCGGTTTACTTCTTTAGCCAAATTATGATTTTCTCCAGGATAAGAGAGCAAGACAGATGGTTTTTTCAATTTCCTCAACCCCTGATAAAGCTCAATACCCTGGGTATAATCAACAGCACCATCTTTATCATTATGCATCAGCAACAATGGCGTATTAATCTTTTCAAGATGAAATACAGGCGAGTTATTATAATACGGGTCCATCATCTGCCAATAAGGCTTAGTTAGTCTAGCTTGATTAGCTTCAAAAATAGCTTGATTACTTCCTCCCGTATTCCAATAAATCAAATTATACATAGAAATAAGGTTAGTAACAGGAGCTCCCGCAGATGCCGCTTTAAAAAGGTTACTCTGCGTTATCAAAAAAGCAGTTTGATACCCACCCCAAGAGTGGCCTTGTAATCCAACATTATCAGCATCTACAATTCCAGTTGCTATTGCAGATTTCACCGCTGGTACTACACAAGCCACAGCCGAATTCCCGGGATCATCAAGACGATATTTAATATCAGGCATCAGTACCGCATACCCCTGACTCGTATAAACAGAACTATTAAATCCACCACCCGGATAATAAGGCAATGCGAATTCATTCATACCATCAGAAAGACGCTCATATATATACGTAATAGTAGGATACGATTGTCCTTCTTTATACCCAGCCGGCAAAAACAAAGCAGCTTGAAGTGTATCTCCGTGATCACTCACATAGTCAATCAATCGAACACCCGCAGACCATGCAAACTTATTTCTATTGGGTATATTTTGCGTTAGTCGTTTTAATCCGGACAACCGTCTATCAGCACTGGTATATACATCCCGTGGATCAGTAGAGGTTTCTCGCGTCAGGAAATAACGGTTGGTTAATTTTGACTTCCTCAAACTACCGTACTTAGCATCATCCATAAAAAGTAGTTCGAGCTTCTCACTACCAGAAGGTAACAATGCCACACCGCTCTTTTTAGATCTTTCATCACGCACTAGAAAATATTGGTCTTTTGACAAATCAATACCCACATCTTCTACATAAATACTTTCCCAACTCGCTACTTTAAGCTTGCTTTCCTCAAAATTCGGTGTTATTCTTTGGCTTTTACTATTACTAACATTAACTTTCCACAGGTCATAATTATCCCTGATAAAAACAAATCTACCATCAGCCGACCAACCTATAAATGGCGTAGGTGGAGACTGAACGTTATGATCACGCGAGTTATCTACGAAAGTAGTAGACAATGCTGAAGTTAAATTAATCGTATGTTTAGTTTTGACATCATAAGAAAAATAATCACCATTTTCATAATAAACCAAATGAGATCCTACAGGAGAAATCTTAATACCAACACTCCCTGTCAAATAATACTTATGTTTCAAAAGATGGGTTTTACCCCCTATCAAGTCAATTACAGAAATATCTGCATAAGACTGTCCAGACATGCTAGCTTCATAATCATACGGCCCCTTATCCACCTCAACAGCAAATTGTTGATTGGGAGACAAATATATAGTCTTGAATGTAGTATCCCCTATTGCGGACAATTTAGCGGTATTGGTATCATATCGATACAATATAGATCTCTTATCCCCCTTTGCAAACATCACTTTACGTTGTGACTGTAAAATGGTATCTTGCCAATTCCAAATCACAACATTCGACACATCAGCAGCAGCAGGGGCGGTTGGCGGTTGTGCTCCAGCAGCAGTTGACTTTGCCGCTATGTTATCTGTGGACTTGCTAGAAGCTTTTGGTATACATCCAAAAAATAGAAATCTTTTATCTTTTGAAAGATACGGTATAAAATGCGGAGATATAGCCTTGCCCTTTCCTAATTCTTTAGCGATATTAACCAATACACTAACTTCCCACAACGATTCTTTATTATTACGTACGAGAATAATGTCATGTTGAGTTCCAATATTTTTGACTTTGGTCGTCTTCATGCCCGTCAATGCCCTCCCATCGTCAGACCATTTCAAATGAGAATACTCCGCTCGTCCTACATCCAGTGAATGAGTTACACCATTATTCAATTGCATCAGATACAAACCGTTACCTTGTGCACCATTGGCATCTATTGTATAAGCTATGACATCGCCTTTAGCGCTAAATGAATAAGTAGATACATTACCAATAGCATACTGCTTCTTAGTTTTTGTATTATAGAGAATTAAGTCACTACCCTTACCCCCACCTGCTACTTTCGTATTTTTATTAGCATCCACTATTTTTATCGCCACCCACGGATTATTGGGATTGCTCGAAAATTCAAAATTTGACACTAAATCATAATACACTTTAGCAGAATCCTTCAAGTTGATTAACCATAATCTTGGATAACTAGGTTTCTTAGCTTTAGAATTGCTTTCCATAGTCTTAAAATCCGGAAAAGTATAAAAGCCAACATAGTCCGATGATGGAGAAAATTTTAAATCTGAATAATATCCACCTAGATTATATACATATTTGGTGGTATCTGAAGTATGTTGAAGGATAAGCTTGAGATTCCCCTTAAGAGGTCCCATTACCGAAGAAAACCACTGCCCATCTGCAGAAAAATCAGTCTTCTCAGTACGCACGTGCACCAATGACGAAATATTATCCCAATTAAGAGCCTGTTTATTTTGCGCTAGAGCATAATTATTCATAGCTATATACATAGCTATGAATAATGTAAAATAGAATTTCATTATTTAACTAAATAAGAATATTTAATCGAAGAAGATTTAATTATTTCTTTGCTGAAGATTTTTTGCTTTGTATTTCTTTAGCTTTGTTATTAAAATCTTTTGCAACTTTATGTCGCCCTAATTTTTCAGCTGCACGGCGCATATACGGGTAATAGTTGAAACTAGTAAACTGCTTCTGCCCATTCTGTTGTGCAAGTTCTAAATCGCCCAAGATTCTAACCAACATTTTTTTATCTTTGGATTCTTGAATAATATAGTTAGACATAGCCAACTTCAACCTGTCTGTATATTTAAAACCAAACTTCTGCGCATACGTTACAGCATTATAAGCCTCCTCCCAATTCCTATTCATCAACTGTTCATAAATATAGAGCTTAGAGGAGAACTCCTGAAAAATTTGATTTCTTGAAAACAGATTGATATCCTTTTTCAGTTTATTAAAAGTATCCTCTTGTGCATCAAACGTTGTCTCCATTGTTGTTAGATCCGTAGGAAGCTGTATCATTCTACTAATGGTCAAACCTATAGTATTCGTCAATTGTCCATCTAAATTATTCTGATCTACAAATTTCAAACGACTAAATTTACTCTTGTTATCCAGCACATATCTTAAATATTTGGATTCATAGTCATACATATAAGGAGCAACCATAGCCCAAACAGGTTCTTGCAATAACTGATCATAACCATTTACCGTCAAGTAATCATCTATTACCTTTACTACCCCCTCTTTATCAAGGATATTGTTAAGCGATTTAACATATTCTGTCAAAAATGGCAGCTCTCTATTTCCATCTTCATATTTTATTTTTTGTGTGACTATACCTACCCCTTTAATAGCTTTTTTAGCTTCTTGAACAAACTCGTCCACACTCCGGGTACCGATCAGCTTATGCACGATACGCTTACTTTTGGGATCCACATACAATAACGTAGGATACCTTTTGATTTGTTCCGGGAAGAATGCGTCCAATTCAAGTCCATTCTCCTTTTCCATATCATACTTCACGTTGATGAAGTGTTCATTATAAAAGTCTCCCATTTCCTTCTGTGGAAATATATTTCGTTCCAACCCTTTACAAGGACCACACCATTCTGTATAGCAATCTATAAAAATCAGTTTATTTTCCTTATCTGCGATAGCCAGCACCTCATCCCATTTTTGGTTATCTTTAAAGACAATTCCTTGCGCTTTGGAAGCAACCGAGGATAACAGAAGCATTATTAATAATAGTATATTTTTCATAGTTTTATAACTGTATATTTGTTTTTCTTAGTAACCAATAATAGTCCATTATATATTACTAATATGTTTTAATATGTGATGGTAAGGCCATATACCTCTTGATATAAGCGTTTACTTCATTTAACGTAATAGATTCAATTATATTTTTGAATTCCTTTTCCTTCCAGACCTTACCTGTCCATTTAAGCTGATTTGATACGAACAACATCACCTGATCAGGATCATTATAATAATCGACATACCTGTTCCATTCTCTACGCTTCAACCCCTTGAGACTAGATTGATCAATCCCCTCTCTTGCCACTTTTTCACATAGCATATTGAATTCAACCAATGCCGTATCCAATAATTCAGGAATAACACGAAAGCGGAGACTTAACGATACATGTGGCGAAGGATGCACACCAAATGATGGTGTAGTTCCCCATGCATAAATCAACCCTTTCTCATTTCTCAGGTGTAGTAACATATTACGACTCATATACTCTTCCACCATACCTTGTAAGATATAGCGTTTTAACGTAATGGCCTGTACATTATCTTTGGTCATACGATTAACCAAATAAGTACGTCCTTTCGGAGCTTCAGCGAGTTCTATCGTGTCTTCTGCTTGATCATCTGCAGTTACGCCTACAAAACGCAATTTATCTTTTACCGGAATCTCCGATAAATAAGCAATCACTTGTTCGATATCGATATCCCCTTGAATGAAGAGGCGTGTTTGGCCAGGAATAAGCAAACTATTTAGTTTAATCTCTAGTTCGTTTTTATCCATTACAACAGAATTAGCCCCTTTTGCTCCCTCTTTAGACTTATTAAATTTTTCCAATTCCTTAGAAAAGGTCTTCTCATCTATTGCAAAGCCCTTGTATAAGTTGGCTAGATACTGGATCACAAATTCAAAGTTATCTGCTGTAAAAGTAGTTTCTACCCCTGATTTATACCCTTGATACTTCAGTGTCAAACTAGGACTACCCCAAGCCCTTTTCAGTGCATCAAGCTCTGACAAAGACTTGTTGGCAAAAACAGGATCACGAATCTCTTTAAATTGACTCGCAAATGGTTGTTCTTCCTTTTTCAATAGGACCGTACCAGCGTCTGTTTCTAAAGAAATAGAATTACGTCGGTCCGACTTATTCCAGATAATTTCCATACCATTTTTCAAACGATACAGTTGCATCCCATTAGGAAGAAGAGTTTGATGTTGGAGCATAGATTTTTTGTACCGAGGACGATCACTTTGAAGCAAAGCTTTAACTTCACCCGAAGATTTAGATCCCATGCGATGACGAGCCGTTGGCAATTGATAAGCGATGCGGACATCTGGCTGATTCGAAGATTCGTCGAGCAAATTAACCATGCGTACTTCAAATCCTTTACCATAATCTGGCAAGCCTGCTAAAAAAGCCCTAGAATTCGTGAATACTATCTCTGCAGCAGCCCTGATATCTTCCGGAGTAAGCTGCGCAGCTGCTTCGTCCAATGCCTGCGCAAAAACCGTTGGATCTGCTATGGGCAGGTTTGCCGTAAAATTAGAATATATACTATTCAATATTACACTAGGACTGTGTGAGTCGGACAGTTTTACCTTATATTTATAGACTGAAGAGCGAGACTTCCATAGCGATTGTAAAAAATCTACATCAACATCGCCATACCGCAAATGCGAAATTGCACCACCTATTTCTTTTAACCTATTTTGAAACGCACTCGTGTCCTGAAAATTAAATTTCACATTGAGTACCGAAGCGGTTGGCATATTTGACGGAATAGCGGCAGTGACCTCCATACCCGTTTTATAGCCTTCCAACATCCCTTTGAAGATATCCGTAATTAACTCCACAGCTATTGCTTTTCGCAACTCTTTACGTTGTGTCAGGTCGATCAATGGAAAACGATAAATCAATCTTCCCATAAATCCTTTACGCTTATCGACCTCTACCTCCGAAGGACTAAACAAAGCAACGTTATCCTCGTGTACCGGCAAGAAGGCTTGTGGCAATGCCGAGTCAACAACACATTTGGCATCAGAGAAAGCACTTTTCAGCTTTTGTTCTAACTCCATCGCACCAGCATCACCAATCAATACCAATGCAATATTTTCAGGACGATACCACTTACGGTAAAAATTTTCTACCTTTTGCGGTGTTATTGCAGCAATCTGGGCCGAATCTCCTAAGATAGTATGTTTCTCAAAATAACCACCACGCAAATTGGAAAGCCCCCCGCTGGAATAGGATGTTTTAGTCTCCGCCAAAATAGCCGGCCTTTCAATATCGACTTCACGCTGCGTGAATTGCATATGCCCTAAAACCCCTCGAATATACTGAATCAACTTATCTTCGGTATCTTTATTCTCCTTTGAATACGTGTAATTATAAATAGTCCGCACTTCAGATGTAAACGCCTGCCAGTCTTGAAACAGATTAAGCCCACCGTCATATACCAAATCCAATGACTTACGGCGATCAAATCCGGGTACCGAAGTAGAAACCAAATGTTCCAAAAAATGGGCAATACCTACCTCGTCTTGCGTCTCATATAAAGACCCCGTTTTAACGATCATACCAATCGCCATCTTTCCCTTTATCCAAGGAGTCGACAATGTATAATATTGTATTCCATTCGCTAACTTACCTTGTGTCGCATCCTTGCGGGCAGCAAAATCGCCTTGCGCATATCCAGTAGAAGTCCCACAAATAGCTACTAGAATAACTAACAACAAATTTCTCATTATAAACTAATATCCTCTCCTTTACGCATCAATTCCAAGTCAGCTGATACAGCTGGATTAGAACCTTTCATATTCTTTAACACTTCCTCCTTCAATCGGATACCTTTATTGCGATCACCAAACATATATTCTGCATTTGCATAAAAACTCAATGCATCCGTAGAATCTTGCGTCAGCTCAAACACCATCTTTGACCATTTTACTACATTCTGAGCTTCACGTTCGGATGAAGCAAACAGGCTATAATCTTTGATCATAAATTTCAACTTATCAGAATGTATCATCGCATTACTACGAAAACGCGTGTTTGGCTCATTCTCATATTTTTTTACGGTGGACAAGTGAGATCTATACAGCGCATCGATATCCATATTTTCTACTATTGCGTTTATCTCAGGCTCTAATAACCTCAAAAATGAAGGCCCCATGTATGTACTTTTATAATAGTGCATTAACAAGGAATTACGTTGATTCTCTGAGACATTCATTCCCCCCTGTTTTGCACGCTGCAAAGCCAAGTCGATATAAGTAGTATCTTGTTTTAAAATAGCATAATCAGAAGTATTTTCGGCCATCGTCTTGTTCGCCTCTTGGAATCGTTCACGCACATCTTTACGTACATACGATTGCCAAGCATCTGATTTTAGATTCTTCATAATTATGTCGTCAGCCTTTCCGCCATAAATAACCGCAGTCCAATGGTCATCAATTAATTTTGCCATTGCAGCACTTTCCTCAGCTACACCTTTCTGAATAAGCAGATATTGCTCCAATACATCCGTGTATCCTTTAGATTTACTCTCCTTTAATTTATCCAGGTATAAGCTTAAAAAATCCTCATTAGTCTTTTCTTTTTCATAGCGAGCCGCCAATCTACCGATACTATTCGGATCTAACATAGACTGGTACGCCTTTTTTACTACTGCCATAAACGCAGCTGTAGGCTTGGCACTTTGATCACGAAATACGACATTTCCATCGCCATCTAAAAAAACATAGCCCGGCAGGCCTTCAATAGCGTATTTACGTTTAAGTTCTATCCCTTCACCACGTTCTACGTCCATCTTAAAGGCGACAATATGTTTATCAAAATAAGCTCCTACTTCAGGATCTTTAAACACCGTAGCGTCCATTTTTTTACAGGGCGCACACCACACGGCATACGCATCGACGAACAACATCTTATTTTCACGAGATGCCTTAGCCAAAGCCTCAGCAAAATTTCCTTTCTCAAAATTTATACCTTGAGCCAAAGCCGACAATGAACAGCATAGAACCCCTAGTATTATACATAACTTTTTCATAGCATTAACTGTTTTTAAGATTCTCTAATTCAACCACTTGATCATTATACCCCTTATCCTTCGGATTCATGGCTTTTATAAGTTTTTCTTTTACCTGAATCGCCTCCTTTTTCTTATTTTGTCTGACCAATGCTTCCACTGCAAAATTCGTCAATGCAATATCTGTAGGAACCAACTGTAAACCATATTTAGCCCACTTCTCAACGTTTTTAAATTCGCCTTTTTTAGTAATTAAAGTAACATACTTTTCCAAGGCTTTATTCATATTACGCACCAATATTCCTGCGTCCAAATCCTTCTGCGCCAAACGGCTTGCTTCCGCATAAAACCCAACACTAACTGGATTAGCCTTTACATAATCAGCGTATCGGATAGAATCTTTAAGCTTTATTTCAGCGATTGATTTATGTGTAGTCAAACTATCTAAATATTTAACGGCTTCTTTTTTATAAAGACCATCCTCCTTTTTTAAAGCTATTAATTCTAACTTATAAGCATTATAGTCAGAATAGTAGGGCTTCTCAGGCATTTTAACCCATCTATCCAAAAAGACTTCAAACAATTTTGGATCTTGATTAGCTACTGCCACGCGATAGGTATTCTGAATTAAGCGATCAGGCATAGATTTCAAAGTACGTTCTTCTTTTCGAGTAGCTATATCTATATACTCCTCATAGTTTTGATTTAAAATTCTTTCCGCTTCACCACCACATGTCATATGATTATAATAGGCTAAGAAAAACTCCATCATATCGGCCGATTTTTCCTTTATATGCCGTTGGTTTTTAAGAAAATCCTCAATCTGAACCCTTGGACTCTCCGAAAAACTGATCATTTTAGCGATATAATTTTGTAGAAAGACAGGATCGTTCTTTTTTGTTTCGTACTGCTTCTTCAGATTGAAATAACTATTTGGATCATTTTGCATATCCAGAGACTTCTGTGCCTCATCCAATAATTTTTCTGCTTTGATAGAACCTACAACCTTATTCACCAACTCCCCCTGACCGTTTGTAAAAGTCATTGTTGGATAGGCCGCTACTTTAAATCTTTGTGCATATTCTTTTCCTTCTTTCTCTGCATCCATTTTTATGGACACAAATTTGTCATTAAAGAAATCACCAACCAAAGTCTGGCTGAACACTTCTTTATCTAACACCTTACAGGGTACACACCAGTCTGTATAGAAATCTATAAAAACTATTTTACCTTCCTTTTTAGCGCGCTCTGTTGCTTCTTCAAAACTTATTTTGTCAAACTTAATCCCTTGGGCATAGGTTGCCGCAAAATTTAATAAAAGCAAAAAAACGCTTATACATATTGACTTCATATAATTATTTATAGTTCTTTATTTGGTGGTTCATTAAGAAAAAAAATCCCGTAGCCGATATTGATCAGCTACGAGATTCTTGTATGTTATTAATTACGGTATTCAAAGATATACTCTCTTCCTGCAGGAGCAGTTACGCTAGTTCTTCTTCGCATACTCTGCAGTCTCCCTTTCTCATCCGAAGTATATACGTAAATTGAAGTTTCTGTTGTACCTTTTACAAGTCGTTCGAATCCATTTTTGTACATCAATAGTTCAAGTATATCCGAATTGAAGGCAGGATTGTAAAACTCAATCGGTGGCAAACCCTCCAAAAATGTAGGAATAGCCCAAGTGGTAACACCAGCGGCTTTGACCCGATTACTCTCACTGGATGCAGAAAGATCATATTCTGCAAAGAGACCATCTTCGTAAGACCATAACCACTTATTAACGGAGGTCTCCCTTTGAAAACCTAATAAGCGATCACCATCTATCCAATCCGTGACGGTCCAACTTTTTTCTTGATTCAGCTGCCCGCCAGCCCAAGACAATAATTTGCCCTGCGCATCATAAGTCAATGCATATTTAAAATTAGTTCGTGCTGCACCCGGGTTTTTCCAAGTCATACTAAACTCGTATACTTTCCCAAAATTGTTATACTTAAAATCATATCTGAAGTTCTCCTTACTAGTCAATACACCGTTGATGTTGTAATAATGCATCACACCGTCTATGGCGTCCAAACGATCAGGATTTAAGCTATTATATACAAAGTTGAGTTCACGCGTCAATTGAGGTGAATTCGAGGTATACGAATTCATTTTCACGCGGTAAGGTTTATCTAGATCTACCATTCGTAATATGATATCTTTGTAAGCCTTGGTGCCTTTACTATCTTCCAGCTCTACACGCAGCGTATAATCCTTATTTTTGACCGTCATTTCTTCCAACACATACCCCTTCTTATGTACCACGACAGATGCAGGTAGGTCATACGTGTGTGTATCAAACACTGTTCCATCAAGACTCAACGTATAACTTTTTACCGTATTCATACCTGTAGCAAATCGCGCCTTAAACATGATATAGTTATTGGTCAAAGAGATACGGCCATCACCTGAAATACCTCCCACCGTGATGATAGGTTTAGAAAAATCCAGTACTGTCAATGAGAATCCCTTATTATACGATCGGAGATTCTGGTCTATTACTTTGACGATGAAATGTAGTGTGGTATCCCGGTTGATTGACTTTAAATCTGCATCATAGATAAATGTAAAGTCCTTCTGGCCCCTGTACTCATTGTCGAATGAGGCAATCGGTTCATAGCTAGTACCATCCAATACTTGTATCTGAGCGACACCATTGGGTGCCTTAATATGCATAGACAAAGGATATGTGTCTATCGTGTCTCTGCGCACGGTATCGCGGACATCCTTAGTTGCATCTAATCCAGGATCTGGAAATTGAGGTTCTTTCCGGCAGGAGCCTATTAGGACTGCCATAAGCAAGAATAGACTTAAATATTTTAACTTTTTCATAACGATTAATTATAAAATTCTTCCATAACTGGATTAATCTGAAATACATCAATTCCCCAACTGTATAAGGTCTCGATCATAATTTTCATCCTCTTTTTGAACAATGGGGATTTTAAGTAATACCCGCGTATTGGCCCGGTACTGTTAGTAGCACTCTCACAAATAATGACGTTTAAGAAGTTGCGCACATCTACCATTTTGGAAGGAAAGTACAAAGAACTTCCTTTGTTTAATCTATAGGCAAAACTTGAACTCGTTACACTAGGAGACCGTTTTGAAAGTACCATCCCCTTATCAATATACCATTGTGCGTTAATTACACTCGTATCCGAAGGATGCGTAGGTGCTTTTTCAGCCACAGCCAAAGCATTGATATCTGTATTGTAAAGGCTTACCGCAGGTTCATAAAATTCTCCAGGAATAGCATTATAGAGATTGTTCTCATGAATCATATTCACTAAAAAACCGAATAGCATACGTTTTCTAACATTACTTTTATTCGTAGTGGACAACCTATCGTATTGCGGCTTACTAACGGCAAACAACTGTTCATAACCATTATACAGCGCATACCAAGTATCTTCGGAAACAGCCATCACCTCTGCTTCTGCAAGAATAAGATCAGGACTGTTTTTATTACCGTCTGTTGTTACCGTGTCGGCCAACAGAAGTTTATGTGGAAAATAGTCGCGCTTGAAAGTCGATGTGTAGGTCTTCGCACCCAACTTTGCTGGCGTAGTAATTTCATCCTTAAACGACTGTAATACCAATTCATCGAATAAAGCTAAATTAGCATCGGCCTCATCGGCTGCAATATGACTTATGTTAAAATTAGCCCACAAGTCGCGGGTACTACTCTTCCACATGCCAAACTTGAAATCTAAAGTGTCACTAAAGTTCAATAATATGTTTACACCGTATTTTTCCTTATATTCCTTTACCAATGGTTTAGAAAGATCAAGCTGTGCGGCTAATCTATCCGATTCACTGTAAGACGGTTGGAGCTTTTCTTCTTTGCTACACGATAGTATCAACAAAGTAAGCAGAAATAATAATCCAATATTTTTCATCATCATATCTTTAAATATTATCATCAATTGTCGTTTCAGGCAATTTCTCATAGCGCTCATTGTTTCGTATCAAAGGATTATTATCTCTTTCCTTTAATGGGATAGGAAGCGTGTAGTTGGGATCATTACTCAACAGCACATATTTTTCTGTACCTACCTTATTACCCGCATCGTCGGTCAATGTATACCGGTGCTCAATAGCTGGTCTATTTTTCATACGACGTAAGTCAAACCAGCGGTGGTGATCCTCAAAGCAAAGTTCTTTACGGCGCTCCAATAGAATAAAATCCAACAGAGAAGGTCCGCTAGCGGGGATTTGCACCGCGCTAGGTGCGCGATATCGTTTAGCAACTAACGCATTTAAATCAGCCATAGCATCACCTCCTAAATGATAGCGAGCCTCAGCACGATTCAAATAGGCTTCCGCTACCCGCAGGTTTACAAAACCTAATTTCGTAAATAAACCTTGCTTTTGGGGGTAATAAACTTCGCCAATCTTTTTGTCCATGCGGGTAAAAAAAGCATTAAAACGTAAATCATTCGTCTTATCGAAGAGCCTGATAAAAGCTGGATTCACTTGCCAGCCCGCATCAAAAGCTGACTCCGATATAGACGGTGCTAATAATCCTGAACTATACAATATGTCTGTACGATCTTCCGTAACATAAGGGCCACTTTCTACCATCATTGACAAAGGATTGTTTGCGATAACTTTTGAAGCATAGGCGTCTGCATTTTCCCAATCATTCATATACAAGTATATTCTGGAAAACAATAGATTACAGGCATCCACGGTAGGATGATATTTAGTCTTTGTGATACCACTCTTCATCAAAAAATCCTGCGCCATTTGAAGATCGGCTATTATCTGTTCGTAACTTTCCTTTAAGGTTGCACGATCATAAGTCTGTTCCAGGCCATTATCTATGCGCAACGGAATACCTAATTCGACATTCGCATTTTCCTTAGAATACGGCTTGGCATATAGATTGGTCAAATTAAAAAAGCTCCAGGCACGTACAAAATAAGCCTCACCTTTTATAAAATCACGTTCAGACTGAGCACCTTCTGCCTCTTCCACAAGTTCTATTACGTAATTGGCAATACCAACATCCTTGTACATATCTTCCCAGGCTTTATTATTATTGGTAGCACGAACGCCGTTCTCATCCAATTCGATTTCCTTTTGCCAACTATATATCGGCTTATAAGGTCTTCGGGTATTTTCTGAAGAATAGATGTACTCCACTATATTGTCTGCCATATAGTCTACAGCGCCAAAGCGAGCCACCTCTTTACTAAACTCATTTAGCAAGACCGAACTAAAATGCTCCGTCTTCGTAGGTATCAGTTGATCTTTATCCACTTCATCCAAAAAACCGGAACATCCTGTGAATAAGTTTAAAGTCAATATATATATAAATATCTTTTTCATGATTCTAAAGGTTAAAGTGAGAAACTTAAGCTAAAGGAATATGTCGGTAATGCCGGCATACCTATGCCCGTAACCTGCTCAGGATCTTGCCCTTTTAACCTGCGGTCAAAGGTCCATACCCCCAAACTATTAGCAGAAAACCCTACATTGGTAGATCTCAGCCCTATACGTTTTGTAAATCGATCGTTAAGGTTATAGTTCAGACTTAATGACTGCCAACGTATATGATTACCACTTACGACACGTTGGTCGCTTAGGTCGTACAAATTGTAGCCATTAGATCCCGGAGGAATAATGCTGCTATATTGAACAGTATAATGTGCATTATTTCCGGTACTATTAATCACCAGGCGATTATTACTTAGTCCAGGTATCGTAGCCCATGCCTCATCACCAGGGTTCCGCCAGCGATCGTTAAATTCGGCACTCATATTCTCCTCAGGCATTGGCATATTCTGTGAACCGTTATAAAGTGGTAACAAACGCACTTTATGACCAAATTTGTAAGAGAAGCCTGCACGAAGTGTCAGTCTACTATAACGTACTTCGGTATTGAAGCCACCATATACCTGTGGGGATCTGCGGCCCATATAACTCAAAACCTCATTAAAATAGCCGGCTATTGTTTCCGAGCGTTTCTCCAGGTTTTTATATTTAGGCAGACCACTATTGTCTAGTCCATCAAACTGATATGCATAAAATGCATCAACCGGGAAGCCTGTCAAATAAATGCTGCCTCCCAAATAGTTATTGACATTCAAGGCAGCCGACTCCGCTTCATATCCAGCCAACACCTTTTCTCTGGTCATGGTTGCATTTCCACCAAATGAAACTCCCCATTTCTTCGTCTTCAGGATAACACCACGCAGTGATGCTTCGTAACTGTAATCTTTTTTCTCCCCACCATTATACAACTGCGTCGCGCGACCATTGACCAAGGAAACAGGTCTCGACAGCAATAGGTCCGAACCGTGTGAATATGCAAAATCAAACGCTCCACTCAAGCGTCCTTCCAACCAGGAATGATTTAAACCGATATTTAGTGTCGATGTTTTTTCCCAAGTTAGACTAGCATTCGGGAAGGAGGCCATATTGGATCTCATTTCGCCAAAATCAGCATCATACTGATAATTTCTCAATACCATATAAGGTGTTGCCGAAGGAGGATTACCCCGAAACCCATAGGAAACACGCAAAGCTAACTCATCTGCTGCGTCACCAAGATTGAAAAATTTCTCTTGGTGGATATTCCAACGTCCAGATACTGACCACGTAGGTTTGAACTTATATCTTTCGTACTGCCCGAAACTATTAGATCCATCACTACGCATATTAAAATTAAATATGTAACGATTGTCGTAAGAATAATTAAAAATTAAAAAAGCTGAAACAGAATTACTAAGTCTATCCGTAATGGTTGGATAAATACTATATCCCCCCTGCCCTGTCATCCACTTTAATGCATTAGCATATTCATACCCCACGATCTCATTGGTACCAGTTGCATATACAATATTCTTTAGCGGAATAAAACTACGTCCGTACTCATGGCTATAGCCCGGTGAAGCCCAACCGCTGGATCCCTTATACTTGATAGAATTCAACTCATACCCAACATTAGCATTGAAGACATGTCGCGCTATGGTTTTAGTATAATTCAGCTGTAACTGCCCTCTACTCGCACTCTGCTGTGTCATAGCGGCAGAATATACGCCACCAAACGGAACAGTTGCATACTGCTTTACCCATGCATCAATTTTATCCTCCACGCCGTCGTAGGTACGTAGATTAGCTATGAAATTTGTGTTTTCAGCAATCCATTCGTCTTGAAGATTCGTCGTATTTCTTGTCGAAGCAAAAGCCCTTAACTTGACACCACGAAAAATATCCCAATTCAATTGTGCGCTGATATTCAAATCTTTATTATCCACCGATTTTTGGGAGTTATTCATCTCGTGCATCACATTATATTTACCTTTATTGATAATGCCAGACTGCTCCATTAAACGGGTATCAACATAAAACAACGATCCATCCTCATTACGAAAAGGCGTAGTACGCGAATTGTAATAGGCAGTATTAAAAAGATTAATAGAAGAATGGTTATACTTTCCTTCTTGGATAGAACCACTCATACTGACGGATATCAGCAAATTCTTACGAAGATTCAGGTCTATATTACTACGAGCTGTAATCCTATTAAGGTCTACTCCTTTTTCAGTTCCCTTATTATCATTGTAACCTACTGAAAAATAATAACGTAAACTATCCGTTCCTCCTGAAAGATTAACGTTGTGGGCTGTATTAACAGCAGGACGATAAAGCTCACCAAACCAGTCTGTATTCCGCGTTTCCGCCTGACTTACTTGACGTTGAAATTCTTCAAAAGTGATCATTCCTTTCCTAAATTCATACAATGCCTTCTCATACCCCAAATACGTAAAAATACTATTGGGATAACCTAAATTCTTTTGTTCAATTTCTCTAGAAACGTCTACTCGTTCTTTCGAATTCATCAGATTGAAGTTGCTATATCTTGGTCTATCGACAACACTGCTACTACCTGAATAGGACAAATTTGCGCGTTCTTTTTTTCCACGCTTTGTCGTTACCACAATAACACCATTGGCAGCACGGACACCATAGATAGCAGTAGCCGAAGCATCTTTTAGAATATTAATAGTTTCTATATCTTGTGGATTGATACCTGTAAGTGCATTACCTATCAAATTTACTTTATCAAAACTATTGATATCATCGGCCGAAAGCGGGACAGGATCTTCGTATATAACCCCATCAACCACCCAAAGTGGGGCCCGGGAACCTGTGAACGTACCACCAGAGCGCACACGAACTTTTGAAGCTGCTCCTGGTGTGGTACTCAATGTAGTGACCATCAATCCACTCGCCTTTCCTTCTAACATCTGATCCAAAGTCAATGCTCCAACGCGATCTAAATCAGAACCTTTGATCGTTTCTATAGAACTTGTCAACTCCCTCTTATCGATCTTTTGGTATCCCGTAAGTACCACTTCTTCCAGATTATTCATATCATCATCCAACACGACATCGATATTTGACTGGTTGGAGAATTTAACCTGCTTATTCACTTTGCCTATGTAAGAATATTGAAGTGTAGAATTGAGCGTTTCAACATATAGCTTATAGCGACCTTCTTTATCTGTGCTAATTTGCCGTCCCATTGGCAGCACTCGAATAGACACACCACTAATTGGATAACCACGGGTATCCTTCACAGTCCCATTAACCTCATAAAACTTGACAATGGGTTTGTTTTCTTTTCGAAATACAACAGTGTTGTCCTTAAATGTAAAAGAGAGATCCAATCCAGATTGATTGATGATATTCTGGACAGTAGCATTTACTGTGCTGCTCTTCACATATTTTATCTGTTTACTTCCTTTAGTGAGCGTTTCATTATAGATAACTTCACACTTAAAGTCCTTTTTGATCAGCTCACAGGCTTGTTTGAATGTAACGCTATTCTTCTGATTCTCTTGCTGCGCATAGACCCTTGCCATATGACTAATGCAGACTACGAAAAACAACAGGAAGTACCTAGCCATCCCTAGATTAATTCTGATTTTCATGTACTCTTTAGGTTTTATTAAATTAAAAAATTGATTAGCAGTCTACTTTACTACTACTTTTATTACTTGATCATTCTTCTTTACAAAGGAAATATCCCCTGTACGCTCGAGGATCCCTAACACTTTCCAGATATCCTTATCATAACTCACCCCTCCCTGAAGCTTAATATTAGCGCTCCCTAAATCATTTAATTGGAATTCAACAGGATACCAACATCGCAACAGATCCAGCAGGGACTCAACAGACAACCCGTCGAAGTCTAGATAATCGCGTTGCCAAGCTGTTATCCGATCCGTATCCACAGTGCTTTTCTTAATCCTGCCTGACACGATGTCCACTACGGATTGCTCCCCTGGTTTGATAACCGTTTGCATAGAAGCTGTAGAAACACGAACGCTTCCCTCCAACAAGGTCGTCATGATATTTTTGTTTCCAGCATAGGCTTTTACATTGAACACTGTTCCGAGAACAGTCACCTCTTGATGATCACTGATAACAGTAAATGAACTATGCGCTTGATCCTTCACAACTTCAAATAAAGCTTCCCCTTCCAGCTCTACCGATCTCCTATTTCCGACAAATCGTGTAGGATACCGCAATGAACTGCCTACACTAAGATGTACTTTGCTCCCATCAGGTAATGTCAAATTAAGACGTTGCCCCTTAGGCGTACGAATGGTGTGAAACTGTGGTTCATCAATTTGTTCTTGTTTGGGAAGGTACTCAAGAATAGTTATTTCATCTCGATCAGCGTTCACCTCATACTGCTCGACTCGTTGAAGGCCTTCTTTATCCAAGTATACAATTTCTCCATTCGACAATTCTAATGTAGGTACATCCGACCTCTCCATATTATTGGGGCTCACGATTGAAGTTTTCAGATCCTGATCGACGGGAGCCAAATAGAAGTGACGGACATACCATAACAACGGAACTAAGCATAAAACCAATATTGCAGCATATCTTAAATAAGATCTACTGAATAGACGAATCTTGGGCTTAGGTTGAGTAATGGCAAAAATCGAGGATGCAGTTTGTTCAGCTATTTGCTTACCATGATTTAATTCATCCATAGAAAGCTTTTCTTGTTGCAGCGAGTTCGCAACCAGTTCTTCCAAAGCAGCCATATACTTGCTATCCGACAATGCTTCAAGTAAAACACGAAGCTCAGCATTCGAGCAATTCCCTGCTAGATACTTTTTATATAAAACTTTAAAATCATTAATATTCTTCAAACCAATTTCTCTTGTTTAGAGCTAATACGTTTTGAAGGCAAAGAAATAACTATCTAATTTTACTTTTTTTTAACAATTTATTAACGAAAGACATAAAACAAACGATATCAAACCATTAGCATCTCCCTTCTTTATTAAATCCTTGAGCATTTTATGAGCTTTAGTAAGATGGTTGTTCACCGTAGGTAGAGAAATCCCGAGCTTCTCGCTAATTTCTTTATGACTAAAACCCTCTACTTTAGAAAGTATATATACATTTTTACACTTTTCTGGCAGCCTCTCCAATAATCGTAAAAATTCTTCTTTTGATTGCTTTTCGATTATATTCTCTTCTACATGCGCATAAAAATCAGAATATGTTTTGATTGCATATTCTTTGTATCTCGTGTCTATAGCGACCTTTCTAAAATAATCCATCACAAGATTTTGAGCCACTCTAAATAAATAGGATTTAAAAGATTTATCGGATTCAATAGTAGATCTACTATCCCATATTTTCACAAATAACTGTTGGAGAATTTCAGCGGCTATTTCTTCAGATTTTACAATTTTGAAAATATTGCCAGATATCATAGAACTGTATTTGTTATAAAGGATCTCAAATGCATGATGATCTCCCGATCTTAACAGATCTAGAAGCTGGCTGTCATCATTATTAGTCGTAGTATTCAAGATCAGTATTGTTTAGTCAAAGATTATAAATAAAGGGCAGAATCAAAAATACAATCTGTTTTTTTTCAACAATACGCCAAGCAATACAGCGGTTCACAGTAAGCTGAGAGAGCTAACCATTGTGTATAATAATATCTTCCGGAAGCGTCAAATAGATTTGTGCACTTTTTAACAAGCACACATTCGCTAGTCTACTTAGCCATTCCACCTTTCAGGTAGAGCTCCGGCAGTTGCTGAATTATCCCGGTCTCAAATAAACCGATAAGCGACATCCCTGACTAAACCGACTAAAAGATCATAGTTTTTTCTATTTTTTGCTACATTATATTAAAGCATCACAAGATTTTTTTTCGCCCAGAAAACAGGATTTTATACCCAAAATGTCCCACAATAAATACGAGCTATCCTAAAAGCAATCCCGTTGCTAGGCGCTGCTGCTTCCAGTCAGCACTACGGTATACATATGGCCGTGAAAACATTGGACGAAAAACTAACTATTATCTAGAGGAGGTCTTAAGAGCTATTGAAAACGGAAGGCTTGGAATAAGTGACCAATGTAGGTCAGAGCCTCCTCCGATCACCTCCGAAACAGTATGGAAAAAACTAGTCTCATAATTTGTTAAAAAAATGAAACATTTGCCGGAAGTGTAGCCAATGGAAAATTATATTTTTGAAGAACCATTTTTATCGAAAAATGCGGAACATATTTATAGAACATTGAAGGAATCATCGAGCACTACATCACATAGGACAGATTACGTTAATCAAAAAATGTTCCTGTCAACTAGCATGAACCCATAGTCCATCGATAATTAACAGAAACATAGAAATAAAAAAAGCGAGCTAGCACATGGTGTCCAAAGGTTAATGCCCTTAGCTATAGTATGGTTTTATTTTATATTTACATGCAATAGAATGTAACTTCTCTCGTAATGACTGAAGACTAGCCGTAAATTCGTCATTGTTTGTTAAAGTAAAACTAACCAGTCTCTTAGTCAAGTCACTATAATACTCTATACCTGTAAAAACCTGATCAACAAAACTTTGAATGTATTTACTTTTCTTGATGTTCATATCCTGAACACTTTCCTTAATCTGCTTTTCTATGTATTGTATATACAGTTGAAGTTCATTAATAAACATAGATGGCCTTTCCACATCCTTCAAAAGATCAAGCCGTCCATAGATATGGGAAACCATTTCTTCTAAATTGTAGATTCGGTTAAAATAAGAAAGGTTTGGACCTGGACATATGGCGACAGATAAATCTTTAATGGATTCATCAATATCATATTTCAAATAAGCAGATGAAGCCAGACCTTCACAAAGACAAGTCTTTTCCAAAACGTAATCGTAAGCCTTCTGAAGCTGATCCCCTGACAATTGGCTATTGGCTAATTCTTTGATTTTTTTTGATTGATATTTACGGGATGCTGTGCAAATAGGTTCTTTGGTAAATTCAGTATTAGAAACGAGGTATTTCTTGGTACAAGGCGCCCCTGGCCTACCTTTTTCAATACGCTCAAGTCTATTTTTTTCAGCAGAACTTTTCCTAAAGTTGTTAAAAGGTACGCCTAGAGGTGAAGCATCGCTTATATAAAAATCGGAAGCTGTAGCCCCCGCCAATAAGGTTAACGTATCTTTATCCACAGTTGTTGCTTCGGGTACTAAAAGAAATGGAGAACCCCATCCTGTACCATCTACTCGATAGTACTCCATTAAAAATTGTTGTTCGGCGGCTGTCCCGATTCCACCTTGAACGGTCAATCTAATCGGCTGAGGCAAATTGTATTTGGCTATCCCTTTTTCGCCGAGTGCCTGCTTATAAATGGCCAACAACTCTTGCTCCAGCCCGCCCCTTCTTTCTTTAAATTCTTCAAGAATAGGCCCTAATAAGTAACCTTCTGTAGCAAAAGCGTGACCTCCACAATTCAAGCCCGATTCGACACGAAATTCAGACACCCAAACCCCCTTTTTAGCAAGGTATTTTGCTTGGATCATAGCCGATCTATAGTCGCTCACTTTCAGAATTACCTGCTTTTGGATATTACCATTATAATCAGGAAAGAAAGCTGGAAGTTCACTTAGATACTGATAAAGTCTAGGATTTAAGCCAGCAGAAAGTACTAATGATGAAGATAAATTGCTATTAGCAAAGCCCCTCAAAGCAGACAGGGCATCTGAAGATAAGCCGCCAGCACCGTTCCCTTTAGTATCTTGTACCATTCTATCGACCTTAGCCATAATGTTCACGTCTATAGATCCCGCCACGATCTGATTTTTGACGAGCTCTCTCAGTTCCGATGCCGTTTTGGGATCTTTTTCATCGACAAAACGATCATAGAGCTGTCTCGCTATAGCGGAAGAGGGTAATAAGTTAAAATATTTTTTAACCTCAGGATCAGCATAAAGATCCCTTTCCCGCAAACTACATATTTGCTTATCTAAAAGATCTTTAAGCAAATTCAGATAGGCTGTAATACGCAGCGCTCTGGCATCGTCTTTACTCTTATTAATACGTTCGAACTCTACACCATTACACAATGCATGGTACTTACGGATATTTTCGATTAGCTCATCATCCACAATGGAGACGACAGAAGAAATTCCATATTTGCCTACTTTTAGCGGACTATCTATTGAAAATGCTAATCCTAATACCGGAAGGTGAAATTTATGATGCATAAATTAAATTTAATGTGGGAAAATACCATCGGAAGGAATGAATACCTTGCCTTTTACAATATCCAATTGTTCATCCTTTTGCATTTGGCGTATGGCACGGATCACTGTTTCGACCCTACAACCAATCATATTTGCCAGCTGTTGTCGCGTCAACATCAATCGTCGGCAATCCTCGCATATAAACTTACCATTATCATTGAAGTAGGTAATTAATTGCGAAACAATATACACAGGATCGTTACTTGCCAGTAATTCAGTTAATAAAAACTTAAATCGAAGCTTTTGCACGATAGATGATGTAAAGGCAAAATGTAAATCACTATATTCTTGTAAAATAATATTGAAACTAGATACACATAGTCTAAGCACTACAGATGGTGTCTCTGCTACAGCAGTAGCGGCATACACCCGATTATCGAACAAAGGGAGTTCGCCAAATGCGTCTCCAGGCTCAACCAATTCATGAAGGACTTCTTTTCCATCATCCAAAACATTGCACCAACGAATTCTTCCTGAAACCAATTGATAATAAAATGAAGCATGACTTCCTACCTGAAAAATAGCTTCTCCGGGAGATACCTGCCTATAAACAGCTCCTTTTTCTAAAAGTATTTCTAAAGGGATCATCGTTGTAAGTTTTTATAGTCGGCGAATCTTGATATCCAAAGGTAACGCCTCATTCTCAAACCATTATTGATATTCATCACAAATTCAGATGATATGAATCATAAATTATCAAAACAACACTCCAACCGATTGATATAAAAGCGATTACAAAATAAAATAATCTCATGTTTGCTCAACTATTTTATGTTTATGATTTGACGCATAAAATGCCAATCTGGACAGCACTAAATTTGTCAAGAAGATAAAAATAATTGAGTAGAAAAATTAATCCATAAGAAAATGAAAAAGCTAATTTACCTATTTACAATCTGCATCATTGTATATGCATGTTCACAAAGCAACAACCAAAACCAAAACGAGACCTCTTCAAACGAAGTAGAATCTGAAAACACTTCAGCAGCGACATCAAGCTATGACCCTAAACGAGGTGAGGGCAAGTATGAGAAAGTGGAAATAGAAGAAAAATTAGATCAGAAAATGGCAACAAGTGGAGAATCAATTGCAAATCTTAAATGTGCTAGTTGTCATAAGTACTCTGATGAAAAATTGGTAGGTCCAGGTTGGGCCGGAGTGTCTAAAAGACATGCTCCTGAATGGATTATGAATTTTATAACCAACCCAGATCCTATGATCGACAAAGACCCAAAACTACAAGCTCAACTAGAACTTTGTTTAGTGCGCATGCCAAACCAGAATCTTTCCGATAAAGATGCCCGTGATATCCTGGAGTTTATGCGTAAAAACGATGGTCTTAAATAAACGCAGAACAACAACAAAATTACCTTAACAAGTTTAATCAGCAATATGTTATGAAGATTAAAAATCAACTCTTATGTGCCATGGCTATTTTAGCCGGTACAGTATCCTTTCAGGCCTGTAAGCCTAAGGGTACTGAAAACGCTGTTAGCGCAAATGCGGCAGAAAAAGTTTATGTAGCTCCAGGAAAATACGACGAATTCTACACGTTTACTTCAGGTGGATTTAGCGGCCAATTGTCTGTCTATGGATTGCCTTCAGGTAGATTGTTTCGTGTCATACCTGTATTCTCTGTAGATCCTGAAAAGGGATGGGGATACAGCGAAGAAACTAAACCTATGTTGGAAACATCGCATGGCAGCGTACCTTGGGACGATCTTCACCACGTCCAGTTGTCAAAAACCAATGGCGAATATGACGGCAAGTGGGTGTTTGTCAACGCCAACAATACCCCGCGTATTGCCCGTGTGGATCTTACTACTTTTAGAACGGCCGAAATTTTAGAACTTCCCAATAGCGGAGGGAATCACTCCTCGCCATTCATCACACAAAATACAGAATATGTAGTAACAGGCACAAGGTTCAGCGTACCTATGGATGGTGCCAATAGCGACGTTTCTATAGATACATACAAGAAAAACTTTAAAGGAACATTGAGCTTTGTAAGTGTGAACAAGGAAAGTGGAAATATGGACATCGCTTTCCAAATTGAGACACCTGGTGTTAATTACGATTTGAGTAGAGCAGGAAAAGAAGCTTCACATGGATGGTTCTTCTTTTCGACATACAATACCGAACAGGCGAATACACTTCTGGAAGTCAATGCTTCTAAAAATGACAAGGACTTTATTTTGGCCGTAAACTGGAAAAAAGCTGAAGAATACTTAAAGGCCGGCAAGGGCAAAAAAGTAAGTAATCTAAAATATGCACACAATATATATGACGAACACGCACACACTTCAAAATCTACGATTAAAAATGAGGTAGTGATACTAAATTCTGCCGAATTAGAAGGATTGTGCTACTATATTCCATGCCCTAAATCTCCTCACGGCGTTGACGTGGATCCTACGGGCGAGTATATCGTAGGAAGTGGAAAATTAGCAGCCTTGATTCCTGTATTTTCATTCACTAAAATCCAGAAAGCTATTAAAGATAAATCTTTTGAAGGCACATTTGAAGGTATCCCGATTATCAAATACGAGTCGGCTTTGTATGGAGAGGTGGAGAAACCCGGCTTAGGCCCATTACATACCGAATTTGATGGCAAAGGAAATGCAATTACCTCGTTCTTTGTATCATCCGAATTAGTAAAATGGAATATCAAAGACCTTAAAATATTAGATAGGGCACCTACCTTTTACTCCGTAGGTCACTTGATGATTCCGGGAGGCGACACCAAATCGCCTGATGGAAAATATGTAGTGGCATATAACAAAATTACGAAAGATCGTTTTTTACCAACTGGACCTGAACTGGCACACAGTGCGCAGTTATATGATATATCAGGAGATAAAATGCAGTTGCTGCTCGACTTTCCGACCATCGGAGAACCTCACTATGCGCAAGCTATAAAAGCCGAAAAAATTAAAGACAAATCGGTCAAGATTTACAAATTGGAGGCAAATAAGCATCCTAACTTTGCTAAAGGTGAGGCCGATGCCCGGGTAGAAAGAAAAGGCAATACAGTTCATGTTTATCTAACTACAATACGATCTCATTTTACACCGGATAAAATCGAAGGTGTTAAACTGGGAGATGAGGTTCTTTTCCACGTTACCAATATTGAGCAAGATTGGGATATGCCGCATGGTTTTGCTATCAAAGGAGCCAGTAATGGTGAATTGCTGGTTATGCCTGGAGAAACTCAAACGTTAAAATGGGTACCAGACCGCACCGGAATATTCCCTATTTACTGTACAGATTTTTGTAGTGCATTACACCAGGAGATGGCCGGCTATGTACGCGTATCACCTAAAGGCAGTAATGTTCCTATTTCATATGGTACAGGAGATAAATTGACAACTAAATAACAAGATTGTGAGAAATCCAGGTTCAATTAAAAAAATCCACCGTGTGCTCCTAGTTTCATCAGGTTTGCTGCTCTTTACGACCATTTTTTTCCCGATATGGAGAATCGAGCTGGATGCAGCTCAGTATCCCGAAGGCCTAGAACTACTCATCTACAGTAATAAACTGGCAGGACAGGTCGACATAATTAATGGTTTAAACCATTACATAGGAATGAAGACGCTACATGCAGCGGATTTTATTGAGTTCACCATTCTCCCTTATATACTGGGGATGTTCGCCTTGGCCTTCATCGCTGTAGGTATATTTGGCAAGCTGAAGGCTCTAAAAATACTCTTCACCGCCTTTGTACTATTTGGAATTATAGCCATGGTGGATTTTTGGATCTGGGAATATAATTATGGGCACGATCTAGATCCCAACGCTGCTATCAAAGTACCTGGCATGGCTTACCAACCACCCCTTATCGGATTTAAACAATTGTTAAATTTTGGGGCTTACTCTATACCGGATATTGGTGGGTGGATTATCGTTGGGGTCGGCGTTGTGCTTTTATATTGCTTAGGGGCAGAATGGAAATCAACTAAAAAAAATATATAATGACTAATCCTATACAAAAAAATATAGCAAAGATCTGGACTTTAGTTTTGTTGGTCGTGGGGTTACAAGCTTGTAACGCTAGCGGACCAAAACCCATAAACTATGGTAAAGATCAGTGTGTGTATTGTAAAATGACCATCTCTGACGCTAGATTCGGGACGCAGCTACTAACAAAAAAAGGCCGCACCTATAATTTTGATGATTTATCTTGCATGGTAGCTTTCGCTGCTGAAGGTACCGTCTCAAAACAAGATATCGAAAACCTGTACGTACCGGATTACAGCCAAGACAAAAAGTTATATCCAGCCAACGAAATGTTTTTCTTAAAGAGTGAAAGTCTGAAAAGCCCTATGCGTGGAGATATTGCTGCTTTTAAAAATGAAGCTGACTTAAAGCGCGTACAGAAAGAATTAGGAGGAAAACAGCTGGCCTGGAAAGAAATCTGGAAATAAGGAAATGAGAAATTTCTATTTACTTAAGCAACTTTTTTTTTTACTTACCTACCTAATGGTGAGCGGCAATCTATATGCCGACACCATTAAGGTAGGAAACAAGGAGTCTATAAAATCAATTCGGAAAGCTATCCAGATAGCTAAACAAGGAGATACTGTCGTCGTCGAAAAAGGTGTGTACAAAGGGAATATCACCATCGATAAGCCGTTAACTCTAATTGGGAATAATCTTCCAACTCTTGATGGCGAAAAAAAATATGAACCTATTTCGATAAAATCACCTGACGTCATAGTAAAAGGATTTCTGATCAAATCCTCTGGCCACTCCTCGCTTACGGATATTGCCGGCATCAAGGTATATAATACCGAACGCGTCACCATAAGCAACAATGTTTTAGAAGACAACTATTTTGGAATTTATTTTCAAGCCTCAAAAAACTGTATAGCAGAGAACAATTCGATCACAGCCTATGGGTCGACAGAACAGCTCAGCGGGAACGGCATACATGCCTGGAATAGTGACAGCCTCTCTATCTATCACAATAAAATATTGGGGCATCGCGATGGCATATACCTTGAATTTGTAACCCATACACATGTAGAAAAAAATCTATCTAAAAATAACATCAGATACGGCCTACATTTTATGTTTTCACATGATAATGCCTATATCCAAAACGAATTTACGCATAACGGAGCAGGAGTCGCAGTGATGTATACGAAACGTGTCCGTATGGAATACAATGTTTTCAATGAAAACTGGGGTGATTCTGCCTATGGCCTCTTACTAAAGGACATCACCGATAGTGAAATCAAACACAACAAATTCAGTAAAAACACAACTGCCATTTTCATGGAGGGCAGCAACCGGATTCATATCGAAAACAATCAAATCGAACATAATGGATGGGCCTTAAAAATACAGGCCAGCTGCACAGATAATATGCTAATCAACAACAACTTCATAAACAACACTTTTGACGTAGCAACGAACAATATGACGTTGATGGAAAACACCTTCAAGCTTAATTTTTGGGACAAATATGAAGGTTACGATCTGGACAGGGACGGTATAGGCGATGTCCCCTATCGTCCAGTAAGTCTATTCTCTGTCATCGTAGAACAATACCCTATGGCCATGCTATTGTTCCGGAGCTTCATGTCTAAATTACTGGACCGTACAGAACGGGTAATGCCTAGTCTTACCCCAGAAAAATTAAAGGACGACACCCCTCATATGAAACCTATTGCCGTATGATAAAAATTGAAAATATCTGTAAAAGTTTTGGTAAAATAAAAGTACTAAAAGAGATAAACCTAAATTTTGACCGCGGGCAATGCATTGCATTAATAGGCCCCAATGGCTGTGGTAAAACCACACTGATAAAATCGATATTGGGTATGGTCGTACCTTCATCGGGTACCATTCTAGTCCAGAACAAAAGTATTAAACAAGCTTGGGAATACCGTAAAGACATTGGATACATGCCCCAAATAGGCCGATACCCAGACAATATGACTATCGGACAAGTATTGGATATGATGAAAGACATACGTGCCGATCTCCACCAGGATTGCGACACAGAGCTTTACCGCGAATTCAAAATGGAAGAATTGTTAACGAAAAGAATGAGCACATTATCTGGGGGGACGCGACAAAAGGTGAGTGCCTGTATTGCCTTTATGTTCAAACCACAGATCTTGATATTGGACGAACCTACTGCAGGATTAGACCCGATATCTACGGAGATCCTCAAAGATAAAATACGAAGAGAACAGGACAACAACAAACTGATCATAATTACCTCCCACATTCTTAGTGATTTGGACGAGTTAGTCTCCGAGATTATTTATATGGAAGATGGCCAGCTTCGATTCCATAAAAACATTGATGCTTTGAAGCAGGAAACGGGAACAGAAAAATTGGGAAAAGCTATTGCCCAAATCATGTTATCTTCTAATACCAAGGATTATGCATAAAATCATTAAATATGTTATCAGTGATATCCTACGTAGCAAAACGATTATCGCATACACTTTGATCCTTTTTGCCCTCTCTTTTAGTATACTAGGGATGGAAAACAATGCTGAAAAAGGGATAGTGAGCTTAATGAACATTGTGTTGTTTGTCGTACCTTTAGTAAGTATCATCTTTTCGACGGTCTATCTTTACAATAGCGCAGAGTTTATCGAACTATTAGTCAGCCAACCGTTAAAACGCACAAAAATATGGACTAGTATTTTCTTAGGGCTATCTGGCGCCACTACATTTGCCTTTTTATTAGGTGTAGGTATACCGATAATTATCTTCGCTTGGATACCTTCGGGTGTACTCTTATTGGCATGTGGAGCTGCACTTTCTATGATTTTTGTTTCCGTAGCCTTATGGACTTCAGTACGTATCCGAGACAAAGCAAAAGGGATAGGTTTAGCCATTTTGATATGGTTATATTTTGCCTTGTTATTCGATGCTATAGTGCTCTTTGTGATGTTCCAATTTTCGGATTATCCGATTGAAAACGCAATGGTCGCATTCACAATGCTCAATCCAATTGATATCACACGGATTATTATATTGTTGCAAGTGGATCTATCCGCCATGATGGGCTATACCGGAGCGATTTTCCAAAAATTCTTCGGTACAGGCGGAGGAATGATTTTGACGATAATCATTTCTTTTTTGTGGATAGCTCTCCCTCTCCTTTTGTCAACAAGATACTTCACAAAAAAAGACTTATAACACACTGAATACCAAATGCTGACAATCCATTAACAATTTTAACGGACGCTATGAGCAAAGTCATAAAATAGCGACTCTAAGTGGGGTAAATTTGTACTATACCGAATAAGGGAAATCGGTGACATATGATAAAATAACATTTTAAATAAAGTTGATTATTATGATAAAGACTACAACACTGGATGTAACTACTATTGAACCGAGATTTAAGCATCCTACAATTTTCGAGCATTTTGATAGTCTAGTAGAAGGAGAAGGATTCGAAATTTTGAATGACCATGATCCTAAGCCATTGTACTATCAATTATTGGGTGAACGTGGAAATATCTTTACTTGGGAATATCTTGAACACGGGCCAGAATGGTGGCGTGTGCGTATTTACAAACCAATAAAAAAGGATAAAAATCATCCTACTGTGGGAGAAATCGCGGCACAGGATATAAAAAAAGTCGAAGTGTTCAAAAAACTAGGAATTGACTTTTGTTGTGGTGGCAAGAAAACAATACAAGAAGCTGCGCAATCTATTGGCATGGATCCTGAACAGTTGCAGTATGAACTGGAGAATGCTAAATCGAGCAGTTCAGCGGGTATTCAGCATGATTTTAACTCTTGGGAGCCTGGCTTTTTGGCTGACTACATCACCAATGTACACCACCACTATATCCGTGAACAAGGGCCGATTATAACCCAGTTGGCGAATAAAGTAGCTATGAGACATGGATCAGAAAGAAAAGAACTCTTTAAGTTAGCAACCGGTATACATGACTTTATGGAAGATCTCTACAAACATATCCTACATGAAGACCAAAAGATTTTCACTGTGGTGAAGCAACTAAGCTCTGGTACGGATATCGATTTAAAGGAGCTAGAAAGTGCTATTCAGTATCTGGAAGAAGAGCACGAACAAGCCGGTGAAAATCTGAGTCTTTTTAGAACATGGACAGATAACTACAAATTACCGGAAAATGCGTGCAATTCTTACACTTATCTTTTCGAAAAAATTAAAGAATTTGAAAACGATCTTTTACAACATATACATCTGGAAAACAACATACTATTTCCAAAAGCGCTTGCCTTGAATTAACAACAAAACATCATGATTAGTGTAAACCAACATACCAAAATCGCCGCAATCATCAAAGCAAATCCAGAAAGTATTACAGCCATAGCATCTTTAGCCAAGCCATTACATAAGCTTAAAAACCCACTTCTTCGGCGTTTGCTAGCTTCGCGGGTTACTATTGCGGAAGCTGCTGCTATGGGAGGCTGTGAAATTGCAGACTTTGAACGTGTGTTGGTTCCTCTCGGATTTGTTTTTGAAACATTACCGATAAAACATGAACATGCGGAAGCAGCGACCATGAGACCGGATTGGTTGACGAACCTCCCCCCTCATGCCCAAAACCTATTTGATGTACGCGAATTAATTGATAATGGTGAAGATCCTTTAAAGATGATACTTCAACATTATCATTCGCTACCAGAGGGACATGCGTTGTGCATTGTAAACAGCTTTATCCCTTACCCTTTAATATCGGTAATAGGCAAAAAGGGAGCTCAATATCACGTCGAAACCTTATCTCCAGATCTCCATCACACCTGGTTTTTAAAAAAAGAGTTACAAGGATCAATTACTGACAACCATAATAGTAGCAGCATTAATATGCTTGACACCCAAGAATTTGAAGCGATCTTGTCAAAACACACTAAAAAGCAGATAATAACACTGGATGTCAGGCATTTGCCCATGCCTTTACCCATGGAGACTATTCTTCAAGCCCTGGCAGAATTAAATGAAGATGAATTACTTTATGTTTATCACAAACGTGTACCCTTACATTTGATGGAAGAACTTGAAGACAGTGACTTTGCAATCCGAATTTGTGAGTTTGGACGAGACGATATACGACTTCTCATCCATCAAGAGGTACATTAAATAATCCTACATGGCTGATCTATTCGTTCACCGAGCCCCTAAATCGCTGGCTGTCATCCCATTTTACATAACAGCAGCTGTTTTCTTTTTAGGATGCAGTATACTTTTGTTTATTTCCTCTGCAGAACTGACCGGCCATCATTTTAATCCCCATATTTTAGCTATTGTACATGGGTTAGTATTGGGCTGGTGCACCATGATAATTTTTGGAGCAGTGTACCAATTACTACCCGTATTATGCGAGAACGAGCTTTACAGCTGTAAACTAGCCTTTCTTTCTTATCTTACTTTATTGATGGGCAGTTCTATGCTAATCTACTGTTTTTGGAGATTCCACATTGGGCCCCTCCTGATTATCGGTGGAAGTATTGTTGTTTTTTCGGCATTATGTTTTCTGCTCAATATCTGCACGACCATTATCAAAGCGACCAAGAGCAGTCCTTATCAATATTTCATAATCAGCTCCGCTATATGGTTGGTGCTCACCACATCAGCCGGATTACTTTTAGCTATCAATCTCGTTTACAACTTTATTCCAAGAGATCATCTAGACCTCCTCAAACTTCATGCGCACGCAGGTATTGTCGGTTGGTTTTTACAATTAATCTGTGGAGTCGGAGCTAAACTAATTCCTATGTTTCTGTTAGGGAAAGCCAAAAGGACCTATTTGTTACATGCAGCCTTAATACTTCAAAATACGGGACTCGTTTTATTTATTACACATGCCTTTTTCAAAAAAATAGACCTAGTAGCCGCCATATATATTGCACTAATTATTATCGGCACACTATTGTGGTGTTGGTACATCTGGGAGGCTGTAAAGACAAGAATTCGAAAAAAAATAGACTTGCTGATGAAACAAGCTATTTATTCACTCTACATCAAATTACTAGCAGTAATTGTGCTCGGGATTACGTTTATCAGTACCGAAAGCAAATGGATCACCCTCTACGGTACGCTCATCTTTCTAGGTTGGATAACAGGTATAATTATCAGCAAAACTTTTAAAACACTTCCATTCATCATCTGGAATAATCTTTACAGAAATATCCATGGTAATGCAAATATACCTCTTCCCAAGAATCTCTATAGTAAGAAGCTCGTAACGTACCAAACATTTCTGTTTATCACTGCTCTACTATTGCTGTGTTTAGCCCTGTTAGTCGACCGAAAATGGCTATTGCAGGTAGCAACAGCATCCTGGATAGCACTGGCTTTATTATACTGTTATAATGTAGGCACTGTAGTATTACATCAATCAAAATTGGAGAAATGAACATTAGTTTAAATGGTCCATTTGCAAAGGAGCAAATGAAAGCACAGACAGCATTGCTACAGGTTATTGACCCAGAACTAGGTATCAACATTATTGATCTGGGCTTAGTATATGAACTAGACTTTTCAAACGTAGAGACTATTGTAGTAACGATGACTTTCTCTACACCACACTGTCCATTAGGAGATGCCATCCAACAGGGAGTCGTCCATGTCCTTTCTGTAGCTTTCCCTGAACGGCATATCGATATCAAGATCGTATGGGAACCTGAATGGAACTACGATATGATCACGGAAGAAGGAAAGTTAGCTCTAGGTATAACCTAAAAAAAATCATTATTTTATTATGCCTAAGATCATAAAAAAAGGAGAAACTAGCCTTTAAATTTGTCGTAACCCCTCAATAAAAACTGTACACAAAGAAGTTATGCTATGGAGAAATATGTTATCAAAAGAAATGGTCAGTTTGAACCGTTCCAATTTTTCAAAATAAAAGATGCTATCGAAAAGGGATTTCAGAGTACCCAACATCCTATCGATGAGCAGGTGCTCGATAATGTTGTTAAAGAGCTCGACAAACAAGATACTTGGGCGGTAGAAGATATTCAAAACATTATAGAACATTCATTTTATGAATCGGGATACTTCGAGTCAATGAAATCCTTTATGCTGTACCGCCATACGCGTAAAATGCAGCGTGAACACGTTGATCATCTATTAGATGACACGACCTACATCGACAGCACGCAGACGGTAGAAGAATACATCCGTCAGACAGACTGGCGTATAAACGCCAACGCCAACACCTCATTTTCGAATGCTGGATTGGTCAACAATACTGCTGGAAAGATCATCGCTAACTACTGGTTGGATAAGGTCTATACCAAAGAAGAGGGATATGCCCACCGAAATGCCGATATCCATATCCACGATCTCGATTGTCTCACAGGCTACTGTGCAGGATGGAGTCTACGGGTACTGTTGGACGAGGGGTTCAATGGGGTTCGCGGCCGTATTGAAAGCCGCCCCCCGTCTCATTTTAGAGAAGCATTAGGTCAAATGGCTAATTTTCTCGGTATCTTGCAGAGCGAGTGGGCGGGTGCACAGGCCTTCAGTTCGTTTGATACATATCTTGCTCCTTACGTATTTAAAGATCAGTTACATTATACAGATGTGCTCAAAGCGATCCGAAGTTTTGTTTATAATCTCAATGTACCTGCCCGATGGGGGCAATCGCCGTTTACCAATATCACGCTAGACTGGAACGTCCCTGAAGATCTCAAAAACCAAACACCTACACGAAACCAACGCCATCTATTTGAAGATCTGGAAAACCCTTTGTTATTAGCAAAAGCAAAACAAAGGGGTATAGACACACTACAAGATCTGTGTTACTGCCATTTTCAACCGGAAATGGATATGATCAATAAAGCTTATTATACCGTAATGACCGAAGGTGATGCACATGGGCAACCTTTTACTTTTCCAATTCCGACGGTCAATATAACTGAAGATTTTGATTGGCATAGTGAAAATGCACGTCTTCTATTTGAGAATACGGCAAAAATCGGATCTTCCTATTTTCAAAACTTCATCGGCAGCCAATACATATTAGATGAGGATGGGCAGCGGATTGAAAATCCAGAAGCGTACAAGCCCAATGCAGTACGAAGTATGTGCTGTCGTCTACAGTTAGATCTACGTGAATTATTAAAACGAGGCAATGGACTATTCGGTAGTGCGGAGATGACAGGAAGTATTGGGGTAGTAACCATCAACATGGCAAGGCTCGGATTTCTCTTTCAGGCTGAAAAAAAAGCACTCTACCAGCGGCTAGATTACTGGCTGGAAATTGCCAAATCTACGCTGGAAAAGAAACGTGTATTTGTTCAAGAACGATACGACAGTGGATTATACCCTTACACCAAACGTTATCTGCCACATTTCCGTAATCATTTCTCTACTATTGGTGTCAATGGAATCAATGAGATGATCCGCAACTATACCGGCGACAAAGAAGACATCTCGACACCTTGGGGCATTAAGTTTGCAATGGAGATACTCGAACACATCCGGTTAAAACTCATTAATTTTCAAGAAACGACAGGTAATCTCTATAATCTCGAAGCTACTCCTGCCGAGGGAACTACTTATCGATTCGCTAAAGAAGATAAAAAGAGATTTCCAACAATACTCCAAGCCGGATCTGGCGAAAACATCTATTACACAAACAGCTCCCAGCTCCAGGTAGATTATTGCGAAGATCCATTTGAAGCACTCTTACTGCAAGACAAATTACAGTGCAAATATACGGGAGGTACCGTCTTGCATCTCTATATGAACGAGCGGATAGGGACAGCGGAAGCCTGCTCATCCTTCGTAAAGACGGTATTATCAAACTTCAAACTACCTTACATCACGGTTACACCAGTTTTCAGTATCTGCCCTATTCATGGCTACCTTACCGGAGAGCACGAATACTGTCCGCAATGTGATGACATACTTATCGTTAAACACACTCAAATTTCATCATTATGACAACAAATTCCACAAATCATGATTTGATATTAAAGCAATATCAAGAAGAACGAAGCAAATGTTTAGTATACACGCGTGTTATGGGCTATCACCGTCCTGTTGAAAGTTTTAACATCGGCAAAAAGGGGGAACATAAACAACGAGCCCACTTTCGATACGAAGATGCGAAGGTCAATATATAACATTACACCATTTACGCTACTAGACTATCCGGAGCATACAGCCTGCATCATATGGTTTGCAGGCTGTAATATGCGCTGCCAATACTGCTATAATCCAGATATAGTGCTTGGAAAAGGAAAACTAACTATTGATAGTGCAGTGGCTTTTTTACATTCGAGACAGCAACTATTAGAAGCCGTGGTTCTCAGCGGTGGAGAATGTACATTACATCCTTCTATAGTTACGCTTGCACGAGAAGCAAAAAAGAGAAATTATCTTGTTAAAATTGACACCAACGGGACCCAGCCCCGCCGTATAGACAAGTTACTCCAAGAGAATCTGGTGGATTACATTGCATTGGATTTTAAGGCTCCACCACATAAGCATGCTGATATTACCCAATCGGATACCTGGACTACTTTTACGCAAAGCCTACAAATCATCCAAGATTCCCAAATTCAGTTTGAAATACGCACTACTTGGCATAGTGAATTGCTTAACACCAAAGATCTCCAGGAAATGATACATTTTCTTGAAAAAATAAAATACAAAGGTAATTATTATATACAGCGATTTGTCAACGAAGTACCCACGCTGAGCAAATTGTCCCGTAGTAATACACATCTAGACCTCAGTCAGCTAACGTCTCCTGATATACGCATCATAATTCGTTAATTCATTGCCCTCATAAATTTATCATCATTATGATCGGTGAGCCATCATGCCCGTTAAGCCGATACCTATCACTATAGATGCCGCTAATAGCAAAAAATGAGCATACGGAAGTGAAGTTCCGCCAAGTGCAAGGAGAGCTTGTAGTGCTAAAAAAATCTCATTCATCACTGCGCCCAAAATAAATATATTAAAAGAAAACATCGCATACCTATTATACTCTATTAAAGATTCCTTATATAGAAAACTTAAAATAAAAATGGAGACAATCAACAAAAGCACTAAGTGGAGGTAACCTACGATGACAGGACGGAAACCATAAACGAAATGGCTTAAAGAAGGAATAACAGACAGGCTCTGTAAAAGAACTTTTAACAATATCGCCCAACAAACCAACCACAAAATGACTTTGATACGGCCATGAATCGGTATGGAAGATTTCCTATTTCCTTTATAGAGACTGATCATCCAGTACCCCCACACACAACATTGCCCAATTGCTGCCAAAACAAGTAATATGTACACTATATCCCCCATATCCCACCAAAGTACAGAAAGCAGATATAAAGGTACCGTCACGATAGAAAGGACTTTATAAAGTAGGTCCGTCGAAGGCAATATAACGCCGTATTGTTTCAGTACGTGACAAGCAAGTCCCAATATGGCAAAGAAAAACCAACCATTATATTGAAAATGCAGATAGAAGTAAACTGAAGCTAATTGATTTTGTACATTGGCCTGATGCGTAGACATTATATATGCTAAGTAGAAAGTTCCGATAGCGGAGAGAGCCAGAAATATCATGGCCAACCGAAACCAGCGCGCAATCTTTTGATCCAACTGCTGCTTTTCCATATCCCGCCATAACGCCACCACAAACCAGAAAGACACTAAAATACTCAAACTGGAAAATGTAATCGAAATACCCCCATAGCCCTGATACAGAAAACTAAACAACATACCCAAAGAACAGATGAGATTTGCCCAAAATATACACACATAATGTCGCGGTAATCGGCCGACCTTCTGAAGTCGAAAGGTCACAACCACCAAACATAACATCAGTGTCTGAGTAACCCATCCAGCAAATGCGAAATGCGAATGCGCATGTTGCATATACTTTAAATTAATAAAGGACATTGGGATGATGAATTTTAATCGCATCAAGATTCCCATAGAAGCAACCAATCCCAGGTTGAAAAGTCCTATTCCTGCCCATTGTTTTACAGTGGTGGTCCATCCGTATCCTGTCATGGGAGACAAAATTAGCTTCCTGAATACAAAAATTTTATGATCAAACGCACAAACATCTAGGAATGTATTGTAGTGCAGTGCTTATGAAAATCATATCTTTTCAGCAATCTATTTAGTCGCAGCTGGACGATTTTCAACAGTATACCTTCCTTTTTCTATTTACGGATCAAATGAACACCAGTCGCTAAGCCACTCCCCAACAAAGCTCCTGCGGCTATATCCGAAGGATAATGCACCCCTAGATACATTCTAGAATAAGCTACGCTGGAGGACCACACAAGAGCCGGGGCGATTACATACCACTTTGGATATACCCCTGATAAAGAGACTGCAGTAGAAAACGCAGAAGAAGTATGTCCTGATGGGAATGCGTAACCGCTAGGCTGCGTCACCGCTACAAAATTGTTATATTTCCGAAAAGGTCTTTTTCGTTTAAACAGCTGCTTTATGCCATAGTTAACCACAGCCGTAATTGCAGTACTGGTACCTATATACAAGGCGTTCTGACGCATAGTCTTGTCGCCATTGATCGCCCCTACAGCAAACAACCCGATGGGAACTCCAATATTTACGTAATTATTGGCATCTGATATAGCTCGAAACATATGGCTCTTTGTATCGCTGCGTGTACGGGCAATATTCCTTAGCGTAGTTATATCAAAATTTTCTTGCGGAAAAACTTCCTGTCCGAATGTCCCAGTGGAATAAGCTACCCAACAAAAAAACAATAAAAAAAATCTCTTCCAAAGCATAATCGACAATTTAGAGCTGAAATATAAACATTTTAGGGCAATGTTATATTTTTCGGAGAACCTTTGTTAGGTGCTGTGGTCACTCCGTCTTCCTTATGTAAGTCAATTGAAATTAAAGACTTTATATTTTGGCTATATTCAGTTAAAATTTCTTTTTTTTTTGTAGAATTGTAGTGGGATCGATTTCGATTTCTAAAAAACTTAAACCAAATTATACATTTTGTAAACCTTCAACTTATGCATGTCAACAACACAGCTGAAGAAAAAGAAATTGTAACTCAGCAGAAGTCAAAATTGGGAGTACGCCTATTTTTTGTTTATTTAATCTGCTACGCCGGCTTTGTTATTTTAGGCGTATTCAAGTACGAATTATTAGCGACTACTGTATTTGCAGGACTAAATTTAGCGGTAGCCTATGGCATAGGACTGATCGTTTTTGCGGTGGTCTTAGGTGTGATTTATAACTACTACTGCACGAAATATGAAGACGACGCTGAACTACAGGAAAATCTAAAGGAGGGAGATAACAGATGATATATGATATTTCTTTCACTGCTTTAGCATTTTTCTTCATTTTCGTCGGATTGGTATTAGGGCTTTCTTTTTACTTTGGTCGAAAAAAAAGCTCTTCATCGTCATACTACGCTGCGGGAGGACAGATACACTGGGCGGTCAATGGGATTGCTTTCGCTGGAGATTATCTCTCGGCAGCTTCTTTTCTCGGAATATGCGGGATGATTGCCGTTGCCGGATTCGACGGTTTCCTATATGCAATTGGCTTTTTAGCCGGATGGATTGTAGCATTGTTTCTCATTGCCGAACCCTTCAAACGGCTAGGAAAATACACCTTTACAGATGCCTTGAATGCAAAATTCAACTCGCGCGCAATTACGTTAACAGCCTCTATAAGTACGTTGATCATCTCTATTTTTTACCTTATACCGCAGATGGTCGGTGCAGGCGACTTGGTCATGCCCCTATTAGGATTGCCACATTGGGCTGGGGTAATACTGGTCGGTGCTATTGTTATAGCTATCGTCGCAAGTGCCGGTATGGCCTCTACAACCTATGTGCAGTTTCTTAAAGGCGGATTGCTGATCATTCTATCTTTGGCGCTCACCTTTTATATCCTAAAAAACGGTCTATCCAGTCCGCCTGATGCTGAAGGGAATAAATACCATTCCTTTATAGTGCTGGTACCTCAGGTAAAAGAGGATAAGATCAGTTCTGTGCAGAACTGGAATATTGTGACGCAACAGCAGGTTGGGGATAAAACATTTGTCAAGTTAGCACAAAACGGAATAGAAAGATGGTTCGCCTGGACAAAAGAAGGTGACAATAATTTATTGAAAGAAACACTAAGCATCACCCAAAAAATCAATGGCGAGTTGCTCTATAACGGAGAACCGAAAGAGAATAGGAAGTTTTATCAGGTAGGTCACCTAAGCAAAATTATAGTTAATGGAAAGGAAGTCTCAAGCACTGGTCCACTCAGCCCGTTTCAATTCTTATCGACCATCCGAGAAAGTGAGGTAGTTCGATTCCTCCAGGTGAAATTGGTTGATGGAAATGATCAAGTTTCTATCTATTATCCGGAAGTAACCTCTGGGTCTAAATTTATGTTACCCGGACTAAAATATAAAATTGGTAGTGATGCAAATCTTTGGAGTAAGATGGATTTTGTTTCACTTATGCTGGCTCTGTTTTTGGGCACCGCGGCACTCCCCCATATCTTAATTCGATATTATACGGTGAAGACACCAAAAGATGCCAGAAAATCAACAATTTTAGCGATTGCTGCTATCGGAGGCTTCTATATCTTAACCTTGTTTATTGGACTTGGAGCCGGTGTTAATGGCGTAATGGATGTCGAATCCAGTAATATGGCGGCGCCGTTACTAGCGAGAGCTTTCGGTGCGGCACTATTCTCTATTATATCTGCCGTAGCGTTTGCAACCGTGTTGGGCACTGTAGCTGGACTTATTGTTGCGTCGTCAGGAGCGATTGCTCATGATTTTATAGATGTATACCTGAAGAAAAACTTGGATGATGACAAAAAAGTTAAGGTTGGGAAGATTGCCGCTGTAATAGTAGGAATTGTGGCCATACTCTTAGGTATGGCTTTCCAAGGCATTAACGTTTCGTTTTTAGTTGGTTGGGCATTTGCGATTGCCGCATCCGCAAATCTACCGGCTATTTTATTTTTATTATTCTGGAAAAAAACATCCGCTACAGGAATATCTGCTTCGATAGTTGTTGGGATTGTTGCCTCGCTTGCCATTATCCTGACCTCGCCGACCATGTGGGACAAATATGGGTTGGGCGCTGCGAATGCGATACATCAACTGGAAAACCCGGCGTTAGTATCATTTCCACTGGCGGTGCTGACAGTGTATATCTTTAGTAAATTGTACCCTAAAAAAGATAATAGCTTATTGTCACAGTAACCACTAATGCACTTTTTTATTGACATAGCCATTTTTGATGGCTATGTCAATATACTGACCATAAATCAGCTTGTGGTAACAACAATTGATTATTTTCCTAAATCCAAGCCAAGTCCGACTCCTAAAAATATACTTCGACCTACTTTATTACTTCCGAATCAAGTTCAAACCGAGATTTGGATGTGGGTACAGCGTCGATACTTTGTGCATAAGCATGTGAAATCATCAACCTTGAAACAAAAAATAGATGTTTTGAAAAATGTGGTACAATCCCATCTGTCTATCACGACTAGCCTCCAAATACATTTACCCCCACCAGTGGTAATAATTGTGCAAACCATCGTACTCAAAGTCACATCTTGGGTAAAGCCTATTTCCGATATCGTTTGTCTTCTCCGTTTCCAGCATCAGACCACAGGCTCCTGTCTCTTTACTCCACTGTTTACAGCGATTGATCAAGGCCACCGAGAGCCCCTGTCCTCTATAATCTGCATGTACAAAAAGATCACTCAATAACCATTGCTTTTGTAATCAGGTATAGTGAAAGAGTTTATACAACTGTACGAATCCCACAGCTTTACCATTTACTATCGCCAAAAAAACTTCTGACTCTCCGTTTAAAAAACGTTCTTTCAAAAATGTCTTTCCGCTCTCCAGATCTGATTCCTGACGATAGAAAATACGGTAAAGGTTAAACAACTCTGCAGTCTCATTTAGATCTTCTAAACTTGCTTTCTTGATGATATAGCTCATGTATTTTGATTGTTTGGTATAATGCCGCAAATGTATTTCATATCTAACGGAGGTCTATGGTCCAGATTTCAAATATTATCTGATCCAGCATTCAAAACGCAAACACAAAAGGTAAAATAATATTAAAAAGCCTGCAAATTTTCAGATATTCGCGTCTGTATGACATTCCTGTCAGCAGACAACATTTATAATATCGATCCAGCCCTAAACGTTAACGTAAAGGACAATCATAAAATAACATGAAATAAAAGGCATGATTTTTAAACATCTTTTTAAAGCTACGCTAAATTGGATGGGCAATAGCGAAGAAGCAAAGCCTGCCACGTCGCAGATATACCATAAAAGCCATCGTATCTGCATAGAAGGGAAGCCTGATATACAGGTGTCAGCAGCAAAGGCATTCAAGGGAGATCCCAATCTTTACAATCCAGAAGACTTACTATTGAGTAGCTTGACATCCTGCCACATGATGTCATACCTCTATGTCTGTTCACAAAATAATATTGAGGTCATCTCGTATAGGGATACTGCCGAGGCGCTGTTGGAGACGACTTCCGGGGGCAGTGGACGGTTTGTGGAGGCTAATTTAAATCCACGGGTAATAATTTCTGATCCGACAAAAATAGAACTAGCACTATCACTTCACAACAGCGCAAATCAGCTTTGCTTTATCGCAAATTCCTGTAACTTTCCCATAAATCACTATCCGACCTGTGCGGCTCTATGAATCAGCTGTCCATAGCTTGTATCTGATCATCAGTGAATCCCTGTAATTGATCCAGTTCTTCATCAGATCGATTTAAAAGGTCTGATAAAAAATAAACCTGAGGTTCCTCATCGTTTAAGTGGTCTACATTATCCCATAGCTGCCCTTCGATGCCCTGTGGCCGCCCATCTTTCAAAATATGGTAGCCTTCATCGATCCACTTCTGTATTTGTTCTCTTTTCATAAGTTCTACTTTTGCCACTAAAACAAATACAGATCAAATTAGTTTAACTATTCCATAAAATTAATCTTCCCCCCTGCCAGTCGTCTTTGCTTTCTTTCAGGAGGGTTTCCATAGATTTCGATCACTCCACCTGCCCGGGTCTGGGCATCAACGCTTTTACCTACATTAACCTGACATTTACCACCAGCATTTGTCCGTACGTAGGCATGATCGGAAAGCAGATCTTTGGCCTCATAAAAGCCTCCGAATGTACAATTTACCGATTGATCTCGTGCCTGTCCTTCTACACGGATCACTGCCCCCGCTGTAGTCCAGGCCTCGATCTCATCCGTATGTATACGTAGATCTATACGTGCGCCCTCATTGGCAGAGACGTAAATAGAATCCATATCAATTTCATAACTATCTGTAGTTACCTGTGCTCCCTTTCTTGCTATGATACTAGACAGGTTTGTGGTATACAGACTCACATCCACTTTATGTCCCTGCAGGATATAATTAGTTGTCATTTTCAATCGCAATACATCACCGGTCTGTGTTAATTCCATCTGATTGGCCAATTCTCCTTCGATCACAATTTTATCTTCGTTGCCTTCCAAAAGCCGTACCCGTATCTTGTCCGTGACATCAAGCTCTCTAAACGGAGACAAGGTCCTGGACAATTGGGCATGCACTTGTAAAACAGTAACTGCCACTAAAAAAACCACTAAAAATACCTGTTTCATAAAACTATGTTTCTATCTTCCTAACTGTAGTAATTCCTGCTCTGTATACATCTTCGCCCCCTTCAGATAATTGTAAAGGACGTCTTTGGTTTTTTCATCATTAAGCTTGTAAAGATTGCTGACCAAGAAATCCTTGTCCTGTTCGATATCGTCACGATACCCCAAATAGGACGGAATATAATATTGAATACATAAACGGATAAACCGAAGCTCAATATTATTGGGATCTACCTCTATTTGCTTTTCAAGCATCTTTTTGCCTCCATTAAAATAACTCATCTTCTTGATAGGATTCCCTGTATGTTTGGCCATAAACATATGAAAAGCCGCTTCATAACCTTTTTCTACCGATGTTTTAGCATGCTTCTCGAGCACTTCCAAATGCTTTTCGCATAAATCCTGGTCTTTTACCCCTTTATTAAAGTCTCTACGGACATCATGGAGATTTAGCTGCTGTGCGTTGGCTACAACGGCCAATCCAATAATGGCAATACAAATCAAAATCCCTTTCATAAATAAATACTTACAATGGTTACCCGTCATTAAATTACAAAAAGCAAGCCAAGTACGAGAAGGAAATTTATTTTTTAACCAAATGATCATACAGGCTGTTTGCTATTTCACTTAAGATCGTAGGTTCATTATCTTGATACTTAGGCCGGCATCCATTTGTAATGACCACTATCCCAAAACGTTGTTTAGGCTCAAAAAACATAGCGCTATACAATCCATAAGCCGACCCGGTATGACCGACCATCACCCTGTTGTTCACAAAGTCCTTACTTACACGAAGAGCCAAACCATATCCCGCTTCTTTGTTCACCGGAGTCTGCATCATTTTAGCAGCCTTTCTATCCATAATTTTCACCCCATCCGAATGACCGTAATTCATATGCATGATCATATAACGCGCCAGATCTTCTGCCGAAATTTTCATCCCTCCTGTGGGAGAAAATACAGGCGTGCTATACCCCATGACATAATGCTTTATTTCCTCCCTCCGGGGCGCATATGCGGCAGGCTGTGGGACAAATCCCACAGCTGTACTATCGTACACATATAGCTGAGCAAATGCCTTTTGATCAAGTGAATCGACACAGTACCCTCCTTTCAGGCCCAAGGGTTCTAAAATGCGCTGTTTTATATAGGTATCAAACCGCACACCCACAGCACGTTCTAAAGCTGCTCCGGCCATATTAAAGTTTAAGTTACAATATTCGTAATTAGTCCCTGGTTCGTAATCGTTGTACCCTTTATACCATTCAGGATTTTTCTGGGGATTGATGGCATCTAGATTGAAATAACCATTGCGGTCGTTAATACTGGAGGTATGGGAGAGTACCATCCTTAAGGTGATGATCTTTTCAGGAAATTTCGGATTACGAACAGGATATCCTACTAAGGTTCCAAAGTCCGTGTCCAGCGACAACTTCTTATCAGAGACTAGCTGCATGAGTGCAGTAGCAGTAAATGATTTAGATATAGAGGCTATTCGAAACAGGTCATTTGCTGGATCCAGTTTAACATCCCGCGCTAAATCCTTATATCCGATAGCATCGCTGTGTATAATCTTTCCCTCTTTCACAACGGCATATGCTACTCCTACAGCACTGTAAGCCTTTGCAATAGCATCTATCTCCCTTTTCAGGTCTTGTGCGAATACAGATGTACAGATCCCGAGAAAAAGTAACAAGACTATTTTTTTCATATGTATTTAATTACCTGGTAGTCATTCGTATTTGTACAGTTTTTGTTAGATGGATATCCTTATAAGAATGAGATTATACTTGCTTAAGGCCTATCCGTAATAGATAACCGATCACAATGGCAATGACAAAGCTTGCCAATGTGCCCACTAAGATATACTCTGTAAATTTTGTGTCTTTCGCATTGCTCAAATCACCAAAACGGAATATTGATTTGGCTGCTAATAGAAATCCTATCCCGGAGAGAAATCCCACCTGAATAAACAAAACGATAACAAGTCTTTCCATAATACCGATGAGCATCCCTGCATCCATCAATGTATCATTTCTCTTACTATTGAATTCATTCTCCTGATTCCACCTACTAAAGAATATCTTTAAAAAAATCGGACTTACGACGGCCACAAGCAAGAAAGCAATGACATATAGAAGCGTCCGATCCGAACAAAGAATGTCCAAAAATCCGGTGGGCATACCAAAATGATAAAATGTAATCCCTGTTAATACCCCTATATGTAGAAATTGGTCTAATGTAAACAGGAAAACGGGCTTACAGGGCCACAGTTTCTCCCACCAGATCTTAAGGCTGTCTATAGCAAGATGTGCACACCCGATCGAAAGTATCATGATCCAGTAATCGGTCAGTTTTGGAGCGAATACAATAGCTAGAATCAACATATGGACCAATATATGAAGCAATAGATATAATATATTGTCTTTACGTTTGACTATCCAACTCTTTGGCTGTAGTAAAAAATCTCCTACGAGATGTGCTAGAAGTAGCTTTAGAAATAATGTTAGCATTTTTTCAACAATTGTTCTGTACTATATATTATTGCTTTATTAATCTTGTTCCAGTTGGCCTTTGTCAGTTCGGTACTGATCTGGCTCTGATGCTTTCGCTGCAATACCTTCGCTAATTCCTGCTGATTAGCATTAGGCTGTCGTAACGACTCGGCAACGGTTTCCGCCATATTCACAGTCCATTTATTGGCAATCTCCACACAAAGCCCCAATATTATATTAGTCGCTTCATCCCAATCCGGCCATGGCGAGCTTACCGCAATCAGCTCTTTGTGCAGACTTTCAAAAACCTCCCCAGAACGAACAAAAGCCTGTCCCCATGAGTTTTTAATATGGTTGTCCATATAATCCACTGTACCGATCCCCAACCCCATACGTACATCAAGCTGACTAATGGTCTTCATACGGGATTTGATATAAAACAGGCTACGTATAGCTTGTTCCAGGTCTACCATAAGCTGAAAGCTATCTCCTCTAAAGATATCAAACTTTTCGGAACATTCAGTCAGGGTAGATTCCAAAATCGGCATCCATTCCTTCACGTCTTTGGAGCGCGAGTCTACGATATCACCTGTAATAATTGCATGTAATTGCATATTCCTTTCTTTTTATTTTATCATCAAATCGAGTGATAATCAAATTTATCACTAATATTGATGATAATCAAATTTATCATGCATTCTTGTTCCAATTAAATTTTTATTAGATAGCTTTAAAACAAAATTATAAATAAACGGGTTTTGGATATATGAGCAAATTTCAAAAGCAACTCCGGGCAAATTCTAAATTCAAATTGAACGACTTCCCGACATATCTGGACAATATCAATCCAGAAGAAGCGAAAAGGGAGATGAAACTCGTACGCCGGGACATAGCTAAAATACAAGAAGTATTATATGCCCACAACAAGTATTCCGTACTAATATGTTTACAAGGTATGGATACGGCAGGTAAAGATTCTCTGATACGTGAAGTATTTAAAGATTTTAATGTGCGCGGTGTCGTCGTAGAGAGCTTCAAAACACCGTCCTATGAAGAGCTACAACATGACTACTTATGGCGTCACTACATAGCGTTACCTGAAAGAGGTAAATTTTCCGTATTTAACCGCACCCATTATGAAAATGTATTGGTCACACGGGTACATCCAGCATACATATTACAGGAAAACATCCCTGGTATAAAGGATGTAAAAGATATAACCAACGAGTTTTGGCAAAAAAGATACCAACAGATCATCGATTTCGAAAACCATATCCACGAGAACGGCACCATCATTTTGAAGTTTTACCTTCACCTCAGTAAGTCCGAACAAAAAAATAGATTACTGCGGCGGCTAGACAAAGGAGACCATAATTGGAAATTTTCTCCAGGAGACCTCAAAGAGCGTACACGATGGGACGAGTATATGACCTATTACGAAGAAGCGATACAAAAAACATCCAAGCCCCATGCCCCCTGGTACGTCGTCCCTGCCGACAATAAGGACATAGCCCGATACCTTGTAGCGCAGACTATACTTGAAGAACTCAAGAAATATAAGGATATAAAATACCCTGATCTTTCTCCCGAGATCGAGAAGCATCTTGCGCTATACCGCAGAGAACTCGAAAAAGAAAAATAGCGCATCTACAAGGCTGCCTCTGTCTGATAAACATCAATTCCAATAAAAACTATAGATTATTACCAAGTTGATAAGCCTGATGCTATTTCCATCAGGATTTATCAAAAAATTAGGTTTGAAAATGAAGTATATATAATATATTTGTAGCACCATGAGCACAACATCATATTTATCAGATAGAATCAATAGCCTTTCTGAGTCGGCTACCCTAAAGATGACCAAACTAGGTCGCGAGCTAGCAGCCAAAGGCATCAATGTAATCAGTTTAAGCGTTGGAGAACCGGATTTCAACACCCCAGATCTTGTTAAGGATGCTGCCAAGAAGGCGTTGGATGAAAACTATACACGCTATACCCCGGTACCCGGATATCCGGAGTTGCGGAAAGCAATCGTCGAGAAGTTGAAAAATGAAAATGGACTAGACTATGACATTTCTCAGATTGTCGTATCTACAGGCGCTAAGCAGTCCCTATCCAATGTCATATTAACATTGATCAATCCAGGCGATGAAGTCATCATCCCTACCCCCTACTGGGTATCCTACTCGGAGATGGTCGTATTAGCAGAAGGTAAATCAGTTTTTATCGATACCGATATTGAAAGCAATTTCAAAATCACTCCAGCCCAACTAGAAGCAGCTATAACACCGAAAACAAAAGTATTTATGTTTTCATCTCCGTGCAATCCTACAGGATCCGTGTATAGCAAAGATGAACTAGAAGCTCTGGCCAAAGTATTTGAAAAACATCCCAATATTTTCATTATTTCGGACGAAATCTACGAACACATCAATTTTGTAGACAAACATGAATCTATTGCCCAGTTTGCAGCAATAAAAGACCGCGTTATCATCGTGAATGGTTTCTCAAAGGCCTTTGCCATGACGGGCTGGCGGTTAGGTTATATCGCCGCAAACAAGGAAATAGCAGCTGCCAACGATAAGATGCAAGGGCAGACAACATCCGGAACCTGCTCCATTGCGCAGCGTGCCGGAATTGCCGCCTATGAAGGAGGCTTAGAAAGCGTCCACAAAATGAAAGAGGCTTTTGCGCGCCGTCGTCAATTAGTCTATGACCTGTTGAACGATATCCCGGGTGTAAAAACCAATCTTCCAGAAGGTGCATTCTACTTTTTCCCGGAGATAAGCTCGTTTTTCGGCAAGAAAGATCAAGAAGGAAATACCATTAATAACTCCGGCGATCTAGCACTATACCTTCTAAACCAAGGTCATGTAGCTACTGTAGACGGTAATTCCTTTGGAAATGACAAGTACATCCGCTTGTCTTATGCTGCTTCGGACGAAAATTTAAAAGAAGCACTTCGAAGAATTAAAGAAGCATTAGCCAAATTGGTTTAAAAATTTAGAAAAGCTCCCTTCCGCAAAGGGAGCTTTTCTAATTAAATCCAACCCCCAAAAGAAGTGTTAGAAAGACAAGGGACACCGTATCAAAATCAAGCACTGTTAAAAGATTTTAACACTATTTCGAATAAAAATGCATACCTTTGTGTGCTTTTTTAGCCCTATTTAGGACAGTTAAAAAACATAAACACTGATTGCACATGAAATTATCACAATTTAAATTCAACTTACCTGAATCTCTTTTGGCATCCGAGCCTTCTGAACAACGTGACGAATCACGTTTAATGGTCTTACATAAAGATACTGGCGAGATTGAACATAAAATCTTTAAAGACGTCTTAGATTATTTTGATGATAAAGACGTGATGATATTGAACGATACAAAAGTTTTCCCTGCCCGTATGTATGGCAATAAGGAGAAAACAGGAGCCACTATCGAAGTGTTTCTTTTACGTGAACTCAATAAAGAATTGAGATTATGGGACGTATTAGTTGACCCGGCACGCAAAATCAGAGTAGGCAATAAATTATACTTTGGCGATGACGATCTATTAGTTGCCGAAGTTGTTGATAACACCACTTCAAGAGGGCGTACAATCCGATTCCTTTTCGAAGGTACTGACGAAGAATTCCGTCGCAACATCGAGATTTTAGGAGAGACACCTCTACCAAAATACATCAAGCGTAAGGCGACTCCCGAAGATAAATTCCGCTACCAAACAATATATGCTAAAAATGAAGGTGCTGTTGCTGCGCCTACAGCAGGACTTCACTTCTCCAGAGAGTTAATGAAGCGTTTGGAGCTTAAAGGTGTCGACTTCGCAGAGATCACGTTGCACGTAGGTTTGGGTACATTCCGTACGGTCGAAGTGGAAGATCTTACCAAACATAAGATGGACTCTGAACAATTTATAATTACAGAAGAGGCGGCAAAAACAGTCAATCGCGCCATTGATAATAAGCGCCGTATATGTTCAGTCGGTACGACATCGATGCGTGCTATCGAATCGTCTGTCTCTGCAGACAAGCACTTAAAAGCAGGTACAGATTGGACGAGTAAGTTTATCTATCCTCCATACGAGTTTAGTATCGCGAACTCAATGATTACAAACTTCCACACACCCGAATCTACATTACTTGTCATGATAGCAGCATTCGGAGGGTACGAAAATGTAATGAACGCGTATGAAGTAGCTGTTAAAGAAAAATACCGTTTTTATAGCTACGGTGATGCCATGCTTATTATTTAAGTATTGTAATAATATTTCAATATTTTTGAAGCGTGGATATCTTGAATCCACGCTTTTTTCACATTATGCCAAATAAGATTGTTATCATAGCCGCAGGCGGTTCCGGATCCCGTCTTCGATCAGACTTACCCAAGCAATATCTTTTGCTTAACGGTAAGCCTGTACTCATGCATACCATACAAGCATTTGTAGGTATAGCGGATCGTATTATTGTCGTCCTCAGTGCTCAGATGATCCCAACCTGGCAAAGTCTCTGTACCACACATCATTTTGCTATCCCCCATGAGTTGGTAGCAGGCGGCGACAGCCGCTTTCAAAGTGTCCAAAATGCCATACGGCATATTACCGGTACTGCGGTAGATCCTTTGGACCACTCCACAGCAATCGCTATACATGACGCGGCCCGACCACTGGTAGAGCGAAAGCTTATATCCGACTCGTTTGAAAAGGCTCTGGCAGGCGATTGCAATGTTCTTGCAGTACCGAGTACAGACTCTATCCGTATCGGAGACAAGTGCAGCTCTACATCAGTAGATCGTAGCCGTGTCTGGCAGGTACAGACCCCACAATCGTTTCCTGCTCCATTATTGATCGAAGCATTCGAACAAGATGAACTGCCTACATTTACAGATGATGCCTCTGTGGTCGAGCAGAAAGGGCATACGATACATCTTCTTGAAAGTACAGCTCGAAACATCAAACTTACCTATGCCGAAGATTTCGAAATAGCCCTATCACACCTCAAAGCCAGGCCATGATTCTTTTTCCGCTAAAATGCAACGTATAGAAAACCGCACGTCCTAAGCATTTCCCCTGATAACACGCAGTAGAACCACGATTATGGCTATCACCAACAGCACATGGATAATACTTCCGGTAGCAAATCCACCTAAAAAACTAATAGCCCAGATAATAACCAAAATCACTGCAATCAAATAAAGTAAATTTCCCATAGCTTTAAAGTTTAATTATTTATGTAACACTAATATTTCACAGATATGAACAGTGTATATCCGAAAAAGTTTTGTAACACAATAAATTATTTTACCTCAATAGCAAGTTCGTCATATGCGACAAAGACCCCCTCGGGGAGAAGGGATTCAATATATTCGTGTTTACCGAATCTATGGCTTATGTGGGTAAGGTAGGCTCTTTTAGGCTTTACATCTGCTATAAAGGATAAAGCCTCCTGTAAGGTAAAGTGCGAGACATGGGGAGCTTCTTGCAACGCATTGACCACCAATACATCCAATCCCTCCAGCAAGTTTCTACTCTCCTTCGAAACCGTCTTTGCGTCGGTTATATAAGCGAAATCACCTATACGATACCCCATCACCGGCATTTTGTAATGCAACACCTCAAAAGGTATTACCTCCTGATCGAATAGATCAAAAGCCAGCTCAGGCTTGATCTCCTCTAGGTCCAACTGCGGGACGCCCGGATACTTTACCGCCGAGAAGGCGTAATAAAACTCCCGTTGCAACGCCTCTAAGGTAGCTGCGTCAGCATAGATAGAAATAGACTGTTGTTGATGATAGTTGAAGGCCCGCACATCATCCAAACCCGCTATATGATCTTTATGGGAGTGCGTCATTAATATCGCATCGAGATGATCGACCTGCTCGCGCAGCATCTGGTATCTAAAATCAGGACCGGTGTCAATAGCAATATTATACCCATTGTCCATCTCTATAAGAACGGAGGTACGCAAGCGCTTATCCCGGGGATCTGTCGATTGACAGACCGGACACCTACATGCGATGACAGGTACGCCCTGCGATGTCCCTGTTCCTAAAAAATGAACTTTCAATTTCTAATCGTTTGGTTTTATTAATGATTTATAAAATGTCCATTGCTTCTCATCCAACTGCTCCTTCTCAAATTCAAACTCTTTAATAAGCTGTACCAAAGAATTTATTTTGATCTCCAGATTAGAGAACTTATTCACCACGATAACTTTCGAATTCTGGATCACACATGCTCCAGTCTTAAAGTTACCTTTTTCATACCTTACCTTATAGCCTATATCAGCCAATAGATTTTCTATTTTATCTAGATTATATTGTGTACTCGATACCACTATTGAATTCTAAATTTCTAATATAACAAAATTCACCCCAAATATCGGCCATTAATGCGATGTATCCTTCTTCAATAGCATACGATCAATGTAGTTGCGCATAAAACCAAAACCATATGCAAACAACTGCGTAAAAGCAGTAAGCACAGCAAGAGCTCCTACCCGAAGGCTATTGGTCGTAAAGATAGCGTGCAATAAAAGTAATGTTGCAAAGGAAAACAAAACCATATCTCCACACCACACGAGGTAGTGCAATAGCATCACATCGCTAAATAACAGCAGATCCATAATATTCAATACCACTAAGCCCAAAACGCCCACTGTAAATATTGCAGGCAATGCATGTACCGGTTTTAATTCCCCAGGGTAGAGCAATGAAATATCAATCCGTCCTTTTCCAAAGTTATAAATCTGTTTATAAAACTGGCTTAAACTGGTGCGTCTCTTGTGGAATACAAACGCGTCCGGAATTAGCCCTACCCGAAAACCCTCGTTGATCATCCGGATACTGAATTCAATATCTTCAGATCGCCTTGACAGCCTATAGCCTCCGGTCCGTTCCCACACCGCCCGAGAAATCCCCATATTGAAACTACGGGGGTGGAATTCACCGATATGATTTTTATTACCCCGTATCCCGCCCGTCGTAAAGGGACTCGTCATGGAGTAACTGATAGCTTTCTGTATCGGCGTAAAAGACTCATGAGCTGCATCAGGCCCCCCAAAAGCATCCCAACCATGCCGTTCGATAGCTTCCTTTACTATTTCCAGGTAATTTTCGGGTACTAAAACGTCCGAGTCAAAGACAATAAAATATTCACCTTTAGCACGCGCAAAGCCATAGTTTCGGGCAAATCCCTGTCCTTCGTTACGCTTTGAGAAATAATGAACATTCAGACTATCCTTAAACCCTTCTACGATCCCCCCTGCAGGTAATGAAGATCCATCTTCGACAATGATAACCTCGAACTCTTTAAAAGACTGCTTTTGCAGCGACTGCAAAAGCTCCTTTATTTCTTCGGGCCTATTATACAAAGGGATAACGATGGAAAACAACATAGCTATACGACCTGTTCAATATGATACTTATTCCGCTCCGAACTATTTCTCGATAGAAGCTCAGCAATAAATCCTGTAAGAAACAATTGTGTACCGATCATAATAGCCAACAATGATAGGTAAAACAAGGGTTGATCGGTGACATTACGATATACCGTACCATTTGCAATGCTCATCAACTTATCAGCAATTAAATACACGGTGATAAAAAAGCCTATCAAAAAACTAATTACGCCAATAGGTCCAAAAAAATGCATCGGCCGCTTACCAAACTTGCCGACAAAGAAAATAGACATCAGATCCAAAAATCCTTTCACAAACCGCCCTGCGCCAAACTTGGTCGTACCATACTTTCTCGGATAATGCTGTACGACCTGCTCCTGTATATTCGAAAATCCCGCCCATTTAGCAATGACAGGTATATATCGATGCATTTCGCCGTAGACCTCAATGCTCTTGACCACGTCCTTCCTATAGGCCTTAAGCCCGCAATTGAAGTCGTGCAGGTTGTTGATACCAGACATACCTCGTGTTACCGCATTAAACAGTTTGGTGGGTAGTGTTTTTGTTATCGGATCGTAACGTTTTTGCTTCCATCCCGACACCAGGTCAGCGCCTTGATTCTTGACACGATCGTACAGCTCTGGGATTTCGTCCGGGCTATCCTGCAGGTCGGCATCCATGGTGATGACCACATCCCCTTGAGCAGCCGCAAAGCCAACATTTAGTGCAGCAGACTTCCCATAATTCCTCCTAAACTTAATACCAGAAATCTGATCATGTTGCTTTTTCAGATCCAACAGGACAGACCAAGATGCGTCTTTACTGCCATCGTCTACCAAAATAATCTCGTAACTGAAATTATGCGCTACCATCACACGACGGATCCATTCGGTTAGTTCGGGCAATGACTCGGCTTCATTGTACAATGGGACTACAACTGAAATATCCATATACTATACTATCGATTATTTTTTGACAATTTTTGAACGAAACAAGAACGCTAATACCATCGCGAAAACAAAATTGACCAACAAACTAATAAAGGTCGGGGGTACTGTGCTTCGAAACGATATTTCGGAAAATGCAAAAGCGCGATCCTGTTCGATAATCTCCATCTGTTGATCGATTTCATCCTCTGTAGCACCACGGCTCTCCATATCCACAATCTTTAAGTTCATAAGATTTTGATAACTTTCCTCCAAAACAGTCTTATCCATTATCATTTTTTGATAGACCGTAAGCCCTATAGCACTTACTACGATACTGGCTGCCAGAAAGATATAAATAGTCTTCAATGCCCTGCTGAAGGTCCAGTCCGTTCCATTTCTCTTCTTTAAAAAGTAGACCATTACAACAGGTATCAACACAGATCCAACAAGTTTCAAAGCAATACTCACGATATATAGCGTACTATAGCTATCTACCGTACGGCTGTGATAGATACCGATAATAGAAAATACGATCGTCAATGCACCCGCGATAGCACCATAAATCAGCGCGTCCTTTTTCTCTACCTTTGTCAATTCATTTGTCATACTCAGCCCTTATTTACTAAAATAGACAATAACTTGATATACAGCAGTTTCATAAGCCTTGTTTGAAGTATGATCTTCAAATTCGCGCAACTGGCTTTCGGATGGATTCTGCTCGAAAAAGAAAGATACCAACGGATAGAACAACTCAAACAACTCGTCTTGGGTATTCATTGTTTTGGATACTTTTGCAATTTCCGAGTAATCGCTTTCTACCAGAATCTGGTTTGCTATCACCTTTTCATAAATACTATACTCATCCTGAAACTCGTCCTCTTCAACCAATAAGAACTCCTTCAAATAATCTTCCAGTGAAGGTTTGATCTCATCATCAGCACATTCTCTCAAATACAAAAATACATTGAGCAATTCCGTACCACGGTCTAATGTTTCTTCTTCAATGCGCTCCCATTCCTCGGAGTCCAAGTAATCCTCTTCGAGTTTCTGCACATCTTCCGCAAAGAAGTTTATCATGAGCAGGTCAAAGCTGATTTCACGCAGCTCCTCAAAGCCTTGGTAATCGTCAAAAACCGCATCCATACGCTCTACCTTATCCATAAAAGGTAACTCCAAATCAAAAACACCCGACAACGAGTCTAAAAATTCTTGACTATCTATATTTTCTATACCTGCATACGTATTTGCCGCAGCAGTTATCGCATTTTTTACTTTAACATCCATACCATTATTAATTAATAATCAATTTATTATTATTTATAACAAGATTTACTTTCCCTGTTAATTCCTGCCCCATTAATGGATTGTTGGCCCCTTTCGATCTATTAGACTGCGCATCGAAAGTCCAGGTTGTCTCCATGTCAAAAACAACAAGATTTGCCAACTCTCCTATTTCAAACTTCGGAATATCCAATCCCAATACCCTTCTAGGTCCTACCGCCATCTTTTCGACAATATCCTCCGCCGTGATCCCAGACCTTATCGCCAAAGGGAGCGCCGTCTGAAATCCCGTTATTCCATTCTTGGCTATGTGAAATTCGACATTTTTGTACTCAATTTCCTGCGGTGTGTGCTGCGAAACTATCGCATCAATTACACCATCTTTAATCCCTTTCAGTAAAGCCTTTACATCCTTATTTGTACGCAGCGGCGGACTCACTTTATAGTTAGAATCAAAGCTTGCGATATTTTCATCGGTAAATACCAGCTGATGTGCCGCCACATCACAAGTCACCTTAATACCTTTGCTTTTTGCCTTTTTAATCAAATCTACAGATTCTGCTGTCGAGATCGTCGTAAAATGGATCGGAGCATCATTATATTCAGCGAGAAAAAGATCTCTGGACACCATCAATGATTCGGCCAGATTAGGGATTCCCTTCATACCTAAATAAGTGCTCATCACCCCCTCATTCATCTGATTATCCCCAACCATAGATTCATCCTGCGCAAAAGATATAATTAACCCCTCAAAACCTTTGGCATACAATAGTGCTCTTCCCATCAATCCCGCCTGTTGCACGCTGCGATTACCATCCGAAAAAGCGACTGCGCCATTCAATTTCATATCATACAGCTCAGCCATTTCATGCCCCTCCCGCTTTTTAGATATCGCCCCGACAGGATAAACATCCACGAGATTACCTTTGGCAAGATTGACCAATAGCGACACTTCAGCTCTACTGTGTACCGCAGGGTTCGTATTCGGATGAACTGCAATCGCTGTAAAGCCTCCGGCTGCAGCGGCAGCAGTTCCCGTCTTCATATCTTCTTTGGTTTCATAGCCCGGTTCTCCGATATTGGCATTCAAATCAAAAAAACCCGGACTTACGATACATCCTTTGGCCGAAATCACTTGCAAATCGGAATCTGCAGCTTTTAGCTTCTTACCTAGATCAGCAATTTTACCTTCTTTGATCAAGATATCGATTTCCTGACCGTTCAGTGGATGATTAGGTAGTATTAACCTAGCTGAAGAAATTAAGACTGTATTCATGGATATTTTGCTAATATTTAATTTGTTGTAGAAATTCAAGTGAGAGTGAAACGACCAAAACTAAGCAAAAGAGCGCGGAGATAAGTCTTGCCCTACATAAAATCATCAAGTAGCATGATACTATAAGTCGCTTCATTAAAAGACAAACCTACATAAATTCTCCTTTATACGCAATATAATTGCGCGGTAACATAAAGCGAATTTTGTAGCTCTCCTTATCCATTTAGATTTCATTTACTCCCCCCATCGGTAAGAGTCGATTTTTAAATCTGCGAGGGATAATATCCGATCTACCACGGTTGCCGCAAGGTCCTCCATCGTCTTAGGCAGGCTGTAAAATGACGGACTGGCCGGGCAAATGATCCCCCCCGCCTGTGTCACACTGGACATGTTATTGATATGGATCAGGCTCAGTGGCGTTTCCCGGGTCACCAAGATAAGTTTTCTTCGCTCTTTGAGAATGACGTCCGCAGCCCTCGTGGTCAGATCAGATGAAGTACCATTAGCTATACGAGCCAGTGTCCCCATCGAACAAGGGCATACGATCATGGTATCATAATTGGCCGACCCGGAAGCAAAAGGTGCCATAAAATCATTTTTTGAGTAAAAAGTAAAATCCTTGTATTCATTATAAGCTTCATTCTGCAATTCAAACCGCCATACATCTTTTGCATTATCAGACATCACCACGCCTACCTGAGACACCTGATCCCCTAAGGTTTTCAATTTATCCAATAATACTTTAGCATATAATGATCCGGAAGCCCCGGTTACAGCTACTACTATTTTACGTTGCATATGTGTATAACTTATTTTTAACTGACCTAATTTTATCCGACAAATCTAACTAAATTCTCCAGCAACTGCTTCCAACGAAAGTCACCAAAGTAGCATAAAAGACATAAAAATAAAAAAGGGTCGAATAAGAAATATTCGACCCTACATCTACCTATGAAAAACATGCCCTTGGGGAGGGCACTACAAATGTACTAAGAGAAAGTAGATTTGCATCGATCCGTACATCTTATTGTAGCTAGTTTTCATTTATTTGTAGTTGTTCTACTACAAAGGTTTTTTCAGCGGCCCTATTAGGGAGTTTTGCCAACTTTATTTTCGAGTAAGTTCCCTTGTCTGAATTAATTAACATTTGAAATATTACTAACATTTTGAAAGATTCCACTTTTTTTTTATTTATTTCGAAACCAGTAACAACGAATTACCCCCAATATGAACTCGACAATAATAGAAGAGTATATCGAAACCGGAAACCACCAAGATCTTGAGTTATTATTAAGTCAAGACCCTTCCGTAGTAAATCAAAAGACAAGTCATGATATTTCTCCCCTTCTCTTATCATGTTACTACCAGAAGCCTCAGATTACACAGGTCATTTTAAAATTCATCTCAACCATTACCATACATGAAGCATGTGCCACCGGTCTGACGTCGCACATACAGATGATGATCGAACACAAAAAAGACGTCGTCAACGAGTTATCTGATCATGGATTCACACCATTAGGTATCGCTGCGCATTTTGGAAAAGAAGAGATTGTACGCCTACTTCTTTTACACCACGCCAACCCCAACATATGTTCACAAAACGGATACAGTACCTATCCATTACATGCAGCACTGGCGATCAACCACAGCGACATTTCAAAAATGCTTATCGAAGCCGGTGCCGAGGTCAATGTACTACAATACGGAGGTATTGCGCCTATACACCAGGCAGCAGGACATGGCAATATAGACCTCATCATCGCATTACTGGAACAAGGTGCTGATATCACGATACGTACGAATGCAGGACAGTCAGCTTCGGATATCGCTGCCGACAAAGGTTTTAATGAAATTGCAACCATTTTGAGGGTATAGTTTTAGCTTTTCAAAACTTCCATGCCGACAGCACAATCCAAGCATTTCTTTGGATCACAGTAATTCCTTCTCAAGGCCAGTAGCGCCTGTGAATCACCGGCATTATAGCATACTACACCCTGCTGTTTATAATACCGTACCACATGGTTATTCTCAGCCGGAATTTGTGCCAACCACCCCAATGCACGTTCTTTAAGATCCTCCCTGCCCATAAATTGTCCATAGGAAAACAACATTGGAATAAAACAATTTATGGCCAAATGATAGAGATGAGCATCTGTCCAGCCTGTACCGTGTTGCTCCGTCGCCGAGGCGAAATGAAAATGCGACTGCCAGTAGGCATCAAGTCTCCCCTTTTTGACCGTAGCGAACAGCGCATCCAAGCTCGATACATTGCAAATCATGTCAAACCAATAAACAGTTGTAGAGATCAGGGCAGACAGCTGCGCAAGTCTATAGGTAGGAAAGTTGTGAGGGCGCATACGCATAAACTTCCAATTCACTGCCGACATACGGTCCAGACCATGTAATTTCTTGAGGTGTTGATATACGCCTTTCAATCGAACAAAGTACTCATCCGTACAATCAGCCTCTAAGAATCCTGCTGTACCGAACAATAATGCGGATATTTTTTGGGAGTCCCCATAATACCGATAAAGCAATTGAGGAGGCACTTTCCACATCAACTCTTCAAAAGCCTGCGCATTCACATTGGTCCCAAACGCCCGTCCTAGATTAATTAGAAACACCGCTTCCCAATCCTTGTTGGTCCGTACCAACCAATCCTCACATCGACCGTACATATCCTGCAGACGCTCTATAGCTAGGCGCTCCAGCCATCCCGGTGCCATAGCTGCCCAAGCCTTTTTCATACGCCCTTCACAGGCAATACCTTTCTGTTGCTTCGTTAATGAAGCATAACGAGCCAGCATTTGCGGATCGACATAATCTTTTAATCGAAGTGTGGGTATTTGAGTTTCGTCCTGTCTTTGGCCTGCCCTGCTCCCTTCTTCCCAGACCACATGCAATATCGTAGCACAATACGCCGGATCGGTATCATGCTTATGCTGGAACCAATCGTCTTCCCGAAAATGTATTTCTACATGACCGGACCAGACAGTTTTACCGATCTGAATTTTAGCCAGTTCAAAATCAGGCCCTGCGTTATGATTATTAACACCTGTATGTATGACCTTAAGCTCTTCTCCATCCCTCGTCTTTAAGTCTGTTTGTCCATATAATCTATAACGCCAGATAAAATGCAACAATTCTTCAGGATAAACCATTTTTAAAATTAAAAAACAACATCCTGAAAAACAAATGATTACAAAAAAAAGAAGAAATACGAGAAAACTAAGAAGACGCTTTATAGTACAGTTTCAATCGATCTGAGGCCACAGCGATCTCTTCACCGACTGCACCCTCCATACGCGGCGCTGCAATCCCCTCTCCCCACACACATTCCCCTACAAAAACACGAGCCTCATCCCAAAGACCGGCCTCAATAAACCGATTCAATGTTTTGCCCCCCCCTTCGATAATCAGAGATTGCACATCCATAAGATAGAGTTGATACAAAATGTTATGTGGCAGATACAGGTCATAATTTTCTAATGCAATATATTTCAAATGCCCATCCCACGCAGCTTTCTCCTCATTAAAAATGATCAGATCCGTGCTGTCGTCCATTAACAAGCGAGCGGTTTTGGGCACCGCGAGATTTCGATCGATCAGCACACGCTTCGGAGACTTACCGGACCAAAGTCTATTATTCAGCATCGGATCATCTATCAGCGCAGTAGCAGCACCTACCATAATAGCATCCTCTTCGGAACGCCATTTGTGCGACAGCTGCCTGCTTGCCCGGTTACTTATCCATGCCTGTCTGTCTCCTATCGGCGCAAAATACCCATCCTTTGTTTCCGCCCATTTCAAGATAACATACGGACGATGCTGTCCTATACGCGTAAAGAAGCGACGGTTCACAAAGCGGCATTCCTCCTCCAGCACGCCGACCTCCACATCAATACCAGCATCCCTCAACTTGGCTATCCCTAAACCATTGACCTTCGCAAAAGGATCTTCACAGCCTACGACAACCCTACGGACACCATGTCTTACGAGCATATCTGCACATGGAGGCGTCTTGCCATAATGCGCGCAAGGCTCCAGCGAAACATACACCGTACTTTGCTTCAATAGTTCGTTGGCCTGCCCGTCACCATAATTAGTCTTCACCGCCTCTACAGCATTCACCTCCGCATGCGCCCCTCCGTAAGGCGACGTATAGCCCTCACCCAATATCTTTCCTTCATATACAATCACTGCCCCCACCATGGGATTAGGACTTGTAGTACCGGCCCCCAATTGCGCCAACGCAATACAGCGACTCATGAACCTTTGATCTTCAGTCATACCACAAACTTAACATTTTATCTAAAAAGAGCGGACAAGCTAAACTTAAAAAATCACTAAATTTCCTCTATAAAAGAATCTGAATGGATGAGGAGAGCGAAATAAACCACGGAGTGCTCATGAATACCTTTGAAAGCATACGATGATGAATAATCCGTTTTATATTACAACGCTATTATATCCCGCATAAAAGCGAATTTATGTATGTTTGTACGATGAACAATACCTGGCAAGAGATAGCCGAAATATTCCACAACGAGCTGAGCGAACTGTATCCTTCCGCTGAAATCAAAGTGCTGTTTTCCCTATCGGTAGAGCACCTCAGCGGCATTAGAAGCAATCAATTTATTTTCCATAAAAACGAGCGGCCTACTGTTGCGGCCTCAGCCGGAATTAAAAACATTTTAGCCCAGCTCAAGACCGGAAGACCCATCCAGCATATATTGGGTTATGCCCATTTCTACGGCCATATCTTCGAAGTGTCCGAACACACCTTAATTCCGCGCCCCGAAACCGAAGAACTCGTACACCTTATCCGCCAAGATTATCAAAACAAAAACAACCTATCCTGCATCGATATCGGCACCGGGACGGGCTGTATACCGATCTCCTTGGCCAAATGTATGCCACAGCACAATTACTGGGCGGTCGATATATCCAAAGAGGCGCTCGAAGTAGCGAAGCGCAATGCCCAAAAAAATGAGGTCGACATCCAGTTTATACAAATGGATATTTTAGAATGGGATTTAGTTTTCGCAGCAGAACTTAAGTTTGACGTTATAGTCAGCAATCCTCCATACATCACTACGATTGAAAAAGAAGAAATGCACCAAAATGTGCTCGCTTTTGAACCCCATAGCGCTTTATTCGTTGAAGACAGCGCACCATTGCTATTTTACGATTACATAGGCGATTTTGCCAAAGAACATTTAACCTCCACAGGACACCTCTATTTTGAAATCAATCAATACCTCGCTGAAGAGACAGCAGACCTACTTTCAAAAAAAGGATTTAAAAACGTTCAATTATTCCATGATATCAACGGCGCAAAGCGCATGATCAGAGCCAATGCCCCTTCATGATGCATATACAGCCCTTTAAATGCACTTTTTTTTACTGATAAACAACAGGTTAAAACCAAACACACAAAATAAGCTACCAAAGATTTGGCATGTATCAAGGTTTTTTCTACCTTTGCATCACTTCAAACAACGAAGGATAATTCAAATAAAGAATTAGGATTCCGTAGCTCAGCTGGTAGAGCAATACACTTTTAATGTATGGGTCCTGGGTTCGAATCCCAGCGGGATCACAAAGAAAGCTCAATCGAAAGATTGGGCTTTTTTTTGTGCCCTTTAGGGGCGAACACAAGGGTTCGATTCAAGAAGGCTCAGGCTTTGGTGTTCGGGCCATGTGGGGCTGAGCCAACTACCTCGTTCAGGGTCGAGTTCGGGCCATGTGGGGCTGAACAAATCCCAGCGGGATCACAAAGAAAGCTCAATCGAAAGATTGGGCTTTTTTTTGTGCCCTTTAGGGGCGAACCCAAGGGTTCGATTCAAGAAGCCAAAACCTTTTTCAGGTTAATTCTTTTTCCTGGAGAAAGTTTCAGTTCAATAAATTTGTTATTATATTTTATTTTGCACGGTGTTTTATACTTAGCTTTAATAAATGCATCTTTCAATATTCCATCCTCCCATTTCATATCTATTTCCATTGCACCCCGAGCTACCAGGCCCGATACTTCTCCATCGCTCCAGCTCTTTGGTAAAGCAGGAAGCAATTCAATAAATTCTTCATGGCTTTGAAGCAACATTTCTGCCACACCTGCAACGACTCCAAAATTTCCATCTATTTGAAAGGGAGGCCCTTCATTAAACAAGTTATAGTACGTTCCGCCGCCGCCGCCACTTGTTTTGCTGCTATGGTCAAACTTTGGTCTTAGTTGCCTATCCAAAAGTTTAAGCGCACGATCACCATTATGCAACCTAGCCCAGAGTCCCATCTTCCATCCAAATGTCCAACCAACTCCACTATCGCCTCTCACCTCCAACGACTTCTGAACAGCATTGGCTAATTCAGGCGTTTTATAAAGCGTAATTTCATTGCCAGGATACATGGCAAATAAATGAGACATATGCCTATGCGTGGGTTCTACCTCCTCAAACTCTTCTGCCCACTCCATTAGTCGTCCATCACTCCCTATCTTTGGCCGAGCTAACTTATCTTTTGCAGTCTGCAACCTCTTCCTAAAAGCAGCATCATTAATCCCTAAAACAGCTATCGTATTGAGCGTATTTTCAAAAAGATTAAAAATAACTTGTTGATCATGTGAAGACCCCATACTAATCTGAGACACATATCCATCTGAAGTTCTAAAGGAGTTTTCTGGTGAAGGAGAAGGACCTGAAACTAATTTACCTGTCTTGGGATCTTCTGCCAGCCAATCTAAATAGAATAAGCAAGCCTCCTTAAGCATAGGATATGCGCTATTCAAATGCGCCTTGTTTTGAGTAAAAGCATAGTGTTCCCAAAGATGTTGTGCAATCCAGCCTCCACCCCCGACATGCATTCCCCATCTTGCGCTTTCACCTGGAGACGTATAGCCCCATACGTTAGTAATCGGATGTAAAACCCATCCCTGCATTTGGTATTGAACCGCCGCTGTCTTTTTGCCAGGTATAGACAGTGAAGCCATAAGATCAAAAAGTGGTCTATGAGTTTCTGATAAATTAGTCACTTCTGCTGGCCAATAACTCATCTGTACATTGATATCTGTATGATAATCGCCATTCCAAGGAGTCTGTATTTTATTCGCCCATATCCCTTGCAGATTCGTTGGTAATCCCCCTTCTCTGGAAGAAGAAAGAAGAAGATACCTGCCGTATTGGAAGTATAAAGGGTACAAATCTTGATTACCACTTGATAGTTGATTATTGAACATCAGCTCATTTGTAGGAACATTATTTAAACCATTCCCCAAGCGAAAATCCACTCTTTTCATAAACGAAGAAAAGTCCTCCACATGTCGGCTTTTTAATTTATTATATGCTTTTGAAGTAGCCTTTTTTACAACAGCTTCAAGCTCCTTTTCAAAGTTTGGATTTACAAATTCAGGATATTGTTGTTTATAATCAGTTTTGGCAGCTACAACCAATGTTACGGCATTTGCAGCATTTATTTGAATTGACTCTCCCTGACTATCCATCTGTCCTCCGTCCAATACAGGAATAACCCGAGCCATATACCGCATTCCATCCCCACCCTTTCCATTATCCATGCGACCAACCATCCGGAGCTCATCTTTAAGTGCAACTGTATTAAATCGCTCAGGTCTATCCATCGTTAGCCTCACATTAATAGCCCCCGGCCTATCAGCAGTCAGGCGAATAATAATCGCTTGGTCAGGATGACTTGCAAACACCTCTCTAATAAAATTAACTCCATTTTGAGAGAACCTAGTCAAGGAAACTCCAGTCATTAAGTCCAATTCTCGATAATAATCGTCATAAGTAGCTTTCGTTCCAAAATCCAACCGAAGGTCTCCTAAGGTCTGAAAACATCCAAAAGGCAGATTGGCGCCATTGGCTCTTCCCGAACCTAATCCTTTAGTAATTTGAGTACGAACTGTCAACTCAGTAGCTTCTTTATACTTACCCTGAAACAGCAGCTCTCTTATCTTTCCCAGGTGACGGGAAGCATCAGGATTATCTGCCTCATCATCCCTACTCCCACTCCATAGCGTCATTTCATTAAGCTGTATCCGCTCTTGATTAACATCTCCGAAAACCATAGCGCCTAATGAACCATTGCCTATGGGAAGCGCCTTCAACCATTCTGGATCACTATCCCATACATATGGCCTATCTTTGGCTAATGCATCAGCAGGGCTATTAAACCAAATTTTATTTATTTTTGATTCCTGTGCTTTCAATTGCAAGGAACCTACAAACAGCAATCCGATACACCAAACCCATAATTTAATCTTATTCATACTTTTTCAGTTTACAACCCTATTCCTAACGGATATTTATAATAAGAAATCTTTGTTTAACTTAAGAAACTATTCCTAAAATCAACTTATGCCAATGAACAATTCAGCCAAATAAATAGATTATTTAGCTGAATCAATAGACTAGTAGTGTTTTATTTCCTGCTATTAATTGGTTTCATTTCAATTGACCGTGCATGTAACCGTTGAAAACTGCAGACTAATTTCAGTACTTGTTAAATAACTTACCTCCCCGTATTCACGAGGAGGTATCGTTCATCAGATCTATATTTTTTTAGTTAACATCCCACCAAACTTTTGTATTTTGATTGTTTTTAGGGGCAACAGCATTAAAATTAGTCCCATTACTCGCAATTTCTGAAGCTGGATAAAGTAAACGCACGGGTAATTTATCAGCGGTGTTGAGCTGAATTCCATCTTGCACATCGGGGTGTAATACCGGAAAGTCTAACCTGCGATATTCAGCATAGGTTTCATAACTCTCTAATATATTAGTGTTCATCCATTTCTGAATACCAATTTGTTCTAATGCAGTACTTGGATTAAGTGTGTAAGTAGACGAATTTACCAAAGCTACTTTTACAGCTGTCGTTGGTTGCACAGCCAAGCTAGGTACTTTAGTGGGTGCACCACTTTTAATATAGATGTCATAATAGGCTTCAATAGACCTTTTAATACCTTCATCATAATATGATTTGGCCATGGCAAAATCTCCCCCCGTAATGTATCCTTTCAAAGCTGCTTCGGCCAACAAGAAATCAACATCGGCAGCTGTTATACCTACCCCGGTCGGCAGCTTGGTATTTCTTACAAAAGTTGTCGAATCTAAGCGCGCAATACGCAAAGGAATTGTAGTTGCATTCAACCCTAATGTAGCTTTGGCATCCTCAGCTGCTGGCATACCTTCATAAATCGGATTTGTTGCCGGTTTTTTGAAAAATATCGGCAACCGGGGGTCATTAGCGGCTACCATTTTATCGACCATTAGTTTTGGTGCGAAGCTAAAATTAGATTGCTCATTAAATGCACGCGTTTGCGTGTTACCACCACCACCAGCCACCGCCGTCTGGTCGCCTAAATATAAATAGACATTATCAGCATTGGTTGTTACCAAAGGTGCATTTGTACTCAATAAATCATTAATCTCCAGCTTGGTCTTGGCATCATCTTTAGCAGCGATACGAATCGCATAACGCAGTCTTAGTGAATTAGCAAATTTGACCCACTTACTTAAATTTCCTTGAAACAAAATATCCTGTTGTGGAAATGCGGCATGAGAGGTGTACAATGTTGGTTGTAAAGTGGTAGCGGCCAATGAACTTGCAGCTTCTTTTAGATCTGCTAAAATAGCATAATAAATAGACTTTTGATCATCATACTTTGGATACAGAACCACGGGCTGACCAAATAAAGAGTTTTGTGCTTTGAAAGCTTCGCTATAAGGCATATCATCAAACAGATCTGTTTGCTTTGCAGTATTGTAAGCCATTAAGATTTTGGCCATCATATAATAAGGTTTATACTCTTCTTTTTGAGCATCAGTTAAGGTATAATTGTATAACTGCTCCATCCCTTTAAGGTCGACCATTTTACCGGTATAATAATCCCCCCAACGACCTTTATCTGCCGCATTTGTCCAGGTATAGACATTACTCGTAACGTGATCAGTCGTCGAACCTAAAACCTGTACTAGCTGGCTAATAACGGGCATGTGATTAGTATAAATATCCGAATAATCCTGACGTAGCGTTTTATCTATTGCCGTAGGTAAAAGGTATTCTATTTTTGTCTCCGTATTGGATTCTGGGTTTTGAAATAAATCGTCTAACCTTTTCTCACAAGAAGCTAAAGTTAAGGAAAGTGCTATCGCACAAATACCCGATATATATATTTTACTTGTTTTCATTGTCGTAAGTATTTTTCGTGAATTAATTAAGCGCTACTTTAATTTCTGTTAAAATTTAGCTGTTACAGAAAAACCAATATTCCTTGCTGTTGGATATGCTGTATATTCATAGCCTGCATTGGTACCTCCAGTACCAATTGCTGAGTTTGGAGATACATTCGGCAATGATTTATAAATATAGAATAGATTACGACCTATTAGTCCTATTTTAAGATCAGTGAAACCTGCATTTGCCACAAATTTGTTGGGCACGTTGTAGTTTAACGATAATTCACCTAAGTATAAATAGTTATTTTTATAAACAGCATCTTCCGTACTAAAACCACCATAACGATTTCCATAATAAACGTTTGCAGCAATTACATTTTCATTTGGTGTGCCATCTGCTTTAACGCCATCTACCAAAATACCATCATTCCTCACAATTACCCCTGTAGGAGGCGTTTCTCCATTCTTCAAAATAATATTTTTACCTCCTTGCGTATAAAATGCTATACCCCCATGCTCTGCGTCACGGCCAAACAAAGTCTCTTTGGAAACACCCGAAGATTTCATGAATTGATTCGTATAAGAAACGATGTTACCCCCTAAGCGGTAATTCATTGAAACTTGCAGATCAAATCCTTTATAACTAAAAGTATTGAATAAACCTCCATACATCTTTGGCAACGCATTTCCAACTTTAGACAATTCAGATTCGAAAGTTACATTCCCATTGGCATCAACGATTAGTTTACCATCTTCATTACGAGCCAATTTGTACATATAGATATCATAAGGAGAGTCTCCCACTACAGCTTTAAATACGGTGTTGAACGGATTACCTAGAATACGCTCTTCAATTCCCTCTGATAAAGAGATAACCTTTCTTTTTACGATACTGGTATTGGCACTTATACGCCATCTAAATTCATCTGATCTTACAGCATCTGCGCTTAATGAAACTTCAAGACCTTTGTTTGCTAAACTACCTGAGTTGATTCTTAAATTAGAAGCACCGCTAGATGGCGCGACACTTGTAGATGCAATTAGATCTACCCCGCGATTGTTATAATAAGTTACATCTAAATTAATCCTATTCTTCAAAAACGACAATTCTAAACCATATTCATTGGAATAGTTTTTCTCCGCCTTGATTGAGGTTGGTGGCACACTTGCAGGAATGCTGCTTGTCACAGCCGACGTTCCGTTACCTTGCAAATAGGAACCAATAGCATAGGACGAATTGGCGAAGTATCTACTTGGTACTGTGTTCCCGACTTGTGCATAAGAACCTCTTAACTTAGCATAGCTTATAAAAGCAGGCATTTTAACTACATCGGATAAAATTAAACTTAAACCGACGGATGGATAAAAGTAACTCCGACTGTAGCTTGGCAATTTTGATGACCAGTCATTTCTGGCTGTAACATCTAAATACAGGTAATCTCTAAAAGATAACGAAGCAGAACCAAATAATGCATCATAACGTTCACCACCAGATGAACCCGAAGGTTTAGGTAATCCTACAGTTGATTTACTGTTGTTAAAACTAAACACGTCATTGAAGCGTAGTCCTCTTGTCGCTAGATTGTTGGAATATCCATAGCTATCATCAATTGAAGCACCTAGATTTACACCAAGTTTAAAATCCGGATTAATATCTTTAGTGAATAAAGCCAAAAATTCACCGTAATTACGAAAGCTTTGACCAATAACTCTTGAATAATTTCCTTGTAAGCTCGAAGCATCAGTCGGGTTAGAGAATGCTAACCAACGTTCTTTAGTTTCATTTAAATTAAAATACCTGTCGGTGCCCCCCCGTATACGAAAGCTTAATAAATCACTGACTTTATAGGTACCAGTAATACTCGCTAAAAACTGTTGTTGATCACTTGTATAGCGGTTCTCTCTTTGATCCCAAAATAAAGGACGTAAAATATTGTCTCTAAAATTTCCTGAGATCGTACTTATTTCATCTGTAAGGTAATAACCTAAACTGTTTTTGTAGTTATCTTCGTATAAGCTAATGATTTCATTTCTAGGAATCGGATAATTGGATGCTCTATCAATCCTTTGTGCAGGATTTTGGTTATTGATGCTGTTGTATATAATCTGTGCATCCACTGTTAATTTATCCGTAAAATTATACCCCGAAGCAAAACTTATAGAATTACGCTTCTGTTTCATGTTGGGCAAAAAGCCACCATAATTAAAGTTTGTGGCTGATAAACGAAAATTACCTTTCTCGTTAGCACCAGAAATACCCAATGTATTGCTGTTTGTATACCCTTCATTAAAGATATCTCTAAAGTTATTGGGCTGAGCAACCCACGGGCGGGCCACACCGTCCCACCACTGTACCGTTTGACCTTCCAGTTTGGGACCAAAGTTTTGCGTCGACGTACTCACATAAGTTGGGGTAACGCCATCGGCAGCAAATGTCGTAAAATAAGGTGTAGTACCGTTACCATATTCATTCTGATACTCTGGCAATCCTGTTATCTGGTCAACAGTGTAGCTGCTGTTAAAAGAAATTCCTATCCCTTTATTCACAACACCTTTTTTAGTTGTAATCACAATCGCTCCGTTTATTGCTTGTGAACCATAAAGCGCTGCGGCATTGGCCCCACGTAAAACAGTTAGGGATGCGATATCCTCCGGATTTATCGTATTCAACAAAGATCCATTAGCTGTCCCCCCGGCACCACGACCAGTAAAACCATCATCGTTATCATTTACAGGTATACCGTCTAAAACAATTAAGGGACGAGCGCTACCATCCAAACTATTGATACCTCTTATGTTGATACGGGTACCCGTCATTGGTCCACCAGACATATTGGAAACATCTACCCCAGCAAGCTTTCCCATTAAGGATGTACCTAAATTACTGCTACCCGCATGCACGATGTCCTCGCCTTTAATATCACTCACAGCATAACTTAATGAGCGTTTTTGGCGGCTTATACCTAAAGCAGTTACTACAACATCGGTTAATTCTAAGGTGCTTCGGGTCAGTCGAATGTTGACAGGAGCCGAACCATCTGTTCGAACTTCCTCTCTATTGTAACCAATAAAAACAAACTCTAAAACTACAGTTCCGCTACCCGCATTTTGAATGGAAAATGTTCCATTTTCATTGGTTTGAGTAACTAAGGATGTGCCCTTAATCTTAACACTAACGCCCGATATAGGTTGGCCGGCTTCGTCTACAACTCGCCCCCTTATATCCACAAGCATTTTATTTGATGCTTCTATTGACTTTGGGTATTCGTTTTTAAGCGCCATTTCCTCTGCATTGGCATGCAGCCCGAACAAGCACATCATAACAGCGGTTAATTTCACAATCCCCATTGGTTTTTCCGAGAGCCAACTTCTCTCTCTCTTTGACATAATTTGTGTGTAGTTCATATATTAGTTTTTAGGTGTGCAATAATCGATGCTAACTAGTCAAGCCAAAAGACAAAAAAAATCGATCAACATAATTGTTATAATAAATCTACAGATAGAACCTTATTACAAAAATGGATTATTTTACAATTAAGATGGATTATTTCGATAGCAGCGATTTGATTTCTGCGGGTTGATTATGCAATTATGACAACCATAGAAAGATAAATCACCTGTATGTAGTAAACTTTTATCACTTCTATTAAATAAATTCTGCTAAATTTGAGTAAAACACAACTAATCAATTCGTTAACTAACAACATGGATTATGGGAGTATTTCGAAAGATAGTGTCATCTGTTATCCCGGGAAAGTATAAAAATTCTACCCTCCGGCTATTTCAAAAAGCATTTCACGGCGGTTTGGTAAAGGTATCTGGCGGAGAAGAAGAAGCCTTGTTCTGGGCCTATGCACAGGCCAAACTAACAGCATACACCATGGTTCAGGGCTTTTTACAAGGTACATTTCCTATGCCTAAAGTCGATAACAACAAGGTGTTTATCTGGTTTGATCCCGATCCCCGGGGTATTATCCCCATAGCCGATTTTAAGATAAGAAATGATCTGTTACGTTGTTTGAAAAAAGACAGACTACAGGACGAAGACAAGCGCTTTGAAGTCAGGTTGAACATGAATTTTGAACAGACCATAAGAAACTGCGCCAAACCCCGGGGAGAGAAAACGACAACATGGATAACGCCTGAATATATCAAGGTGATGTTAGAACTTCACGACATGGGCATAGCCCATAGCGTCGAAACCTACCAAAATGGCAAGCTTGTCGGTGGTGTTTTGGGGGTATCTCTAAACGGGTACTTCGTGACATTAAGTCTCTTCAGAACGATCGATAATGCGAGTAAAGTGGCTTTTTGTTATCTATTGACCAAACTTAAAGAAGATGGGTTTAAGCTGCACATTAGCGGAGCAGCAGACAGTTGGTTTACACAGTTCGGGGCAGTCAACGTGTCAAAAGAAGACTTTAAGAAGGAGCTGATTACAGCCATCACCTCCCCCGTTACTTTCAGTACCAGAATTCCGGAACTAGCATTATAGCCTACAAGAAGCCTGTTCCTACCCCGGGACAGGCTTTCGACCATCATCGCAAAATCTTCTCCATCTTCTTACCTTTAGCCAGCTCATCCACCAATTTGTCCAGGTATCTTACCTTTTGTGTCAATACGTTTTCGATATTTTCTACCCGGTATCCGCAGATAACACCGGTAATCAGTCCTGCATTGGGATGGAGGCTCGCCTTCTCAAAAAACTCTTCAAAGGTAATGCGATCAGCTATGCACCGTTGCAAATCAGCGGTACCAAACCCCGTCAACCAGGTGATGACTTGATGGAGCTCCTCCTCCGTCCGTCCCTTTTTCTCCACTTTGGCTACATAGTGCGGATAAACGGATGCGAATACCATTTTTGCGATACGTTCGTCCTGAGCATCGGAATTGTTCATATATTTAATTATTTGAGCGTATTTGATCTCATCTGTATTAAAGAGCTCGTTACACTCGGTTTGATTTTTATCTTTACGTCCGCGGGCTGACAGACGTAAAGACGGAAAACAAGCAGTTTGAATAACAAACAACAACCTAATATAGCATTTTCGGACCACTTAATCAACCTAGCCTGCGCTATCCTCCTCAGGCCGATCATCCCCGGACAGGTCATCTCAAATCTCCGATAGCGTTTTTCTGCCGAAGGCAATCGACATAGGAAAGCCCGTTCCTCAGCATCTCTATAATACATTTCGAGAATTCTACGACCGATGATATTTGCTTCATAGAATTTTTCATATAGTGTTTCGAGCGATTTACGACTAATCTCAATCAACAGCGTATCCTCTAAGGTCTGTAGATATTCATTGGTCTCATCATCCAAATCCAGATTACGGATACTCCCTATAATATTGCTCTCCCCGTTGATCCAGGTGGTAACCTCCTCTCCTTCATCTTTGAAAAACCTCCGGATGAGTCCTTTGACAACAAAATGCACCATATCGGGCTGGTCTATAGGGCTTCGAATGAACTTTCCCTTTTTGATGGATACATACTTTGTATTTTTTAATAAGAAAAGGGCGGCTTCGGGCGATACCGGATTTATCCTGTTGAAGAAATGAACAATTTCTTTACATCCAGTAGTCCGGTAGTGTGTTGTTGCAGGCATAATTAGTCGGTATCTGATAAAAGTTTTTCCTCTTTTAATTTTGAATGAGATACACCTACGGTTCTTGTTCTTGCAAAAATGTATGAGCTCATAATCGAATGCGGCAACCGGTGTTGTACCACAGTCTTACAATATTCTTTGTTCATATATTTGTCTTTGTTTGGTGTCTTTGGATAGACAATGTTACAAATTCGTCTATGAAAACTGCTATTATCACTAGGGACAAAAAGGGGACAATGTAAAAAACAACAAAAAAGAAGCTGTACTACAAGCAGTTACACAGGCAAAGACCGCAGAAATCTCGGCAATAAAGTAAAATCATTTAGACAATACCCCTTACTGCAAGAGCCTACGCAGGAAATAATGAACAGTAAAAAAGATTAAAGTTATTGTAGTTTCTGCAACGCGTAGATGATACCGTCGCTTGCGCCAAAATATAGCCTATCTTGTTCTATGCACACCGTAGAGAAAATACTTCCCATCTCGTGGTAGGCATCAAACAGCCGGTTTATATCGCCGTTATAATCCGACAGCAGTCCCTCTTTCTGGGCACCATTGGCGCCAAAAAAATCGGACCGGTGTCTTTTACTCCATTCCGTCTGAAAAACAGGCTTCAGCTGCTGCCCTTCCATAGCCAATCGGTACAGTACACCATCTATCGCACCAAAATAAGCGAAGTCTCCGCTTAGGGAGGGACTAGCAAACACATTCAGGGGTACAGCAGGTTCGGCCAGCACCTTACCCGTCGCCTTATCGACTACCAATGCGGAGAACGAGTCCGACATCGTCACTACCAATCGGTCTTTATACACATTCGGCACACTTATCCAGCTCCCCTGCTGATGATACACCCAGTGGCCCGTTCCGTCTTTGGTATTCAGGGCATACAGATTAAAATCCCTAGCTCCAAAATACACCCTCCCCTCCGATACTACGGCATGGAACTGCACTTCACCTTTAGGAAAATACGATTCACCCAGGGTATCAAACTTCCAGCGCAGGCTTCCGTCCCGCTCCAGGCAATAAAAAAAACCATCAAAACTACCAATAAAAATAGCCCCATCCGCCACAACCGGGCTGGCATGTACAATGCCGCCTGTCTTATAGCGCCAGTGCAGCGAACCGTCATGCGCATGGAGCGCGTACACGTGGCCATCGCCCGAGCCAAAGTAAACAAAGCCCCTATCCAGCACTGGAGCAGAAAGATAATAGTCCCAGGCATCGTAGACCTGCTCGCCCTCTGTCTGGTACTTCCATCGGAGCAGGCCCGATTTTGCATCCAGTGCATATAGATGGCCATCCGTGGCCAATACATAGACTAGACCGGCACCGACCGCCACTGCAGACCGGATCTCGCCTCCCGTTCTGTATTGCCACAGCACATTTCCCTGCGCTGCCTCTATCGCATAGAGCGAGCTATCACAAGAGCCCACATACAGGATGCCATCCTGCACTACGGGCGAGGAGAATACCTTGCCTTTAGTCTGTACCTTCCATTTGAGCGGCAATTCATGCGTCGTCTCTTTTGGGTATACAGAATGGCCCCGTTCCAACGGTCTTGCAAGGACAGCCTGTTGCATCATCACTAGGCATATTGCTGAAATAAACAAATTGAAGGTCATATAATTAAGGCGTTGATTAACACAAACCTACATAAATTCGCCTTTACCCGCAATACAATTGTGACGTAATATAAAGAGGTACTATAAAATGGAATTTCGAGTTCTCCTCATCCCTTTAGATTCTTTTACAGCGGAAATATATTCAAATTCCAGCTATCTTGTCCACTCGATAAATCCTTCTCTCTCTTAAATGTCTATGGCTTATCTCAATAAATAATCCAATATTAACATCATCATCCACTAATCGACAAAATTCTAGACGTGTGATATACTCCAGCGAAGAAGCTGAGTTGAATCAAGCAAATTACAAGGAAGCGGTTGCGCACATGAGTAATGGAGATTTTTTTCTCTCCAAAATATGGTGGTAAAAAAAGGTAGAAAATAGAAAAGCGCTTCTATAATCAAGAAGCGCTTTCTTTGTTTTTAGTTTTCAATTTGCTCCCTAATATCCGTAAATCTTTTTTAAAGCAATATCAATATCATCAGTTGCCGAAGCAACTACACGGAGAATTACTTTTCCTTCTGCATCAATTAGGATTTTTGTTGGAAAACCAGTCACGTTATAAGACTTTACAATATCCAATTTTGCACTGTTCTCATTATTTAATACATTGATCCAATGTATCCCCAATTCATCGATAGATTTTAACCAGGTCGTTTTAGAAATAACCTCTGTCTTTCCAAACTCCTGTGCTACCCCTACAATTTCGAAGCCCTTTTCCTTATATTTCTCTCGAAGTTCTTTCAAATGAGGCATTGAGGCCTTACATGGGGCACACCAGCTTCCCCAAAAATCAAGCAAAAAAACACGACCACGCAGATCATTCAATGTAAATGGCTTGCCATCAGCTGTCGTACGCTCAAAATTGATAGCCTGCATACCTTTGGCGGTTACAAGGTCATTCGCAACAATAGCTTTAATTTCCAAGTACTTTTTTGTACCTTCAAAATCAGGGAGTTGTAAATCTGAAAATGCTTGTGCATAGTCATCCGAGGTATACAAATTCTTCATCCGATGAAGCAAGAATAAACTTACGAAGGATTTGGGGTTTTTAGCTATAAATTCCTTTTGCGCTATTCTTTCCTGGTCTCTCAACTTCACCATCCTCTTATTGCGCTCTGTCCAAACTGGAGAGTCTGTCTGATTCGGATTTTTTAAAAGATCCGCATAAATATAAGCCATTTCTTGAGTGGCCCTACGATAAGATTTACGCAACTTATTGTAAAGGTTGTTTTCCTCTCCCCCTTTTACGAAGGCAAGCTGTAGTTCATCACTGGTGCCCTTGATAAAAATGTTACTATGTTGAATAAATATATTCAAGGGCCGCTGTTGCATAATTTTTGTCCGATCTGTTCCAATAGCCCTTACAGTAGCGTCGACTACCAATTCTTGCTTGGGTACCTTAATTTCGAACCTATCCACCTCTGGTTTGGCTACGTAGCTATGTTGTTTTCCGCTATAGTCGATAAAAGAAATTACCACATTGACTATTGGTTCATCTTTTGGTGCTTTCAATATGCCTTTTACAAGAATGCTGTCAGTCTGTCCCAACAAATTAAAAGGCAATACTATTATCATAATTACAACTTTAATAATATCTGTGCATTTTTTCATATGTGTATAATTATTCGTGCATTTAATTGTTTTCTTGATGGAACTCATGAATGCTTCGCATTTATTTCATGAGCTCGCAAGCTCGGTTTGATTTTTATCTGTCATATGGAATATCCAAAGTATATTATGCACGCTTTTATAACGAAAAGGTAGGCATGCTACTCCGCGGTTATTCGTGTTTGTGCAGCTACTGCTACATGGATATTTCATATGTAGTTTTATTTGTTCTTAAATGTCATATGTGGTACCCATGAGTTCCTGTGCTTCGCACTAAACAGGAGTACATCATACGACTAATCTTCTTTTAATAATTCTTCCAATAATTCCTTCAATTGAGGATTTGATGGACGTGGAGAGTTGATCGTCACTATTTCGCCTTTTTTATCAAAAATCATAAATCTAGGAATCCCCGTAATTTTATAGTATGTTGCCCATACATTGACCAACACCACTTTCCCCTTCAAGTCCGAAAATTGCACTTCATTACCCTTATGATCAGCAAATTTGAAATTCAAGCCTGGATCTCCTGGTTGGAGTTGAGCCATTTCGTTTCGTATATGCCTATTTTGCTTAACCTGACTTTCAGTCAATAGGTACTGCTTATATTTATCTTGTGCAATTTTATAATTGGGATACTCTTTTTGCATCTTTAAATACGACAACAAAGCATCACCTTTTAATGTATCATTCTTGATTAGGGCCAGTTCTGCTTCTAACATCTCAATACCTTTTTTCATTTGTGAATAGTATGATTCAGTTTTCCTATAAAATAGCTAGCCTTTATGCGTTCGTTTTTATGTACAAAACTCGTTGATATTTCAATTGTTTACTGTCTATAAGATACATCTACAATCTTCCCAAACCCTTCGTATACTTCATTCAATACAGGAGTGTCCGAAAGATTAATTTTATAAAACTCCATTTTTCCAGAGCTGTTCGGATTAGCTTGATCGTAAGTACAAACCATTAACTTAGACCCGAACTCATTGTAACGGACATTATTGAAAACCTGTAATATACGTTGAAATTTAATTAGCGATATGGAGCGATTTCCTACATCGAGTAGTGTTTTAAACACCTTATTAAAAGGATCGTATTGAAAGACTTTGTTCCCCTTAGCAAATATTAAATATCCATAATTTGGATCAACCGCATAAAAGTCGGCCGATTCAATACCGAACGTACTTTCCACATCATCAAATGCTAATGGTCTAAGAACACCGCTACTTGGATTTGTAGCACGCAACAAGCGCAACTTTTTTGTTGTAGGATTTTGAAATAATGCATAAAACTGAATACTGGATAAACGAACGGATTCCATATAAAGCAGATCATCACCGACATTAGCTGGATTTAAAACATCAGGCAATGAAGATGAAGGCACCAAGCTAGCTCGATTAGTTCCTTCATGGGTAATAAAGCGCTTATTATCCGTATCGTACATCAATAAATACGGATTCGTATTCGTGTATTTTTCAGCAATATACTTTGAAACTTTAAGCTGTACCCCCGTATTCAATCGATTAATTGTCGGACCATAAGTATAACCATTTATTGGGTATTCATATCCAACCACGCCATCACTATCCAACATATACACTCTATTGCTACTTCCCATTCCTCGAATAACTTGTGCATGATAACCTACCTTTGTGGGTCTGAATACTTCTTCTTTTAAATTGCGGTATGAAGTCCAGACCCTGTTGGTGTTGTCAATGCTATACGTCTCCTGATCACTACCCACATAGATCCGTGCTGTAGGTTTTGATGTAAATGGATCGTAGTTATAGACGAAATAAACCAATTTAGGTTTTCCCTTTAATGCTATTTTACTCCATTCAGCAAGTATGTTCTTATTATATTCATAATTTTTGGTCGTACTATTAAAATGGAGCATATCTAATCTTGCCGTATCGCTGATGTTATTCAGCACCAACCAGCCATCGGCAATTCTGGTCGTTATAGTCAGTTCGGACGAAATCTCCCAAAACCGTTTGGTACTTAATTCTGTAACTCGAAAGTACAATTCATGTTTGCCCGGCTCCAGCTCGTTCAACTTTTTATTTAATTTTTGGGTCTGGGCCAGTACTTTCTTATCCGCTCCAACGATGGTAAACCATTCATAGCTGTACTCTTTATCTTTAAAATCTCTCCCGTTTGCAAAATTAAGTTCAGGATTAATTTCTAAGTTGATCTCTAAATAACCGGTATAACTTTCTTCAACACCAGAAATCACCAAACTATCCAACTCTGTATATTCATAATTACCCAAATCTTTTCTGCAAGAAGTAAATACAGAAAGAACCATTAACAGTAGGTATAATATTTTATTTTTCATCTTCGTATCATTTATTATTTTACAGCTTGTCCCATCCTCATCTCCGTAACGCCATCGGCTTCGTAAACCGTCGTCCCCTTCGCTTTCATTTCATTAAGGTACCCCTGAGTTCCAAAAGCCCAAGAAAAAACCATAGGAATACTAGGTCTAAAACCAGGAGATGTTACTGTTGGAATATCCAAATCATATCTATCAATCAGTAGCTGAAATTTCTTAGAGCTATATTCTCCCAAATACGTGATCATTATTTGAGCGCCACTTGGATTAATTTTTTTATCCCAGAAAAAAGGTGCTCCAGCGATATCATCCACATATAAGGTAAAATCATTAAATGTTGTGGATGGAGAGGCAGTTGTGGTTTCGATATCCTCCGGTTGAAAATCTGTAACAAAATTAGCGTTAGCCTTTAAGCGCATTTTCAAATTCAAGGCTTCCATTGTCATTACATTATTTCTCAAAAGTCTAATCTGTACTGTATCCGACACCTTGTTGGCTTTTATCGCAAACTCTTTATTCACGAATTCGTAATCCCTACCTTCCTTAAGGGTACTCGCAGGATCAAATTCTATCAAGTACGTTCTATCCCTATTTTTCACTTCACCGGTCGCCATAACATGAATATTGAAAGTATCTACTTTTATTTCTGTATTGGTGTATCCAAAAGAATAAAAGTAATCGCTAAAGGGCTGGTATCGTTTTCCAACGAATTTACCTTCAAAATATATGGTACTAGAACTATTATAAAGTTCCAACTCTTTCTCCTTACAGGATGACAAGCAGACTGCAGCGAGCAATAGACTATATAGAAATTTTATATTTTTCATCTTAATTTAGTTATCATTCAGTTGACTGATTTATTTACTTTCAATTGCAATATAAGATTCATCATGCCTTATCTTGGTTCTGTTTCAGATAATGGAATAGGGAATGTAAATACAGACTCCCTGATCGAATAATTTGTATTGTTAGTCGCATCTAATATGGAGGAGGCTTGATTTCTTTTATAGTAGAACCAAAGTTGTCCCTGACCATAAAATTCCTTTCTATATTCTTTTCCAATACGATCATTTACCCCATTAGGATCTGCGATAACATCACATTTTCTATTGGTCAATAGTTCGTTCAAATAGGTCAATGCTTTATTAGAATCCGGTGTACATTCAGCTGCTATTAAAAACACCTCTGCCAGACCAATCCCCGGTACGGTATTTTTATAATTTAAAAGAAAGCCAGATGGTTCTTGATATTTAATGAAAACTTTATAATTTTTTCCTCCTGACTCCACCCAATGATTACCAAACCGAAGATCATTTTCCCAATTTTCGAAAATATTCTTTAAAAAATTATCATTAGTTCCGGCTGCTAAAATGGTATTATCGTCTAGCGAAGGAGCAAATAAAGCCCTATATCTGTTATATAAATCAGTATTTTCAAAGCCAAATAACATTTCCGTAGAGAAAATTTTGTTTGAAGTCGAATTTTGAACCGTCACCCATGGGAACTTTGATTTTGCACCTATTACAGTTTCGGCTGCTGCTAATGCATCAGCTTTGTCTCCTTTATACAAATGAATTCTCGCCTCTAAAGCTTTAACTGCATAATAATTAAAGTGATAGTTTCTGAATGTCAAGAAGGGCTTCTCTCCTAACTCGACCTTCCCTCCTGTTAAATCCACTAGCGGCAAATCCATTACAGGATCTGATGCTTGCAATATGCCTGCAGCCAGTTCGAGATCAATCAGAATCTTTTCAAGAACATCTTTAGTCGTGGAATATGAAACAATCTCACTACTTACTTTATCGTAATATGGTAACCTTTCGGCTAGTGGATCGACAGCATATGCCGGAGCAAACATACGCAGCAGGTCAAAATAGAGGTATGCCCTGGCTGCCAAGGCTTCCCCCTTCATAATTGCCAAAGATTGCTTATCCAATACTGCTCCCTTACGCTCCAGGTTGCTAATAAACACATTAATGTTAGCAATATTTGCATACATCTCAGACCATATTCTATCAATAGTTTTTTGCACGTTTTCCTCTTCGTAATTGTATGCATTCAAAGGCCTTCTAAAATCTGGCCGCAATGAATTAATTGCATACATGCGAGCAAGCACATCTGGGACATCTAATGTAAGCGTACTACCATATAAACTTGATTTGCCCAAGTTCATATAGATACCATTTAATGCATCGTAAAACCCTTGCGGCGTACTAAACACATCCTCTTCAATAAACTTATCCTCTGGCTTCACATCCAGCCATTTCGAACAACTAGAAAGTATAAAAAACAAACTAGCTAGAGACAATAATATTCTAATATTTTTCATTGGTATTCTACTTAAATGTTGCAAATAAACTCATCGATACAGAACGAGCGAAAGGATAATCTATACCTCTTTCGCGGCGTACAGTAGAGCTATAAAATATATCATTCATATAGGCAGACAGCCTCACATTGGATAACATCATCCGATCTAACCATTTTTTATCAGTAAATTCATAACCTAGATTAATAGACTCACCGGTGAATGTCGTTTCCTTCTGCACAAAACGAGAAGATATAGGTGTGGTAGAAGTTGTTGAAATAGCCTTAAACTGTGCATGGTCGCCAGGGTTTTGCCATCTACTATATAAAGCTCTACGATCTTGGTTTAACTCTAGTCCTTGATTCGAAATATTTTCTACCTTATTGTACAAGGCTGTATTCATAAAATCTCTGTTAAGAATAAACCGTACAAATACGTTTGCGGAGAAGCCTTTATACAACAAAGATCCTCTAAGCACTCCTTCAGCAAGTGGTTGCGAATTTCCGACCACGACTATATCATCCGGGCTATAGTTAAACGTTTTTTCCCCATTTTGGGTCAAAAAAACCTCCTGGCCAGTTCCTGGATCAATCCCCAATGACTTCACAGCCCATAAATCCCGCGGACTGTACCCATCACGGAATCGCACCATGGAATTACTGGTCAAAAGTTTCTCGTTCAGACTTCTTAGCGTATTATTAAAATTACTATACTTTTGATCCGAAACCGCACCTGTAACACCGAAAGTCAATACAGCTCGATCGGCAGGTTTAAAAATAGGTGAATAGTTAAGAATCATCTCCAGTCCTTTGATAGTAGATGTTCCTACATTGTAAGGATATGATCGTAAACCTGTTGATGAAGGTAGAGTAATAGCAACCACAAGAGGATCTGTCTTCTTATTATAGGCATTTAATTGCATATTGAAACGATTTTTAAACAACGATGCGTCTAGCCCTACACTTGTCTGTATGGTCCTTTGCTGTCTAAGATCTGGAGCGCCCAGTGTAGAAAAATAAATTCCTTGTCCGAAGCGGTTGATCCCGCTATTGTACTGAAATATCGTCTCACTCGAATTATTGAAATTCTGATTTCCGGTCAAACCAGCATTTCCACGTACTCTTAAATTATGTAGCCAAGTGATATCCTGTAAAAAAGACTCTTTGTGCGCATTCCAGCTCAAACCCAAGGAGTAGTAAGAAGAATAGGGATTATCAGAACCAAAATTGGTTGATCCATCTACACTATAGTTAACATCCATATTGTAGCGTTGATCGTAAGAATAATTTCCAGAAACTGTAAAAGATTGACGTCTAGATAAGCTGGTAGAGGCAAGAGGTCTAGCCCCGCTTCCGTATCCATACGAAAATGCGGGATTACCGTTTGAAGCAGAAGGAAACCCTAAGACCTTAAATCCGTCTAAAACCCCCTTATTATTAGCTACCTCTGCCCGTAAGTTTGTCGTCACGGAATGTTTGGCACCAAATAGCTTCGCATAGGTAAGCATCGCATTCGCTGTATAATTAAAAAGACTTACTTGTGTTTGATCCAAACTACCTTTTAGATTATACTCGATCTGTTCAAACGAAGTATTTAAAGGAGATATAAAGACCTTATCCACCGTATTTGCTTTGCTTATCTGACCACTAGCTGTTATTTTCCAATTATTGTCAATGGTGTATTGCAGTTGAATATTATTATTAATATTAAAATTGGAAGATTCGTCGAAGCTATTAAGTGCTGCGTTGTACATCGGGTTCGAAATATTTATAGATTTTCCTTGATTAAAACCAACAGCTTGGGATAAAAATCGAACCGATGGATCTGCAAATTCATGATAGGGATTTGCCTCTGCCCAAGTTGCAAAGCTTCCATAAGAAGATTCCTCAGAAGAATAACCTACAATAAAAGTTCTATTGGAGATATTAAATTTACCTTTGCGGTACGAAAGATTCATATTAGCGCCATAATCTTGTCGCCCCGAGCCTATCATTATACCTTGCGTATTTTTATAATTAACACCTACATCAAAAACTACAGCCCCTTCACCACCTCTTGCGCTGATGGAATGCCGGTGGGAATAGCCTGTTTGTAAAGGCTTGTTCAACCAATAAGTATCAACTCCTCTTAATACATTTTCGAGGCGTGAATTATAGAGTGCATCCAGTTTCAGCTGTTCGTCTGCTTTACTAGAATAATATCTACCTGATAGTCTTTCAAACTCCAATTTTTCAGCAGCATTCATCATATTGTAGCTGTTCAAATCTGGAAATTCTGATTTTAAGTCAGCCGTGTACGACAATTTAATTTTGCCAGATTTAGGCTTGATGGTTTCGACTACCACGACCCCATTGGATGCTCTCGATCCATAAGTCGCGGTCGATGCTGCATCTTTAAGAATAGTAACAGATTGTACAATATTCATATCAAGGTCGACAATAGTACGTAGACTGGTCTCAAAACCATCTAATATGAATAAGGGCTGATTGGGATCATGGGAGAACTCATCCCGCAAACCTTCTGTAGTAATACTGGTTTGCCCCCGCAGTTCCAGTGTAGGCAACGCATTAGGATTTGATCCTAAGCTATTGTTCTCTACTTGAATAAATGAAGGGTCTAGTGCGCGTAAACCGGCGATAATATTCTGGTTTCCGACCATTTTTAACTCTTCGCCCGTAAATGTAGAAGTAGCCCCTGTGAAGCTTTCTTTTTTACGTTCCATCATACCCGTTATTATTACCTCACTCACTTCATTAGACTTGGGCACCAAACGTACCGTCATTTTATTTAAATCCATGGTAGCCTTTATTTCCTGAGAATCGAACCCTATGTAGGATACAATCAATTGCTCGTTTAGCGAGGTAATGGGTAGGATAAAGCTACCTTCTTCATTACTCAAGACAGCATTTCTTGGATTCGATTTTTCACGGATCGATGCACCTTTGATCGGTCTACCATTTTCATCGACTACTTTTCCCTCGATGTGCTTTTGTGTCGATACAACCGATTTTCCATTGTTATCCACCGGTTTGCGGAGTATGGTGATACTTTTATTGGTAATACGATATTGTAGCGGAAGCCCTTTAAAAATATAGTCCAACGATTCTTTTACGGACACATTTTGTAAATCAACACGAATATTACCTATCCCCTTGAGATCCTTCGCTTCATAGAACAGATCATAACCCGACTGCTTTCGGATTGAAAAAAGAGCCGACTCCAGAGAGCCCGAAGTTTTTAATGTTATCTGTGCGTAGCCGAATCCCTGAAGAGATATAGCTAACAGTAGGGTCAAAAGTGGTCGTTTTATTACACAATGCACCACCGACCCCAAGACCTTTTTAAAGTCAATTGGATTAGTTTTCATTACGATATTATAGGTTAGTTATTTATTTATTATTTTATATCTACAGGATCAGCAAGACGAGCCAATAGCGTATTGCCGCGCATTTCGAATTTTATCTTTCCGGTCGATGACATTATTGTAAGCACCTCCTGCAAAGATTTTTTTCGTGAGATAGCTCCAGAGAAATTAAGTTTGCCCAGGCCTTCCTCATATTTTGTATCTATAGCATACCAGCGTTCCAACTCCTTAAATATTTCTGAGAGGCTATCCTCGATAAATAAGAAATCGTCATTTAACCAAGCTGTTTCCAGATCAAGGTTAAAGTTAGATTTAGTCAATCCATCTGTAGTCAATCTCCCTTGTTGGCCCGGAGCAAGTAAAAGGGACTTATTACTATTCAATGCCGACAAACGCACACGACCTTCAATCAATGATGTTTTTATCATCTGCCCTTCTTCAAACTCGTCTACTATAAATTTTGTACCTAGCACCTGTATCTGTTGGTTGTCCGTTTCTACCACAAAAGGCTGCGCAGCATTATGCGCCACGTCAAAGAAAAGCTCCCCTTGTGCATAAACCTTACGTTGGTCATTATTAAAATGATTGGGGAAACGAATACGGGAACCCGCATTCATGGTCACTTTAGTACCGTCGGTCAGCAATAAAGTATACTTTTGACCTTTTGGCGTTATCAGTGTGTTGTACTTCGATTCATTTTCCAAAACGACATCACTTCCTGCCTCATGTCTATAAGATATAGCTCCATCCGCCTGACGTTCAATTATGATCCCATCTTCTGTGTGGATAGATCCACTGTCCAATTTATTGAGATTTACGGTCTCGCCATCAGCCAGTATAAGTTGCCCATCCTCCTGTGCCGGCGCAATGGCATTGACCTGCTGATAGTCTACCCATTGTGCATCCTCATAAAGCCTCAAACCTATTAAAGCGATGCCTACAATTATGATACTAGCAGCGGCCATCCTCCAAAAAGGATGCAACAATATTATTCTTGATTTTGATTTGGTCTGCTTTTCCAATTTATGCCATATCTCAGCCTTATGAGCCTGCATACGACCGTAGGAAATATTTTCAAATGCATCATCTATATAGCTATGATACCAAGTTTCTATATATTGACGTTCTTGCGGGGTACACAGTCCGTCCTTATAGCGCAGCAAAAGTTCCCTAAATTCGTCCTTCGTTAGATTCATTAAAAATATTATGGTCAGTTACGTAATAAAGACGAAGTAACCGTGCGAAGGGTGTAGATTAAAATAAAAAAAAGTGAAAAAAAGGATGAAGTTTTTTACGCAGCACCTTTAAAGCATTATTAATCTGAGTCTTGACCGTCTTTTCTGATATATCAAGTTTATCTGCTATTTCTTTATGACTAAGAAATTCTTTACGACTCAATTCAAATATATTTCTCATTTTAGCAGGAAGGGCATCGATTGCTTCTTCCAAATACCTATTAATTTCCTTTTCCTGTATCAAATGATCCGTACCTTCGGTCAGTCCTATAGAACCTCTAAAAGAATCATAATATTTTTGAAGTACTTTGTGGCGCGCTATGATATCTAAGATATGATTCTTGGTAATCATAAATAGATACCCTTTAACATTCCCTACATTATTATGGTATTTTCTTTTTTCCCAGAGTTTAAGAAAAATCTCATGAACAATATCTTTAGTAGCTTCCTCCTCTCCAATTTTAGAAAAAACATGCTGGTAAATATCATCAAAATAGTGTTCATACAGCTGTTCATAAGCTTTTGTACTGCCTCTCGCCATTTCCTGCAGTAAGGCAACATCATTTAGTATATCCAATTGATCTTTCATTAGGGAGGTCCTATGTAGGACAAAAATAAGATATTATTGGGACAATGTTAACAACATTAACGGATCTAATATTAACCAATATATTATTTAACAACATAATCGCTGGATAGTCGAGGGTTTTATTACACCAAAGCAAAATGTTGAGCAGGCATAAAATGTGGATAGAATAATTCGTAAACTCGCTATTATGGGCCCATTATAATCCATCCCAATAACAAAGAGCAATCGGAAGCGTTGAAGGCAATTGACCAGAGGAAGCCTGGGTAATTTTCGCCTGAAAAGTTTCCAGGCTTCCTTTGGTCATCTGATAGCGACCTCCCCTTCTCCCTCCGCTACAGCATCCACCAACAGCGCATACAAGCGCTTATAGGCCTTAGTAGATTGGAGTAGCAAATAATCACCATCACCGTCCTTCTCATAGCTCTCTCCGACCAAGAGGCAGCCTGCGGTATCGCCAAAGTTGTTGCCGATATGGATGTAGATATACTTGAAGTTAGGCACATCAATAAGCTCGATCATACCCCGGTGTAGCTTCGGGAATCGCCGCTTGTAGCGCGCATTCATCCCCCCGTATGTATTCAGCTGCAACCGATAGGTGCCTACCGGAATAGCCGTCGCCCCCTTGATCTTGTTGTCGCGCACCAAATCCTCCAGCCCATAGCACAAAAACTTCCCATCCCTATAAATCTCAGACAGGGTACTGTTCTTCCCCTGCCTGATACGTTTAACCGTTAATTTCATGGTTCTCCTTCAGCTAATTCATCCCTATCAACTTCATCAACCCCCTCACCTTTATCAACCTTATCAACCTTCTCACCCTTATCACCTTTATCAACCTTATCACCCTTATCACCCTTATCCACCCCCTCACTGATTACCGTCTCCAATATCCCCAGACCCAGCGCGACATATTTGATAATACCCAGCGCCTTTCCAGGCAGCTTGACCGGAGCCAGCAGCACCAACTGTACCACTGCGCTTATTTTCTTTAGAATTTTGTACATGTTTTTCTCTGTTATCTTGTTATCATGTTAACCTGTTATCTTGAAAAACTAGATAACTCGTTCACTAGATAACATGTTCACTACTTAACTTGATAGCTCCATTGGCCTAGGACTGTTACGCGTTCAGAAAACAGTTTGACGAGTCCGTATAAAACAACCCGAAGAAGTGAAACGACTCCGGGCTGTTTAGGACTTAAGAAGTGTTTTCAGCGTAATCGTCCAAGCCTTGACCTTTTGGTTCTTTTCTGTCAAGAGAAAAGAACTAGGCCCTGTGGCTATGAACTCACTTCAATCTCTCCCAGATAATAGCTAACCGAAGTCTTTACGCCATCCCGGTGTCCTGTGAATACCCAGCCGACCACATGATCACCGGCATAGACAGCTGGAAAGGTAAAGCTCATGGTGCCGTCATTGCGTACTGCCGACTCCAGGATGCTAAAAAACTGCTTCTCCTTGTTGTACATCAGGAGGATCACCGAGTCATCGGCAAAGGCATTGAATCGGTTCTCCTCGACCGTCCAGGTCACGCTGATCTCCTGCGGAGCGGACTCCGTCCATGCCACCCCCATCAGGTTGGCCAGACCACCCTTAGCGATCACTACGGAAGCGTAGTCCAATTCGAAACTTGGGTAAGCCCCTGTAATACCGTAAGCCAATAGATGCTGCAGCGCCTTGTTGTAGCCTGTAGCGCGAGGCTGCATCGCATCCGAGTAGCCCAACTTGAGGAGATCCTTGATCGGTGATAAGAAACTCACCGCTAGTGCGAAGCGTGCCCGTTGGGCCAGCTGATCTTCGGTAGCCGGCTTATTGCTCCGTTTAGGAAGCGAACGTACGTAATCCACATTACGCCAACTCGAGCCGATTACGCTTCCTACTTTCCCAGAATAAGCGCCTGTAATTCCTTTTAAAAATCTTGCCATTTTTTGATTTTTTAAAACTGTTAAACCATCGTCTACATGTAAACTATTTCGTGATATCAACAGCGAAACTAGGGTCTTATCACCTAAAACATAAAGTAATGGAACAACATGGGACTGGATGGGACGATATGGAACAGACTGTCCCAGAAAACACAAAAAAAAGTGGCTCAGCAAGTAGATTCATGCCACGGGCTTCGATCAGGGATGCCCTGCGCATGCACATCGCTACGGGACGTGGCCGACTCTGGGTATCCCCTTGTTCGAGTGGGCTTCGACAACGCTTCGAGTGGGCTTCGAGTGGGCTTCGACTGCATGTCGAACAACAGTCGAACAACAGTCGAAGCGCTCCCGAACCTGTCCCGAAGCAGTCCCGAACAACAGTCGAACAACAGTCGAACAACTGTCGAACAGCTGTCGAACAAAAAGTCTATAAAGTTTGCTTAGATCCTACCGCGGCGTTTACTTTCCTGGATCATATCCTCCAGGTCTTCGAGGTAGTAGCAGTGCCGCTCGCCGATCTTTCGGGGCACCAGTTTGCCTGCATTTACCAAGCGGTAGTAGGTGGTACGGCCTATGCGCAGTATGCGGAGCACCTGCTCGATGTCAAGCAGCTTTTGGTCGCTGAGCGAAGGCTTGTTCCGATCGGCATCGGCATTCCGCAATAATAATTGGTAGATCGCTTCTATAGCCAAGCAGATCCTGTTTAATACATTTTTCATGGTTCTTAAAGTTTAATTGGTTATCTCTTCATTCCTCTCCTGCATCCAACTCCTCATCGGGCATCCCAAAAACCACCTTCATCACCTTCAGGCCATATTCATTCAGTGTTATGGCCGTATCATAGCCCTTTACGTATACGATGTTATTTTTACCCTCCGTCCCCAGCGACAGACAATTGTCCACATTGACCACATAGCCCTTGTGTACCCGTTTGAACCGGGCTTCGTCCAGTAAAGGCAAGAGCTGGGTCAGCGTCGAGCGAAAAGAATATTGCTCTCCATCTGTCTTGATCAATAGGGTATAATTTTCATTTGTTGTAAAAGCCGAAATCTCGTCAAAGCGGAACCGCATGCGCAGCTTCCTCTTTATTTTCAACTTTTCATCTTCGACCTGTATAATATTCAGGAAGATACTGTCCTGTAGCCCTGTAAGATACTGCGCCGAAAAAACTTCGTAGATCTCCTCCAAGGTTTGCTTCAATAGGGCAAATGATACCGGCTTCTGCAGCCAGTATTTCACCCTGCTTTTATAAGATCTTGCTGCTTCTTCACTGTATGCCGAGACAAATATCACCTCCGGTCGGCAAGGCAAAGCTTCGATCAGATTGATCCCATCCAGATCGTCCATGACCATATCCGATAGCAAGACATCGATCGGATTATGGAGCGCATAGTCATAAGCCCCTAGCGAGGAGGTTTCTTTAGCGACGACACGGACAAAGGGCAGCCTGGATAGCAGCATACAGATCGTCTTTAGATCTGCCGGAGAATCGTCGACGACGAGCATCTTTAGTTTAGGCAGATTAGATTTGTGTGCCATAGTCTATTTTTAAATGGACCCGATACAGTGCGCCCTGTCTGCCGGCAGCAAACTGATACTTGCCTGGCAGCACCAGCTCCAGGCGTTCCTGGAGCAACTTCAGCCCCTTTCCTCGTTCCGAAGAAGCTACAAATACAGGCTTACGCTTCGCATTCACCTCATTTTCACTCTGGTATTCAAATCCACCGGAATACAGTTTCAGACGGATATAAACCGCATTCGGACGGTCAAAACGCGCATACTGCGCAATGTTTTCTATCAGGGTGAGCAAGACGCCCCCCGGGATCAGCTGCCCGTCCCAATCGCCCTCGATCTCGATGCGCAGCAGGTCCGAACGGCCTTCACGGATATGGATGATCTCTATCATGACCAACAGCATGGCCCACTCTTCCTCCAGACTTACCAAATCCTCCCCTCCCTGGTGAACACGGCGTGCATAGCTCTTGATGTCATTCACTTTACAGATCAGTTCATAATTGTCCCAATTGCCCTGCTCTGCCTCTACATTGGCGACAAAGCCCAGCAGTATGCCTTCCAGATGCGCATTCATCTCATACTGGGAGTCTCTTGCCTTTGCTTTCTTCTGCTCTATCCTGAGCCGTACGAAATCGACCAGCATCTGTAAATATCTCTGTATCAATTCAATCAGTAATGTGATAGCCGCCAGTAGGATGAACTGGGCAGCTACATTACCGATAAATGTCAGTCATGTAAATCGCCCCTTCGGATTGAACAAAAAGACTTCTACCGACGGTAGGATCCAATAGATAAATAAAAAAGCATATGGGATACTGAAAAGATATAGCACAGCCCAACCGGCATAGATCCATTTCCTTGCAGGCTGATCCGACAACCCTTCCTTGATAAACCATCGCATCAGGTAAAAAACGGGGGAGCACATCAGGATAAAATACAAGGAACCTTTGAACAGATTGCCGTTATAATTGCCACCGTTTCGCATTAGGACCAAGACGAATAAGCCGATCAACAGCAGCAGGTTCCATAAAAGGATCTTTCCAAAATTGCCGATATTTCTGCACCTCATAGTAGATAAAAAGGACAATAAGTTGGTTAAAAACAATTAAAGTACCCTAAGTTAATTAAATTATTTATTATTTTTCACTCAAACAACCTAGTTTTCAGCTTTCTATTTAATTTGAACCACTGCCTTTTAGTGATATAGCTCCAGGCATACTTCTGAAAATCCAGCTTCAAAAACAACTTTTCATTACTATAAATGAGCCAATTAGGTACATCCGAAGCCGCATTAACCGCGGACTGTACCGGGTATGCCAACGCGTGCGGATACAGCCAGCCCTCCCAGCCCTCGGGCCTTCTCCGTATGGATTTTTCCAGTAGCGCATAGGAGCGACTGTAGAACAGTCTGGTATAGTGTTCGAGTGTACAGTCTACGGGTGCTCTCAAGCACTCTACCGCAAAGTCCAGCGGTTCATCCCAGACTGTAGCGGGACAGATCATGTATACCGGCCAGCCCCTGCGGTGGCACCATGCGGCCAGCCCTTTACGCAGCGCAATAACCGCTGCGAGAAACGGTATACGCATCGCCTTTGCCGGATCTACCTGTAGCTGCGTACCCGTGTTGCCATCCATATAGACCAGTATATGATAGCCTTCGGCCTGAAGACGCATCATCGCCCTGAAGCAGTGCGGATCCTCGGCATCGATAAAGACGATATCACCTCCGGTATCCATCAGCGATGCCTGTTCGCGTAGCGGAGCTTCTTGTTTGGCACGCACCTCCCTTGCTATCAGGAGCGCCAGCTTGAAGCCCATACCGCACAATAAGCGTGGCAATAGCCGAAACGAACCGTAGTGAAAGGTCAGGATCATTCCCGGCGCTGTTCTATACGTTTCCAAGCGTCTAAAGAGCCCCTCCCGATCGGCAAAATCCAATAGTTGATCCTGCTGCAACTGATCCCACGCCGCTTTGCGCCGGTTGAGCTGTACGCCCAGGTACAAGCTATGGTAGTCTGCCCAGGGCAATTTTGGTAAAAACTGCCTACAGTTTGCCGCAAACAACAGGTAGTCCAACTGTTGGATACAGTCCTCCCGTCGGTAGATCTGCCTGCAATCTGCTGCGATCGTATTAAATGTAAATTGATCATTCATATCCATAAGTTTAAGTCGCTGCGAACAAGGGATGCAGCTTATCGCATCCCTTGACTGCTAAAACAGATCAGCTAGAGGCCCGTAAAAAAACACTTCGGTTCGTGATCATTATCCGTTGGAGATTGATCATTGAATACCCCGATCAATTGGACCATAGGTCTCTCGCCAGTAACTGCAAGCGACATTTCTCTTTTGCGCCATAGGCGGCTTTTGTGTGTTGCTTTCATTTGTTTAGTGTTTACAACATTGAATGGCTCCCTTTACAGACGGGCGGAGCTGTAAGCCCATATCCCTTGCGGAATACAACACTAAGGTCAGTCGTCTCGTTAAAAATTTACAAGCCTTGGGATACATAGTCCAGATATCCTATCTCGCCCCTCATAGCGCAAAATATGCTGCTTCATCCCTATTCTGTAGGCATTCATCCCTAAAACGTACCTTTTCATCCCATAAATGGGAACCAAAAGCCTCCTAAATTATATTCGTATCTGGGATGAGGTATTTCCTTATTCCAGAGAGAGCTATGATACGAAGCCTTGTTATCCAGCCGCAGCGCTACTACCCGCATGCCCGCGAGAGCAGCGAACTACCGCGAGGTAGCAGCTACCGTATGGCCTATGGCGAGGCCAAGAGCTGGCAGATCGACGACAGCTGGTGCAGTATACAATGGTACAAGAGCAAGTACATCCTGCCCTATTGCATCGAGATCGAAGCCAAAGAGCCCCTATACCTACCGGTATCGATCAGGTATCCCGATATACACTGGCAGTATATGCTACAGGGCGGCTACGGCATTAGCGAGGTCGCGGATCAGGGGCCTCTCCTGACCGAAGGCTATCAGCATCAGATCTATGCCGCTTGTGGCGAATTCCTGTGCGATGTACCCATCGGACGGCATCTGATCGTAGGCTATACTATCGTGACCGACTGGTTGGACAAACACAGGGAACCATCGGCTGCCGATCTGGAAGACCTCCCCCAGATCTTACTACCGGACCAACTATACCGTAGCGAGCCAGCCCCCATCACGGCCGATATGCGCACCGAGCTCTACTACATACTCGAGCATCCCCAGATAGCCGGCATCCAACAGGATACCAATATCTATGCGGCTGTGGGACGATTGCAGAGTGCTCACGATCGGCAAAAAGCAGCCGCTAGCCCATCTCCATACCGTAAAGAAGAAGTGACAACAACTGTACGTCAGTATATCGAGGATTTATTGGACAAAGAGAAGGAAATCCCTACGATAGCTCGAATCGCCGATCTATATTATATAGACAAAGACCATCTGAGCAAAATGCATAAAAAATTACATCAGAAAAGCCTACAAGAATATATTAACGACAAAAGGCTAGAACGTGCCGCCCTACTCCTTAAAAATGGTATAAGTATCGTTGCAGTGACTTACCGACTACACTATCACGACATACCCGCCTTTAGCAATGCATTTTTGAAAAAATACGGAGTACGTCCCAGCCAGTACCGCGGGTAGCCAAGTCTACGGATTTTCACAAGCTATTTTCCGGATTCTTACAACAATCAACCCGCACTTCGTTCCTACCTTTGGATTATGATCTTCAAGGTGAAGATTATAAGGAACTTAATTTATAACAGATGTTATGAGAAAAAACAAAAAAGTGTGGGCATCACTCCTCACTCTAATCTTGGCTTTCTTTGCAATCGGTGCGATTGCAATTACGAAAGAAGTGATGAAAAAAGAAAACCCAACTAAAGCCAATGTAGTAACAACAGCTACGCGGTATTTTGTGGGAACAGACCCATTAAATCCGAATCACTACAGTGCAAACCCGGATCTAGACAAACCTTGTGGATTTCCACAGCAAACTATTTGCAAGATTGAGACGCCGGTAGATGCATTAGGAAATCCAATGCTGGATGAAGACGTGTATGATCCCAATTCAAATGAGACCAAAACCGTTTCTGAGTTTATTACAGATGCATTGAGCTCACTTGGCAGTACTCCAACTACAAACGCAGTAGTATCAGATTTTAGGGCAAATTAAACCATTAACAGAAGTGGGGACAAATACCTCTGCCCCCATTTCTGTTATTATCACCTAGGATTCTGTTGATATCCACTGCTACTAACCGCTATCCAAGGAATCAAGAAAGTGTACTTCAAATCGCCCGGTTTCAAAGTATATACGCTAGATACATTTCCTTCCTTCACTACTCGACTAAGTGTTATGGCATATTCGGGATATATATTTAACCGCCTCAGATCCATCCATCTTAACCCTCGATATAGCAACTCTTTCCTGCGCTCTATAAGAACGTTATCCAATAACTCTTTACTATCTGCAAATACGCGATCGGTATATTTACCTGCTTCATATCGATGCCGCAATAGCGTATTGAGGTATTCCGCCCCTTCATCCAGCGAGTTTCTTCTGGCCATACATTCTGCCTTTATCAAATATAGCTCGTCCACTGCTACACCAGCAAAATACCCTGAAGTTACACCGTTATAAAACCCTTTAAACCTCCTCCCTGCACCCGACGTGCGAAAATAGGCTTGCTTTCTTAAGTCTTTTTCTTCATATTGTTCATAAAGATCATCCGGGATAAACGCAGTAGAAATAGCGGTATTATAGGCTGCTGCCGCAGAAACACCAAGATACATTATCTCTACATTATTGGATAATGAAAATGGATAACGTGCAGACAAATCCAAGCTATTAAAATCCAGCAGATTATCATTATATCCCAAGGCAATATCAGCCATTGCCTCCGCTTTATCAAACAGTTCTGTCACCAAGTAAATTCTGGACAACATAGCCGCTGCGACTGGTTTTGAGGAGCGTGTTATATAAGGGGTTGAATTGGGCAGCAATTCTAAAGCTTTAGTCAGATCATCCAAAATACGACTATAGGTATCATGAAGGGAGGCTCGACCCAATTTAATATCTACTTCTGAATCCAATCGTAGTACAAGCCCAAGGCCTTCAACCGAGTTTAGTAAACTATAATGGTTGCAATATACCTGCGCCAGGTAAAATAATGCGGTGCCCCTTAAAAATAAGGCTTCCCCTTCCAGCTCTTTACGTTGTTCTGCTGAACCTCCTTCCATTCTATTCAAAGTCTCTATAACAACGTTTGCAACTGTGATTGCCCTGTAAGGGCGAGTCCAATTCATCTGATTCATGCCCTGATCTTCCCAGGTATAAACACTTTGATGAATATCCTGAAGCCCTGCATAGCCCTGTTCATTAAGGAAATAATTATCCGTGGAGGCTTCCAATTGTGCCGGGTAGAATTGGTTTACATCAAATTCATTATCCAGTAACCTCCTAAGATCAGAAACACCCGTCGGTATTCCGACGGAATTGGAGGATCTTTCGTCCAAAAACTTATCACAGGATAACATCACTGCTACCAATAGTAATAACGGTAATATTAATATAATCTTCATAATTCTAGATTTTAAATACTTAACTGTAGCCCCAAACTATAACGACGTTCTGGTGGTCTGCCCAAATAATCAGGGTCAATTCCATATTTGTTTTTTGCCCATATTAGCGTGCCCCCATTTGTCTTACCGTACATTCGGCCTGTAATTGTCCTCCCCGACACTTTTATTCGAAAATTGTGCGACAAGCTCACATCCTGCAATCTGACAATATCTCCTCTGGAGACATTTGCAGAAGAGTTTGCGTAAAAATTGTCCCGGTTTGCAACTGCGGGATAAATCATAGAAGGGACATTCGTAAATGCCTCGTCACCCGGTGCTTGCCATCTACTACTATAATCGCTGTGGCCTACCCAGCTATCAAAAAGATCCTTGTAACGTATCGTCTGCTTCTGAAAATAATGTCCAAACTTGAAGGCAAACAACAAGGAAAGGCTCCAATTTCCAAAAGAGAGCTCTTGGATCAGCGAACCGTGGTAAGGGGGCAATGCGGTGCCGTGATAGACCATATTTTGCAAAGAGTCATTAATAAGCTTTGTGTAATTTTCGGATTGCTCGCCTTTATAAATACCTTTTGGATTTCCATTATCAGGATTAAGACCCGCAAAATTATAGGAATAAACAGGATACAGCTCCTTATCAACTACAGGCTGCATCAGTCTGCCTGCATTCTGAACATATGTCCTACCTAGGCCTATCGTACCGTACATCTCTTTTACTCTAGTTCGGCTTACAGATGCATTAATGGTAGTTTTGCCGGACAGACCGCCCCATTGATAACTACCCGACAGACGCATCTCTGCCCCATGCCCCGTCAATGAAGCGACATTGCGGTATATCGTATTAAAACCCGTTGTAATATCAATAAGATCATCCGATAGTATATCGGTAGATTTCTTCCTGTAAACATCGATACTTCCGATGATACTCCGCTTTAAAAGTGAAAAATCAACACCTATATTAGTTGTAGCGACATCCTCCCATCGAAGCACGGGATTGGAAAGCCTAGCTATGGCCGCCGCAGGTAGCTGCGTGGTTCCTGACGTCGATGGTGCTATATATCTTATCGTTGGCAGATAATTCGCGGCTCCACCCGAGTTACCGCTATGCCCATAGGTAATCCTAAAATTGAGCCTATCCAACCAACGTATCTGCTTCATGAAATTTTCATTGCTCATCTGCCAGCTTATGCCAGAAGACCATAAGGGATTCCAGCGATCATTGGTCTTCACCCCAAATATGTTTGCGGCATCCTTTCTGGCCGAAATACTGAAGCCATACTTCTCCTTTAATAAGTAACCCGTATTACCATAAAAAGAAACAAAGCGACGCAATGAATGTGAAAACTCTCCTGCGCTTGGAATTCTTGAATTGGGCCCCAAACCGTCATAAATAGGGTATGTATTTTCGAAATCGACAAGCTGGCTCGACATACGATCGATATCATAACCATAGACTAAGTTTCCGTTATTAGCGCTCTGGGTATTCGAAAGTTCGCTACCTACAATAACCGATACATTGTGATCTAGTCCCCAGGTTCTGTTATATCCTAGCTGCCCACGTATATGATGTGAAAACATAGCTCCCTTCTGGTCATCCCTTCTCCCTCCAAGCGGTAGTTTACGCACTACTTTATCACCTTCTATTTGGGTAAACCGGTTGATAAGGTCACGCATATAATAGGATTCTACGCTTCTTATATTGTTTCCTGAGCTTGATTGTTTTTCAACCCCATAGGTCGTAGCCAGAGTTAATCCGGAAATAGGTTTCCAAGAAAAACGTATCCCCCCCTGCACATGTTGTGACGAAGAACTAACTGTGGATTTACCAATATCCGCTAGTGGTATATAACGCCAATCCAGCAGTGGACCTCCATAGAGGCTTTCTATATATTGCTGATTGTAGTTTTTGGGAATACTGAGTCCCTCTCCGTTACCATCCCTGAAGCTCACATAGGGATACATACCAACCCTACTTCCTCCAGGTGCGTAGGATTCATTAATCAAATCGGCGTATCCTTTTGTAGACTGATCACTATATGATAGATCTAAGTCCATATCAAATTTATCGCCCCAGACAAACCTACTAACGACCTTAGCCGTGAGCCTATTATAAGCATTTCCTATCTCTGATCCATTTCCTTGATCATAGCCGATAGAAAACCTATTTTGTAATCTCGAATTTCCTGTTGACAAAGACATATGATGTTGCTGAGCGAAAGGAGGCCTATAAAAGAGTTGGCTTACTTCCTCTAGATAGTCTACTTTTCTAAACTCCCGTATATTATAATTTAGCTCATCATCGCTTAGGTCACCATTCTTATTGGCATACAACATATCGATAAGCGGTGAAAAAACTATCGATTTCTTCCGACTACCTGTATACGTGGCATTGTAATGATTACGTTCAAACAAAAACAACTCCACATCTATAAAATCTGAAGTATTGATACGCTGGTCATACTGGAGATCAGGTCTTGGAGTAAGGTTTAGGTTGGAGGAGTAAGATAGCTGTGGTCTTTCATTTTCTTTAGCTTTTTTGCTCGTGATCACGATTACCCCATTTCCCGCACGCGCTCCCCATATGCTAGTTGCTGCAGCATCTTTCAATATGGTTACACTTTCGATATCTTCCGGGTTAATATTATCAATATCTCCTTGATATGGGAAATTATCAAGCACGACCAAAGGATCCATTCTACCAGTAGACAATGTGCTAATTCCCCGTATATTCAGTTGAGGTGTACTGGATCTATTGTCAAATAAAAGGCCAGGTGCGAGAGCTTCTATTTTTTCAAAAATACCATACCCTGTACGCGTTTGAAGCGCTTTATTGTCTATATGCTCAAAACTCCCCGTAAAGCGTTCTCGCGAAAGAGTTTGATAGCCCGTATTAACAACATCTACCTGTTCCAGTTTCACATCAACATTCTGCATTACAATGGATAGAAACGTGCTGTTACTGTCAAACGATTTCATCGTATCGATATACCCTAAGCATCGCACAATCAAAGTACCTTCCTTTGCCGCTGTATATATCTGAAAGTTGCCCATCCTGTCTGTAAAAACTTTTTTTTCCATTCCTTTTTCATGGATCGTAACCCCTTCAAGTCCCTTATTTAATGTGTCTAAAACCCTACCTCGAAGTAAAGATTGTGCATGTGCACTGATTCCAATCAGTACACATGCAATTATTGTGGCAATTCTCATTTCGGATTAATCGTAAATGGTGCCTGATAATTGTGGTCTAAAAGATTACGGAAGGTATGAGTTTGTAATATACCACTCCTATTAATCCAGAAATAGCTGGGATATGCGTAGTGCCTAAATAGCTTTTCGAGATAACCATCTTCGATAATAGAAACTAGGTGATTTATTCCTGCTTTCTCAAATCGTCCTTGTTTCATAAAGTTGTACAGTTTTTGATAATTCTCCCGACTTTGATTACTACTGACCATTACTACTGCCAAATCATTCGGATATGCTGCTTTGAAAATATCTATCTCTTTTTGATGCAACAGACACGGGCCACAGCCCGAGGACCAGAAATCCAACACAACCATCTTACCTTTATGCTCTTCGAGTGTCCGGCGTATCGTATCGCCATTAATAAAGAAAAGGTGTTCCTTGGTCCAAAATTCATCGGGCACTTGCTGTCCGATATGTAAAGACTGTACCTCATTAAGGCCTTTGGCCTCCTGCCCGTAGGCAGGAGAAACCAAAGACCAACTAAACAACACACAGAATACTATAAACACTACGTCACTGCGATACCGCCCTAGCGGAAGAAGCAGTCTATATTTATTATTTTGTTCTATTGGACGACCCGAACGGTCTTGATAACTCGTTAACACGTTAACTTGTTCACCTTTCCCAAAGGGCAGTTCTCTTCCACCCCTATTAAAATTTATCATTCTAAGGTTCATTAGGTGTGACCTAATGAGGGCGGGTCAGAGCGTTACTTTTATCAACAACCTACACGTACCTGATCCTCGATCAGGCCACACTGTTTTAAATAAAAAATTAACTGAATGAAATCGCGAAAATGCCTTGACGTTTATAATTGGTATCTCTTCGGTAAATAATTGGCAAATACGTCGATCTAAGTCATCAATAATGACTTTTACTCCTTTAGGATTATGGAGGTTCTTTGATTTTGTTTTGTAACTGTTTTAATCTCATAACTTACCTAGTTTATTCACGGTAAGTCTCGTTAAGAAAGTAAAAACGTGGGTTACTATCTAGCTTTATTCCTTGGGTCTCACGCCATCAAACTCAGCATCAAACGATAGTACCCACGCCTTTAACTATAGCGAATATAGAAAATAAAGGCATATGGGTGCAACCTATCGTCCTCGGGTTTGATTGTATTGTGAGACTAAGGAACCGAGACTTATAATTTGCACTAAATACATAAATAATTGCATAGCAATTAACTATGATAAGCAAATATAAAAATAAATTTTACAATAAAAGTAAATTAATGATAATTATTAGCGTAAAATAAACTCGGTATTTGTTAGATGACTAATCAAACAAACACCTATAGTCAACAGATGGCTATTCGATTAAAACAAATTATGAATCATTTAGATCTTACTGTAGCGGGTTTTGCGGCTTTTATTAATAGAGATGCTTCTCATATTTACGGAATACTAAATGTTTCTAGGGATTTCAGTGATGCGTTAGCAGAACATATTGGCAAACTAACGGGAATTAAAGGAGCTACTATTAAGAACATCAATACAGAAATTCCAGCTAGTATTTCTAAATGCGAAAGTATAGTTGAATTTAGAAAAAACAATAAAGCCAACCCCGAATACTTTCTAAATACAAAAACAGATCGCAGTATAAATGCATTTGTTTCAGATGTTCTTGTCGAATCAAAGTTCTTAGAAATACCACGGTACTTATCTGAAATAGAAGAGTTCGTTGCATCGAAGTATGATAAAAGCTTCGTTAAAGACAAACTGTCAAAAGCTCTTAGATATGCCGTATCAAAACAAACTTTAAAGAGTGAAAAGAAACCTATTAAACTTAGGAATGGTGATTTCGGAAAAAGAATGGTCGATGTTTATTGGAAAAACCCTCACAAGTGAGTAGCCAAAGCCGATCCAGCATTTGCTTTGAAGGTAAACAAGGATAATATGAAGGATGCGTATAGTAAAAACACGTCTCAATTAGCTTCGTAATCAACTAAAAACCATTAACAGATATGTCAATAATATTTCAATTCATCGGATCGCTTTTGCTTGTCCTAAATCAAGTATTTAGAAGTAAAAAATCACTAATTCTAGAACAAAAATCTATTATGCCACAATCTGCGAATTTAACACCGACTCAAGCAAAAAGTATAATTTGGAATCATACTGTTAATACATTAGGTTTCATCTATTTATTAGTCGGTTATATAATCCAACTTTTTAATGTGGATGAGAGGATTAATTTGATATTGCATTTAAACGTATTATGGATTAAAACTTCAATGGTTTTCTTTATTTTAACCATATCATTTTGCATAGTAAAAATTTTATCACGATTACTTTACAAAAAAGTATTGAAAATAGACCAAAAAGGGTTTCCTGGTGTTGTAAATATATATGTAACTAACAACTTAGATGACAATTAATACAAATAGAATGTTTGAAAACAAAACTTCTAGAGTAAATTCATAGCATATAAATATATTTAAGATGTCTATCATACTACAAGCAATAGGTTCTTTAATTTTAGTCTTAAATCAGGTATTTAGATCACGTAAATCTTTAATTCTAGAATACAAAAAAACACTTCCGTTATCTAACGATTTAGGTGTCAGCCAGGCAATACAAATATTAAAAAGACAAGTCATGAATATTCTTGGATTTTTATATATTGTAATTGGTTATTTAATTCAGCTTTTTAATTTTGATAAAATTATTAACGATTTTTTGTGCTTAGATAAAATATATCCAAAGATATTGACTGTTTCTACGTCACTTATTGTACCTTTTATAACAAGTATTGTATTAGCTAAGATTTTCTATAAGAGCATCATATCCACTGACAAGAAAGGGTTTAAAGGAGTAATGACAATGACTTACAACCCAAATGCTCCTAGTGGAAAGTTAGAAGACAAAATTGATAATAATTATGTTTATGATGAAAGTGAAAATAAAAAATAAGAAAAAAACTTATCTTTCTGCAAACAAGATGTAATCTGACGCACTCCTACTCTCTTCACAAATGAAATCCAGAGATAGAGTTGCCAGGAAATTTTTAGATTTTACAATTATGAAAAGAAAAATAACTTTTCTTCTGTTATTGATCGTAAGTACAGTCTATAGCTATGCTCAGAAAGACGATCTAAATGGGTATTTCGAAGTGATGATACCAATGATTTCGAGACTGTAACGTAAAATGTGTCAGAGGAATAATTCAATAAGATTATTTATATTCAATTATTCAAACGACATGGTCATGAAAGAAAAGCCCCCATTCGACATGTACGCTTTGTCCAAACTGTTTTCGATTCCATACCATGCTTCGATACATTGCCTACGAAGTATCCAATTAGAATTTATGATAATTAGTAAAATGAAATAAACTTTCTGAATTGTAGAAAGTCACAGATTTATTTGGAAACATCAAGTTATAGCGTGAGGTTTCATCAATGATTTCTTTTTCATTTTTTGAGCCAACGTAAATTGATATTATGATGTTATCAATTTTTGATGAATTCAGCGCATCTACAAGGTGTTTGTCAGACTCTTGAAATGAAAGACCATAGACAACCAAACTATCTTTTTCCCTTTTCAAATCTTCATAGCAAGAACGTAAGTAATAATTGTTTTTAATGGCATTGAACTTATCTTCCGATTTTCCTTCTGCTACGAAAAGTGGGAAATTGTTATTTTGAATTTCCCGCTTTAAAAGAGTGATATACTCGTCGCTGTCAGAACCTCTCACAAATTTATAGGTATAGTTCTGATGAAAAATGAATAAGCTTCCGTGCAGATATTTTATAACTCTACTTTCATCAGAAAAAAAATCCAACCCAAGTTTTCCTTTTGTAATCTCGTCGCAAAAATTATCTTTATATCTGTTTCTACTAACATAACCACGGTCTAACAACTCATTATATGCTAAGATTATTTTGTAGATAAAAATATCATAATTTGTCGTATATATATTGTTGAATCTCTCGAAATCAATAGATAGCGATCTAAATATGGAAGGTGATATATCTTTGTAACTAGGATGCGTTTCTGCAATAACTTTAATTAATCCCTCTTTGAGTTCGGTAATTATCGGTTCTAAAACTGTAGAATCAATATTATAAATACTATTAATTTTTTTTGTTACCTCCAACGCTTCCAAGATATATTCAAAATTTGTAGTTTCAAACTTCTCGAACACACTTTTTAATTCGTTGCTGATATTTTTTGAGAACTTTTGGTAAAGTGAAGTGTAACTCAGTCGTGAACACAAGCTAATTGAAAAACCGTTGCCAATTAAAATATTACATAAATCAAATGAATCAGAATAATATGCCCAATCTACAATACCATTCCTATTTAACATATCTTTATTCATAATAAAAAGATTTAAAGTTTATAAAAGAATTTTATGTAAATACCACTTTGAGTTAATCTAGTTCGGAACCCAACAACGGATGCCAATTCCCGTCCGGCGCGAGCTTTAAGCTCGTGTCTCCATAATTCCAATAATTCAGAAATGGCCCCGTTACGATAATAATTAAGCCTCCGAATTCGGACAACCTAATAGGCCAAAACCAATTATTGTCAAATTACAGCTTAATTAAGTACATGGATAGATCATCCATAAACCTAAACTTTTTGTGCCTTAGAAATAACTTCAACGCCTTCATTAAAGTGAACGTCTACAAATAATCTTTCTAATTTTTCTATCCTTTTTTTTTCTGGATATCTAAGCAGAAAAGCATCAACTTCTGAACGAGTTATCGTCCCAACACCTCTATACACCCAACGATAGTATTCCTCCGAACTTAAGCACACTAGACTAGTGTTCATTTTCAACCATCTATGTGTATTGTCATATTCATTTTTTATTATTTCGTTTATCTCATCATAGAATCTGTAAAATACAGATGCCTTTTCATTATTGTATAGCTTTTTCATTTTTAAAGATAGAGTCCTTAGATTTTGGATATCATCATCGTATTTCGCTACCATTCTATCATAGGGAATAGATAAAAACAAAGCCTTAACAGCGATAGGGTAATCTTTTGCGATAGAATCTTGCTCTTTAAAGGATAAGAACTCGTCTTTAAAGCTACCAATATCTAAAATTCTTTTACAGAGTTTTAAGGATTCAAAAGATTTTGTTATAGCTTCAGCCTCGTACTCAAGCTTCTTTTCATTTTTCCAGGAAGTTAACGCTAAGAAAGCTATCGCTACCATAGTAATTGCGCATATTGCTTGAATCCAGTCCGCGACGTTTCCCCATACCTCAGTGTTAAATGGCGACAAAAAAAGAATAACTATCAATACACTAACGATAACAATCACTGAATTGAAGTAATATTTTTTTATTATTTTCATTATTTAACAAATAACGACTATGATTAGTAAGTCTCTACTTTTTCCTACTGGATTTTCTCGGTGTACTATAAGTCGTTGCTGGACTTTTCGTTGCTGTATTTTTCATAACATACCTCCCCGTCTCTGCACTTCTATATTGCTTTGAATTGCTAGATTTTAAAGGTTTGGTTTGTGCTGAACCAGTTAATGATATGCAGACAGCTAAAATTAAGGTTAATAAATACTTCATAATATAAGATTACTTTACATGTGACAAGGTAGAAAAATATGTCTGTTAAAAAAAATTCACTGTCAGATAGTCTCTGAAAAGAAAACCGTGACTTGGTTCAGGATATTTATTTTAACCAATCTCTTAAAGGTATTATATGATGTCGTCTACTATTGATAAATGGGATTTTCTATAATATCCTTTAAAGTATTTTTATTCCTTTGCTTTAAATAATTGCTTTCAGTAAATTTATGAAGTGTTACCAAACAATATTATTCCAAAGAACTTAACTATGGCCTTACCCCTCGATGAAGCTCGAAATTTAATTAGTAGCTCTGTTTTCGTGGCTAAATTAAATGAGCTTACCTGTACAATTTCCTATCCGTACCTGAACACGCAGTTTGAGCTAAAAGGGCTGTCTAATATATATAAATATTTTTATAGCCAATTTGTTGGATGGGATAAGTTAAAAAATACAATCCCAAGCAACCTCCTTAACAATAGCCATAATTATTTCAGGAACACGTTAACTTCCTTACAACAATTTATAAATCAAGATATTCAGAACCAGAACCACTCAGAAAAATCTATTATTTCTCTATTTAACAGCAATGTACTAAACACTATAACTAACATTAGAAATACTACTCCCTTTCCATTCGACACTCCGGAAGTAGACTTTCTAATAGCTCTCAATTCTAAAAACTCAAGCCTAGTTGATCCTGCCTATTATTACTTAGCAGGCATCAATCAATCCATAAATTCGACACAAACTATCGATGGATTATTCATGGCGTATGAATTTCGAAATCAGGACAACTCACATATATTCAATAGGCGTTTAAAAGAAAAAGTATCATTTGATAGATTGCGCTCCAGATTTGAAGAACTTTCAAATGACTATGAGAATGAGTTAACGACTCATATTTCTAAATTGAAACAAGATTTTGAAACCCATACAGATCAGCTTATTGAATTTAAAACTACAAAAGAAAAGTCGGTTACAGATTGGTTCATTAATGAAAAAGGAGCCGTTGAGCAGTTCAGAAAAAAGTCACAAGATGATATAGATAACATTCAATCTAGCTATCGCAGTAAAGTCGAATTAGATGAACCTATTAAATACTGGTCTAAACGTGCTACAGAATTGAGAACAAAAGGAAATAATTTGTTGTATGGCATTATTGGTATTTCTTTGCTGTTTGCAGCTGCAGTATACTTATTACTATGGCACACGCCAGCAGATTTGATGACGTCCATTTTTGATGGAGATAAAGGCGCTGCAATACGCTGGTCCTTAGTCTTCGTAATATTTGTTTCCATATTTTTTATTGTGGCCAGAGCACTTCTGAAATTTATGTTCAGCAACTACCACCTAGCTCGGGATGCAGAAGAAAGGGAAAAACTCACCTATCTATACCTATCGATGATAGAGAAAGGTGCAATTGATAAAGAAGAACGCAAGATTATCTTACAATCTTTATTCAGCAGGTCTGATACCGGATTACTAAAAGAGGACTCATCCCCAACTATGCCTAATATTTCTAGCTTGATTACTAAGCCTTAATTCATTTTTTTGTGAAGATATTACTAATTAGCGAAGATAGCTTGCTACCTCCGGCCTATTTTAAAATGTTCGAGGGAGATTATATAGAATCGAAAAAGGATGTTATTGTAAAATACACCGTAGATAGTGCAAAAGACTTTCTTACAGACACAATTATAGAAAGACAGAAGCATTTAGACTTTATTATTATAGATTATAGTACTATTGAATTCGAAAAAGAGATAAATGAGCTAACTGAATGGCTTCGAAAGACAAAAGCAGTTTATTCGATAAAGAATTTCAAATTAAAAGCTATCCCCCTCTTTTTAATGAACAATAATCTATTAATAAGCGAAGATTTTTTTACGCTATTTCCATCTCGGTCGGATACGCTGAAGTATCACAATGGAATTATAATAAAACCCGATGATTTTAGTCGAATCGGTATTAGTAACAATAAATTGGCTAGTGGGCTAGATAAATGGTTAGATGACTTGAAATCTGATCTAGATGACCTCGATATTGATAGTGAAGGAAAACATCCATTAGATTTAAAGATATTTGAAACACGATCCTATAAATTACGTGTCTTGTCGGACCAATTCCAACACAACAGTAAAAGATTAGATTATATCTGGGTAGGAAACAGCACCAATATCGTTGAAGCTACGGGAGATGATATACTTAAAATGCTTAGGCAATACGAAAGAAACCCATCACTTAGAAATGAAAAGGAAATTCATGATTTATTGAACTCAAATAATCACCTCCTTAAAGGTGAAGATTATTATAAATCGCTTTATGAAAAGCATTTCTATTATACCCATAGTAAAAAATATGTAGAGAGTGATTTCATAAACTTCAAACATGAATACAGTCTAGCTAAAAACGAAATATTTGAAGTAAAGCTCCCTAATGAAAGATTTGTCGCTAAGACTAAAATTCCTAGAATATTAAAACAGGCCCAACGTTATTTTAATCAAGTAGGTAAGAAATATAACAACTACTTTTCTTATGATATAAACATGAATGAGATAGCTAAACGTTTAAAAGATGAAGGAATAGATACGTCCTCATTAGATTTCAACCTGAGTTTATTAATGGGTCGAGAAGAATACAGACAAGAAAACCAAGAGCTAATCAACCAAGCTCTAATATATGGTCAAAAACAAGTAAAACTAATAACATACGATAATCTTATCGACCGCCATCAATATCTTCACCAGAGAGTAACTCGTTTTGGACTTAATTAGATAGTTATTAAAATAATTGATTATACGAAAGGATAATAATTTAATATGTATACCACAAAATCGATAAAAATAGTACTTCTTATATTATTCATAGTAATTATGTATGTACTAGCTTTTGCTTTTGTAGAAAAGAAAGCAGAAGAACAACAATTTAAAACTTTTGAAGTAATTACGGGCTTAAGTGGAATCGTGCTATCATTAATTGGTTCTATTTATGTGTATAATGCTTATAAAGCTCAACAGGAACAGATAAAAATTCAAAAAGAAGAAATCGAAAATAATAAAAAAGAAGTTGAATTCAATAGAGTAATAGATATCATCTACAGACAATTAGATATTTCGAACCAGCGCTTAAAAAAGGATAAGACTGTAACAAATTTTCTTCATGATATTTCTAAAGCAAAAAACACGACATCTCCTACGTTTATAATTAACAATCATCAACAATGCAGTTATGTTATGTACGCACTTTTAAGGGAAATAGAACCATTTAAAATTCTCTTATATAAAAACACTCATTTTTCAACGTTTGAAATTAATAATTTCACATCTATTATCAACGTAAATCTACTTGGAGACTATAAAATTGTAGATTATTCTTTGAAGCTTTTCTTTAAAGAATCTGACGAAAAAATAGAAACTCTAGTTGAAGAATTCACGCATCAGTTTCCTCTCAATTCACCATTTGTACGTCCTCATGAGGATATCATATCAACTATAGGTAGAATCAAGAATATGTATAACGAATTCAGCAAATTTTCTATGATACATAAGACTGATAAGGACATTGTTGATTATAATAACAAAAATCTAAGTTATGCTTAGATCTGGAAATAGAGAGATGATTGATCAAATAACATGTAATGAAGGAATTAGATATTTGTTCGAAGACAAAAATCAATTCCTTATCAAACAAGAAATATCCTCTGCCGGTGCCTCAATGTTTAAGGTGCCCCTAATCCTGCTTTCTAAGCCAGATTATACAATCACAGCCTCACTACAATAATATCTTTGATATCGGTTGCATATTCCGCACCATACTACACCACCATTCCGCTGCAAAGTACACCAGTGATTCCGCTGCAAAGTACACCAGTGATTCCGCTGCAAAACACACCACTTTGGTGTAAATTTTCAGCAGCCTAATTATAAGTTGACGGTCTTTTAAACTGTTTTAGAAAGACTGCCATTCCGACACAAAGTGCACCAATAATTCCGCAGCAAACTACACCACTGGATATTTAAGAAAAAAAGACTGCTAAGTTGGGCCTGTATTAGACCTAACGATATGGCAAACAGACCTCTAAATATGCAGAAGATAAGACAGATATTGCTGTTTTTGGAACGCGGCTTTTCCCAGCGTTCCATCGAAAGGGAGACCGGTATCAATAGACGTACCATTGCGAGTTATTTACAACGCTTTGCAGATAGCGGACTAAGTATTGCGGAACTTCTCCTGTTTGCTGATGCCGAGCTGGCGGCTTACCTTAATGCGGGCAAAACGGAATCAATAGAAAAAGATCCCCGTCGGATACATCTCGAATCACAGTTTTCCTATCTGCTTTCTGAACTCCGGCGGGTAGGTGTTACGCGTCAGCTTTTATGGCAGGAATATATCAATGAATATCCCGGTGGCTTTGGTTATTCGAGATTCTGCGAGCTTCTTCAGGAACATATCCGCAAACAGGGAGCCACCATGCGTTTTGAACATGATCCGGGCAGGCTGCTGCAAGTAGACTTTGCTGGTGATATGCTGCATTATGTGGATACAGACAGTGGTGAACTGATAGCTTGTCCCGTTCTGGTCGCCGTATTGCCTTTCAGTGGCTATAGTTATGTGGAAGCACTCATTAATGCATCTCTACCACAGGTATTGCGGGCGCTTAACAATGCCCTTGACTATTTTGGAGGTGTACCCTTATCGGCAAAATCGGATAATATGAAACAATGGGTCGTACGCAGCAACCGTTACGAACCAAAGTTCACCGATATGCTGGAGCAATGGTCCAATCACAACAACATAGCCCTTCTTGCCACACGTCCTGCAAAGCCACGGGATAAAGCATCAGTGGAAGGTGCTGTAAATATAACCTATCAACGGATATACGCACCACTTAGACATGAGGTGTTTACCAGTCTGAACGAACTTAACCTGGCTATACGACTACAGCTTGGGGCACACCATCAGAAAAACTTCCAGCGCAAGACTTTCAGCAGAACAGAGCTTTTTGAGAGTAGTGAAAAACCGATCTTAAATCCGTTGCCGGAAAGTTCTTTCATAATGAAACACTATACACGTGCAAAGGTGCAGCGTGATTATCATGTGGTACTTGGAGAGGATTGGCACTTCTACAGTGTACCTTCCAAACATATCGGAAGCACGGTAAATATCATTTATTGTACTGATACCGTTGAAATCTACATCGGAAGCACCCGTGTAGCCCTTCACAGGCGCAGCTATAAAAAACACGGTTATACGACCGACAGAAATCATGAACCACCACATCACCGCCATTTGCGTGACCGCCTGGCCTGGAACCCTGATGACTATCTTTCAAGGGCTGATAAATACGGCGTTGCCACCCGAGAATACTTTCAAAAGGTGATGGACAGCAAGCTGATCATAGACCAGTCCTATCAGGCCTGTCTGGGGTTACTCCGCTTGGCCTCGCTTTACCCTGACCGGATAGAAGCCGCCTGTCAAAGGGGACTGAAAGGTCACCGCTTTAATTATATGGCCATAAAAAATATCCTGGACAACAAAATGGATATGCTGGAAAAAGATGACCGGCCCACTGTCGGTTATACCATTCCGCTGCACCGGAACATCCGGGGTGCCGATGAATACAAATAAAAAAACAGACACATAAACCAAAAACAGAAATGAACACAGATCAAACTATCGAACAGCTCAGATCAATGCGCCTGACTGGCATGGCCCGCCGCTATGAAGCAGTCGCCGCCTTACCGGTACACGAAACCCAGGATGTCCATGAACTATTGGGATCTCTGGTACAGGCAGAACTCGAATACCGAGACCATACCAGAACCCAGAAATATCTCAAAGCCAGCCGGCTCAGGTATAACGCTCTTCCGGAAGAGATCATCTGCAATGCAGAAAGGGGGATCACACGAGAACAGGTACTTCGACTTTCAGACGGCTCTTTTATACATCGAGGAGAAAATGTTCTTATCACAGGAGCAACAGGATCGGGCAAGAGCTTCCTGGCATGCGCGCTGGGACGATCTGCCTGTCTGCTGGGCTTTAGAACTTTATATTTCAGTATGAACCGCTTTATGGATACTGTTGTACAGACCAGGCTTGATGGAACCTACCTGAAATGGATAAAGGGTATTGCAAACCAAAAACTGTTGATACTGGATGACTTCGGGTTAAAATCTATAGACGCCGACACTAGGCTCGCACTGCTTGATATACTGGAAGACAGATATGGAAACAGTTCCGTTGTGATAACTTCTCAGTTACCTATTGAAGCATGGTACAACTTTATTGATGAGCCAACACTTGCGGACGCGATAATGGACAGATTGACAGCTTCCGCACACAGACTCCCGCTACAGGGTAAGTCTTTGAGAAAGAAAAAAAATAATTAAGTTTGAAAAGTTAATACAATCCAGTTGTAAAATAGCTCGGGTTATTGGTCACTAAATCTGGTGTACTTTCGTCCGGAATCCGTGGTGTACTTTTGTCGGAATATTCATGTGGGATATCTGGAGGCCATATACATTAATTTTGAAATAACTATTTGATCGTCCTTTTTGTGGTCATAGTAGTACATACTACGACTCATACAGACAATCTTGCATGCCCTATGAATACTGATTCCTTGCTCATCTATAACCCCGTTCACCAGCTCTTTACGTTCACAAAGCTTTAGAGCTTTTTTTTAATGATATCTTTTAAGATACGGTGATCAAGACTTAAGTCTGCAAACATACGCTTTAGACGGGCGTTTTCTTCTTGCAGAGCTTTCAGCTCTTTAAGGTGCTGAGCATCCATACCTCCGTACTTTTGCTTCCATTTATAGAAGGTAGCTGCTGAGATCCCGTGCTCTCTGCAGATATCCTTTGTAGACTTACCTGACTCATATTCTTTGAGAATATTGACGATCTGATGTTCTGAAAACTTGCTCTTTTTCATATTATATAACAAACTAATTTAACATTTTTAATTTGTCTGAAAAACAGGTAAGTCTACCAAACGGGGAAGGCTTCAGTGTCTTTGTGCTAAAGTTTAGCCATGATTCGATAAAAATTGCCAGCCTAGGAAATACCCCTACTTGGTTGCATTGGGGAAATAGCCTTATGCCATTTCTCGGGGAGAAAAACTAATAATAAAACTAGCTATAACCACTTCTGCCTCTAAATTAATTTTTTCCATCATCTGAACTGTTGTTGCAACATCAATTCCTGGGTCGTGTAACAATCGATAATTATGGACTAACTTATTTCTAAAATCATAGAATATATTTGCCAGTTGCAAACTTTCATGTTCTTCTATTTCAGAATACTCTAAATCTCCAACATGAAAAAAGAAATCTAGCAATGATTGTTTCAAAGCTGACTTCTGATGATCACTTAATTTAGTATAGGTGTTAAACAAAAGTTGAATTCTCTTCCTCTCAGTGCTTTGCTCTGAAAGAACATCTTTCACTTTCTTTCCCGTCATATTCGATAGATTTTCACAGACCTTGGTTTGAACTTCAAAAATTATAATTTTATCGATTAAAACTTCAACGACTTGATAGAGAATAATAAATCTGGTAATAACTTCATTTTTACGCTGTAATAAAGAATTAAAAAGATAATAGAGAAAATACTCTCCAACTAAATGTATGTTGGAAGCCGCTATTTTAAGAATCGAATGACTATCAATTGGCGTGTTCTGTTTAACTTTCTGATAATTAGTTTCTATCAGGTTAGAATTATTAAGATATTCTATTGGATTTATATTTGAAAAAAAAGTGAATCCAGAAAGAAAAAGACTTGGTAAATGGTGTTCGATAGAAAAGTTTGAAATTCCTGCAGTTAACTGGTCACAAACTACTAGTATTACGGTATCATCTTCAAAAAAATCTCCAATCTTCGGAGGCGTGGCAGAAATAGTTGGAATCTTAGTTTGTAATGATTCTGCTTGACCGAAAATATACTCTATTCCATAACGAGCAAAACAATATGTATGGTCAGATAATTCCACAGTTTGATCTTCAAACAACGCATCTAATCGAAAAAAATATCCAATTCTACTTTTTATTGGAATATCATTGCCAACCCTAAGTTCAACGACATCACCTTGTAAGAAATATGGATTCTTAAACAGGTATACTTTTACCGAATAGCCCTTATAAAACCTCTTTTCATCATGTTGAAGTACGAAATCTAAAGTATATCCAGAGTAGGTTGTACTAGACAACTGATATTGCATTCTACCGTTACTTACTGAGCTTTGCAGGGAGAATAAATGCTCCTCTTTAGTCGTTGATTCTTGAAGTTTTAGCATTTCTTACTTATAATCTTTCTCTATTCTCGTCCGATTATATGCGTATTCTGAAGCTTTATTAAAATTAAGAAATACTTCTCCATCTCTATCAAAAAGTCCTTTAAAAAAGCTTCTGAAATAAAACCGTTGATCATTCCCTATTTTTTTTGATTTCTCTTTTATTAAATCAAGATGTTTTAGCATTTGATATATTGCATACTGCCAGTCTGCACCGTCTACTTTAATTGACTGAAAAGATCTATTAATTTCGCCTAAACGACAGCCTTCCCTCTCCTTTATAGAGCCTAGTGCTGCACCAAAACCGGTTAAAACTTGAGATTTTTTAAATATATCCAAAACGGTCTTTCCAAAAGGATTAGCATTAAGTTTTAACGCATCATCAACTTGAGTTGCATCAAAAGTCCAATAATTAAGATTTCCCTGCATAACTTGCAAAAAATCTCTAAAAGTTAAAACAAACTCTTTAAACAAATCCTTTTTTCCCTCTTCATTATTAAGGACCTCTAGACTTTTAATATTATCCAAAATCTCTGTTTTCTCAATCAAAGATTCATCTCTTTCCAAATAAGAGTTAAATCCATCTAATACAGTCTTAAAATTAAACTCGTCTAATGTATCGCTTACTCTTGTTTCTTCTTTATCTGTAGTCAGCTTTATGCCATCAATACCAATTCGGGAGTAGTCAAAATATAAGATCTCCATAAGGTGTCGGGTAGACATTGTCGTTTGGCCGGTGTTAAGAGTAATCATTCGATAGAGTAAACCAACACGACTAAGACCAAGATATACTTCCGCCCGAAACTTATGTTTATACAAAACATCCAATTTCTTGAGATTTTCTTCCTTCACTTTGGAATCGGAGATTGATTTTGACAATTCCTCTTCCAATTCCATCATTACATAGGTTCGTTGCAAACCATCGATTATCAAGATTTCTAGATTTTCAACAGATTTATCAATGATGGATTGACATACATTTATATCTTGACTTGCATTCAGCTCAGTTACTAAACTATTTGTAGTAGCTAAAACAATTGGTGGAATTAGACATCCTCTCAGTAGGTCTTCTTTAAGAATCTCCTTGATTTTAGATTTTATTACCTTTTTTCTTTGAAATTCATTATTATCTATGATTGATTTTGCAAATTCAAGATATTCCCCTATAGATATCTCCATTGACGCATTGAAAGCATCAATTCTTTCGTCTCGTAAAATCGATTTTACTACCATTTTTTCTCTTCTATAAAAAAGTGCATTCCAATGAATGTACTTTTGTTAATTATCAATAGCCAGTATTTCGTCAACAAACGTGGCTAAACTAGCATTTCTCTCTGTAAACTTAAATCTTTTGACTTCTTTGGGTTTCGAAAAAGGCTTACTCAATTTAAGATAGTTATTATAATCCGAGGTCGTATTTATTCCATCTTTTCCTAATATAAAACCCAGCTTCTTTTTGGGGTCGGATGACTGGGATGAATCTTTACCTCCATCATATATGGTCAATAGCCAAGCATCGATCTCTTCTACAGCTACAGCATGTAGGGTACTATCTATAACGTCTTGATCTTCTAACCAACCATCTATGAGCTCCACAACTAATGCTCTCAAATTCTCTGCATAGTCGTCATTTTTTGTCGGAATGGAACTAACACCATATTGACTGGCCTCGGCAGTATCCAGATGAATAACAATAAAATCTTGACCATCCATTGAAAGAAACTGATTGATAATCTTCTTTTCAATACATTCATTCTTTACTGATGTCCATCCTCCGAACTCTTCAACTCCCTTTACCCTAGCCCGATCTGTCTCATCGATTTTATTAATGGGTAATAATGCGCGAATGTTAGATTCGTCTATACCTAATGTGCCTTTCAAGATATTGGCAATAACAGCACGATCTGCTGGGCCTTCAGAAATAACGCCAATAATAGTATTATCATTCATAATTTGATTCTAAAAATTGGTCGGAACAGCTCCTAGTGCACCATTCATCCACATTTCGGAAAGCTTAAGTCCTTTATCACTCAAATCAGACTTGAATTTAATCCTCCGAGTACGGGTATTGCCTTCAGATGTACGATAAACTTCAAATAACCGCTGATCTTCATCAGTCACATTAAGCCCGTCTAAAATAGCGGGATTATGTGTAGTGATTAATACTTGTTTACCTCTCTCCTTTGCCAATACCACTAATATTTTAATCAACTTCTGACAAAGCCTTGGATTCAGAGCTGTTTCAATATTATCGATAGCAAAGAAATTCGGCGTCTTGTTACTAATAAATAATGCTAAGTAAAACAACACATGCAATATACCTTCGTTAGAATTTTCGGCAGACAATGTATTGTTCTGCTTTTGCATAAAACGATCTACAAAGTACAATACAGAAGTACTCCTTCCTAGCTTTAAACCTTCAAGCTTAAGGCGGTCATTTCTGTCTGTCTTAATATCATCTAACCAAGAGAACAATTCTAAGCTTTTCATTAGCTGTTCCCTTTCATAAGTATTGAATGTAGAAATCAATAAATCTAATCCCTCGCCATTAATACCCAACGGAGTTTTTCGACTATCTACTGGAATTATCCCTCTAAGGGATCTGGTATTTAAATCAAAAATAGCATAATCAGCTAGTATATTATTAAAGGTATTTTGAAAGTGCTGCTTTTGCTTATTAACTCTTGATATGCTATTCGCTATTAAACGAAACATGTCGATATTATCTTCAAATTCCTCCGTATCAATATCTATATCTTTACCTAGTTCTTGAATAATTTTCTCCAAATGCTCTTCTACTAATCGATCTTTCCAATCTGGATAAAACTCTTCGATATTGGATGGGTATAAACTATTTTTCAGTTCGACAATATTCGAATCAACGCGTCCGTCGATAGCTAGATCTATATGTAATGCCTGCTTTTTTTCTACAAAGGAATTGACCATCAAATCTGGTCGTGCTATCCGCACGCCTTTACTATAAAGACCATCAAAGTTTAAATCATTAGTAATACTAGCGGAAGATAGTGCGATAGCTTCGAGCACATTAGATTTACCACAACCATTTTCTCCGATGAAAACATTAACACGGCCCAGTTCTATCTCACTGTCGATAATTGATTTAAAGTTTTTTATAGTAACTTTCGTAACTTGAAAATCTGTTGTCTTATTGCTAGGATATTGGTTAAGCTTAAAATTATTAATGGCTTGCTCCCACTCAGGAGTTCCATACTGGCCCACAGTTTCTAGTACAAGATCGGTAATTGCATAGTGGGTATTTGCACTATTGGGTCTAAGATTGGGATTATCTGGGTTCAACAAAATTATATTTTGTTCTAAAAATGGATGTATAGCATATTTACGAAACGATTCTCGAGATCCAGTCGCATACTCCTCGTCATAATAATCATTGGCAAAAGCCATTATATCATTATTGACAGTCATGCTTTGCTTGCTAGCATCTCGCCAAATCGACTCGGGCTTGATATTACAAAGCGCAAGAAAAGTTAGTTTAGCCACTTTCCTTTTACAAACAGACTCTGGCAGACCTAAATCTTTTAAAATGATTTCGCATTCTTCTAAACGAGATTCAATACTCATTACTAATTAATTATATTTGGTTACTTTAAAAGTCTTGTTAACAATTTTGTCCAGTTTGTCCTGATCTAAATCAACCACTTTCCTGACTGATTCTCCTAATTTAAGGATAATATCCATATCGGGCAATGGTAAATCTCTCAATTCGGTAGCGCTGACATTAATATTACCATTAAATGTACGAAAATAAACATCAAATAGGGTACTATTAAGTAAAGCAGCGACTCCCCATACGCAAGTCGCGGTTAAGTGCGATTCTTTACCATAAATATAGTTGACGTGGTTTTCCAAGCCAATGTTTTTATATTTAAAATCTTTTTTGAAAAGTGGTGCTGCTACCAATCTACTTGCATCGTCTTTTGAACTGAATCGTCTTATGATAACCATATTTTGATTCTGGACAAAAAGAGACTTTGCACTATCGCCCTGAACTATATATTGGGGTCTTTCATCATTAATCTCCAATATCGGCCATTTCAAACCCATCTTGTTAATATTATTTAACCATATCAGAGGTACTGTATTATCAGCTGGCTTCTTAACCACATGCCCATTGGCCCTGAAAGAAACAACGGGTCCAGTAGATATTTTAATACCGGATTTGCTGAATGAATTTGTCCATCTCTTGAATATGGCGATAGCATTCTCATCCTGTTCCGACATTGGTATGTGAAAAATCTTCTGATCGGACGAAAGATTGACCAATTCAGATATGTGATATTTCTTGACTGAACAGGAAATTATATCATCTATTCCAGAGGATTGATAAATAGCAATGTCATCCATACCTCCAAATAGATCAGCCTGGTGTCTAAATTCTAAAGGAAGCCTTTTAGCGGATACAATAATATTTTCCTGTAATACTTTGTCTCTCTTAAATACTTTTTTTCTGGAATGAAACAAGTGCAAGCTTTCAATAGTTAATTCGTTAAATACAAAATCTCTAAATGTTTTAAAGTATCCACCGGATGTAAAACTTCTTGGTGATATGAAGATAATCGTGCCTCTGTCGGTCAGCAACTTTGTCATTAAGAAAACAAAAATGCTGTAGATATTTTGTTGTCCGTGCAAAATGGATTTGGTTAATTTCCGTAGTGGATCATCCTTGGGTATCTTGAAATATGGTGGATTGGATATGGCTATATCGTAGGTGTCTGTAGGCACATCTCCTAGTAATACAGAGGTATTAAGCAGAACAAAATCATTGGCACAGACGTGATAATTGAATTGGACACCTCGATGCTGCATCCACTCTTGTAAATATGCTAAAGATTTCTTTGCTAGTTCTATCAAGGGCAAATCTGTCTCAAATACATCTAGATGTATCTCCCGGATGTGGCCGGAATTGACAATATGCTCACACAGGGCGCAGGATAGAATACCAAGTCCGCAGCCTGGATCGAGGATACGGATAGAGGTCTTGTCTGCCGGTACTCTATAAAATGTCGCCATATAGGTGGCAACTTCTCTGGGGGTAAAATACTGTCCTAATTTCTTCTTGTGCTCCTTTTCGACAGTATTTGAATACCGTTCTCCCAGATCATCTGCATATGCTGAAGGTAATAAGCTGTAGTTTTTTTTAACCGCCATAGCTAGCAAAAATAGCATTTTTTTGGTTGCTATCTCAATCGTTTTTCAAGCTGCAGAGTTACAGTGAATTATGGTGTTTACTCTGTTAGTCTTCGTATAAAATGACATTTTGAGGTGTGATTAGTTCGCTACTATGGCAGTCTTTATGATATTGTATAACGCCTTTATAACCAATTATGTTAAACACAAGGGTATAATATAAATTGATACATAAGAAAGTCTCGTCAAGAAACTTTATCCAACCATCGTCCATTATATTATCTGCATGAGCCGTGCTGTTACGGATTTTCACCCAGGGCTTGATTAGTTCTGTATTGATGATCTCCTCTTTGCTTAGCTGACTTAAGATGTTCCTTATGTTTATTCCGCCTTTGGTAGGGATGGAATTTTTTAATCTATTGATAACTTCTGGAAAGGGGCCGCTCTCTGATTTGCTGAGTACTTCGATAGCTTGTAGAACTTGAGCACGGTAGGTTTCGTCAGGAACGTATCGATCGGAGTAAAATAGTTTACAGAGATTCTCTATCTGGATACTGACGACTAACCCTAAAGCGAACATATAGCCTCGACTAGCAGAGACTATCCTTTTGTGAATATCTGTTAATATTACTCCTTCAGGCGTGCCTATGAAGTCGTAGTATAATCGAAATAAACTATTGTGATTCGTAGTAAATTCTGCTCCTCTATTATGACTCATGGGCAAAGGCGATTCAAATGTAGAGTTGGCCAACAGCATATTCCTACGTCCATAAAAATAATGGCTCCGCATCCCCAGACTTACCAGTACGGGCTCGGTTTCCTTTCCTGTTAAAAAATCAAATGCGGCCACTACCCTTTCCAGTATATCGTTATCTACTGTGTCAGCAGATTTTCCGACAAGAAGAGCCTCTGTATAGTTGTTAAATTTACTGAACAATACGGAAAGGCCTTCATTTAATGGTATTTCCCATATCTTCTTATAATCAGTATACCATAACTCTCCATCATAGCTAGTCTCAATATTTGATATCTTATCCATAGGGAACTGATATTCCCCAGCAAATATTATCTTTGAGTTGAAGCTCATAGAATGTTTTGCGTGTATTTTACCGCTTAACTCGAGTTCGCTAACATTAAGTATAGGGCTGTCTGTAGAGAGGTAGTTGCACGAATATTTCTTGCCATTGTAATCTTTCCCTTCCATGCTATAAATAGGATATGTCCTAGGCTCAGCAAATAACTTTCTCATAGTTTGGCTCTGGCTCAAATATTCGTCGTTGAAGAATTTCAGGTAGAATTGGCCATCCGCTTTCATATACAGAACGCCCTTGCCCTGATATTGGTCATCAGGATTTTCATTGTTGACTAAGGTAATAGCAATGAGATCCACCTCTAAAGAAAAATCTATCAAACTAGCTACTAGTTCTCTTTCATGGTCGTTACTTGAGTGCATAATTGTATGGTTGATAAGATAGCATATAATATCCTGCCGTTAAAAAGCAATTAATTCTATACTAAATACTCCTCAAGTTTTTAAAGTTAAAATCACTAAGAATACCTGAATAATCTTTGCTAATTACCCCCTCTACTCCTTTTGATACCAAATAATCATTGATGAGATCTAAAACTTTAAAAATACTGCATCGAAATATCTCTTTGCTTTCAGTTCCTTCATAAAGTGCGCCGGTAACCCGGTAGTCTTTTAACAATTTATGAAGACTTAACTCCATATTATTAGGGTCTTCTACATCTAAAGAACACAATGCCTCCCAATCATTTGCCCCCCCAACCTTCCTGCTATTTAATTTTTGCAATCTGGATGTAATATGATCAGTGGTCATCCCTACCTTGACAAACTGCTTGGATTTAGAACCAAAAACATAAATTTTACCTACAGCATATTGTCTCTTTACAAATGCAATACGGGTTACATCACATACAATGCAATGCCCTGATCTTGATCTTATAGTGTGCCCCCCCTGTTTACATTTAGTGCTATTGTAGGCAAAATATTTATTATTGGTCTTCATTTGCGCTTTGATATCATTTATCGTAACACCTTTCGCATCTATAACATATTTTTTATCAATCTTATGCTTGTTTAAAAAATCGGCTGTAAATTTATCCATATTGATTCACTTAAAATATCACACCTAATTAATACAAACCATCTAATTAATATCTAGAATTAAAAATTTTTCCTTCAATTGCTCTTAAAATCATTTTGATTTAAACCTGATATTTTTTCTTAGTTATAGGATAATCTAAACGGAGGCTTCACTACCTATCCAAATAACGCAGAGTAATATTTCTAAATTCCTCCTTGTAATCGTTTCGCAAATTCCATTTGAAACTTACATAGTGAGCAAAAAAAGGGATATATCATTGCTGCTCACTTAAAAATATCAATTCCTTAACTCCTGTTTTCTTAAAAAGGCCCTCTGAATCAATAAATACGACTCTTTCATTACAGAATTCTGCAATTTCTACTAAAGTATTTTTAGCAATTTCTAATATCACATTCCCTTCATTAAATTTTACTTCAATGTCTAGCTGTGTATAAAACTCATCATCTCTATGAGCATAAAATTTATCTCTCAAATGCTTAATTCTTTCAAAAAGCCCCTGATTACTTTCTAACTGATCTTTGAATTTGTTATTTATTATTTCTAATTTCTCACGATTATAGTTAACAAGTTTAAATCCTTGTTCTTTGTGTAAAAGTTTGTTGATTAATTTCTGTATACTTTGCGAGCTATTTTTATCAAAAAGCTTACATACCTCGATCACAAACATCCTCCAATTTGTAAATACGATTTGATGAACAAAATTAGATCTTTTTTCCAAGTATAATATTTTCTCATACCTTCCGCCATTACGTTCAAATAATTCATCAAAATAACCTGCAGTCGCGATTTGCCAAGCTGTATGTAGGCAAATTCTCGCATAGTCAATAGATTTTTGATTGTATATAAGTGTAGAATTCAAATCTATAGCCATGATTACATTTATGAAGTCAACTCCTTAGCCAATAACTCCGCCTGCTTCAACACCGTTTCAGTAGCCAAAAGCTGCATATCAGGCGGGTAGCCATATTTTCTTAAAAGGCGCTTTACCGCCACTTTCAATTTAGCACGTACGCTTTCTTTGATAGTCCAATCTATAGACGTGTTCTTTTTAATTGTTTCCGTCAAAGCTACTGCCAACTCCCTCAACTTGTCCTGTTCTATCAACTCCTTTGCACTGTCATTGCTAGCCACTGCCGTATAAAATGCATACTCGTAATCGCTCAAGCCCATTTTCTTGGGCTCATTATCCATCTCCACAATGTCCTTACTTAGCTTGATCAATTCATCGATTACCTCAGCTGCAGTCAGAATTTTATTATGATAGCGATTGATGGATAACTCCAACATCTCTAAAAGTTTTTTACTCTGGACTAGGTTGGTTTTCGTTCGGGCTTTGATCTCGTCGTTCAATAATTTCTTCAAGACCTCTAATGCAACATTTTTGTGCTGCAGATCTTTGAGTTCCATTAAGAACTCATCGGATAAAATAGAGATGTCTGGCTTCTTAATCCCAGCGGCATCAAATACATCGATGACCTGATCCGAAATAAGTGCCTGATCGATGACCTGCCGAATGGTCGTCTCCAATTCCTCATCTGTCCTACCTGTTCCTGTAGAATCAAACTTGGCCAATCGGGCTTTGACGGCTTGGAAAAAGGCCACTTCATCTTTGACATCCATAGCTTGGTCGTGCGGTATGGCGATGGCGAATGCTTGCGATAAAGCTGTCACTTCATCGATATAGCGTTTCTTACCATCCTCCAATCCCAAAATATGATCCTCGGCACCCAGGATCAAAGATAGTTTGGTAGAGGTGTCTGCGTCGAAATAGTCTTCATAAGGAAAGCCGTGGTACATGGCAGATAGTACTTCGATTTTCTCGAGCATCAATGACACCGCTTGCTCCTGAGCAACAGCTGGATCACCTTTACCGCCGGCATCGGAATAAAAGGACAGTGCTTTCTTTAAGTCTGCGGCAATACCTAAATAGTCGACAATAAGGCCTCCTGGCTTATCCTTATAGACACGGTTTACGCGAGCAATAGCTTGCATCAGATTGTGTCCTTTCATCGGCTTATCGATATACAAGGTATGCATACTTGGTGCGTCAAATCCTGTCAACCACATATCACGCACAATAACCAACTCCAATTCATCATTCGGATCTTTCATACGTTCGGCCAACATCCGACGTTGGTCTTTGGTCGTATGAAACTTGGCCATCGCAGGTCCGTCCGAGGATGCAGAAGTCATAATCACTTTGATCTTCCCTTTCTTCAGATCGTCCGAATGCCATTCGGGTTTTATAGCCACAATAGCTTGATACAGCTCTGCAGCAATGCGTCTACTCATGGAGACAATCATTCCTTTTCCTTGAGAAACTTCCTGACGCTGGGTAAAGTGTGTCACGATATCTGAAGCAATATTTTGCAAACGGTTTTTACCGCCTATCAGGGCTTCTAGCTGTGTCCATTTGCTTTTGGCTTTTTGGGTGGTAGTCAGTTCTTCCTGATCCAGCTCGTCGTCCAATTCTTCTACTAGCTCACGGCCTTCTTCACTCAAATTGACTCTAGCCAATCTGCTTTCATAAAATATACGTACCGTCGCTCCGTCTTCTACGGCTTGGGCTATGTCATAGATGTCGACATAATTACCAAATACTGCTGGTGTATTGACATCAGTGCTTTCGATAGGTGTACCTGTAAATCCAAGATAGGTTGCCTTAGGTAAAGCATCGCGCATGTATTTGGCAAAACCGTAGACAATCTTTTTACCGATGACATTTCCTTCTTCATCTTTATCATCTACCGTCTTGGCGCTAAATCCATACTGCGTACGGTGCGCTTCATCTGCTATGACGATTATATTTTCGCGTTCGGAAAGTGTCTCATATATATTGCCTTCTTCGGGCTGGAATTTCTGTATTGTCGTGAAGATGACGCCTCCTGAATTGACTTTTAAAAGTTCTTTTAACTGCTTACGGTCGGTCGCCTGTATTGGGTCCTGGCGTAGCAATTGTTTTGATGCAGCAAAGGTGTCAAACAGCTGGTCGTCCAAGTCATTACGATCTGTAATCACAAGTACGGTCGGATTGTCTAAAGCCAGTACAATCTTACCAGTATAGAAGACCATGGACAAGGATTTTCCGGATCCTTGGGTATGCCATACCACACCGCCTTTACGGTCTCCTGCTGGCTGTTGTTTTACCCCGGGCAGTCCATAGCTCTCGGGAGCTTCTTTAGCGCCAGAATAATGTTGCTTGTTCGTAAAACCGGATGCTCGTTTTGTGGATTCAACAGCACGGTTTACGGCATAGTACTGATGATAGGCTGCTACTTTTTTAACGGTTTGTACCGAGACAATACCATCGGCGTCTTCTCTTTTTGATTCCTCAAAAACGATAAAATGACGAATCAAATCCAACATGGTAGTTGGATTCAACATACCCTTGATCAATGTCTCCAACTGACTGATGAGATGGGATGCTTCGATAGTTCCATCTACCGATTTCCAAGCCATAAAACGACTCAGTCCTGCGGATATCGTCCCTGCCTTGGCCTCTAATCCGTCTGATATAACCGAAAATGAATTGAAGGTAAACAATGAAGGTATCATTGCTTTATAAGTCTCTATCTGTCGAAAAGCCGCACCAACAGTAGTCTTTTCGTTGACAGCATTCTTCAGCTCAATCACTACTAATGGCAAGCCGTTGACGAAAAGAATGATATCGGGTCTTTTATTAACACCATTCTCGATAACGGTAAGCTGATTGACGACCAAAAACTCATTGTGCGATGGATTATCAAAATCCACTAAGAATACGCGATCGCCCCGCTCCTGCCCGTCTATACGTTTCGTTACTGGGATACCCTCCGTTAATAATCGGTGGAAGGCTTCGTTATTGGCCAATAGATCCGGCGATGCAATACGCATCACCTGTTTTATGGCATCCTGTTGGGTATCTGCCGGAATAGTGTTGTTTATCCGACGTACCGCTTTCTCTAAGCGTTCTCTCAGGATTACCTCCTCGAAAGTATGGCGCTCTGGCGATACACTGTCCGGTGCGATATCGACCCCGTTTATATATTCATATCCTTGACCCTGTAACAGGTCAAGCGCTAGCAATTCAATTTCGTTTTCGGTCATTTTATATTTATTCCTTTATCGAATATTTTTTCTCACGCAACTTGAAAGCAATATTTCCCCCTTCTAAAACCTCGCACACGTGTTCTCTCGTACCTTGATTTTCAAGAATAATTTCATCCTTTTTCACAGTACGTGGGAACGTATGTTCTAAGCTACCGCTTACATACTGAAACTTCTTTGCCTCACTATTTAGGTTCTTCTCTCCATGTTGATTGGCGCAAATAACCAATTCGCTATCTGCCCCCACAACAATATTTGGATTATGCGTGGCCACGATGACCTGTCTAAGTTTTTTCTTATTGCGTAGGTATTGAACGAGATTATTATAAATTGCACGGTTATCCAAATCATCCTCTGGCTGGTCAATTAAAATAGGACAGTTTTTGTCACTAAAATCCAATAGCAACTTGAGTACAACAAATGCCTTTTTCCCATCTGACATCTTTTTGAAGTCGTCCCCCTCATACTCAATATCATAACTTAAGCTAAAAAAATTTGTCGATAACAATGCCGATGTAAGACTTTGACTATCATATCCCCCCTTTAAGGTCAATTGTCTATTTTCTAATTTCTCAAACAGATTAAGTTGATGTCTTTCAAATCCAGTGAAGTCATCATATTGGTACTCGGCTAAATCTCTATTCGCATATCCCTGCAAGTTTAATCCAGCATTCAAAAGTCCTCTATATTGTTCACCCTCAAATTTATATTTCGCGTTAATAGCTAAGCCGTCCTGATGATCTGAAAGGTTTGATAAAATATCATTAATGTTATTGTAAAATGATTTATGAGCTTCAATAATTTTGCCTTTCGTTTCAGTTACTTGAGTTTTAAGATTATCAATCTCTGTTAATAAGTTCGTTATTTCAAATAACTTATCTGTTTGAATTTTGATTTTGGCTTCGTATTCGGAGAGTTGAGAATTATCTTTATAAGCTTGAAGAACCTTCAAATACACTACATCATTTTCAAAATCGGCTATCTTTTGATCCGAATCCATTTTTGCATTTTGCCCTAAACCCAACATTCTATCCAGCTCGTCTATCCATTTCTTTTGAGCATCTGCCTTAATCGCATTTAGGTAAATAGAAAGTTGATTTTTCACTTCTCCAGATAAAGATGTCAATTCATAGTCCAGATTATCTTTGATTATACTAACTGACTTAAGTCTTTCTATTAATCCGGTCTCCCTAGCGATAAATTGTATGTGTTGATTATGACCTAAAATAGAAGATTTGACTTGTTCATAGTGGGCCTTTTCTTCGTCTGTTATAGCTGTAATAGATAGTTTTTGCAATTCTTCCTTAAGTTTTGCAATTTCATCTTCTATTCCTTTTTTGTCGCCTTTGTCTCTAGCTTTATTTTCTTTTTCTTGAATATCTGCTAGCAGTGAAAAATAATCACTTACAGAACCAGCTATTGACTTTGTATTATCTGTCACAAATCGCTTATACTCATCAAGAATTGGTTCTTTACCTTTCTGAATTAGTATGTCGTTTACAATTTTATTAAGTTGAGATCCGTCTCGAGCGATTTTATGCATATAGCCCTGCTCGAAGTATTCAACCTCTCGATTATTTTCTTCCTGCCCATCTTTCCATATGACCTTAATTGTATCAGAGATAGATTGGACATAATTTTGATAGTCTTTATCCAAAAACTCAATAGGTCTTGTTGTCTTTAACTTGGTTGCTATAGTGCCCAATAAAACAGATTTTCCAGATGACCTACCACCGATTATGGAATTGAGATTTTGATTCAAATGAAGCTTATCGTTAAAAATTGATTCATTTACAATCTCGATATGATCGATGATTTGATAGCCCGCTTTTTCTTCAGGTTTATTTGCTTGAATGAATACTCGATCCTCAGGTTCATAAATAACCTGCTTCAATCCTTCAAAATTAGGATCTGCTTTTATCCAAAGATTTTGCTTTACAATATAATCCTTTACATTATGATTATCAGAACAAATAACTAAAGGAAGTGATTTATTAATACTCTTTTTTAAATGGGGGTTTACATATTTATTGTACGGTTCTATATCGTTCTCACTACCGAGTTCGAAAACATCTATATGGCGAGAGATATCTTCTTTTTGAGCTACTCCATGAGGAAGTGAGTGTGTTATATTATCTAATGTATTAGTTTTCGATCCAGCATGTATGGTTGTAATGCCACCTAATTCATGTATTAAGTTAGCTGTGTCTTCTAATTCACAATAGACCTCATTTTCACTTTTTCCTTCACCATAAATCCGCTTAATATTAGTTTGATTTTTTATCTGTTCCCATATAAACTGAAGATTACATTTTTCAGGAAAAATCCCAATAAAATGTATAGGATCGCTTCCCCTAGATTCACACAAAAACTCAATCCCTGGTAAAATGGTAACTTTATCCCTCCCTAATTTTTGAAGTACTTGAATTCTTTCAACGTCAATTACATGGTGATCAGTAATTGCAACGACTGCAATATCATTAGAAATTAAATTGTCAATAATTTCTTGATTAGTAATAGACTTATTCTTGTAATCATATGATGTAGGTGTATGAAAGTGCAAGTCCCACTTGCGCCATTCCGATCCTTTATGGTATTTATTGATATGCTCGCTCATAATTTTAATATTTCACTCTTACCTCGCCACTCATCAACTTTGGTAATAGAGTATCGCGAATTTGAGTTAGAGTTTGGATTTGCTGTTGATTTTCAAACTGTTTTCTAAATAAAGGCTCGGCTTGAATATTATAATCTATAATGATTTGTTCCTCAATTTTAACGCATGGCGCTGTAAAAATTGCTTTTGGATCTATTCGTTGATGACTCCCACTAGTTCCTCCAACACCAGATGCAATTTCATTGTAATAAGCTGAATTTGTTAGCCAACCAAATAAAAAATATAAATACTTATCATTAGTAGGCTTTACAACTTGAAATTCAGTAGAGCAAATAGCATTATCTTCTATTTCGTCAAGAATTAACCAAACCCTTTTATCTTTATGAGGATTAAGTTTTGAAAATAATATTGAGTTTATTCCAACTTTGTATTTATTACTTTGAATCTCATTTCCAAATTCGGTTACAGGTGTTTTATTTGCATCAAATGATGGAATACTGTAATGGTGATACAAAGTATCCAAATTTTTCTTTGGATGAATTGATACCTTTGAATGCGTTGCTAAATCACCAATTAAACAATCCCCCCAATCCTCTTTCGCTTCTTCGATAAACCATTGACGAAACAACGTTTCTGCTAAAGCTTCTAAAGTTTGGTTTTGTTGATGTAAGAGATCTATTTTATTATCTAAACTAGATAATACCCCTGCAATAGCTTTTTGTTCGGATAATGGTGGGAGTTGAATATCATATTCTCTTAACCCTTTTAAAGGTACATTCGGTATTGTAGTACCAGTCGCAATATCTATTAAATAATTTTGAAAATATTTACTTTTGAAATTATAGTAAACAAAAATTTTATCAACTGTATCGAGTAAATTAACATATGCCGCACTTTTTCCTAAAACAACCTTTTCTTCTTTATAAAACGACAGATTTCCTAAAGTCCCATTAATTGAAACAAATATTGTACTCTCATTAAGTTCTTTGCGATATTTCAAAAACTCTTCCTTATTAACTTTCTTTGTGTCTTGCTTAAATACTATAGCTCCATTAACTAAGTTATTCCCGTTGATAAAAAAATACTCTCCATTATTACTATATTTTGGAGTTCCATGTAACCCATCGCCAATTTTGGAGGAAATTTCATTTAATGTTTTAATATACCAATCTCTATTCTCCATCCTCGTCCTTTCTATTTTTCAACTGCTTAGCCTGCTGTCTTTCTAATTTCTTCACACTATCTACCGTTGGTAGATCTTCGGGCATGGTACCCCCCAATTCTTCAATGGTTTTATGGACTTTTTTACCTACCTCAAAATGAGCTTTATTGGCATTGTGCTTGCCTTGAATATTCTCTCGGCGTAGTTTATCTTCTGTTTGGGTAGCACGGAAGAGATTAGCCGCTAACTCCGTACTGCCCATGTGGTCCAGTATCTGCTGGCTCTTCTTTAACCCCTTCTTAGCATATATACCTTTAGCATCGAGCCCTCCATACAATCCCATGTAACCATGGTTTTGAAAGATGGCATAGTCTAAATATTGGAATGTAGTGTTTGTATTATTTGATGACTCTTTAGCCATGGATATTGATTTTAGATAGGTTTTCCGCAATGACAGCATTCAACTCGGCCTCTTTGGCCAATTGTGCTTCCAATGTCGCTTTAAGTTCTGTGAATCGCTCTACAAAATTGAAATCATCCTCCTCATCAGGCAGCCCCACATAACGGCCTGGTGTCAAGACATAATCTAACTCGGCTACTTTACTAACCGGAACAGATGCACAGAATCCTGCAACGTCTTGATAGGTACTATCGACATTGCGCCAGTTGTGATAGGTAGAAGCAATTTGCGCAATATCGTTATCATTAGGATCTACAGTGCCGTTGGATAGTTCTCGATTACGACGGTTGATCAAATGCCCTAAATTACGAGCATCGATAAAAAGTATTTCATTTGCCGTATCGCGGTATTTTGCATTGGCAACTTTCTTACGACGCAAGAACCATAGCGCAGCTGGAATCTGCGTATTTAAGAATAACTTTGCGGGTAAATTGACTATGCAATCGATCAGGCCTTCTTCAATCATTCGTTTACGGATTTCTCCTTCGCCGGATGTTTTGGAGGTTAAGGCTCCCTTGGCCAATACAACACCGGCCTGACCAGTCGGTGCGAGGTGATGGATAAAGTGTTGCAACCACCCGAAGTTGGCATTTCCAACAGGGGGGGCACCGAACTGCCAACGTGCATCGGTTCGTAATAGCTCTCCGCCCCAATCACTGACGTTGAACGGTGGATTGGCTATGATATAATCGGCTTTTAGATCTTTATGGGCATCGTTCAGAAACGATCCCTCGGCATTCCATTTTACTTGCGTAGAATCGATACCACGAATGGCTAGATTCATCTTGGCTAAGCGCCAAGTGGTCTGATTGGACTCTTGTCCATATACAGAAATATCAGAAATCTTTCCTTGGTGATCTTCCACAAACTTCTCGGACTGTACAAACATACCACCCGAGCCACAACAAGGGTCAAATACGCGTCCCTGGTAAGGCTCTAGCATCTCTACCAATAACTCTACAACCGAACGAGGGGTGTAGAACTGTCCTCCTTTTTGCCCTTCGGCTAGAGCGAATTGGCCTAAGAAGTATTCGAACACGTGTCCCAGCACATCTGCGGATCGTTCTTTGGTCTCGCCAAAGTTGATATTACCGATCAGATCGATCAACTCTCCTAAACTGGTCGGGTCTAGATTTTGCTTGGCGTATACTTTCGGAAGGATTCCCTTCAACTGTGCATTCTCCGATTCGATGGCATCCATGCCGTCATCCACAATCTTACCGATATTAGGTTGCTTTGCACTGCTTTGCAAAAATGTCCATCGTGCTGATGGCGGCACAAAGAATACATTCTCTGCTGTGTATTCTTCTCTATCTTCTGGATCTGCTCCCTCATCAATCTGTGCCGTCAGATCGGCATGCATCTTCTCAAAGGCAATGGATATGTACTTTAAGAAAATCAATCCCAATACGACATCCTTATATTCGGCTGCATTTATATTCTTACGTAACTTATCTGCTGCTTTCCACAGCGTCTTTTCAATTGTTTCCTCTACAGCTTCTTTCTTCTTTGCCATTATATAATTTTACTTCTTCCTTTTAGTAATTAATGTATGTCAGTCAATATGGTAATATAATTAAAATTTTAAGTGCTTTAATTAGTATTTATCTTCACTGCAAAAATATAACATAATTATGTATCACAGTTGCAATTTTCATGATATATTGAATCACACTCACAATCTATATGAACATCTCTTCGCTCACGTTTACTGGTGTTGTTGCCATTAAAACGAAATGACGTGTAATTTCGTTTTACTCTTCGAGAAGGTTCCAATTCTATCGGAACTTCGATCTCGTCTAATCGTTTCTCATTTTCTTTAGGATGATCTGTTGGTTTCTTTATCCTACCTTCTCGTGACTGCGAATCTGCATTTGCCTGCCGATAAAGATAATAAGCAATAAGACCTACTAGGGCATAAAACAATACACCTAATTCAGAGCTAGTGTTGGGCTTTATGATACAATAATAAATGAAGAAAACTGCAATAACAAAGTAATAGGCCGGATACTTCTTTTTGCTTTGTTTTTTTATTGGAGTGCCAGCTGTATTTATCTTTTGTCGAACAGATTTGGTCATTTCTATTTTGTCTGAACGAAATTTGTGTATAAATGGATCTCTATCATTTAGATAGGATATCTTGCTAGGCACTAAATTTTTCACGCCTTTTGTGGTGTTGACTATCTTTAGGTTTGCAGATTTTGGATTGGAAATCTCTTGTGGATCTAATAGCCACATTCCAGCACATTCAAATGAATGATCCAATACTACAATAACCAAGAAGTCTGTATCCTTTCCAACAAGATTGTTGATGCGTCTATTTTCAAAATTACGACGTGTGGAATCATAGACTCGTCGTGTTTTTATCTCGTACTTATTCCCGAGCTTGTCTAATGCATCATAACCTTTTTGATTGGTAGGTGCCAATGTCAAATCGAGCTGTTTAGCTGCCATGAGCTCGCCAATGTTCCCCACCAAATTACCTGACTCAAATACTTTTAACGCTTTTATTTGATCATATACTGCGCCAAATCGGCTGATAGCAAGTCTCTCTTCTTTAGATAACAATAAGTTAGCAGCATTCAAATGCGATTTTTCAGTACTGGCTGGAGAGACTATTAGACTTGTCATACCAAGGTTTGAATCAAATTGATAGATAGCAATTAACTCAAACTTTGTATTGAGATGTACAACTAATAAATAGTCAAAGCAGGTGGGGTTTAATCCGCGTATGGTATAGCTGCGATCAGGATTGGTCATAACCTTCGCTTTGATCTGATATGTCTTTCCTTTACTATCGTAAGCATCAGCACCTTTGTGGCTGCGAGCATAGCGAGTAAGCCCTAACAATCTAATGGCATAGAATTCGCCAAATTCACCCGTGTAATTATCTGTGTATGCTATACCTATATCGACAAGTGTGTCATGTGCAAGAGCTAATTCCTTGAGTAATTTTGATTCTTTCTGTCCCAGCATATACATTTTTTGGATTTAGTTATTTATTATAAAATGTACGATTATTTCTTTTCAAAAAAATCATAATAGCGAATGCACACACTCGTAAATAATTCATCAAGGAATGTGGTCTTCCCTGCCCCAACGGACTGAAGAACAAGATATGGTGATTGTCTATGTCAGCAAGCTGCTCTTGGAACTCCTGCTCCAAAGAATCCTGGTTAATAACAAATAGTTCTGTCTGTCCCGGTGTCATGTGTATTGAAGTCTCCTCCAAGATACCTGTAATCTAACAATGAATCAAATAATATTGTATAAAAATACAATACTGATGATTGGCGTTAGTACGAATAACTATACTATCTTTGCTCCCAATCAAATAAACATTATAATTTATAGCCGATGAATGATCTAAAATCCTATTTTGAACAACAACTGATAAAGCAAACGAAGGAGTACAATATTTTTTCTGTTCTGCATAGAGAAGATGATGAAACACGTCTACATTCTAGATTTCTTGCGTTTTTGCTAGACCCGAAGGAGTCTCACAATGTAGGTGACATGTTTTTCAAACTATTTTTGGAGCAGGTCTTGAATATAGAATTTGACTATACCAACTATGAGGTAAGAAAAGAGTTTGAGTATATCGATATATTAATCCATAATGATAGTGATGCTATCATCGTCGAAAACAAGATTTATGCCGGTGACAGTAATCATAACGAGGATGAAGAAGATCTTGTAAAGCAGTCAATTTTAAAAAAGGGTTATAAAGGGCAACTGGAAAGATATTATAATACGGTAGCTACAGGCATTAACAAGAATGATAAAGAGACTGGCCTCAAACTAAATGTTATTCAAGTAGCGTACTTGACGCTAGCTGGTCATTCTCCTACAGATAAGAGTACCGGAATGCTCCCAATGAAACCAAAAAAGATCTCTTATATAGATGATATCAGTAAATGGTTGGAGCAGTGTGCTGCAATGATTGGTAGTACCTCTCCTAAATTAAGTGCTGACATCCGACAATATCGACAACTGGTGATAAAACTGACGAGCGAGGTTCCTCAGGTTTTAAAGAATAAGGCTATAATTTCGGATAAGATTGATATTGCTTGGCAACTAGAAAATAGTGACAAGTTTTTCACAAGAGATATGGCTCCGATATTCAACCATGTGAAATGGCATACGATAGATGACTTTTTTAACGAATTGGCCTATGCTTTGGAGCAACTGGAAAACTGTAATGTAGGATATAGACCAGATCCGGAAAGTATCACCAAAGTAGCACATAGTAAAGGAAAATCTACGCATATGCTAATCCTTAGTTTTGTTCTGAACGGTAACTCGATGCAGATCGTAAGTGATTCCAAAGGCCTTACTTTAGGTAATATGAGTACTTCACAATGGGATAACATCAAAGGTGTGGATGTGAAATTAAATGAATTTAGCAAAGAAAATACTTTCCTTATGATTGACATTGAGCATAGGGAAAAAGTCATTTCGGAAATAGTAAGCTTTACTTTAGAAAATTACAATAAACTAAAAAAAGATTTTAAACCTGTAATAGACAAAAGGTGTTAATATACCGGAAGGCGACGGAGAATTAGGCAAATTGAAATTATTATACCGTACTATTGTATATTGATTCCAATTTGTTTATATTTATTAAGTAAACTTAAATGAGTTTAGTACAACTGAACTATTTCGTATCTTTGCAGTCGCGAATTGATAGCAATCGATAAAATGGGACAACAGGATTATATAAAAGACATCGCACGCTTTGGGTTGGAAAACGACCAGGAAAAGCTATTGTCTACGTTGAACGAATTTATCGAGCACAATAAGAATAGTAAAAAGGTAAACTTTGCCTTACAGCTGCAGTCGTTATTGAAGGATAGCATCCGCAAGCAGCAACATAGCCCGCTGCAAAAGGTGGGATCACCATCGCACTACCAGCAGATACAGGACAGGGAGACAGATGAGCTTATCCTAGAAAAGCTGACATCGGACTATAATCTGGATAATCTGGTATGTACGCCATCTGCTAAGGATAAACTGGTCAACTTTCTAGAAGAACACCGCAACAGCGAACTGCTATCTAAGTATCAATTGCCGATATCGAACAAGCTACTGCTATATGGACCATCGGGCTGTGGCAAGACCTTAGCCTCATATGTGATAGCAGGTGAACTGCAAAAGATGATGATCGTGGTCAATCTAGGTGCTATTGTATCGTCCAAACTGGGTGAGACAAGCAAGAACCTGGCGAAGATATTCCGTAAGGCGGCACAGGAGGATTGTATCATCTTCATAGATGAGTTTGACTCATTGGGTAAGGTACGCGACTATAGCCAGGATCATGGCGAGATGAAGCGTGTGGTGAATACCATATTGCAGCTCTTCGACTACTTGCCACAAAGCAGTATGGTAGTATGTGCGACCAACCAAAAGGATATGCTGGATGAGGCGCTGTTGCGTCGGTTTGATCTGGCGATCTCCTTGGAGCTACCGGATCAAAAGCAGATACACGAACTGATCAGACTGGTACTGAAAGAGGGGCAGTTTGGATTTGACCGTAAGGTATCTCTTGAAAAGCTTATCGAAATAGCGCAGGGTCTCTCCTACTACAGTATACAGAAGACGCTGATCAATGCGATAAAGAGGAGCCTCTTCGCAATGAAGGATAAGAAGACTATAAAGCCTACGATAGATACGCAGATCTGGTATGATCTGCTGATACAGGAAAAAGAAGCCTTGGCCGTTGAATAAGCCAAGGCTTTTTTTGAAAGCGCTTTATGCTTCGGCCTCGAGATCTTGGTCTGCTGATAGGATATTCTCTATTTCATTTATCGCCGACATCTCATCATATAGTTTGCCTGTTGGCTTTCTCAATGTCTCTTCAATAGCTATAGCAATAGAAAATCTATTATCTTTTTGATAAGCTGTATCCTCTCCTGGTCTTAATTGCGGATGGGTAAAACAATGAACTCCTATTTTAAATACTCCACTTTCATTTAACAATTCATCGACATTGACAACAAAACTTAATTTCTGAGTATTGGAAAAGGGATTGGGCTTTTGTTTGAAACGACTATTCTGACTCCATAGTGGTCCTGATTTCAGTTTGGATTTATTATCTTTTTCTTTGATCACAATACCTGCTCCTTCATGATTTTTAAAGAAGCCAAACGCTATCAAAACGGGACAATAGCCTAGTTGGCTCTCTCTGACAGGAAGGAACTGGTAGGAAATAGTGGCTGTAACTCTTAAAATCCGATTTCTTTTCTTTAAATCGTCTTTCACTAAATATTTAGGAAAGTTCAAAGGTATCACCTTCAGATCCCCATTGTCTATAGTATCCTCTACGATAAAATTGATAATATCGCTATCGGAATATATGGCTCGTTCTGAATGTAGACACCCGTGGCCCACTAACATGCTTTTGTTCACGATCAAATCATCGATCTTTTTGTCTGAACAATGGTTGAGCATGAGTGCTTTAATTGAGGAGGCTGTAAGGTTGGGATAGTGCTTTTGGATCTGTACAGCTACGTTGGCGGTTAACGGTGTTGCAAAGCTAGTACCTAACATGCGATAGAAGCTTTCAGTAGGATCAGCCGAGAGTAAGAGCATGCTTCCCTCGCCTATATCGGTAAGCCTATCTCTCTCATAGCAATAGTCCCCTCCGGCCATAATGAGGTCTGGCTTGAACAAAGTCTTGTTGACTTTGGCTTTGCTTTTTAGCAATTCATGATGGTAATGCCCCGTTCGACTATAAAGCGCGGGGTACTCGGACCCATTGGATATACCTACATGTTCGCCTGTACCTAAAGAATCGGAACAAGCTCCTACCGTCACATTGTTAAGCGATTCTGCTGGGCTGCAAAGGTTGGACTCCTCTTGAGCGAAATACGCTGTATCATAAGCTTCATTCGTCCGAAAGATGGCATCCGAATTATTACCTGTTGATATAAAGATTAAACAGTCGTACTCAAAGGAAAATTTGTCCAGAGCGAATGCGTAGCTTGAATAGTGTTCGTTAAACTTCTTACTTTGATGGAAGTTAATGGTTAGCGTAAATATCTTAATCTGGGGATGTTTTTGCTTGGCTATAGTCAATAACTCTAAGGTACGGCTGATCGATATTGCAGCGTTATCGTTATCAATAATCTTGATAGGGAGCAATAGACAATGTGGAGCAAGGATACCTCTATATTCGCTACTGACCGCTTCTGCGCCTAAAGCTACTAGAGCTGCTACGGCCGTACCATGGCCTCGACCGTCATCTACGTTGTCTTCTCGAACTGATGTAGTCGTCAGATTTAGCTCTTCGTCTACCACAATCAATGGTGCTAAGGGAGTACGATCGTCTATACCCGAATCTATGACTCCTACTAAAGGAAGATTGTCCCCGGCAGCGATTTCGAATCCGTAATCTCTATCTGGTGCATTGAACGCATTAGGGCGGATTATTGTGGCTCTCCCTGAGGTAACCTGTAAAAAGATATCGAAGTTATCGACGATCTCTTCTAAGTCGAACGCTTCGGTATTGTATATCTCGATAATACCGATTTCTTTATTTATGATATACGCAACCCCCTGCGTGTTAAGATAGTCTTCTAAACTTTGTATTAAAGTCTCTAGTTCACGATTGTGGACCATAAGGTCTCCTATCTTTAAAATAAAGACGTCTGCTGTAGCATCTGTTTTTATGATGTCTTCTGAAGTGAGCAGTTCAAAATCTTGTATATAGTGTATGAGTTTGGGGTATTGTCTACCTTGATGATCTTGCCCATTACGGATTGCAGAATCGACCGCTGTTAAAAATGCATTGAACTTGTCGATATTATTATCCGTCACAGCAAACAACACAGAAGTTCCGAAATTAGTAACTTCAACTGCCTCCAGTCCAAATTCTTGATACCACCGACCAAAGTAATCATGTACGGCAAACTGCCCCCAAAAGTTGATACGTACGAAATCTACATGTAGAGGTAGGGCTAAGGCCGGATTTCTGCGCAAGATCCGTGCAGATCTATCATCATTGAACTTTGTATAGGATCTTTGTAAGTTTTGGCCTATCCGCACATAATCATCAGGTTTTTCATTTTCTCCGTTGTCTTTCTTGTCATCACCGAAGCCGTAGTTGTATTTCATTTTTACCGAATCATTCTTTTGGATGCGGGTGTTGAGCAGGACATGTGGTTTCCTCATAATTTTTGAAAAGCTTATAGTTTATTAATCGGTTATTCTCCAATATAGCTGAAAACGAACAGTTAAACAAATTATATTGTATAAAAATACAAGACTGATAGATAACTTTTGTACGGAAAACCGTAGCGCTATTGGTTCTACTAAAAAAGAATCAATTGGTGAATGGATGGGGCATTTGGCGGAGAAACCAGATTATACAATCACAGTCTCACTACAATAATATCACTGATATCGGTCGAATACCGAGGTGACAGCCGCTCCTGCTTCATGCGCCACATGCGCTGGCCCTGTGCTCCCAGCCGTACGCTATTCTGCCCGTACTGCCGATTGATCTTGTCAAAAGCTTGCATCAGTGCGTCGTGCCGTGTATCCCGCTGGCTGAATAAGGTGGTCTGCTCGATATCGGCAGGACTAAAGTCCTGTACAATAACGCCTGCCTTTTTATACCCATAGCCTTCTCGATAGATCTTCTTTAGCGCTATAGTAGCATAGCGCCCTAGATCGATGGCAGAATTGCTCGCAAAGGGCAGGTCGACCGTGATGCTGGGATTGTACTGCTGCTGGTCTTGGCGGTGTCTATTGGTCTGGAGAAATACGGTTATGGAGCTGCAACGGCTATGCTGCTTGCGCAGCTTCTCCGAGCAGGAGGCGGCAAAGGTGACTACACGCTCGCGGATGGGCTCGTACGCACTCAGATTATTATCGAAACTACGGGTGGTGGCGATATTCTGTTTGGCAGCGGTCTCTTCCAGATCTAAGGTGGGTACGCCCGATAGATCGCGCTGCAACCGCAGCCCTACGATGGACATATGCTTCTGTACCCACTTGGGGTCCATATGTACGAAGTCGTAGGCGGTATCTATACCGAGCTTGAACAGCCTAACGGCATGCTTGCGCCCTATGCCCCATACATCCTCGACATCGAGCCATCTCAGTGCTTTGTCGATCTGCTGTTGTGTGCGCATAACATGACATCCCTTGGACTCCTTGGGGTATTTCTTGGCGATACGGTTGGCTACCTTGGCCAGTGCCTTGGTGGGGGCTATACCTACCGAGATGGGGATACCGGTGCAGCGGTACACCTCTTCGCGCATCTGCTCGCCGTGACTTTTGTGGTCGATATAGTCATAACCATCGAGCTTCATAAAGCACTCGTCTATGCTGTAGATCTCCTGCTCGATGCAGTACTGCCCCAGAATGCTCATGACGCGCTGGCTCATATCGCCATACAGTGGGAAATTGGCCGAGAAGACCTGTATGCCGTGCTGCTTGAAGAGCTCCTGGTACTGAAAGGCGGGTGCGCCCATGGGAATGCCACAGGCCTTGGCTTCATTGCTCCGGGCGATGACACAACCATCATTATTGCTGAGTACGACAATCGGCTTGCCATTGAGGTCGGGCCGGAAGACGCGCTCGCAGGAGGCGTAAAAGTTATTGCAGTCGATGAGGGCGTACATAGCTATACGGGCTTGATGATGTACGTGACGATGCCCCAGACGACAAAGTCATTGTCGGCGGTAATGCTGATAACGGGGTAATCGGGATTGGCGGGTACGAGCTGTACCTGCCCCTGCTGTATGCGGATGCGCTTGGCCGTAAACTCGCCATCGAGGTAGCAGACGGCAATCATGCCATCGCTGGGGCGTAGGCTCTTGTCGATGACCATGATGTCGCCATCGTCGATACCGGCGTCGCGCATGGAATTGCCACGCACACGGCCAAAGAAGGTGGACAGCGGATGTTTGATCAGCTCCTTGTTCAGATCGATACGTAGGTCTTCGTAATCGAGCGCGGGGCTGGGAAAGCCTGCGCTGATGCCGCTGGCGATATAGGGGATCAGCCTATCGCTGCTGGGTGCTACTTGGTATATCGAGATGTTCATAATGCAATTTTACTAATATTATTAGCATAAAAACAAATGAAAGTTTGATTTGTTACAGGACTAAATCGAATAGTATGGACCTGAACACACTGAAATACCTGGAGGACAAGGGATACCGATATCTGCTTCGCTCATTTGGAAAGAAAGCTTTTGTGCCTTTGCGAAAAGTACCGAATAGAGTGTCTGATACGCCGCTGGCTGAGGATGAATTGCTATCCATCAGCGATGCTATCGATAACTGGGATAGTGAGTTTTTGGTGTATCGGTTGATTATCGTGATGTAGTACTGCCTGTACTGCCTGTACTGCCTGTACTGCCTGTACTGCCTACCGCTATGTATGACTGTGGTGATTGATCCAAAATGGCTCTTGTCTTGAATCGACTATATAAAGGAGCGTAATATTTGAATCGGATACTGCATAGAATAATGAACTTAACTTTTTTATTGGAGCTACCCTAACGCTAGCATCAAAAGAGGATACTTTGTACATTGTAGGGAATGCTGCTATGGATTTTATGACATCTTCGGCTTCAAGAAGGAATCGATTGGAAACTTTCGGACCCCAATGCTCGTCTAGAAAATCAACAAGGACTTTGAGTGTGTATTCGAAGGTATCGGTATATTGGATTGTTAACGACACAGGCACCTATTTGCCGAGTATAGCTTGAAGGCCATTGTACGCTTTTACTTTGCCTGCCTGCATCTCTTCCTTGGCCATGTTTACGCCATCCACGACGTGCTGTGGATATTCTTCGCTATTGCCTTGCTCTTCATATACCACGCCCAGGGCGTCTAAGACTGCCTTTATTGCTTTCTCAGATTTTTTGTTTTCTATATGAATGGTTAACGTTGTCATCTTTCTTTATACTTACTTAGTACTAATATACGCTTTTTTTTTCTGGTAATATGTACCTCTTTTAAAACAGGCTCTTGTCATCGGGGATATCATTGCCTAATACGGGTAGTCCTGGCCAGTCGTAGGCTTCGTAACGGTGCTTGCCGTCAGGCCGCACGGGATAGCCCCGCAATGTATAAACGGGGTGGTACAGGAGCTGTGCAGTGGGTATCTCGTAATGGAAAATGGGTTGCATGTCGTCGTCTTCGATATCTTCGAGCCAGTGCTCTTCTAGATCTTCGGGTAGGAATAGGGGCATGCGGTGCTTGTTGGGCCCGTCATTATGGATATGGGCCATAACATCGTTGGCAGCGCGTGTCAGCATACCGAAGCTGCCTACCTTTTCGATAACACCGTCTTCGTCTACGACCTCGTGCCATTGGTACAGCCCAGGGATATAAAAGAGATCACGCCCCTGCTCGCCTATGTAATAGGGTACTTTCTTTTTCCAGCCTTGTATAGCCCGGTGTTCGTAGGTGCCGGATACGGGGATAAGGCAGCGCTGCTTCCGCAGGCGGTACCAGTAGGACTTCTTGTCGTCGAGGATACGCTCGCTGCGTATATTGATCATATTGCGCCGGCGGTCGGTCTGCAACTTGGGGTCTTGGATATAGGTGGGCAGTACGCCCCACTCCATCTCGGCGAGGGCTAGACCTGTCCCCTCTTTATCTTTGTAGATAATGGGATATCGGGGAAAGGTGATGGCCTGTACATTTTCGAAATAGCTGTAGTCGTAATCGATCTTCTTGCGCTCATCGCGGATCTGTGGATAGGATCGCTTGACGAGCTCGATGTCGGTATGGAGTGATATGTCCCAGCACATGTTGTCGGTGTTTTTTTAGCCTTTCGATTATTTACTTAATCACCTATTTTCTTTTCTGGACATTTGAACAGCTTTGCCAGAGTTTGAAAGGAGGGTAATTCTATTTTTGTCTTTTAGCACTACAATAATAGATGATACAAATCTGTACTCTTCTTTAAAGAGATCTTTATTTAGAAATTGAATAGTCAAATAATCATTTTCTTCATCAAAAGAAGTAATCTTATAATGAAAGTCCATAGCAGTAGGTTTACCATTTGAGATAGATACAACCCTTGCCATATCATACTTCATAAAGTCAATACTTTTGAAAGTACCCTCATTTGACTCCCAGGAGCCCAAGATCAGTTTCTCTTTATCATTCAACGAGGTAAATGAAGAGTTGAAAATCAAAATAAGAACAGAGACGAAATTAATTAGAACTTTCATATGTATATAATTTGTTTTTAAATGGCCATATGGAATATCCAAACTATATTATGCACGATTTTATTACTGTTGGTGTGCATGCTGCTCCGCGGTCATTCGTGTCTGTGCAGTTCTGCTACATGGATATTTCATATGTTTATAATTATAAGCAGTATAAATTTAAACATTTTAATTAATAATATGTTCTACATACTTTAAAATGTATGGGGCTCTATTATTATTTATAGCATGAATAATTAGTTTTATCTCAACATCAGGATAGTATATTCGAATAGCAGAGAATGCTGTTGTTTGCCCTGGAGATAGTTATTGGATAAGATCGATGGCGGGGACTTTTAGTTTTTTGTCGCCAGAGCTGATGGTCGCCCATACCCTCCCCGATTCGAGTGTGAAAAGGATATCGATGGGATCTTTGCTACGGAAGCGGGTTTTAATCCGCAGGTAGTTGATGATATTCTTTTCGTACCACTTGAGCATGCGTGTATTCCAGTTTTCGTCCTTGAACTTATTGAGAAATAACCGATAGCCGGAATTAACCTCGAGCATGTCGGCAATCTTGACTGCTCCGTCAGGCAAATGCAAGGCCTTGCCCTCCTTGGCATCGAGCTGTGCGGCATGTCTATCGGCATCCTCCAAATTCTCGTAAGCCGACAGCAGGAAACCTGTCCCCTTGGCCACGGATGGCCAACTGAAACGCTGTAGCACATAGTGCTTGTACCCACGTGCTACGAGCTCGTGGAATAGCTTGACGGTGACCTGCTCGAAGGGAATGTACATAGATTGAAGATACGGAAAATAGTTGGTGTAGCAGTTATGCTATCGCTAAAGAACTAATATCTTTAAAAATAAATTTGCTGCTTGGGGATTCCAAATTACGCGAATCAAACAGGTTTGTTCAGCATTTGCTTTGAAGCTATCTAAAGATGATAGGAATTTATGTTAGGTAGATTTACCTAGAACTTTTGGTGGTGTAACATATTCGCTTGCATCTCTTTGGAAAGATGCAATTTCCAATAGCCAGAGAACATGGCTAATATGAATAAAATACGCTCAACACAAAATAGCCCTCGCTAGGACGCAAGGGCTGCCTTTTTTTAAAACCAATTATAAACCGCTGGCGCGGAGCTTTTTTTATGAATACATAAATATAACATTTATACCACTATAATACAACAGGATACAAAATATCGAAAACAAATCCCTCTTTTTATCCCACTGCCCCAGATCACAGGAACTTGTAGTCGGTTGCTACATTTTTTATAGTTTATCATTCTGCCATCTATTATACTAGAAGATTTAGAATTTCAAAGAGATGCTGATAGATTTCTATTTTCTTCCACGTTTTCCTATATTAGAACAAACAAACCATAAAAATGAAAAGTACACTCAGTCTAATTTTTTCACTATTAGCGCTCGCAGTTTAACCTATTTTTCGAGTATAATTTTTCCCGATTTCATCTTATCCAAAGTATTCTTAAAATTTTCTTTCTCGCCTACTGAAGCTATGGCGACTGCTTTTTCTTGCCATTTAATAGCATTTGCTTTGTCACCAGTTTTGTACAGCAGATTCGCATATGTGCTCAAAAAACCTGGATTATCGCCTGATTCTAACGTTTTTTCACTCCAGACTAGCGCTGATCTGATACAGGCCGAATCATTAGAGTTTTCAAAAATCGATAGAGCAAATGAGTTTAGTTCTTGGGGGGAAAGATGCTTACCCCCAGCTCTGACAAATTGATCAACAGCATTGGTGAATTCTACCCAATTTTTCTTACCTCTGAAATACTGTGCTTTTGCTCTAGCGATAGATGAAGTCATGTCCACGTAAGGATGTTTCTTTTCAATCTCGGCTTGAAGCTTATCAAAATCTATGGCATTAGCCTCACTAGCTTTCAATTGGGGTATTACAAGCTCAGATGTCAATATAGATGAGAGAATATAATTGCTATTAAAAGGTTTGTCTTTCTCTTCGAGGAGCTGGTCCACCTGTACTTTGTTATCTTTAATGATGAGAAATGAAGTACTTGTGCTTGATGTAGTTCCTCTTAAAATCAGATCGAGATTATCGCCTATCAACAATCCCTCCACGCCAACGCTGGATAGATAAGCCTCAGTAGCCTTACTGGCAATCACCTCATCGTGAGCGGACTGTGCTGCAACGATCATCTTCTTGGCGATAATCGGGTCATTGGGGCTATCTTCAAATCTCTTAACTAGCGTAAAGTACTGCGTCTGGGGGTTCAACCCTTCTTTGACTCTCGCAATGAAAGCTTCGGCTTCAGCTCCGCCTATCATCCGATGTACAAGCTCTCCATCCGGCGAAAAAATCAAGAATGTAGGATAAACCCGCACTTCGTAATCCTTGGCAAATCGAATGGCCTCGTCGTACCAGGATCTTACTTCTTCGGAATCTTTATCCGTTTTGTCCATTTGTAGCTTTAGGTTTACAAAATTGGCGTTGAAAAATGTACCGACTTCTTCCTTGGGAAAGACATTCTCGGTCATCCAAATACAAGGACCACACCAAGTAGTAAAGCAATCTACAAAAATGTGTTTACCATCCCTGCTTGCTTTAGCTTTTACTTGCTCCCAACTGCTACTGGTCTCAAAATTAATCCCTTTTTGTTGTCCAACGGCAAAAAAAGGGAAGATCAAAAGTATTACTAACGTTTTTCTCATAATTGTTTATCATTGTGGTTATCTTAATGATGCTTACTTCAAGCGTATTCCATAAATAAAAAATATACTCTCCTCAATTATCTCCTATGTTGGCACTTCAATGTTTGAAGCCCCCTTAGCTGGCGTGAGCTTGTAGCTCGTGTCTATACAATTCTTATAATCAACCCTGGAGCAGTATATTCACAATGATTCACATGACAGTGGAGGTTTCAAGTGAGAAATAAACATTATACAAGATAGCCCTCGCAGACTGCAAGGGCTATCTCTAACCAAGTATAAACCGCTGGCGCGGAAATCTTAAATTATGAATATATAAATATAACACTTATATCACTATAATACAACAGGATACAAATTAACTTTGTGTTTCCAGAAAGCTATAGCTATGATTTTACCAACTATCCCAGTCTTTAATTCCTTTAAGCGTCGTATTTATAATGTCGTTGACAAATAACTCTATATTTTCTTTCGCCTCTGGGTCAATAAATAGACATATTTTTTCATGCCGCTAATATTGGCAAATTGACAGATAAAGAGAATAGTTGTAGCCAGTACAGATAAATGAAAGGCCGTGGAAAAACAAGGTTATTAAAATGCACTCGCCCAATTGAAGCGTTTCAATGTTTGACGTGCTCAAAGAAGCTCGCTGGTACCGTTTTCCAAACAGCCCCCCTCCTCTCTAAAGATTACACACTGATAAAGAAATAGACGTTACACAACATAGCCCCTGCGGATGCAAGGGCTATGTTTAACCAATTAAATCCCCGCTGGCGCGGACCCATTATATTATGTGTCTTAAAGATAAGCCTTATATAGCTATAAAACAATAAGATAGAAACATCATTGCCACTCACCTTAGATTAACAGAGTCAGGCTCCTCTTTGCTGGCACTCGGTTAGTTAATTATCGAATGGCACAGTTTGAGTTGCACTCCCAAGTTTATTTTTTAACCACGATAAACTTTATATTAAAGTTGTTTGTTGAGTTCCTTACTAACTGTGATTTCCCAATTTTATCAGAGCTCTCCCATGTTGTAACGACACCTCCTAGTGCGCCTTCATGCATTGCCCAACCAAGGGCGCTGTTATAATCATTGGCTCCATTTAAATATCTGTCTTTCTCAAACTGGGGCATATCTACCTTCCATATTAACTCTGTCTTGCCCTCATTTCCAAAAACCTCCTTACCCATATCAATAGCTATTGATAAGTAGTTGATATAGCTATTGCTTATAATACCGCCTTTGCCGTCTGATTTTGTATCGAATGGGATAGCATATATTTCTTTAGTTCCACCAATAAACTTATTGTCATTGAAAAGATATACCTCTCTAAACCTTCCTTCGTCAAATTTGATATCTGTAGCTGGACGATCTTTATCAAATGGCCAGTAATACCCGACCAGTGCGTTAATTTTTTGTTTTCCGACTTCTAAGCATGAGGACTCGATAACCTCACTAGAGTTACCGAAAATAGCTTGAATGAAATCATTTTTTCGACTCTCGAATTTAAACTTTGATGCCCCTTCCTTTCCCAAAGACTCTGCAAAAAGCTCCACATTATAAGTTCCAACTTTATCAGAGGTAAAGTATTCGAGATTATCATTATGATTAACTACTTCTGTTCTTTTACCATCAGGAGAAGTAACTACCCATTTATATTGAGTGGTTTCTCCTGAGTTTTTAGGCTTAGTAGTTTTTAATTTAACAATTTGATTTGTACCAATAATTGGCCTATCAGTAGAAATTTCTCCCAAAATCAAACCTTTGTCAATGTTGTTCTCGGGTTCTGAATCACTACCTTTAGAACACCCATGCAATGCTGCTACGGCTACGAATAAAACTAATAACTTCTTCATAATCTCATATTTGTTGTTTAGCAACAAATATAAGAAATCAAACATGTAAAGGAACTTTCACGAACAATTCAAACCTATACCGATATGCACTTATTAGTGGGGATATTTTGAAATGCCTAATAACAGTTGTTAAGCCCTCTTTGCAAAGAAGCACGCATAGCGTCACTAAATAGCCCCCCCACCCTACTCTTAAAGTATTCTCCAGTCTCCTGATCGGCGCAGTATATATAGCAGCCCTTCATACCATAGGTCATTAATATACGATAGGTGTTCTTGATGATGGTCTTAATCAATTCAGCTTTCTCTTTTGGATTTTCTTTCTGCCGTTTCTTACAACTGAGAACCGATATACATTCCTGCTACTATAAGGAGTGTATAAACTGTTTTCCTTTGTCTGTTAAATAGTACTGCTGTTTGCTACTGGTAGGTTTGTCTGGGTAAGACTTGTAGTTCTTGTCTTGAATGTAATCCACTCCTATTCGACAACAATTCTTGAACTTGCTGGGTAACTTGTTCGTTTGATGAACTAATAAATGATTGTCTAAAATTGTGAGAAATGCTTTTTTAAAGGCTTCTGGCTTAACATTCTGTCACATTCTTTTCAATTGAAGGTTTGTCAAAATTTCCCTCAGTCTTTTGGCTCTTGTCTCAGGCTTCTTAGCGGTTTGTAATCTAAAATTGATAGCAAATTTATTGGTCTTGCTAAGGGATTGATAAAATGTTTCTGCTTCTTTATCCTTTGCTAATTCTTGCAACAAGTCTTCGGCATCCTGCATGGTAGTATGTGAGTCGTAAGCTCTTGCCCATCGACCATCAGTTTTAGCCTTTTCAATCTCTACATACCCTCTTGGCATCATCTTTCCGTCTGCAATGAGTTTTTCGACTATACCAATATTGCGTTTGGACCAAATTCTCTGTGCTCGTCTTGGTGTGTATTTCTGCAGGTACGATTGTTCATCATAGCTTTTCCGCTGTCCATCAATCCAACCAAAGCAAAGAGCTTCGTCCAAAGCTTCTGTGATTTTTATGGATTCAATTCCGGAGTTAACTTTGAATACTTGTAGCCAGATGCCTTCCTGATTATCTTGATTTTTATCTAACCAATTTCGCCAGGCTTCTTGGGATTTAAAAGATTTGATCATTGCTTCTGCCATCGAAATGCCTTTAATATTCTTTTTTAATCACAAAAAATGAACCTCTTATTGTTCCAGCCAATTTTGATTTCTGCCGGGCGAATTTAAATTTGTTCAGTTCTTCCGGCACTTCCATACCTTCAGAAAGTTTGAAACCTACGGCTCTTTTCTTTGGGTTGTCCAAGGTATATAGTACATTAATGGAAAGACCGCTTTCATAAAAAACAAATACCCATTTAATTCCTTCTACAAGTAGTGACGCGGTTTCTAATGGTTTTGATGCAATGACAATATTGCGTTCTTCCTTTAGAATATTTGTGACCCAATCCAAAGTTTCTTTGCTATCTGAAACTGGAGTTGTTACAAATTCTGCTTTGTATTTGTTTTGAAAATATCGGGCTTCATTGGCTCGCAAACCAGCAAGTGCAGCTGCAAATGGCGATGTTTCTAATCCTTTCTCGTTAACATTTTTAAAATCTACTAAATAGCTCATAGTTATATTTTATACATTAATACTGAATAGCTCCACTCAATATTCATCAGTTAGTTGAATAATCTTGTCGCCAAAGAACACAAAAACAGATTTTCCTTTTAGCTCTAATTTATCGCCTTTTTTCAATCCATTTGGAAAGTCCATTGCTAAAGTCGCAGAATAATCTACTTCTATTTCCGTGGTGCCATTGTTGTGTTTTAAGAAAGTGATTTGTTGTCGTCTATTATCGAAAAATGATTTCGCTTGTTCGGCCTGTTGCTTAAACTCATTTATTCCATTCAATACCATATTCACTTTGCCATTCTGAACATTTTTAAAAATGATATTGTCGTCAAAATCACAGATCATTTTTTCGATATCGAATTCATTGTAACCGTCAATATAGTTCTGAATTATTTTTTGTCTTCCTTCGTTCATGTTATCATAAGTTTAGTTTTTGACAGTTATTTCGTCACAATGACCGCTAACAGTTTGAATATTGCTGAAGACGGGGACTTTAGGGCTGAAAGCTTAAATTCAGCTCTGAGGTGAACCAAAAACAAATTCCTATGAGTTAAATTTAAGAAAAAAGTCAATATAATTGGTTTTTTGCGAAATAGAAACTTGAAATATAAAACTATGCGGTCAAGGTTTCATTTTTGCAGTTGGATGCTACGTTTGTGGGTGCTTTATAAAGGCGGATTGGCACTAGATTTTGTATATTAGCTTTCGCTGACGCAACTGTTATAGACAATTTTAGGAAGACCGTACAAATATTAAATAACCTTTGTATGGGAAACCGTAGCGCTATTGGTTCTACTAAAAAAGAATCAATTGGTGAATGGACGGGGCGTACTACGCTTAAAGTATTCTCCGGTCTCCTGATCGGTGCAGTATATATAGCAGCCCTTCATACCATGGGTCATTAGTCTAAGGTGTCTTGATAATGGTCTTAATCAATTCAGCTGTCTCTTTTGGATTTTCTTTCTTCCGTTTCTCACAATTGAGAACCGGTATACATTCTCCTACTACTATAAGGAGTGTATAAACTGTTTTCCTTTGTCTGTTAAATAGTACTGCTGTTTGCTACTGGTAGGTTTGTACGGGGATGGTTACTTGCTGGGAGACTTGTTCGCTTGATGGCAAGGTTACTCTTATTTCTGTCCCTAATCCTTTCCCTATTTCATTCCTTAATTATGACAATAGATTATTAATAGCTCCGTCTTTGATAGAAAAGTGAAAGTGGAGATCAAGGCAAATAAGCTAAATATTTGAACTTAATTATTAACCTTTTGAAATATTTATTATGATGGAATATGATAAACTAAATGAAATAGAAATATACAAATCTTCTGATGCTGAAATTGAGGTCCACGTAACACTTCAAGGCGATACGGTCTGGCTAAACCGTCATCAAATGGCTTTGTTGTTTGACCGTGATGTCAAGACTATAGGTAAGCATATCAATAATGTATTCAACGAAGAGGAATTGGAAGAGAATTCAACTGTCGCAAAATTTGCGACAGTTGCCAAATGTGCAAAAGTTTATCAAGTCGAGTACTACAAATTGGACGTTATCATTTCCTTTTTTTACGCTCTAAACTTTTGACTGTGGTGTCAATAAAAGCAACAAAATCTTTCTCGACTTTGGACAGTTCATTTTGGGTTTTCTCCTTGTACTTAGCATATTCTAGCTCTGCCTTTTTTAGCGCTTGATCATGACTGACGGTACCCGCATCTTGCAATACGTCATTGCCTACCATACGCAGAAAATCATCTAGGCGTGTTACCCAGTCTTGCATATACATGGGCTTGCGATTGAGTGCCTGCAACTCGGCCAATTCCAGGTAAGCAGTGACGGTACGATTGAGAATATCGAGTTCTTCTTCCGTCAGGTAGTTCTTCGCTACTTGCGTCTCCAACTTACTTGGCTGCTCGCCTTTGAAGTTCGTTAACCCCAGATTTGGCTTGTCAGCATCGATACGCTTATAAATAACCTCTGCCGCTGTATTTCCATGCGCAGCAAAGTGCATCTTATTCTGCACAGTCTTGAAAAACAGTTGTGATACCTCTGTCTTGGGATCGTAGTCAATACTGGTGGCATATATATCCAATACTTTGCGCCAGAAGACCTTTTCTGAGGAGCGTATATCACGGATACGAGCCAACAATTCATCAAAGTAGTTGCCTCCTCCGGATTGCTTGAGCAGCTCATCGTTCATAGTAAAGCCCTTGACAATGTACTCACGCAGACGTGCTGTTGCCCATTGGCGAAACTTGGTACCCTGATGACTCTTGACACGGTAGCCTACGGAGATAATGACGTCGAGATTGTAATAAGTCGTTTCATAGTTTTTCCCGTCAGCCGCAGTTGTTCGGTATTTCCGAACAACTGAAATTTCGTCCAATTCGCCCTCTTTAAAAATATGTTTAATATGTTCGCTAACAGTTGACTTTGACTTTTGAAAAAGTTCACATAACTGTGCCTGTGTCAACCAGACGGTCTCATTCTCCAAACGGGTCTCAATGCGGGTGCTGCCGTCATCGCTCTGATAGATGATTATATCGCTCTGCTGTTCCATGGTCTAAAAGTTTAAAATATCGTGCAACAGTCTGTCACTTATTATGAAAAGTATGCGTCATCAAAACTAACGTATGGTGTTAATACGGTTTTAAGTATGCAAAATAGCTAATTTTACAAGGATAAGCAAGGCGTATTTGGTGTAAATATCTAACTCCATTGTCGCTATGGTGTAGCGACAATCTGTTTACCGTAGCTGCGCATTGCTGATTATACTAATCAAATCTCTTCTTTGAATTTTTGAAATGAAAAACTATCTTTACAAAAAAACACAACAAGCTGATTATTAATACATTATTATATTTATTATAAATAATAAAATGAAATTAGAAACCATAAAGGCTACGACTAGAGAACAGATACTTAAGGACGTTGACGACACAGCTAAGCAGTTGCTGAACCAAGTATTGCAAATTGGTAAATCTATTTACCGACTAACGGAAATCGAGTTTTATATTAAGACCAAAAACAATGATTTGTTTAATGATCCGTATATCTACGGCCATGACTTACAGCTGCAGACTGGAAAACTTTACGCGCATGCATCGGGTATTGATATCACTCTGGGAAATGATGATCTATACGTAGGTGTACTATTACGTGGTATAGCCAAGCTTAGGGATGAAAGATCGTCCGATACGGACTCAACTATCAATGAGCACTATAATCTGGAAAAGATTATCTCCGGCCCACATAAGGTAGCCACGGAATTGATCTCTAACTTATCCTTCGACACGATCAATACGCTCTCCTGGTCAGAGTTCAATGAGAGAGCATTGGAGCCATTTGCTGTCACGACCAAAACGACTCGTCATGGCTTAAGTAAACAAGAAGATGACTTTTACAATCTGCCCTTAAGGTATATCGGCTTTTATCCTATTGACGTTGTAAAAGCTGTCAATAAAGATAAAAACTTCACATTGGCCAATAGGGAGAAGATTGTAATTGATGAGATGAACAAAAGAGAGAAAATAGATACGGATTTAGTGCGATCTGTACTCGGCTATGTTCCTTCGGTACTGAAATAATGCTTTATATTTCTGAGCTGTTGGAAAATAGATATCCCTCGGTCGGTCGCTGCTTAAAACAAGTAACCGAGATCGGAACGATTCCGAAGACAAAGGATATTTGGGTACGGGATTTTATGCCAATAAGGAATAGACAGGATGAGTGGATACTATTTCAATATTTCCCAAAGTATTTACAAAACCCCAAATATCGATCCTTGATTACAGACAATAAAGACGTCTGTAGTCAAATGGGGCTTGAATGTACATATTCTTCCCTTATCCTTGATGGTGGATCGGTAGTATATAGGGATATGCTGTACTTTGTATCTGAAAGGGTGCTAAAAGACAATGCTAAGTTTTCACAAATCCAAATCAGAGATATCCTGATATCATTGTTCAAGACGGATCAAGTTATCTTATTACCGGAAGAGCCGAACGATTTTACAGGCCACCTGGATGGTGTACTAGTAATTTTGGATCATAAGACCATATTGATGAATGATGGTCAGGATGAATACAATGAACAGCTGAGAAAAACGCTTATGCATTATGGTTTTGAGGTGGAGCTCCTGCCCTATAGTGCGCATAAAAATAGGACTTACCAATCGGCCAAGGGAGTCTACATGAATTATGTAGCAGATGAATCACATATTTGTGTACCGGTATTCGGCGAGAAGACAGACGAAGTGGTTTTAAAGAGACTGTCATCTTTATACCCTGCGCATTCTATTACCCCTATCGATTGTAATGAGCTGGCTAAGGAAGGCGGCTTATTGCACTGTATAAGTTGGTAAGGTGTCGCAGTTGGCTGCCATTACTGGATTGATAGCTTCGGCGATCATATACGCATAGACACGAATTATGATCAAGCTCTATGAATTTGACATTAAGAATAAACAGTTAAAAGTACCCTTTAAACCTGAGGCATGGGAGATAATACATTTGCCCTTGGTGTATAGCAAATGGGAAAGCGTCCGAAAAATACAATGGAGATTTTAACGATTATTGTGGAATTGAGGGTGTTTCGCCTGCCCCAAATGATCCTGAACCAAGTATAAAAAAAGAACATTTAATTGAAATTACAAACAGAACGCCAAGTTATACTTCTTGGCAGCAAGAAGTATGGTTGACTCATGATTTTACCAACTATCCCAGTCTTTGATTCCTTTAAGCGTCTTGTTTATAATGTCGTTGACAAATAGCTCTATATTTTCTTTGGCCTCTGGGTCAACTAGTTTTTCTTGATAACCAAAGATGGCTTGGTGTTTTAAGGTTCTTTTCTTCGGGTTATGTATTTTAAATGATTCACCGTTGCTGCCTTTTTCTTCAAAAATCAGTTTGTCTACTTCAAACTTTACTTTTTCGTCTTTAAAACTAAATGTAACAGCATATTTCCAGTAATAAAGGAAGCTGCCAGGACTTACCCTCATAGGCATGGTTTCTCCATAGATATGAATAGAAGTACCTCCTACTGTGTCAATATTTCTCTTCTTGGCATCGATAAGAACACTTTTATTTATTGTTGAAAGCGCCTCATTAAATAATTGTCTTTTGCCTTTCCCAGCATTATCAAATACAACAAAACTTTTAGTGGTATCGGATGGATCTCTGAATCCAGCAGGTGTTAGGACCATTTGCGCTTTCGTAGACGATGCAAAGAGCAGGATAGCAACTAATAAATAGACATATCTTTTCATGTCGCTAATGTAGGCAAATTGACAGATAAAGAGAATAGTTGTAGCACAGTTGTGCTATTACTAAATAGCCTTGAAGAGGAAGGAAATAGGTATTATACAATTTACCATTATTTAAAGCTACGAGTGGATTGCTGAACGACTCAAATCTGTTAACTGTTCTAACTTCATCAGTTTCTAATTCAACATAATATTGTTCAACATGTCGGGTTTGTGATATAGTTAAAGGGTCAATGTTTGTAAACTCTTTGAAGAACTGCGCCATTTTTTTCCAGTCAGTTAGAGTTCCTTCATGTATATGATCATAGCCTGCGTAAACAAGTATTTTAGCTTTAGGGTCAGTCTTTAAAACTTCTGCTAGGTTCACCGCTTGTAATGAATCTCTTGAACGGTTGCTGTCGGCATTTCCGACATCATAACTTACTAAGTTTCTTAGAGTAACCCTATCCCTCCGATGCGGTATCGCAGGCCAAACTCGTGTGTATTGGTGGATATGCGCTGGTTTAGTGTGTGGCCTTTTGTGCTAAACTGGTAGCTGTAGCCTACACCGAAGTTGCCAAAGTTGAGCTGCATCAACCCCGACAGGTCACCTTGGTTTTGCACGCCCATACCGAGCCCGATCTTTGGCCCCATAAAAGCCAATACACTCAGATCGTAGCGGGGCGACATATCTGTTCAACTTATAGGATTCGGGCATATTGGCTTCAATAGAAAATATGTCGAATCCTTTATTCATAGCCAGATATTGGATAATACGGTTTTTCATCTTGAAAATCTCACTCGAACCGTGTGAGACCTCACCTAAAGCCACGACCTTACTGTTGCCTATGAGGCGATCAAGAACCTTGAGATCTTTTGTACTTCCCTCATCTGGCTCGTATGTACGTAAAGGATATATGTACTTTTGAAGCTTAGCAAGCTCATCATGCTTGGTCTTAATCCATCCCTTGTATTCTATATTTTTACCTACAAATGCTTCGATAGGGATTCGACCAGTGTACACACCAAACTTGCCATTTGTATCGCCAAACTTTTCCATAGCCAAACTCCATTTGCCAGAGTGTTTTTCGACACTGTCCAAATAAACCTTGAACCCCTCGCCACCGGCATACCAACGCTTAGGCAAAGATGTAGCATAATTTTTAAGCTCGAAATCCAGATTTAAGCTTCTTTGTGCAAATCCCAAATAACTGCACAGACAGAATAATATAATGGCACTAGTAATCTTTAAACTTATTCTCATAAAGCTATTTAAGTATGTTGCTATGTACAATAATACCTAATATAATACTTCTCATAATTTCAACTTTTTTATCTCTTCAATAATCGGTTCAATTTTATATATATCAGTATCATTATATCCCCTTCTCTTAAAGCCTAGGCTATCCCTTACAAAAGTAAACTCTGCTTTGTCTATGTTAAAGATCAAACTCATTTTAGTTTTCACATCTTCTACATTAAAAATTTCCCCATTAATTGTTACTGTCTCCTCGATTATTGGTTCATCATTAGCAGTGACGTTCTTTTTACATGAAGTTAGGCCTAGCCCAATTAGCACGAGTGCGATCTTAAATTTAGACATAAGTTTATAATTAACTTATTTACAGGTAAGATAGCTATTATTTTTATAAAAACTACCTTACATATCCGAAACTATTAGAACTGAAACGTCAAGCGGACGAAAAGGCAATGCGGAGCTGAAACCGATGATGGGTATGTCTATTTTCATAAAATGAAAACATCCTGGACATAAAAGTTTCTGAATCATTGATAAATCGACATTCCTTCACCATTTTACCTATATCTCAACATATCTATAAATGCAGGAATGTATCGATATTCTCACAGCCCACCTATTATTCATAGAATTACTTTCCATGATATCACTCATTAATGATCCCCCAAATAACATAGCCAACTTGGTTTAATAAACATAAAATACATATCATATCCGGAATACGATAGTGTCTACTATAATAGTTAGTTTTTTTATATAGATAGATCATTATTAAGAGCAGTAAAGCAATAATAAAGCACTTTACAAAGACAAAAACTGTTGTTATAGGTATCCAGAAAAAGAATACCAGCGTAACAACATACATGATTAACCTCACATAACCTAGATTATCTTTTAAAGATTCGAATATAATTTTACTATTTTTCATACATCACAGTCGTAGTTTCTATTATGAATAATTTAACAATATGTTACTTAGGAGGAAGCCCTTCTCCTGGATCTGTAGTACTGTCCCAATCGTATGTTGTATCAGAGTCACCTTCATCGGATGATCCCCCAGCTCGGACATAACCTCCTTTCATAAAATATTTATCCCTCCATTCGTTAAAAACCTTTTCCATTGCATTAAGCCCAAGTGAGCTTAAAGTGGCAGGAAGCTTGAAATTTCCCTTAACTGCATCCCATCCTGCCGCTGCCCATGTAGAAAAACTCGTCCCTGAATCCATGATACCTTCGAACAATAATTGTGTATCCATCAAATAATGAACGCGTCCTGTATTATCAGTATAATAAGTACGACCGTTATCATCTAATTTTATCTCGCCCCCCCGCCTCCATTCCCTCCCAAGATGTGATGTGGAGACTTAACATACTCCAACTCTCTTTCTAGGCTTTTCAGGCTTAGCTTAAGATTTCTTCTCACAATACATATGTATTAAATTAAGACATTCAAAACTATATCTAAAACAAAAAATTAACAAATAAGATATGTTATCATATTATTATCATTTTGTTACACTACCGTCCTAAATAAAATTCAGAACAGTCATTTCTTGTCCCAGACAGTCTTTTTCGGTATCATTTCAATTTTGATCCTGCTTTTCATCCAGAGAATAGCTGCAATTGACCATTTTCGTCCTTATTCGGTCGTCTTATAAATGGGTCATCGATCCATTTCCAGATATTTATTTTCACGAATATATTCATCCTGATAAACCCTACAAGATTGGACAGGTTCCAGTCGTATTTCGCTTTCTTCTGAAGGTATTTGAGCAATAATATCCCGATCATCGATGTCCAGATCTGTATCATTACCGCATTCTCGGACGTGCCGACGAACGTGGAGACCTTTAGCCGTTGTTTAAGGTGCTTGAAGAAGATCTCGATCTGCCTTTATACTTTTCCCCAGCAGATCCACACAGCTCAATCAACTCATCCTTAAGGATCCCATTGGCTGAGAGTATTTCGCTTTGGTATGATTTGACTACGGTGTACTTCATGTTGGTTTTGCTTCTGGTCACAAAAAAACAGCCCATGCTGTCCAAATCCCCGAGCCAATTGTAATCCACATACCCGCGGTCGACCACCACCACGCTTCCCTTGGCCAAACTGTAGCTGTTAGCCCGCTGGCTCTCATGGACTTTACCGTCCGTAATCTGCATAAAAACGGGTAAACAACCATCGTAATCCAGGACGGTATGAAGTTTTACAGCACCTTTGGTACTGCGGAACTTTGCCCAGTCAAATACCGATAGACATAAGGGGATAATACTCGCGTCCATCAGATAGATCTTACGCTTTAATTGCCGGAGCTCCTTACGAAAATGGGTGTCTTTCTCCCAAAGCTTGTCTAATAAAGCAAGCAAAGTAGAGGTCTTTAAAAAGCTCTTGCAGCCGATGTTTGTTAATATAGGAAATATTGGACTTGCTCGGAGCGCGGCTGACGCCCATGTGGTTGAGATTACCTGTGGTGCTACGAAGACCGTTACTGATATCACGAACGGAGTCTGCTGAGGAAAATTGACAGAACAGCATGCTAACAAGATGAGTCCAGCTATTGATGCCCTTGGAATGTTTATCACTCTGGTGCTTAATGACCAGGGGGTTAAATAATTCCCTGTCGATAAGAGATAAAATCTGACTGAAAACATTTACATTTACCATGGCGGTGGGTTAAAATTTAGCGATTTCAATATAGCAACTTTTGCTGTATTAAAACACCGCTATTTTTTTAACCATTTAGGACGCTAGTGATCCAACATATCAAAATTTTACTTTTTTTAAAATATGGAAGACAAAGTTCCTCAAGCAGTAATTATAATATTTGGTCTATCTATAATATTATTGATTATTTCCTCCGTAAAATTATTCAATATTTATAATATGCTGAATGATGATGTTATTACGCATCTTGATTTTTCTGGATCACCAGATAAAAAAGGAGGAAAGATTCATTTAATTTATGGCTTATTAGTAAATTTAGGAGTTTTAATTTTGATGTGTTTTCTAATTAAGCATCCAAAATATGCCAATTATCCTGTCGAAATAAATGATGAAAACAGAAGTTCTGCTTATTTAAAAATGCGTTACCTTGTAAGTATTCTATCTCTTATAACATCAACATCGTTCTTATGGATGATACTAATTCAAGAAGTCAAAAAAGTGTAGTTATTGAAGCCCTTCCCATGCTGATTCGAGCTTCCAGCTCGTGTCTATATAATTCTTAAAGTTGAGCATGGATTCACAATGATTCCCCAGACAGTGGAGGTTTCAAGAGAGAAATAACATTATACAAGATAGCCCCTGCTGGCGCCTCAATGTTTAGAGTGCCTAAGGACATTGTTAATCCCTCTTTCCACAGAAGAACAGCCCCCCTAACTAGGGAAGAACATACACCTGCATAAATCAAATGCACTCAACACAAATTTAGTCCTTGCGGTTTAAATCACCTGGCGCGGAGCCTTATTATGAATATATATGAGAAAGCTAAATTTATCTTGTAAACTTTCTCTATTGACACCTCGGCTATATCTCAGTCCTTAGCAGGGCTTGAATTTATTGATGGTTCTTTTTCTTTGTCTCTAAACCAAGGAAAAAAGTAACATATATAAAGCATCGCTACTAGAGCTATGAATAGCACTACTAATCGGTCGTTAATATATACATGGCTGATAAAGAAAGGAAAAAGTAAAGGTATAAGACCTGATAAAGCAGAAAATAACTTGGGTCGCAATTGCCAAAACCCAAAGAAGACGTATCCTATGGTAAAAAACAATAGGCCGAATATTAGAAAAGCTATTTGGGATAGCAGCAAATATATGGTATCAGTAGCAATGAATATATACCAAATCGGAAAGAGAATTATCCAAAAAATAACATACTGGGTGATAAATAGTTTCAATGCTGCTATAAACATACTGATACCTGTTTGTTGTTAATGCCGATCAGTAATAAAAGGTAACCTTAAGAAATCGATTTTTAAACCAATTATAAACCGCTGGCGCGGAAATCTTAAATTATGAATATCTAAATATAAATCTTATATATCTATAAAACAATAGGATACAAATTAACTTTGTTAATTATAGAATCCGATCCCCTGGCATCCCTTCACTCCTTTTCGTCTTAATTCTGACAATAGATTATTAATTTTTATCTTCCTCTGTTCATCCGTCATCCACTCCGGAAACTTATTCCATAACAACTCATCGATATCTGCACGCGACATAGCACTATGTTGGGATATGGCTTTTAGCACGAGATCAAGGAGATATTTTAATTTACTAAAATTTTTAGTTAGTCTTTTTTTTCCGTTAACTTATTATAAGCTAAATATTTGAACTTAATTATTAACCTTTTGAAACATTTATTACGATGGAATTCGCTAAACTGGTCAACGGTATACAAAGTACGCACGGGGAGCTCCAGCTCTCTGCTGTAACAAAGTTACTCTACAACTTATCATTTTCACATCTATTAGAGCTTATTCTCATCACTGATCTCAAGAAAAGAACATTTGTTGAATTTGAAACAATTAAAAATGCCTGGAGTGTTCGAGAGCTCAAACGACAGATCAATATGCTGTACTACGAAAGAAGTGAAATAAGTAGAAAGCCGAAATCGAACGGGAGAAAAATATACTACGTGAACAAGGGGTATTTTATGGAAAAGAAGGCAGCACCATCCGATAATCCGGTAGCTTCAATAGCTCTTCTATCCGAGACCGTTGCAGATCGATACCTACCAGTAGATCTATAGACACCTGAAAATACCGCGATATACGCTGTAATAGCTCTATCGGTGGCTCGGAAGCCCCCTCTTCGTACTTGGCATACCTCGATCGGGTGATGATGAGATCATCAGCGACCCGCTGCTGGGACAGGCCCCGACGCCCCCGCAGAAAACGCATATTATCAGCTAGTAATGACATAACCCTCCTATATTGCTACAAATATTAGCAACAAATATACAATTCTTAGCCATAGTTTATACTAATTTTGTTAGTAATTTAAATATTTAGTGATGGAGAGGCATATCGTACATTGTGATCTGGATACTTTCTTTGTATCGGTAGAGCGGTTGATAAATTCGGATCTCATGGGCAAGCCTGTGCTGATCGGTGGCAATGGAGATCGTGGCGTGGTGGCTTCCTGCTCGTACGAGGCCCGCAAATATGGGGTGCACTCGGCCATGCCGATGAAGCTGGCACTACGGATGTGCCCCGAAGCCGTGGTGGTGCGGGGTGACCATGACCTGTACTCCAAGTATTCGGGCACGGTGACGGAGATCATCGAGGAGATAACGCCTATCGTAGAGAAGGCATCGATCGATGAGCACTACCTCGATATAACGGGAATGGATAAATTCTTTGGCTGCTGGAAATGGACGCAGGAGCTGCGCGGAAAGATCATCAAGGAGACGGGGCTACCGATTTCTTTTGGCCTATCGGTCAATAAAACGGTATCCAAAATAGCTACGGGCGAAGCGAAACCCTGCGGCGAGAAACAGGTGGTAGGTGGTATGGAAAAGATGTTCCTGGCACCGCTCTCGATCCGTAAGATACCAATGGTGGGCGAAAAGTCGTACCTCACGCTACGCAATATGGGGATATCGCAGATCAAAACACTGCAACAGATGGAGGTATTTACCATGCGCAGGGTGCTCGGTGAAAATGGGGTATCGATCTGGAATAAGGCCAACGGGGTGGATCACAGTGCGGTGGTACCATTCCGCGAGCAGAAGAGTATGAGCAAGGAGAATACCTTTCTGGCGGATACGATAAATATGGATATCCTGCGCAAGACACTGGTCGCGATGGTGGATGAGCTGGCCTACGACCTGAGGCATCAGCAGAAACTAACGGGCTGTATAACACTGAAGATCCGCTACTCGAACTTTGATACGCATACGCAGCAGCTCGCTATCCCGTATACGAATTCGGACCGGGTGATAACGGAGAAGATTTTGGAGCTGTTCAAAAAGCTCTACACGCGCCGGATGCTGATACGCCTGATCGGTGTCAAATTCAGCAAGCTGATACATGGCTCGTATCAGGTGGATCTATTCAATGATACCCTCGAAGAGATACGACTGATGCAGGCTATCGACAAGATCAGGAACCGCTATGGCGTGGAGCTGATAAAGAAGGGGATCTGTCTGTTGGATAAAAAAGGAGGTGCGAATGATGCTCAACCTGCATAGTTATTTTAGCCTGCGCTATGGCACGCTGCGTCTGGAGGATCTGGTGGAGGGTCTGTTGGCTACGGGACATGATACGGCGGTACTGACGGACATCAACAATTCGTCGGGTTCGTTGGATTTGCTGCGTCTGGGGATAAAAGCGGGGTTGAATATTCTCGCCGGCATGGAGTTCAGGAATAAGGACGAGCTGCTGTACATAGGTATCGCACGTAATAATGAGGGATTCAGGCAGCTGAATGAGCTGATGACGACGCACAACAGGGAGGCTTCGCGGTTGCCGGACTCGCCTCCTTTTCTGGATCAGGTGTACATGATCTACCCCTACGGCAGCAGGTCGATAAAGGATCTACGGGAGAATGAGTATATCGGTATTAAGCCAAACGAGCGTAATCTGATCCGCCTGGAAACTGCTGCAAACTGGGAACGCTATGTGATCCTGACACCGGTCTCTTTCATCCCGGAGGATTATAAACTGCACTGCCAGCTGCGGGCGATAGACCATAATATTCTCTTCTCGCAATTGGACAAACGGATGGTGGCGGATAAGGATGAGGTGCTGATACCGAAGGTGCAGCTCCTGGAAATGTACCGGGACTTCCCAATCCTGATACGTAATACGAACCGCCTGCTTGGCTCCTGCTATTTTGATCTGGATTTTAAGAAAATGAAGAATAAGGAGTCCTTTACGGGCAATCCTGTCAATGATAAGCAGCTGTTGCATAAATATACGATGGAGGGACTCGTGCGCAGGTATGGCACGATGGACAAGGTCGCGCAGGAGCGTATCAAGAGGGAACTGGAGATTATCGAGAATCTGCGCTTCTCGAGTTATTTCCTGATCACGGATGATATATGCCGCTATGCACGCAGCCGGGACTTCCACTACGTGGGGCGTGGCTCGGGAGCCAACTCGGCGGTAGCGTACTGCCTGGGAATTACGGATGTGGATCCGATCGAACTGAAACTGCCCTTTGAGCGTTTTCTGAACCCGAAAAGGCAGTCGCCGCCGGACTTTGATATCGACTTTAGCTGGAATGAGCGTGACGATATCTATGATTATATTTTCAACCGCTACCAGACGGGGCATACTGCCCTGATGGGTGCGATGAGTACGTTCCGCTCGCGGAGTATACTGCGTGAACTGGGTAAGGTGTACGGCCTGCCCAAAGCGGAGATAGACCGACTGGTGCATGAACCTGAAAATATGCTGAATAAGAATGAGGTGACCAACACGATCCTCTCGGTGTATAACAGGATGGCGGATTTTCCGAACCAGCGGACGATACACGCCAGTGGGGTGCTGATCTCTGAACAGCCCCTCACCTACTATTCGGCACTGGACTATCCGCCCAAAGGGCTGCCTACCATGCAGTTTGACATGTATGTATCGGAGGATATCGGCTTTGAGAAGTTTGATATCCTATCGCAGCGGGGTATCGGCCATATCAAGGACTGTCGGGAGATCGTAAAACAGAACAGGGGTATCAGCATCGATACGGGCAACCCGAAACGCTTTTTTGAGGATCCGAAGATTGCGGATCAGCTCCGGTCGGCCAATACGATCGGTTGCTTTTATGTGGAGTCGCCGGCGATGCGGCAGCTGATCACCAAACTCCGCTGTGATGATTACCTGACACTGGTCGCTGCTTCGTCGATTATCCGCCCGGGGGTGGCTTCGTCGGGGATGATGGCGGAATTTATCCGTCGCCACCATAATCCCGAAGCTGTGGTGTACCCGCATCCTGTATTCAAGGAGCAGCTGGAAGAGACCTACGGTGTGATGGTGTACCAGGAGGATGTGATGAAGATCGGCCATGCCTACGGGGGGCTGGATATGTCGGATGCAGATGTGCTGCGCAGGATGATGTCGGGCAAGTACCGCAGCAAGGAGCATCTGCTGGAAATCGAAAGTAAATTTTTCGAACATTGCCGCAAGCAGGGCTACCCCGAAAGTGCGAGCAGGGAGATATGGCGGCAGATGGAGAGCTTTGCAGGGTACTCTTTTAACAAGGCACACTCGGCTTCCTTTGCGGTCGAAAGCTATCAGAGTCTGTTTCTGAAGACGTACTACCCGAAAGAGTTTATGGTGGCGGTGCTGAACAACTATGGGGGCTTTTATAACCGCAAGGTGTATGTCAATGAAGCTAAACGTGCGGGTGCCAGCGTGAACCTGCCCTGTGTGAACAGGTCGGTATTTGGGGCAACGATATATGGAGATGATATTTTTCTGGGCTTTGACACGCTCCTGAATCTGAATGATAAACTGGCGCTACGTATCCCAGCCGAACGAATGGCCAATGGGGAATATACGAGTCTGGAAAACTTTGTACGGCGTACGGGGGCTAAACTGGAACAGCTGATTATCCTTATCCGGACGGGCGCTTTCCGCTTTATGGGATTGGGCAAGAAGGAACTGCTATGGGAAGCGCATCTATTGCTGTCTAAGGATAAGCGGGCTGAAACGGTACCGCTACTCTTTGAATTGGCGAGCCGTAAACCGGTATTGCCGAAGCTGCAAAGCTCGGTACTGGAGGACTATTATGATGAAATAGAGCTGATCGGCTTTGGGGTGTCGGGTTCGCTGTTCGATCTGGCACGCAGTGATTATAAAGGGGATGCCAGGGCTGCGGACCTGATGAAGTACGAGGGAAAAATGATCCGTATGGTGGGGGATTTTGTGGTCGAAAAGTATGTACGTACGAAAAGCGAGAAGCTGATGAAATTTGGCACTTTCCTAGATGCGGACGGGGATTTCTTTGATACAGTACACTTCCCCCCTTCGCTGGCCCAATACCCCTTGCGGGGCAATGGCCTATACCTGATCGAGGGTAAGGTGGTGGTCGAATTTGGATGCCCTGCCATCGAGGTAACCCGATGTGGCAAGATGCCGCTGAAAGCTGATCCGAGGAGTGTTTAACAACGATGAATTTGGGGTAGATCTCAGCCCCCATTAAAATTATTATTCTATCGACTATCCTTATGGTCTAATTTTAATTATCAATTCAATTGAAATGCTTTAATCATCCTATGCTTTTTCGTACTCACGGCGCGCATGTGCCCAAAAGGCCAGGTGTGTTACCTCTTTCTTTTTGGCATAGCTATCGTATACCGCATAGCCATCCGTCTGGAGATACCCTTTAAAGTTTTCAAGCATAAGCACAGCGACAATACCTCTATGTAGAATAATATGGGTTAGCAGGTAGGCGGGTTTTTGCGAAAGCATTTACCGTCTTAATCAAATACATAGCCTATCATTGATGAAATGCTTGAAAACACAAAGGAGATAAACCGGATGTCCATAACATCATACATAACCCAACCAGTTTATACTCCTTTTAAAAAAAATCTCGACCTCGGGCTTAGTCAGCTTTAGTAACGATAGATAATAATTTAACAAAGTCCTCTTATTTTTTAAAACGAGAACTTTGCTAAACAACATGACCTAAAATAGGGTTATTGGACATCACGTACCAACCGGACACTGAAACCACTGCTGCTACGTAATCTATTACGATAGATTTTCTCCCGATCATGATTGACGTAATAATACCAAGATGTCATATTGTCAAATACATCATCCGTCCAAAAGCAAGCATGATCCTTAATGTTGTTGAATGATGAGTCGCTATGGTACCGACTGCCGCCAGGAAGGATATTGAAGCCGCTTTCATTGGTCGAGCCACTATTGGGGGGCAACCACAGAAGTGTAGATTTCAACCGGCCGCCAGCAACCGAGCTTCCTCCCACTGCCATAATCAGTCGCTCCCAATCCTCTACCGACGGTAGACGCCAGCCATCTATGACGGCCGCCTGTGCTTGATCCTGCGTATATAACCTACCATATACCTGTGATACTGCTTCATTGTTTTCATAGGCAACACTCCCTGCCTGATTATACGCTAAGTTTTCGGCCAACCATTCTTGATTACCAATCCGGATGGTAGAGTACTTTTTGTTGTCCCTCGGGTCTAGGATGTAGCTGTACTTGTCCGAATTCTTCAACTCGGATCTAATAAAGTCAGGTCTATTGGTCACTATACCACTAACACCAATATCCTTGAAAAAACGGGCGGCACTCGGATCATCTACTGTAAAAACTAAAACTTCCATTTTCCTTGAATCCAACAGCTCAACTACATGCTTGTCGACGGTACTATAGTGCAGACTTAGACCATCAATACCTCCTGCTACGGCTTTTTCCAAACCTTGATGTAGCTTTTCCCGGTCTTTACACAACCAGTAGCATTTCTTATCTGGAAATATCTTTTTAAGCGCTAATATAGTTTCTAAATCAAAACACTTGAAAGAGACAGATCCTTGATTATTTTTGACCAAGGGGACTAAGAAAGGAATCATCTCCTGTCCTCCTTTTAGTTCTATCATCAGTTCCTTATCCTGGGGTACCAAGGATAATTGGACTTGGAGCGTCAACAGTTTTTCGCTTCTAAATTCATCTCCCTTGAATAATCCGTAATCTAATTTAGATAACTCATGGTATGGCGTTTTTTCGATCTTGTGATCAACTCCTGTAGTGCGAAATGTACTGCCGTCGTGCATAACTACGATAATATGGTCCGATGTCATCTTTATGTCGGTCTCTACGATATCCGCTCCTACTTTCCAGGCTAACAATGTAGAGGCTCTCGTGTTTTCGGGGGCATCAAACGATGCACCCCTATGTGCTATTATTTTTTGCCCATAGGCCCATTGTCCTAGGATGGTAATAGCCATCATCAAAGCTAAAGTGTTTTTCATTATTCTAATTCTGTATCTGAAATGAAGCTGACAGGCCTCACTTTATTTTTTTATAAAAATCTGGATAACTTACTTTGTACTTGACGGGGGCGGCAGGGTAGCGTATCCATGTGGTAAATCCTCTTTTGTCTTCGTTCAACTCGATAACTCTAGCTCCTCGCCCTATCTTTCCATAACACTCAATACCGGATACTGAACCATAGGCCAAGGCTATATCTCTATATTCGCCGATAAAATTGTTATTATGGTCATGTCCACAGAATACGCCCATTACATCACCGGATTCTTTGAGCGCGGTAAACATACCTGAATTCATATCCGGCGAACATATGAGTTCCTCCTGTATTCCAATTGTAGAATTTTGGTAAAGAACATTGTTGTACTCGGGTAGAGGAATATGAATAAAAAGTAGAGAGGGTACGATCTTACCTAACTCCTGTTCGGACAGTACTGCCTGATGCTTAAACCATAAGATTTGATCACTCTTTATCCAATCATACTCACCCAAACTTTTGTCTTTCCTTAAACTGGTATGCGTATCCATAAAGTAAAGTTCATTCACGCGTTGCTTACCCTCGGAATCTAATATGGAGAGCACATAATTTCCATGTCCGGAAATATCAGAGGGACCGTTGACCGCCATACAGTAAGGCAAACCTGTGAGCTGATCCATAATCTCACGACCGGTCATCTCATACTCAATATCATGATTACCTAGAATAACGGCCCAAGGTGTGGTACTGGATTTCATCGAATCGGCGAGACATTTCCATGCTAGACTAGTATTCTGCGAACAGACGACATCACCACTTAAAACTACTAAGTCCGGCTTTTCTAAACGGATCACCTCTAAAGCTTGCATAACCGCCGTATCAGATCGCCTAGAATTGTATTGATAGTGAAAGTCGGTAAACTGGACAACCTTAAACTTTCTATCCTTATTAAATTTTAAAATAGGTGGAACGATATAATCAACACTATCTGAAGATAAGATACATTCGTAGATGTAATTATTGCCATCGACTTTTAGGGAAAGACCGAATGCAAAAGTGAATATTATAACAATAATTTTTCGCATTAGTAACTTGGATTTTGTTCTAATAATGGATTTAATTTAATCTGTTCGGTCGGTATTGGAAAAACACGCTTCTGTATGTCAGTACTGGTCTTGACACCCCACGGTTGTTCGAATTTACCAAAGCGTATCAGATCGTTTCGACGCCAACCTTCAAAGGCAAACTCGCGTGCTCGCTCATCCAAGATATCTTGAAGGTCGATGGATGAGTAACTAGACGCTTTTGACCTAGACCTAACCTTATTGAAAAGCTCTAGTGCAGTATGGCCCATCGTGGCCTGTCCTCCCCGTAATATGGACTCGGCTTTCATTAGTAAGATATCTGCATATCTAAAGATAGGTTGATCATTATTTTGATTTCTAGAGGTAGATGTAGGGTCGGCACGGAATTTATTGACTCGATAACCTATAGCCCTCCCCAACTCGTCATTGCCTGTCTCGAAAGTTTTAAGATCCCTAAAAAGGATATCAGGTGTAAATTCGAGGTGATAATCTATGGCCGTAGCACCATCAGCTCCAGTATAACTGTTGTCCATACCTTTCTTCGTGGTCTTTATGATGACAGGACTACCATCGCTATAATATTGCTTGCCAACAAGCCAAAATTTGTTCCGCACATCCTGTGGTTCTTTACTAAATAGTTCATAATACTTGGGCAGCGCCCGTAAACTACCGGAGGGTGTATAGGGCAATTGATAACTAGATCTTAAGCCTCCATGAAGCCAATACCGCGCTGGAATCTGCTCTGGATTATTTACCGGATCGCAAGGAATAGTAAAAATAAACTCCTTGATCTGTGGCCCGTTATCATAGTCAAACATTTTTAAGTAGTCGGCCTCTAAGTTGATGCTGCCAGATCGTTGAGATTCTTCAATCACCATATCACAAGCTAGGATGGCATCGTTGTATCTAGCAGTACCCGTATAAACTTCTGAATTTAAGTATAACTTGGCCAACAAGGAATAAGCCATCCATTTGGTGGGTTTGCTGTAGGTCTTGACACCAGTTTCTGATCTTAAGTTAGGTAAGGCTTCGAGTAGCTCCTGCTCAATAAAATCAAAAACATCGCTTCTCGAACTACGTCCAACTGGCTTGACGTTCGCTCCGAACTCGGTAACTAAGGGCACTCCTCCAAAGTCATCCATTAATAAATAGTAAAAATAAGCTCTCAAAGCACGCATCTCAGCGATAGTAATAGTTTTGAAAGAGTTCTCCTGAGCCTGCTGTAATAATGGAAGTAGACTGTTTATCTTACTTATGCCATTGTACCATGCTGTCCATACTTCTTTGATAAATCGCTGATCACCATTGGTCTGATGTAGGTGGTAATTTTGGTATCTACCGTCGTCATACCAATTGCCCCCATTAGCTGTCAAGATTGCACCATCTCCTGAAAGCTCCTGCATCAGTATATGATTGATAGTATAATACTTGTAATGCAAAAAGGTATAGGCTGCTCCCGAAATTGCCGTGAAGTCTTCTTGAGTAACAGGAAAATTATCGGGTGTAATCTCGGATTCTATAGGTACGTCGAGCTTAGTGCAGGAAGTTAGACCTAAACCAATTGCTACAACGAATGGTGTTATTTTCTTAAAATTTGTTCTCATCATAATGTGGCTATTTTAAATTAACATTAAGACCCAATATGAAGGATCTTGTCTTTGGATAAAAATTACTATCATCGATACCTGGTGCTATCCCCGCCATGGATATTTCCGGATCTATTCCTTTGTATCGAGTCCATACAAATGCATTATTAACCGTCAGGTAGAATTTTAAAAGCCCTATGTACCTCGCACTAATCCGAGGAGAATAGGATAGTGAAATGTTGTCAAGCCTGATGTAGCTGCCAGATTCAATGTATCGCGATGATGTGTAATTTGCTCTGGTATTCGTCGGTGACTCAGAAAGGGCTTCTTTGGAAACGTTAAATCTTAATATCTGTGAAGGATAGTTGAGATCGGCACGTGTCGCATTGAGTATATGATTGCCCGCGACCCCTCGAAGTAAGAAATCAATTCCCCATTGCTTATAACTCAAATTATTAGTCCATCCAAAAACCACCTTAGGCTGAGCATTTTCTGCAGTGACCTGTTTGTCCAGAGACGAAGGAGTAGTCGTCAAACCACCGTCTTTATCGTAAAACTGAGAAACTCCATCCGCATCTGCACCTCTATATATCCAAGTAGCAAATTGACCCACGGGATAACCTTCCTGAAGCCGAAAAGCTAAATTGCCTGACTGCCCATGCTTACCCACACCGTAGTAATCACTATAGTCAAGCTTGAATATTTCATTGGTCAATGAAGTGACTTTATTTCTATTAAATGCTGCATTGGCGGTACTACTCCATTGAAAAACGTCTCGAGCGAAAGGAATGGCAGTCAATGTAAATTCCCATCCTTTGTTTTGAATCTGTCCGACATTGGCCAAAAGGGTATTTACATAGTATTGCGTAGCAGGTACGGTGTAGCTCCAGATCAGGTCTTTCGTATTTTTCTTGTAGTATTCGACGGTACCGCTGAGCCTGTTATTAAACGCTGAGAAATCTATCCCAAAATTAGTGGTCTGTGTTCTCTCCCACTTTAAATCAGGATTTTCGTTCTGAGTCGGTGTAATACCCTTGATGTATTCGCCCTCGTTGTAAAATGAACCAGATGCACCATAGCGGATTACACTAATTAAAGGATCAAAGCCTAGTGAATTGCCACTCTCGCCATAGCCTACACGAAACTTCAATAGATTAATCCTAAATTGATCTTTGATAAAAGGTTCCTCAGATATCAACCAACCTGCGGAAACGGATGGAAACGTTCCCCATTTGTTATTACGGCCAAACGCCGATGAACCATCTCTTCTAAATGTCGCTTGTAAGAGATACTTATTATCATAATCATAATTGATCCGACCATAAAATGATATAAGTCGTAGGGTGTTCACTGATGTGCTGCCATAATCAGATTTATAACCATCCGAACCACTCCCTAGTCCCAGATTATTATAACCGACCTCATCGGTTATAAAATTAGTGTTGGAACTCTGAAAACCATCACCGGTCTTATCTTCTTGCCATGAATATCCCATGAGATATTCGGTATCATGCTTCTGAAAGTCTTGCTTATATTTAAAGTACGATTCTAGTAGCTTGCTGTTGCTCCCATATGACGAACGAATTGCCTCCCCGTTACTACCTTGCTTAAGCATAGATTTTTTGCCGTAATATATGCCTGTATGAGATTGTGAGCTTCTTATAGAGGTATTGAGCACATAATCTAGTCCATTTAAAATGTTCATCTGAGCACTAAAATTGCCCAATAAAGTTTTGTTCTTAACATGATTCCGGTGCTGTTTGATCAGGGCAACAGGATTCAGGGGAGCTACATCACGTTCGGCAAATTCGCCCAAGGAGTTGTAGATACCCCGAGTAGGCTGAAATACCAAGGCATTCCAAAGAACCTGATTCTGATCAATGAGCCTATCAGAATTGTCGGTACTTCCAGTGATATTGAAGTCTAATTTCAACCGGTCATCTAAAACGGACTGACGCAGTTTGCCATTAAGATTGAGACGTTCGTAGGAAGTTCCAATGATAATCCCCTGATTCTTATAATGTTCAACACTAGAAAAATAATTACTACTTTTACTACCACCGCTAATTGATAGATTGTTACGTACTGAACTCCCAATTTGCGTAATCTCATCCTGCCAATCTGTACTAACTCCATGATCATCATCAGGACTGATACTCAAATTATTATCTATAATGTATTTTCTATACTCGTCGGCTGATAACATATCTATTTTATTCGATATGCGTTCTATACCGAGTATCGAACTTAATGATACTATTTGCTTTCCCTCCGACCCTTTCTTGGTAGTGACTATAATCACACCATTAGCTCCTCTAGATCCATAGATGGCTGCGGCACTGGCATCTTTAAGGATATCTATCGAAGCTACGTCGTCAATCGGTGGCATCACCCCATTAGGGAGTCCATCAACCACAAGCAGTGGCTCTTGGGCAACTCCCGTTCGAAGCGTAGATACACCACGAAGAATGATAGATGCTCCACCATAAGGACTGCCGTCTTTTGTGATATTGAGTCCTGGAACTTTACCTTGCAGGGCTAAAATGGGGTCGCGTACACTACCCTTATTTAAATCTTTACCCTGTACGGTATTGATTGCCCCTGTAATCTCACGCCGTTTTTGGTCACCATATCCTATCACCACTATATCCTCTATATCAGAATTTTTCAAGGAAAGGACAATCACATTGTTCTTAGATTGACTGATGCTAACTGTTTTTGTATTGTATGACACATGAGAAAGTGTCAATGTCTCTCCTATCTTAGCACTAATAGCAAAGTATCCTTTGGAATCACTAATGACACTTTTCTCCTGACTGACAATATTCACGTCGGATACTGGCCCGCCCGCTTGATCCATTACGACACCTGTAATCTGTATCTGCGTCTTTGAAGAAGGATCGTCTAAAATTTTATCGTCTCTGGTAATTATTATATTCTGCTCTTTTATCGTATACCGAAGTTGTCTAGGAAGCAGTATCAAATCCAAAAATGCGGTCAATGGAAGTGCCTTAGTATTGACAGTGACCGGAGCTGTATTCGATAGTAAATCCGCTGGGCAAAGAATATTAAACTTTGTTTGCTTGCGAACTTCTCTAAAAACATATTCGATAGAACTATTAGACCTGTTCAGCGTAATTGTTTGGGCAATTGTGTGGGCACGGGCCTGAAGTAGACATAGGGCTACTAAACCTAAGATCATTTTCATAACCATAGCTTCCTTAAAATAGTTTCTTTTGATCCATTGTAGTATGGAATTCAGATTATTCATTATTTTTGTTTTACTAAGTATTTGGTTAAACGCTCAATTATTTGGTATTTATTACATCTGGGAAAGCGCCAACTTTTCCAGATGCTTATTATTAATTTTTTATTTCGTGATCTCTATCCTCCTTCCTTTTATCTTTATCTTTAAATCTTTATCAAGTACACGAATGATATCCAATATTTTATCGAACGAATCATAACGAGTGACTGTCCCCCAAACTCTCATTTTTTGCGCACTAGGACTTACTATAATTTCGTAATCATACCAGTTACTCATTTTTGCCATAAATTGACCTAGGTTTTCTTGATCAAAAACAAAAATGCCTTCTTTCCAAGCAAATATATCTTCGACGTTAACCGGTTTTATACCCGAAACAGAATCTGACATAAACCACTGACTACCAGGAATCAAAAAAACATCTTTCTCTCCTCTTTCATATATACGAACTGATCCCTCTAATAAAGTGACCATATGGCAACTTTCGTTGCTATAAGAGCGAACATTGAATTGCGTGCCTAAAACTTTTACAGTACTCACTTGGGTATGTACGAAGAATGGCTTATTGACGTCTTTAGCTACCTCAAAAATAGCCTCCCCATCGATTCGTACTTTTCTCTCGTTATTAGCAAATTTGGCAGGATATGTTATTTTGGAAGATGCATTGAGATGTACGATAGTACCGTCAGAGAGTTTTATTTTACATATAGTACCTTTAGGGGTCTCGATGACTAATTCTCTATGACTCATATCCGATGGTTTTGCGTAAATCTGCTGCCCATCGAAGTTTACTGTTGAATCTGTCATAGTAACTCCTTCAGATCCCTGTTTAAGCGTAAAGCTACCTTCACCGTCTATGTGTAGAATAGCTTCCCCAGTTATAGGCTTAATATTAGCTGCTTCGGATACATAAAGCTCTCTGCTTTGTAAACTCTCGAAATAAGAGGAATAAAAATATAAGTATATTGATGTAGTAATACAAAGAAACAAACTAGCGGCTAGTGCAATGTATTTTCGAACTCTGTAAGAACGAACATTCTTATAATTCGCTATTGCCAATGAAAGGCGCCTTTTGATACGTACTTTAGAGATACTTGCTTCCTTTTGGAACTGAATATATTTTTCAAAATCTTGGTCGCTACTCTTTGACAGGACTTCCTCTTCTAACTCTCTTAGTTTTGGATATGACCCGTAAAAATCTTCCAACTTGTTTCTAATTGTCGAATTATTACCTTCAGTGATTAACTTTAGCAGTAAAGATTTCCATCTATTTATTTTTTGCATATCTTGTGTCTTACCTAGAAAACACCGAGACGACGTCAATCTGACATTAAATAATTGTAAATCGTGTTAAGAAAATATTAATAAGAAATCGGTAGTGCAGCGTATCAGAATATTTAATTCTAATTAGCTGTATATATTAAGAATAACAAAATAATCAAATCATACTTGATCTTGCATTTCAAAAATTTCATAGCTCTTGATTTATGAGCATACACTGCTTCAATACTGATATTTAACTTTTTGCTCACTTCTTCGTACGTTAGATCCTCCATATATAGGAGATTAAATACCTTTCTTTGTATGTCTGGCATCTCATGAATTTTTCTATATAATGAAGTGAGGAGTTCTGCTTGTAAAATATTACTGAGTATATCGCTTTCACCATCCAATAAGACGCTTTCTAGATCTGTTATATTCTCTGATATGGGTTTTCTCTTTTGGTCCCTCAACTGATTAATACAAGCATTTCGTGTACAGACATACAGGTAAGACTTTGCCTCATGTACAAAATGGAAATGGTCGATCTTCTGCCAGAGCTTTAAAAAGGAGTCTAATACAATTTCCTCGGAGAGATCTATTCTTTTCAGATATTTAGTAGCAAAAAACAAAAGTGGATCGTACAATGAATTAAAGACTAAATCAAAATCTTTCTTGACTAAACGTAACGAATCCTCAGACTCAATATCTAATTTTCGATTCATCCAATTAGGATTAATAATGACCAAAGCTAAAAATAGCTTGTTATGGAAAGATGAACATATTGTTAAAAAAAGGTGCTTTGTTGACACGGCACGTTTAAAATGCATAATATCAACCTTTTCACTGACATAAACCCAGATCTAAGTAGCAAGCGAAGAAAAGTTTGACGCTTTTGGGTTGACCTCCCTGTACTACACGATTGGTAACAATATATCAGACAAAGAGTCGTCTGTCTATGTCAGTGAAAAGCCCACACAGGCGGAATACTTGAGATGCTCACGGGAACTCCCCTTTTATGCATTTATCGTTCACCAAGAACATAAGGTAAGATACATGATAATGTTGACTCCAGAAATCAATGGAACGAAAACTACGCTGTCGTATCATATTGTAAATCCTGAGAGTGGCAAGAGTCTAGATATGCCGTGCAGTGTATGGGGAGAGATTATTGAAAAGCACGCTGGCGAACTGACCCGACTCAAAATAGACGAGGCCTAGAATATAATCGACCTTCCGAACAATGGAAAGCTATTTTTGTTTGATGGGTTGCCTACAGCCCCTTCTTCTTGCAATAAGTAAACTCAAACAGCAAGCTGATGACGAAAATATGTAATTCATCACAGAAAACATACTGTCCGTCACATTTAATTTGAATAGATTAGACTTCTAATTATTCTTGTGTAAATATTTAGAAAACTAAACTAAAGGATAAAATTATGAAACAACGTTGGATAGAATTTTTCTTGATTACTACTGCATATCTGTTTATGCTTGTAGTGACAGCGAGCAATACCTTCGATAAAGTAGAGCAGATAGCCCTACAACTGCATTTATTTACGGGATACGTGATGATAAGTCTTTATCTATTGTATGTATACCCTACTTTCTTTTCTGCAGAAAAGATGAACAAATGGGTAATCTGGATTGGAATTATCTTTTTGATACAATCGTGTCTGCATTTTACAATACAATCCATCTATCGATTGCCTCCTCATAAACTGCCTCCTCCATTTGTCGTGGCAGGATTGCTGATGTTGACATTACTAATATACACGGGGATAAAAACGATTATTTCCCGATTAAACAGTCTATCAAAAAGCAACTCAATCGTCGCAAAAACGGTAAGGGATTTTTTAATATCTCTTGTGGTCGGGATGTTTCTCCTGATACCGATTGCTTTCCGTGTCAATGAATATGTATGTACACTGGCTGCATTTTCTATTCCTTTTTGCTATGTAGTATTTGCTTCACATAATTATTATCTTCTCCCCTATTTGGACGAGAATAAAAGTCCAAAAACTGTGGCTATAGTACTATCGGCTTTGATCAATATGATCTGCGTCTTAGTATTTTCTAGCTTGATGGAAATGGCATTAAAAAACTTCAGCTATAGCTATAATACTTTTGACGGATTTAATATTGTCTTTTGTATTACATTAGGTGTTTTACTGACATGGTATGTCCATATATTTTATAATCACGATAAGAAACAACGCTATCAGATCGTAGGATTACGGAAAGAACTGGGAAGGACGGCGGCGGACCTTAAACTATTACAGGCACAGATCAATCCGCACTTTCTCTTTAACGCGATGAATACACTATTTGGTTTGGCTCTCCAGGAAAATGCAGAAAAGACTGCTTCGGGGATCCAGAAACTTGGGGACATGATGCGATTTATGCTGCATGAAAATCAACAAGATACTATTCTGCTGGCTCGTGAAGTAGCGTATATAAAGGAGTATATAGAGCTACAGCAATTGCGAATAGCAAATCTGCCTAGCATCCAAATCTCGATCGATCTGCCCGACAATACGATGGAAAATCTGCAAATCGCCCCGATGTTGCTCATCCCATTTATTGAAAATGCATTCAAACATGGTATAAGCCTAAATAATCCTTCTTGGGTAAGAATCCAACTCTATGTAGAGGATAGCTCTGTTAAACTTAGTGTGTACAATAGTATACATGCTAGCCAAGCGACTGATATGGAACAGAACAAATCGGGAATCGGCCTAGATAATGTAAAAAGTAGGCTGAATATGGTCTACAATGGGCTACATGAGCTCCATATCGAGAAAACTAATTCTGAATTTTTTGTATTTTTAACGTTAAATCTCGATAACGACCAATAAGAATGATTAAAGCGATAGCAATTGATGATGAGCCCATTGCATTGGATATTATAAAGAATTACGCAGCCAAGGTTTCATTTTTGCAGTTGGATGCTACTTTTGTAAATGCTTTTGAAGCAATAGAGCATCTAAACAAAAATGAGGTAGACCTATTATTTTTGGACATTAGGATGCCAGATATATCGGGTATTGATTTTTACGATAGTTTGGTCCGCAAACCTATATTGGTCTTTACCACGGCCTATTCTGAACATGCAATAACGGGATTCGAGATGGAAGCTTTGGACTATCTGCTAAAACCATTTACATTCAGTAGATTTCTGAAAACGTGCAACAAGGCCTACGATACATTACAGTCTAAGCGAAAGACACCAACTCATATATATATCAAAGATAGCCACAATATCGTAAAACTGGATTTTGATGAAATACTATTTATTGAGGCTACGGGCAACTATATGAAATATGTATTGCAGACGACTGAAATTTTAGCACGGTCGACTATTAAAGAAGTCATGGAGCAGCTGCCTAGTGAGGTATTTCAACAGGTACATCGGTCTTTTATAGTTAATTTGGAGAAAATTTCAAAAATAGAACGTCATCAGCTATCAATAGCATCTCATGTAATTCCAGTAAGTGCTTCGTATGGCAATATAATCAGAAAAACTGTTCTGCTGTGATTATTTCATAGAATAGAAACTCTATGTCCCTTTCATTCAATCCTACCGCTTATTCCGCAACAGCTCATTGATTCCTGCAAGAGACATAGTGTTATGCTGTGATAAACCGTGAGATCTTTATCTTCGATGAGCTCCCTTCGATCGGTTCGACGGCCTCTACTCAAAGGTGCAGTTCTGTCTCTGAGAAGAATATGAAAGTGATAAAAACATCTAAATCATTAATCGTAAGATTGAATTAGAATTGACTACATGAAAAGCGGACAACCCGCCGTAAATGTTCTTATCGACCTGTATAATTTAAAGTTAGAACCAAATGCCACATTTGACTTCATCGGGGGAAAATAGTTGGTATAGCTTATAAATTGATCGTCAAATAAGTTTTAACTTTGGAAAATCATGAAAATTTTAGTCACAGGTTCGTCCGGACGTTTAGCTTCGGTTGTAGTAGATCATTTAAGAAGTCTCGGGCATAAAGTTATAGGTATAGATATAATCGCTCATCCAGCAACAGATGAACTGATTGATATTTTAGACATTGAGGCCGTAGAAAATATTACAAAAGGTGTAGATGCGATCGTACATACTGCTGCAATTCATGGCAAACATTATGATTTAAATTATCCTCGGAGCGTTTTTATCGATGTCAATATAAAAGGGACCCTCAATCTATTGAATGCTGCCGTGAAAAATGGTGTAAAGAAATTTATATACACCAGCACAACTTCGATCTATGGCTCGGCGATGAACGACGATACACAGGCTGTCTGGGTAGACGAGACGTTAAGAGAACAACCGAGAGATATTTATGATATCACTAAACAGTGTTGTGAGCAGTTGTGCAAAGACTTTTTTTACAAAGAAAAATTGGAGACCGCTGTACTGAGAGTAGCCCGTTTTTTACCTGAAGATGAAAACCTCACTATAAATCATAGATTATACCGTGGGCTTGACGAAAGAGACGGGGCACATGCTATTCAATTAGCTTTAATCCACAACTTTAAGGAGTTTGAGATATTTAATATTTCAAGCGGATCGCCCTTTAATGCAGAAGATCTTCATGAATTAAAATTTCATCCATTGGAGGTAATTTTAAAATATTATCCTGAGGCTAGGGGAATTTATAAAAGTAAAGGCTGGACATTTCCAAATTCTATAGACAGAGTATATAGATGTGATAAGGCTAGAAATGCTTTTGGCTATATTCCGAAGTACACCTTTGAGTTTCTTTTGAATAGTTAAGACAAAATAGTGGTCCCTGAGGTATGTAGGCAGTTCGTGGAAATGTGATGTATTTTGCAAACATACTTTGATAATACACGATAACCTTTTTTTGATTTTATGGAGCTATTGTTTCTTTCATCCTTATCCAGACGATAAGACCGGAAATAAACGTAATTATTCCAGCGATGTGAACAGCCCATTCCAATCCGAAGAAGCTCCCGACTATTCCTGCCATCAATGCACCGATAGCATAGCCCATATCTCGCCAAAAACGATAAACCCCTAAGGAAGAAGCCCGCCATATTGGGTGGGCGGTGTCGCTTACTGCGGCCAGCAAAGCAGGATAAACCATAGCTGTACCAATACCCAAAAGTACCGAACCAATCAAACCTGAAATTAAAGGTTCAAACCATTCAAAGCCGATAACAACGTGTCCCAAAACCTGCACGAACATTCCCCAAACAATCAAAGGCTTTCTGCCTATTTTGTCGGCTAATGGCCCGGTAACAATTTGTCCAACGCCCCAAACTACGGGATAAACAGCTTTAATCCAACCGACGCCTTCCAAACCTACTCCCATTGACATAAAAAGTAACGGAAATACACCCCAAGACATTCCGTCATTCAGATTGTTTATCAGTCCTGCTTGCGAAATAGAAAACAGGTTTTTGTTTTTGAATGAAGTCTCTTTGAACACCCACCATAAGTTTGGCTTGTGAGCCAGTCTATCTGATGCTATTTGTATGCCTTCTAATTGGGCAAACTTTCGGGTATCCCGAACCACAAAAATGGAAAGCAATAATCCAACAACGGTATAAGCGATTCCGATATAAAAAGGCTGTGGTCTTAGTCCGTAATGCGATGCTAAATAACCTGTCAGCAATGCGGTCAGCCCGACCGCTCCATAACCTGCGGCTTCGTTCAGTCCCATTGCTAAACCTCTACTTTTCTTACCCACTAAGTCAATTTTCATATTGACAGTCATAGACCAAGCTAATCCCTGACTTACTCCAAGCAATACATTGGCAAATAAAATCCAATTCCAAGATGGTGCAAAAGCTAAAAGAAATGGAACTGGTAGACCAATTAACCACCCCCAAATTAAAACTTTCTTACGGGTATATTTGTCTGCCAAAACACCAGAAATCAGGTTGGTAAAAGCCTTGACCACACCAAATGCAATGATGAATGAAAACACAACAATATCCGATTGGATATGAAATTCTTCTGTACCAATCAGAGGGACGACCGTTCTTTCCAAACCGACCATACCACCAACCATCATATTGACCAATACTAGAAGAGAAAACTGTTGCCAGTTTTCTTTCAATCCTAAGCGTATCTTTTCCTTTCTTTTAATCATTCTTTTTCTTCATATTTCAACTCATAATTGCCTACATGAATTTTACTTTGTTTGATTTTCTTATGGCTTAAAAAGTAGATTGATCGGCAAGTATGTACGTTGGATAGGTAATTCTTACCGAAGTATCAGACCTTTTTTGAATGATGTTATTTGTCCGCTTTTGGTTTCTACGATAGCGTTAGTTTAACAATTCCATGTTATTACCATTAAGCTTTATTTTTCCTTCATTTTGATTTAATGAGGTAACTTGTTTTTTAGCTGACTATAGAACCAAGTACCTAATACTGCTCCTAAAATTACAACTAAAATCGGGAAGTATCCTGCTCCGTTCAATACAAACATCGGTCCGGGAGATGCGCCTGCCAATGCCCAACCGTTGCCGGATTTAAATCCGGCACCTGATTATCAGACAGATAATTTGAGGCTACAAAACCACCGATGATGGCTACAGGCATTACCAATAAATTCCAGCGTTGTGCTTTCCTATCAAAACAGAAAAAATCACAGGTTTTGTCGGTACCGCACATTGTGCATGGTGTTCTTAAATGGGACGACATCCCAAAATTTTCACCCGTGTAGAGCAAGATAAACATCGGCAATGTAATCAATGGTCCGCTAACTTACCAAGGCCAGGGTTCTAAAATCCATTCTATATATCTATATTGTCATTATTTATTATTGTCGCAAAATTCAGCTTATAAAAAGAGATAGTTTGTCACATAAGTAACACAAGAGTAAACATATTAACCTTTCATCATTTTATGCCAACACAAATAAGGGAATATACGTCATTTTTATATAGATTAAGTTTATTTGCGACCAGCCATCTGCTTGTCCCTCTTTATTCAGCAACCATCAGAACGTGACCCGCTGTCATTTTCAATTTTTAGGTATTTATTTCCATGGGCATTTTCTGAAACGATTATCCTCAACTTTTGGGAGCCTTCGTTGTAGATATATAAAGATAACCGACCGCTTTCTATACCAGCGATAACTTCTTGTAGGGATAGTTTCCGATCAACATCCTCAGCGTTAGTTTTATCGGTCGGCGGAATATCTTTAGGAGCAATATCCACTGTAGACTTGTTCATGTATTTATTTTTCTGATCACTTGCCATTCATAAAAACATTTAATTGCTTATTAAGGGTAGTTGAAGACCGTCTCCAATATATGTTCTGAAAATTTATAGATATCGTCCAGTCTCTCCAGCTCATGCTTGAGCTCTTTCTTATCCTTATCGAACAGTCCAATGCGGAGCCGGTTTGGTGTGAAATAAAATCTACATATAGGCTTGCGGTTATTGTCATCGAGCAAAATACCACAATAAGACTGACTATCCCGCATAAATACCCGTCCTACTTCGATATCCTTGCGGAGAATAGATTTGATAATCAGAAAGCCGTCGATCTCGTCCTGAGTAGTGACAATCAGTGGCTCTGGTTCTGTAGTCAGGGCTGTGGTCTGTGACTCACTCTCCGTCTCTTTCTTCCATCTAATATCTAATAATGACGCACCATAAGTTCCATGGTTATTTTTTTTCAGTAATTCCAAAATGGCCTTCATAACGACTAAAACGTATTATTATCTAACTTATTTTTTTATTACTTTCTCTCTATCTCCAGTTGTTATAGAATCATTTTCCATCCAAAGCCCAATTTTCTGTTTTCTGGCCTGCTCCTCTAACTCCGCATAAGTGCTATTATCGGAATACCGCTTGTAATGTACTGCCATACCTAATCTGACCATTTCTTTATTGACTACAACACCTTTATGATTGATAACCTCGGCCAATAGACGTTCGTATCTGTCATAACCTTGGCTTTGGACCGTCACTTTGGAGTCCGCACATAGCGTTGTTAAAGCTTGTGTCGACATCTTAGAAATTGGATTGGAGCGCCGGTTTTCGGGGGCATCGATATGTGTCAAACGGATACGTACCAATCTTCCTTGGTAGAGGACGACCATCGTATCACCATCTATTATGCGGTCTACCTCGGCGACAAATGCCGTATGACGAAGATCGTTATTGACGATATCCTGTCCTGGGGATACCCCACAAGAACGTCCTATCAAAAGAAATAGGTAAAGTAGGATAAGCCGAGTCATAGTTGTAAGTCGCTTTCGTTGAGTGACCTTTGGTAGTCCTGAAATGCCCTCCCAAATGTGGCAGTATGCGCATAATTACTGAATTGGTATTCTTCTCGTAATCCGGTAGATGTCTTTAGCCGGATCTCTCCGTACTGCACCACCGGAATCTGATAATTGCCTTTAAAGCGCCGATCGGGAGTGCCATTCTTATTGACTTTGGCCCAGGTCTGCCCAACGATTGTTGAGTCTGCCGGTACGACATGGGGTGCGGTAAATCGTACATGTCCGTACTGAAAGTCTATGTCATCGAGACCGATAACTGCAAAATCGGAGCTATTGGCATACAGTACGACAAAGTTGGGGTAGATGTATAGATCGGCACCATTGGCATTCTGAAAATAGAGGGCTTGTAGCACTGAGCGGAATTCGGGTATAGTACGCAACGCAAAACGGACGCTACGCCTGCTGACGAACGCACTCGCAGAGGATCTGGTAATCACCCTATCTTCGAAATGTGCACGCGTAATGTCCCATATCTGGTGACAACGACTTAGGTCTTCGAACGCTGCAACCATAGCATCGTACTTGACCTTATGCTCTGGTTCGAAATCGGCATCTAAATCTACAAAGGATTTTTGAAGTTGTTCTTGAGCTTCTTGTAAAGCTACTTCTTGAGTCCGTAAATCTACCGTCAAACCCGCGGGAATAGAAGGCTTTAAATAGCCGTAAAGAAATATATGGCTTAACAGCAACTTAAGTTTGGTAGACTTGATAGCTTGACCGATCTTCTTTAGGTCATCATGAAGGCTGGTGCGCTGTGCTCGAGCGAGAAGTATCGCCTCTTTGATACCCTGCATATTCTGGCTGGTGATCTCGTGTAGATCGGCACTATAAATACTACCGGGAGACATAATATCAGGACTGTGATAAGAAAGGGAATCGGGAGGTAGAACGTCTCTAGACGGACTGTGGCTACTAGATAAATTCGTCCTACTGGATGTCCCCAAACCGGGAATGCCGGTACTGAAATAGCTGCCCGATGTACCTATGGTCACTCTAGCTCCGGGTATACCCATCGAGGTGGATATACCCCGCTTTCCAATATTGAGGTGTACACCGGGGATGATCTTAACACGTTTTCTAAAACTCCATGCCATGCTGTCGATTGTTTGGTATTTGTCCTTAGCGGACATCACAAATGTAGAGAAGCGTTAGCATCATTTTTTACGGCATGCCGTAATTTGAAATTTATTTTAAGAAAAATAAACATCTGTATTATAGACATATAAAATAAGGGAGATAAATACCTCCCTTAGATGTTAATTATGATTATTGAGCGTGCCACACACTCATAAATATCGAGCGACTTAGATAATGCCCTGCTCGTTGCAATAGAGAAGCAACTGTTCATTTTTTGTAAAACCGAGTACCGAACGTATATGGTTAAGACGCTTTTCGACGCTGCTGAGACTCGATGGTCTTATGCCTCTTACGGCAAGGTAATCGGGGATTTCTTTTTGGGATACTCCATCGGCAAGCAGGTTGATGATATGTATATCAAAAGTAGTGAAATCGTGACTGTTTTTTTCTTGCATGATCTCTTTCACTTCGGGCGATTGATAAGTCTTGTGCTGATATACTGCTTCTAAGGCTTCTTTTATATATTGCGCATCTCGTCTTGCTTTGCGCACATAAGCGTGTATGGATTCGCTCTTAAATAAATTGTCAATAAAACGTGAGCGGCCTTCGGAAGATAATACGATGATCTTAAGGTCGGGCTGAGCTGCTATGGCGGCGGCAACCAAATCTTCTCCTCCGGAAAGCTTCTGGGGTGTCATATCGTCTTCGAATACTAGGTCGGTGATCAATAGATCAAAAGGATCGTCTTCCTTGATCGCTTTATTGATCCGCGCCAGTGCATCGTCGCAATAATAGACGTAGTGAACATCTTTGATGGCCAAGTCCTTAAGTGTTTTCTGTATAGAAACATTTGCCATCTCTTGGTCCTCAGCGATAAGTACTTTTTTAAACATGCTTTTGTTTTTTTAAGTTACACTATTGGAATATCGATCTTGATTTCTAATCCTTTTTCTTTTATGGAGTCAAAGATAATGTGTCCACCTAAACTATTTATACGGGAAACCATACTTTGCATACCGTTGCCTAATATAGTTGCATCGTTGATACCAACTCCATTATCTCGATAGGTGATGACAAGATGTCGGGACGAGCGCTTGAATCTGACAACGACGTTGTCGGCCCTGCTGTGCTTCTTCATATTGACCATGCATTCCAGCAAAACATGCCGTATTTCTTCTTTGATCCTGGGTCCCACATCTTGCCATGTCTCTGCATCATTTCCAACAGTGATGACCCGACGGGTATCGGTAGCATAGGAACGGATGGACTCGGATAGTTCTTCATAATAAGGTTTGGTCAAGGCCTCATAATCTTCTTCTGCCTCGTAGGATATATTACGGGATTTGTTATACATGACTTCTAGCCTGTCCAAAATACCCTCCCGATCGACCTCAGTCTTATTTTCAATCTCGGCCATAACCAGATAAATACCATTGGCTACCACATCGTGCACCTGGCGCGATGTCTTGAGTTTGGACGCTTTGATCTTATCCTGGGCTTCGAACTCAAGCCGTTGCTTGTACTTCTTATAGTAGAAAACACCGCCGATGATCAAAGCTACCGCAGCTACGATAGCGGAGCGCTGTAGAACGAGATTTTTTGCCTGGACGGCATTGTCCTTCTGAAGCATAAGATTCTCGGCCTTGTTCTTATCGACCTCATAGCGGATCACAGCAAACTGATTCTTGGCTGCTGCGCGCGCCTGTTGGACACTATCCTGCAAAGTCTGATACCTCTCGAAGTAGACTTGTACTTGATTAGACGGGCTGAGCTTAATTAATTTGCGCAGTCCATTGATCTGGTCGTCCGCACTATACAATTGTAAAGCCATAGCGTATCTTTTCTGCGCATATAGTAGTGCTTTAGCGCTGTCGCGTGGCTCATAGTACTCTGTAAGATGTGCGTAACTCGAATTTTGCCCCCAACGGTCATCATGTGCTTGCCGGATCTGTAGTGCCTTTTTAAGATCTGTAGCTGCATCATAAGATGAATCGGTACGCCACTTGGTCTTTGCAAGATTGGTAAGTGCGCGTGCATAGTCCACAGTGCCTTCTTGGGTCTGAGAGGTGATCTTTTGAAATATATCTAGCGCTGCTTTGAACTGACGCGAGTCGAAAAGTGTTGCGGCTTTATTATTTAGACAACGTAACAATGTAACACTGTCGGTTGAAAATTGTAGAGCTCGGTCAGAAAAATGGATGGCTTTTTCGAAGTCTTTCAGTAGCGAGGTTGCATTGGCCAAGGTATTATAATTAAATGCTAAATGGGGCCAATGGTCTGAATTATTGGCATCTAAATAAGGGAATGCTTGCAATGAAGTCTCTTGTGCTCCAAAGTGGTCGCCCTGTTCACTAAGAAGAAAGGAACTTCGAATAAGACATGAGGCTACTCCTAGACTATCACCTACTTGAATATATGCTTCTTTGGCCTTTTCAAAAGCGAGATAAGCACTGTCGGCTTTGCCGCTTTCTGCGTAGGATATGCCTTTCTTATAATATATATCAGCACTTTGAACGGGCTGTTGGACGCGATCATTCCGGCAGGATAGGAATACAATGAACAGTATAATGAGGTAATGTTTTTTCAATTCAGTCGATTAATGTCCTGAAATTACAAAAAAAACACTAAATAGTAAAAAGGTAGCGTTTGCTACCTTTTTACTATTGCTGTAATGAACTTAACTCCAGTGATGGGCAGGTCTTCGCTTCACCGGTGGAGGCGTATTGCCGCGATCGCCGCCTGTTCCTTGCTCCTGATCAACGAGTGCCAAACCTAAAGTCTTCTTAAGAGGCTTCACTGGTGGAGGCGTATTGCCGCGATCGCCACCTGTGCCTTGCTCCTGATCAACGAGGGCCAAACCTAAAGTCTTTTTAAGGGGCTTCACCGGTGGAGGCGTATTGCCGCGATCGCCGCCTGTGCCTTGCTCCTGATCAACGAGGGCTAAACCTAAAGTCTTTTTAAGGGGCTTCACCGGTGGAGGCGTATTGCCACGATCGCCGCCTGTCCCTTGCTCCTGATCAACGAGTGACAAACCTAAAGTCTTTTTAAGGGGCTTCACCGGTGGAGGCGTATTGCCACGATCGCCGCCTGTGCCTTGCTCCTGATCAACGAGGGCTAAACCTAAAGTCTTTTTAAGGGGCTTCACCGGTGGAGGCGTATTGCCACGATCGCCGCCTGTCCCTTGCTCCTGATCAACGAGTAAGGAACAATATACAATAGGGGGAATAGGCAAATGTGATGGTCGATTGGTATGTGTATTAATCGTGGAGGCATGCCCTTGATCAACTACTTGTATTGGATATTTTTGTGCTATAAAATCTACATTTGCAGTGTCAGATACGGTTTGGCCACACAATAGGGCTAATGCTAAATAAAACATTTCTCAAAAAATTAAAAGTCATAGTCTGAGTAGGCCCTGCACACCGTGCACAGGGTTGCTACAAAAATTTTCAGAAGGCCTTCTGATTTTTTTGGGAAGTGTGAGTGTCCATCGCGGGAGGCAAAAGCTGCTTCCCAAACCGGCTATTGACTACCGCGAGTTCTTCTCGTTTTTTGAAATCGGCTGATGTCTTTTGTCGTTTTAATTATTGACATCTGGTTCGATTTCTTTAGCAAAAGTATATCAGACAAAAAGCTTAATATCAGACGTTTCCGATATTTCTAACTGTTCTGATATAATTCCGGTTTTTCTTATGAATTCCCGGTTTTTCCGGTGGAGATTACTTATGGTTTTCCATAATTTCTGATGGATAATTTGTGTAATTTTGTGTTATGTCAAACTTCAACCTATTTAGAAATGAGGTTCTTTCGCTCTATCGCGAGAAGAGAAAGCGAAATGAATTGTCTAGTAAATTATGCGAACCCTCTCCTGCTAATCTGAGGGATTATAGTCTTGTGGTATTGGGACGTAATTTATCCGCCGACGATAAACAAATAATGGAGGAATTCTATAATGACACTAAGGAATATGAAACGCTTGAAAAGGCAATCAGGAAGGTTGATACAGGAAAACTAAAATCACTGCAAAACTTCATCACTGAAAAAACTAAAAACCCGGACGAACTGCTTGTAAAACTCCTTGCAGTATTGGTTGATTATCAACCAAGGCCTTTCGTCTGGGAAGAATGGAGGCCTAAAGAAGAAAGGGAAAAGCAGGATCTTGTTGTTGAAAGTGATGATGTTGTTGAAGATGATGATTTAATTAGTGGAAAAAAGCCAGAGAAGGGTAAACCATCGGCATACGGGGATGGAAGAGAGGAGGATCTGGAGGCTAACAATATTAAGGGAGGATTTACGGATGAGGCTACCAAAAGTAGTGGTCTTATACCAGTGGGTATAATGTCTCCAGCTCCACCGGGTAAAGGAAACTGGCATTCAAAAAAACGTCTTTATTTGACTGTTACAGCAGCAGGCATTGTGTTGCTTTTTATAGGATGGATATATATGAAACCGAATCAGTGTATGTGCTGGGAAGATGATCACTACGTGGTAGTGGACTGTGCTGCACAAACAAATCCATTAGGTCCAAAGAAGATTCCCTTCAACTATGAAAAGCTGAACAGTTTTAAAAAAATAACACGCCCAGATACACTGTCGGTGAAACACGTAAACAGAGTATGGTACTCAAAAATAGATCATGATGTGGAATTTTTCACCTCAAGCGGGTTCCATCCCGAGCATCCAACTCGCTCGCTGAAGGCGGCTACCGAACACATATTAACCAAGTATGCTGGCGATTCTGTTCGTGTGAAATCTCAAAATAACACAAACTAGTTGATTCGAAATTAATGTATAGCTCTCTCGTAAAAAGAGACTACCACAATGCTTTGAACACTCCGATGACCTGAAGGTCTATCGTTTCGTCGTCTCGCAATACAATAGGTCTGTAAATCGTATCGCTAGACTTGGGCTGAAGGTTGATCTCTTGATGTTGCCGCCTCTCGTCGGTCACGGTCTTTTTACGCGTATATTCCTTGATCGTATAATTAGCTCCGAAATCGCGGTCGGCAAAACTACTGGATTCGGAAAGGCAGATGAGCCCGTTGCGGGAGACTCCCTGATAGCGTTCGAACAGACACAACTAGAACTTAGTACTGTTAAAGCAGATATTACTTGAAATTCTAACCGATTAAATTTTCGATTATGGAGCCAATAATTACAGTTGTAATCAATATTATAGAAGAAGGGCGGGGACCCGTCTTTGACTGTAAAGTAAAAGTGGAGATTAAGCTAACACTTCAAGGCGATACAGTCTGCTTAAATCGTCATGAGATGGCTTGATTGTTTGACCGGGATGTCAAGACTATCGGTAAACAGATCAATACTATTTTCAATGAAGGGGAATTGGAAGAAAATTAAACTGTCGCAAAACTTGCGACAACAACGGCTTAGCGTAGCCTGTGCAACACCAACATTGGAGGCAATATAGCGTGTAAAAGAACTCTTCTTAATATCGGCGGATATGATTTTACAGGTTGATATGACAAGATTATAATAAGGGGTGCACATATGAATAAAATATCAGTCCCTCCTGCCCTTTCCAAATATTAATGTAGGCACAAGTGGCCTAAAAGCTAGCTCCTCGGCCAAAATAGGATTAAATAGCTTTTCAAGAAAGGAACGATGATGATCTGTGAATAAAATCAGTATATCCGGTCGCACAATATTAACCTCCTCCAAGAGTTGCTCAATGAAAGGCTTAAATATATCTTTTTTAACAGAGCGGAAATGTACAGGGTAATTGAAAATTTCATTAAAAGTTAATCGCTCGGGATCCTCTGTTGTATTGTCAATGTAGAGCATTTCAACACGGGCATGGAAAAGTCTAGCAAATGTGCTGACGCGGTCCATTTCTTCGAAAGCATCTTCAAAATCAGAAGCATAGAGCAATAAGTGAATAGGACTGGGTAAATAATCATATGGAATGACTAAAACCGGTATAGCGGATTTTGTGACAAGATTGCCCGTATTGGTACCTAAAATCTTGTCGAGTCCAGTTGCTCCTCTGGTGCTTATTGAAATATAAGCGATATCGTGGCGCGTTTGGCAGAACTCTAAAATCATCATATCCGCTCTTATTCCTTCTAAAATAACAACGTCGTACGGTTTGGATTTAATATTGATCTCTGCATAACAGCTGTCAATAAATTCCCGCATTCGCAAAGTCTGCTCATCAGTATCGAATCCCATATATTGATGTGCGATACTAGTATCTAGACTATACACGATAGGTGCAACATGGATAAACAACAGCTTCATCGCCGCTAGAGATGCCATGTTGATGGCAAAACGTATTCCTCCTTTGGAATTTTCTGAAAAATCAGTGGGGACTAAAATCGTATTCATAATAATTATCCTTTGGGGTGCTGTTACTCCTTTTCTTAAATTGCGACGAAGACTTCTTTCCTTTACCAACAAGCTGGCCGCAAAAATTTTAACTCAAATATCTGAAGTAAGTTATTATTTTAGTGGCTTACTCATTACTGTGTACACATACCTCCATCGATGACTTGAGTTGTTCCTGTAATAAATTGACTGTCATCACTGGCGAGAAATAAAACCAATTTTGCTATTTCAACGGGCTCGGCATAGCGTCCCAGGGGAATGGCTGCTTCAAATTGATGCCTTACCTCTTCGGCATGTCCGGCCGATGTCCCCTCTTCGATAGAACGCATCATCCGGTTGTTGACCGGGGAGGGATGTACGGAGTTTACCCTGATTTTTCGCGATGCAGCTTCAAGAGCGGTGGTACGCATAATTCCAACAACAGCATGCTTACTCGCTACGTATGCACTAAGACCAGGAAATCCTAATAGTCCTGCTACAGAGGAGCTCATGATAATACTCCCTCCATCATTCATCTGGGGCAATACATATTTATTGCCCAGCCATGCCCCTTTTATATTTACAGCCACTATTTTATCGAAAACGTCCTCGGGGTATTCAATGAGCGGCTTTACCAGGCCTTCAATGCCGGCATTGTTAAAAAAAACATCGATCTTACCGAATTGCTTTACCGTCTCCTGGGTATATACTTTAACGTCCACAGCATTCGACACATCTGCCACACAGTACTTGACATTCTCACTATCAAAGTCATTGACAACTGCCTTTAACGCGGATTCGGAGAGATCTATCAGCATTACTTTTGCGCCTTCATTTAAAAAGAGCTGGGCGGTAATTTTACCTATGCTGCCAGAACCTCCTGTTATTACAGCTACTTTGTTCGCTAACTTTTTCATTTAGATTTAATTTGTGCGATTTTTATCGCCGGACCAATATTCAAAATCTATACTTAAAAGCACTTATACTATAGCGCTTTTAAGTATTGAACATCAAAAATCTAAGCTCTATGCATGTGAAGTGCTGCATTTTTCTGCACTTCTTTTCCAATACTGGAATGACCTTTCGCTTCCAAAGCACTTTTTAGGGCTTTATCAAGACTGCCATTTTTTTGATGCTTTGCGGCCTTGAGATGGCTTTTTGCTGCCGCTTTGAAATGAAAGGCTGCTTCTTTATGATTTTTAATTATCTCTTTGCGTTCAGATTTTGAACTACCTCGAGATCCTTTTTTTGCTTTTTTGGTTTCACTTTTCATTTTAAAAAACTTTATAATTTGTATGAATCGTTAAAACTGACTAATCCTCTAAAACTAAAACATAATCTACAACTAGATCATTTTTAACATGCCAAATACCCGGAGTTTTCCACGCGATACGACCGGCCTCTTCTTTCTCATACCAAGATTGTGCTGTTCCACTTAGTGTAACTGTCGTACCTGATACTGAAACATCAATATTGCTATCATCAATGGTACTTCTTCTGAGAGCATCTTCAATATCTCTCTTTTCAATAGCTTCATTTGATTCAGATTTAATCTTGATCATGTTGGTGACTCCCTTGACGCCGCTGAGAGAATGTACAACACTTTTCGCTGCTTCTCGTTGGTAATCCCAAGCTAACTCACCCTCTAGGGTAACCCAACCGTTTTCTACCTTCACCTTTACTTTATCCCTAGGAATGGACCAACTGTTTTTCAATGCTGTGAGGACTTCGTCTGCAACTTCGCCATCGGTTTTGGACCATGAACTTGGAAACTTTACTTCAATATTCTCCACCAGAGCTTTTACTCCAATTACTTTCTTTGCTGCATTTTCAACTTCCATTTTTTTTGCGTAGCTATCTACGATTCCGGTTAAACTGACCACACCTTCCTTAGCCGTAACACCGATCTCTGCTGCGTTCAACAATGGCTCCCATTTGATAGCATTTTGAACGTCTTTCTGTAATTCTGCGTTTGTCTTCATCTTTTTGAAATAAAAAAATAAATAAATTATTGCTTCAAAACAAAGGTCAAGTTTATAAACAGGAATAATTTATACAATTAGAAAAAAATGTGATATAATTGGTTGGTATACAGACCTCTCTCTAAATATCTTCTAAATTCTTCCGAATTCTTGTGGGAAGATTCTTAAAAAAAGTAGGTGTAATACCTGTAACCTTTTTGAATTGTTTGGAGAGATGAGAAACACTTGAATAGTTTAACCGATAAGATATTTGGGTTAGGTTTAATTCTCCGTACATAATCAATTCCTTGATTTTTTCTACCTTATGTTGGATAATAAAATGTTCTAGAGTAATCCCTTTAGCCTTAGAAAATATCTCGGCAAGGTAATGATAGTTTTTTTTTAATTTTTCGCTGAGTAGTGTCGAAAAATTAACATGAGGTATTTCTTTTGAATAATGTACGGTCTCTATTACCAGATTACAGATCTTTTCTACCAATCTGGCAGTGCTGTCTTCTAATAGTTCCAGACCTGATTCATGTAACAATTCACTTAACTTTTTTCTTTGGCTTTCTGTAATGGTCCGGAACAATTTTACTTCCCCCAATTCTATCGACTTATAAGAGATGTCCAATTTATCAAGCTCGGATTTTACGAGCATCTTGCAACGACTGCTGACCATATTGTGAATAATAATTTTCATAACACAATAAACTGTAAAACAACTCACTAAATAATATGGAGGAACGATAAAATGTAGTTTTTTATAGCAAAAGTCGATATAGAATACCTTTTACTACCTATAATAATAAATACCGATATAGAACATAACGCTTAAAACTAGATATTATTTTAAAACGTTGTAATACAATAATAACCAGATAATGCTAAACCCTAATATTCTGGGGTCGATTAGGAAGGTAGATCACTTATATCGGATTTAGTTGCTTTTTTGAGAATACCGTGCAACAGGTACAGATACCCAAGTTCAGACTTGTTCTTTCTAGCAGATGCAGCGGTAATGGAATTTGCAGAAGAAAATATGATATTCGCCATTCTATGATCTATAAACCCCGGGTGCCCCTCTACAAAATCAACAAATCGCTTGAATGCTATACGAGCAGACGGTTTTTCTTCGAAAAGCCAGTCCGTAACGGCCTCGATCTGATAGGCCGCATCATATCCATATTCATCTAGAGAGGGCTCTAGATTGATCCAGGTCCTGTTTACCAAATCTTTAATAATTGCTTTTTCACTTGGCGTAACCCTTCGGTCACAACATGTCAAACTATAGAAGAGAAAACCTAAGTTTTCGTAAAATTTGGTCCACTGCTGTGCTGTACGTATCATGATGTGTTTTTTTAATGTTTACAAGGTAGAAATTATCAATACGCAATATCATGATCTTAATCATTCAAAAAAATGATATATATTGGTGTTATTTTACGACATTTTTAGCGCTCTTCCTTTTTTATGTTGCGGCGAGGCAAGTTTTATAGATACTCCCCGCGCCATTTAGGTGTCTATACGGATAAGATAGACTGAAAAAAAACTAATATACAGATATTTAGAACTATATTTCATTACATTTGTTAGGAGATATAAGATGAAAAAGATAATTATTTGATATATCAGAGAATCATGCGTTTTCCATAAAAGCGAGTATGTATTGGGCCTAACTATCATTATCATATAACGATATGGCGTATTGTGGGGGGTGGAAATAAATATATTAACGCAATCAACCGGGGCTTAAATATGGTCAAGAAATACGTGGATACTTTTACGATGCAGAGACTTCGCCCGGATTTATAAGCAGACCTTCAGGTCAATAAAAATGAATCAAACCATAATGCTATGAGAGCACTCATTTTAGTGATTGAAGACAATGAGGAAATCTGTGAAAGTATTGTCAATATTCTTCGACTAGGAAATTATGAAGTAATTGCTGCCCACAATGGAAAAGATGGCGTGGAGTTGGCTAGTAAGCATAAGCCCAACTTGATATTGTGCGACATCATCATGCCGGAATTGGATGGATATGGGGTGCTCCATATTCTGAGCAAACATCCCGATACGACTGGTACACCGTTTGTCTTCCTCACGGCCAAGGCTGAGCTATCGGACGTTAGGAAGGGAATGAACATGGGTGCTGACGATTATCTAACTAAACCATTTGACGGGATAGAACTGCTGACAACTGTAGAGTTGAGGCTGAAAAAAAGTGAACAATTGAAAATGACCTTCGCCAATAAATTGAACGATATTGATGATTTCCTGGATAAAACCAGTGATCTTAATGAATTTCAGACACTGGCCAGTAACAGACCGAGAAAATCTTATAAGAAAAAAGACCACATCTTCGTGGAGGGACAGTTTCCAACAGAACTTTATTATATCATCCGAGGTGAAGTGAAAACGAGCCGCTTAAACTACGACGGCAAAGAGTTGGTTACGGGAATACACCGTGAAGGGCAGTTTTTTGGTTATGTGCCCTTATTGAAAGGTACAGCATACACGGAAAGCGCTGTGGCCTTACAGGACACAGTGACAGGTACTATATGGAAGGAGGACTTCCTGAGTTTGACCCATATGAACCGTGAAGTGGCGGCTCGTTTTATCAAGATCCTCTCAAATAATGTATTTGATACGGAAAAAAGGCTGCTCGAACTTGCTTACCAATCTGTGCGTCAACGGGTAGCTTCCGCCCTAGTCTATCTTTACGAACACCAAAGGGTTGCCGAAATGCATCTGCCGCTGATCACGGTGGCCAGAAAGGATATCGCAGGAATGGTAGGAACAGCGGTCGAGTCGCTGAACCGAACCTTGGGCGATTTTAGAGACGAATCGCTGATCCTATTGACCGAAAATGGAATAAAAATACTGAATTTGGAAAAGGTCAAAAAGCATAGCCAATAGTGAGTGGCAATAGTCGTACCTACGACGCAGCTTTTATCGCCGGCGCTCTATTCCCTTACATGGAAGAAAAGCATATTTTGACCTTGTGTTGATGGGCACAAAAATTTCGGTACGGGATCCATTGCTGAGTCAACGGATCCCGTACCGAAATTTTTGGGATGTCATAAAACGGGGATCGTATGTGAAGGCTTTACAGTTGTTTCTTCGGATTTTGGAACCGTAATTTTTAATATGCCATCTTCGTATCTCGCGTTAATTTCATTTTCTTTTACATGCTCCGGCAACGAAAACGTACGTTGGAAGGTGTTAAAAGAGTACTCCTGCCGGGTGTAACCATTTTTTTCTTCAGACGCTTCCTCCGTCTTTTCTGCACTGATGCAAAGGATGTGATTCTCCACTTGTAGTTTAAAATCTTCCCGACTTAGCCCCGGTGCGGCTACTTCGAATACGTAATCTTTCTGGTTTTCGGAAATATTCACGGATGGAACATTTAAGCCAATCCGCTTATTGAAAAAGCCGAAATCTACGTCAAAGAAATCACGATCAAAAATTGATGGAACCGGATTCAGCCAATCTGACATCAATGATGGCAAATTGTTCTTTTTTCTTAATGATAAACTCATAATATTATTTTTTATTGGTTAAGATACAATCTTCAACATTGCATCTTCATAACAAAAATCATAAACTTAGAAGATTTTCGTCCATTCCCAGGTTTTCTCTTGTATACGTTTTCAGGAAGAAACAGCTTCCCTCAACCACTCGTACAACCGGTCGGCGTCTTGCTTATTAAACAACGTGGTACCGGATTTCATAGTGGCGGCTGTACCGCAGGCAACTCCCATCCGAACCATATTCTCCAACGACCCTCCTTTAGCGAGTATAGAGACCATGCCTGCCACCATACTATCTCCTGCTCCTACAGTACTGAGCTTTTTTACGGTCGGTGCGTGGATATGTAGACTGTTGTCGCATGTAACCAAAATGGCGCCTTGAGGGCCCATCGAAACCACGATTACTTCTGCTTTGCCAGCAATGATGAGTTGTTTAGCGGCTTCTTCAGTGGATTTATTATCGAGAGCTTCAACACCTGTAAGTGTACTTAATTCACCAAGGTTGGGCTTCAAGAGAAAGACCCCCTCTGACACCACCTCCCTAAGAGCGGCTCCGGAAGTGTCAACAATCACCCGTGCAGATTTCGACTTTATGGTTTTCACAAGATGTCGCAAAAAGCCGGGATTTACTTCAGGCGGTAGGCTACCACTAATTACCACCAGTTTGGGGAAAGGAGATAGTGAATTAATGCTGTCTGAAATCTGTGTTAGTTCGTCAGAAGCCAATATCGCACCTGGCATACCAAAGCGAAACTGTTGGTTGTTGGAGGTGTCAAGCACCACAAAGTTTTCCCGGGTATCGTTCACGATGCTGAAAGGCATGATGTCAACCCCTTCTTTTAGCAGCAATGATTCGAGGTGTGCACCCGTCCTTCCTCCAGAGGGGAAAAAAGCTGTCGACTGCAGTCCCAAACGTACAAGCCCTCGAGCAACATTGATACCACCACCCCCGGGATCGTAGTTCGGAGACGAACATCTTAGTTTCTTTTCAGGCTGTATTTGACTCACTGTGCTGCTCTTATCCACAGCAGGATTTAACGTAATGGTGAAGATATTGTGATGCATAAGTTCTAATTATCCGCAAGAAACTTGCTCATCTTTTATTAGAATTTTAACTGGTATTTTCAGATCTGTCTGGATCTTTACGCGGAGTGCTTCTAATGCAGATGGCTCTCCATGTACAAGCATTACTTGCTGAGGTGGATTTTTATATTTTCTTATCCATTCTATTAGCTCTGACTGGTCAGCGTGTGCAGACAATCCAGTCAATTCTACAACATTGGCTTTTACAGGATAATAAGCCCCATGGATTTTTAACTCATGAGACTTATTTAACAAAGCTCTTCCACGTGTACCTTCTGCTTGAAATCCGACAATCAACACCGTATTGCGGTTATCCCCTATATCGTGTTTTAGATATTCAAGCACACGCCCGCCACTTAACATACCACTTCCTGCAATTATGATCTTACTTTTTTTATCATGAACAATTTGTTGGGTATTTACATAATCTCTGTTGATATCGATATTCTCGATAATCTCTAACCATTTTCTTTTGTCGACAGTAGTATAATCGGCATATTTTAACATAATATCTGTCGCAGAAGCAGCCATTGGGCTATCTATGATTATTGGAATATCTTGCGGAATTTTGCCTTGCTCCTTTAGCTGGTGGAGAATATATATCAGTTCTTGAGCTCTTCCAACAGCAAAGCTAGGAATAATTATATTTCCATGCTTTTTAACGGTAAGATTGATCCAATGTTGCAAATTATCGTACAAGTTGGTGTTGTCATGTAACCTATCTCCATATGTAGACTCCATAACCAGAATATCCGCTTTGGTGAAAAAATCGGGAGGTGGGAGAATTGCACTGTGATTCCGTCCGATATCTCCTGAAAAGACAATAGTTTTGTCAAAGCACGTAATTTCTACTGAACAAGCGCCAATGATATGACCGCAAGATTTAAACCGACATTGAATATGATCGCTTAATTTTATATTAGTATTTTCGCGAACAGTAAAAAACTGTTTAAACGATCGTTCGGCGTCATTTATCGTATACAGTGGCTTAGCAGGATTATGTTTGGTATAATGATGGTGATTTGCCTTTCTGGCATCTTCTTCCTGTAATTTCGCACTATCAAGTAAGATTAATTCTGTCAATTCTTTTGTAGGGCCTGTCATATAAATCTTACCTTTAAATCCTTTCTTCACAAGTAGAGGGATATAACCACAATGATCAAGGTGAGCATGGGTAAGAATCACCAGATCGATTTTTTCTTCCATAAGGATACCTATTGATTGCCAGTTTTGCTCGCGTAAGGTTTTAACCCCTTGAAATAAGCCACAATCAACTAATATAGTTAATTCTGAGGTTTTCAATAGATGCTTGGAGCCGGTAACTGTACCAGCGCCACCCAGAGATTTTATAAAAATAGTTTCCATTTTCTTATTAAGCTGCTATGCATCTGGGGTATCGATATTTATTTGATATGTCAATCAAACTCCGAGATGTATCATTGGTGGTTATGAACTAGATTTGTTTTCAAAGTACGTTGTTCCAATCGATATTTTTTCTTTTCAAATTGCTTTAATCGAGGCCATTGTGTACTATTCGTTTTCGATTTAAAGTGAAAACGGCCTTTAAAATAAAAGCCTTATGCTACCGCTAAAAAACTTATTTACAAGCCGGTACATTAAAGTTAAATCTATAAAAATTTAAATATGATGATTTCCCCCATACTTTTCAATGATTTTCATCACTGCTTTTCCAGCTGCAATTATGTAAAATTCAACTATCTTTTGGCAATTGTCAAATTTATGGACATCTCTATACGAAGTAAGCTTTTTTAAAAAAAAGTTAAGTAGTACGTCTAAACATAGCTATTTGCACCTCTACATCAATTTACTATCAGACTATTATTTACTATTTGGGTATTTTGATTATCTCCCGCAGAGCTGCTCTGCGCGATGTTGATGGCAACATTAATCAAGAAAGTAAGGTAAAACTATTGCACTTTTTTTAACCACCTTACTATTCCTTTATAAATCTTACCTGCCGTTTGTTTATGAAACTTTTCGTTCAGTATCCTTTGCTCATCCTCCGGATTACTTAAAAAAGCAATTTCTACCAAACTGTTGGGATATTCCGTAGGCGAGTTTAATAGGAAGTTGAAATTGCCGATCAGACCATATTCATTCAATCCCAAATCCAGCATTTCATCCAATATATATTTCGAGACCTGCCTACTGCCGTTATGATGGTAGTAAGTACTGACGCCCTTTACCGCTGTTCGGGATGAGGCATTCAGATGCAGGCTAATTAGCAAATCTGGTTTTACTGCTCTAAGCTTCAGTACACGATCTGTAGTCGCTACATCAATATCTTCGGTACGCGTCAAATAAACATTTTTCACACCCTTTTTGCGTAAGAGTGTTTGTAGCTCCTTAGCAAATTTCAGCGTGTAGATCTTCTCTTCTGTACCATTTAGGCTGACTGCCCCCTTTGCATTCCCACCATGCCCTGGATCAATAGCTATAAAGAGGTTTTTGATTCCTTTTTTTGCTGGAGCATGCTTTACCGATATGCGCAAAGACTTATTGTCATAATTTATGGAATAGCCCCAATTTTGCTTTCCTTCGAGGTCGATATGTATACGGTAAACATCTTTCTCCAGTTGCTCGGGGTATACATTTTTTACTATGCGGGCTTTTCTCAACTGAGTGATCCATGTCGTATTTGAAGTCGCTCCAAATACATCAACGATAATCTTATTGGGTTCTTCAAACTGAAAACTTCGGTACGGTAGTCGATCAGGTAAATTTATGGTCAATATATCGTAGTTATCTTTTGCCGACAAATGCCAAGAGCCGCTCAAGACATCAGCAGAAATAAGGCTGTCTGACAATTGATGTCCACGAGTTACAAAACGCTTAGGAATATAGGCCTCCCAGTTTTTTGATAACTTGATCTTATATCTATTCTCCACCGAATCGAGTACCACTACACGTACGCCTATATCTATAAAAGTCATTTTATCGGCTCCCAACCTTACCATACCATCGCTATACTCAATATAGGGCAAATCGCCAGTCGTCCGTCCAACCCAAGCTTTTTGAGCATATACTCGCTCACCAAAACCAATAGCAATTAACACCGCATAAAAAATAGACAAAAGATAGGTCTTCATATTCAGTTGATTCGTATTTACTAGCTCACAATACGCTTTAAAGGTATGGAAATATGTTGAATAGATCTAAGAAGTCAAAAGCTGTTGCTTGTCGAATGAGGAATATACATATATTTGCAATGTATATAATACAAAGTAATATTACCCGAACCAATCGCAACATTATAAAAGATTGAAGTAAAATGAAACCAAAAATTAAAAGTTATGCTATTCAATTCATCAAGGAGATCATCCCAGTTATTGCGGGAATTCTTATAGCACTTTTTATTGACAACTGGAATTCTCAACGAAAGGATAAAGCTTATATTCAACAAGTGTTTTCAACGATAGATAGCGAGCTTAAGGAATCTAAGGAGGAAGTTGCGAACAAGATACCTAAACAGCAGGCCTTAATTGACTCGCTGAATCGGTATGCCGACAATGAAAATATCAGCTTTCAGGATATTATAATAAAATCAGATGGGGTACATATTCCTCAGATTAGAATAAATGCCTGGAAGTCTATCGCTAATACAAAAATAGATCTGATCGATTACAGAAAAATAACGCTACTTTCTAATATCGAAGAATTGAAAGAGACTTTGAATAACAAAAGTGATTTTTTGATGAATTTCATGTATTCAAATTTCAATACAACGGATAAAAATGTAAAGGCCACAGCTAAATTAATCCTTATGGATATAATCCAAACGGAAAGAACTATACAAGAAACGATCGCATATTTTGAAGAGGGCAACATGCAAAAATAGTGTTGGAATTTTTTAACTGGAGAAGTTAATCTTCAACGATTTTTATCTCAAACATTTTGTCCCAATTTTTGCCTGTTACAAAGAAAGTACCGTTTCTACTGTCAAAGGCTATTCCATTTAGCACATCTAAATCGATATGGGGAGACACTCGGCCTCTAAGATCTGACAGATCGAGTATGGACTCTAGAGTACCATCTTGAGGATTAATAACTCCCACTACATTTTCCATATAGAAATTTGCATATATCTTTCCTTTTACCCACTCCATTTCATTGGTTCCTGAGACCAGTTCCTGATCACTAGCTACGTTGATATAGTTGACTTTAGAAAAAGTACTGGGCTCGAGTAAGTAAATCTTTTCCGAACCATCAGACATATAAAGATACTTTCCATCATTTGTCAAGCCCCAGCCTTCCATCGGTTGGAAGTAAGGAAGTGTTTTAATTTGCTTCAACGTCTTTGCATCATAAACATAAGCTAAATTGTGTTTATAGGTCAACTGGTAAATGTTACCATTAAGGATGGTAGCTCCTTCTCCAAAGATTTCATCATTCAACTCGACAATATTGGTGGGTATTCCGGTCTTGGGGTTTACAATCCTAATACTGGACCGACCTTTCTTACCGCTTTCTCCAAGACCGTTTCCAGTACTTTCCATGAGCTGATCACCAATAAACTCTAATCCCTGGGTGTAGGCTCTAATATCGTGCGGATACGTACTTACAATTTGATATTTCAGGTTTTTTGGCGGATTCTTTGGTAATAAATTTACCGATAAAGTGGTTTCAGCGACACGATCCTCATTGTACACACAAGCTTTAAAAGACTGCAAACCAAATGGTTCAGATGTAAATTTATGCGTCACCAAGGTATTACCTATTGACTTTTTAATTTCCAGATCATTGATCCAATAGCGAACGGAATCAATGGAGAGGTCCATTCCTGTTGTAATCTGCAGATTTATCTCTTCTCCAGGGGAATACTTTTGCTTTACTCCTCTGGTATCGATCTTAAAAGATGGTTCAATAGAAGATTCTTTTACCGGTGTATCTATTTGACTTTCTTTTTGACCTCTTATACATCCGCTCAATAAAATACATAGTGCCAAAGTGGCTGTCTTTTTGATTTTCATTTTATTATTTTAATGATCCTAAGTTATAAAATAAAGGCTAAGAGTGCCCCTTATACCTTTGCGATAACTCCTTTTTTAGTAAACATCAATACTGACCTCTCAAAGGGAATATACAAATATTGAAGATAGGAAAAAATAGTTGGTGTAGGTGATAATTTGACTGTCTATAAAATTCGCTATTTTTAACTAGAAACTACAGCCACTATCAAGTACATAAAAAAAGGGAATCCGATATTAATTAGTAGACAGACAGTTGCAGCTATTACAGTATGGAGAGGCCCTCAGCCTCTCGTTGTTTGATTGGTCTTCGGTCGACGAACGGATTGCCTCCGTAAGTAAAGATGGGTCTAACATACACAGCCCACGTGAATCTTTTCTATCTCGTTCGTGTTTCAGTCGGCCCTACTCTTACGCCCAGTTAATTAATTTAGGAATAAGAATCAATGTGGATAAAGTCAACATCAATACAAGGGATAAAATAATTGTCTTCGCCTTTAATGGAATTAAAAAAGTGGGAAAATAACAGCGGTTATAAATAATGAAAGAAAAGACGCGATACACATAATAGCCCTCGCAGACTGCAAGGGCTATATCTAACCAATTGTGAACCGCTGGGTGCGGAAATATTAAATATGAATAGTTAAATATAATATTTATACAACTATAATCCAACAGGATACAAAAAAAAATGAGTTCTCAGGCTCGGTTATTGTAGACTTACTCTTTATTTCAAATGGCCGGCATGCTGTTTCGCGGTCATAGGTGTTTGCACAGTTATGCTACGCGGATATTTCATGATGAAAACGCTGAAACCAGACGCTTTCAGAAGACAAAACCAATCATCCATCGTATGTTATCTTGTTATTATATCGAGGATGTAAAAGAAAATGTTACAACTAAATTTGTGATGAAATTTAGGATCTAGCTGACAATCAATGTAGATAGCTTCTGCAAATAGGACTAGATTTTGGAAGACTGATATAGAAAAACTTACAGTCAATATAATAAAAATCAAACAACACTAATCTACAACTTATTGGGGGATACGATTGTAAACTTTGGAGACCTAATTTTAATAGTTTACAATACCGTAAGCAAAACAAATTCAATTTTTTTAGTATAGATGAGATCCCTTCCTTAAAAAATAGCGTCCTATTTTTAGATGGGAAGAAAGAACGAATGAATATTATTTGGCAAGAACCAGAATTTGACAAGGGAGGAATAGGGAGTATACCATCTAACTATACTAAAGGTACAAAGGTTATATATTATCCAGTAGAAAACCCCTATATAGTTAAGATAAAAGGTGATGTTTTCCTTGCTACTAATAGGCTGGGAAACCACAACACTACTTTAAATTTTCCAAATCTGATACTTATCCAACCTGAGAATGGATTATCGTTCATTACCTCTCTAAAAATATTGACATCTGATGGACCCAAAACTATTATTATAGACTGTACCTATAAGGAAGTTTTGTAGGTACTGTATTTTCGATGCGTCTTTTTTAAAGTTGAGGTGGTTTAAAATGCAAAACTACAACTTAATATTATGCCGGTGCGGAAATAAAAACGGTAATCCTAAAGAAAACAGCGAATTAAGTCTTGTAAAAACTTATAATTATCCTTATATTAGGTATATCAATATTATAATAATTATGAAAAATCTCATTCTGATTGTACTCGTGTTTACTTCTACAAATTTGTTTGCTCAGACTGTGAAAGACAGGAGTCAAGCCAAGTGTACCTCTGTTAAAATCACGCCAAGTAGAGACACTTCTTTAAAAGTGATTATAGTTGACAAGGAGAAACAAAGACAGCAACCTGTTTACTTTATAAATGGTCAGTTTGTAAGGCTTCTCGGCCATATTAAGTCAGAACACATAGAAAGTATAGATATAACCAAAGGAGATATCCTAATTGGAAATCAAACATACAACGGTCAAATTCATATAAAGACGAAAGCGGGTTATTCACCTAAATTGATTTCCTTATCGGAACTGAAATATAAATACACAAGTTTTAAAGAGACACCTGTAGTATTCATGCTTAACACAGATATTATAAATTCGGATCAAGAAAGTTATTTTATAGATGAAAATGACCTTTTGACCATAATCGTTGACAAACTGACCACCAATAAAGATAATGTCGAGATAGGGTTAATAACCCTATTGACAACATCTAAAAAGAACATTGATAGCAGGAATGCAATTATAATTCGGGGAGAAGAAATAGCAGCTAAGTAGATCTTTTACATATCATAGGTTTCATCTAAAGCTTTTCGATCTCTTCAACAGAAACACCTCTGCCCATGGAAACGCTATCAATAACCTTCCGAAGGTCGTCTGAAGCGGGTAGTTCGAAAACCTCCAAGTCAAAGTATTTGATGGCTGCAAACAGATGATCGAAGATGTCTGCCATGGTATTCTCAAAAAAATCCCATTGTGTACCTTTTGTAAACATGTAAAGCTCTAGCGGTAGACCATGCTCGGTTGGAGACAGCTGCCTGACTAAAAGAGTCATATCTTGGTGTATATTGGGATTATTGCGAGCATAGGCTATCACATAGGCGCGAAACAATCCAATATTGGTCATCCGCCTACCATTGACCAACATGGAGCTATCGATATCGGCCTGAGCATTGAAGACCGCAATCTCCTGCTCCCGGCTCTCGATAAAGGGCTTTAATAATGCGATCTTTTTCAATTGCGTTATTTCTTCTTCTGTAAGGTAACGGATCGAGGAAATCTTGATAGGTATGGGTCTTTTAATACGTCTGCCCCCAGTTTCCTGCATGCCCCGATAATTTTTGAACGAATCACTAAGTAGGGTGTGCGTCGGTATAGTTACAATGGTCTTATCCCAATTCTGTATCCGTACATTATTCAGATTGATCTGCAACACGTCACCATCTACACCATATTTAGACATTTCAATCCAATCGCCTACACGGACAGAGTCATTGGCCGATACTTGTATACTTGCGACAAACCCTAAAATGGTGTCTTTAAAGACCAGCATCAATATGGCTGAAGCTGCTCCTAACGATACCAAAAACGACCAGGGCGAACTGCCTGTCAACAAGGACACGATGAGCGTGCCAGCTACGAAAAGAAGAAATATCTGTGTGACCTGTAGGTAACTGTCTACCGGCTTGTCCTTAAAAGCTGTGACTTCTCTCAGAATATCTCTACAGGTCTTTAACAGACTATTCAGGAGCATATAGACGGACGCGACCAAAAGTACTCCTAGAAACTTGACAAGCAGTGAAGTAAATACGGGAAAACTGACAAATATAAAAGGGAAAATCTGCTGTGCAAGGATAACGAGAATAAGCCGACTCAGAAAAACATGTACTCTATTGTACATAAGCAGGTCGTCCCAGTGGGAACTGGTCTTTTTGACCAACCGGGTCACCAGATTATTGAAGGCATATCGGGTAATATAGTCTACAATGCCCAATAGGAGAAAGGCTATGACAAGCAGCGCAACGGAAGCCACGATATGTGTGACGGAATCGGTAAGTCCTAGACTTTTAATAAAATCAAATGTTTGTTGGTAAATGGTAGTTGTAGGTAGTTCAGTAAAGTTAAGTAGGGTTGTGTTTTCCATCCAAATAAAGTTATCTACGGCATACGCTACCTCCTGCTCGTTGGCGGACAGTCAGCTCTAATTTATCGACTTTATAGATCTGTCTTATTTAAAAATAAAGTTGTAAAAGCCTATCCAAGGAGCCAAAACATAGGAAAGCGAAAATATAGTGCTCGAAATTATCTAATACGATACAAACTTACATAAATATATGACTACATGCAACCACCTACTAGATGGCCGAGCTAGGTTATCATCCATCACCCAAACTATAATTATTTTTAGCCCATCTTTGGAAAGAGAGGCTATGGAAACTCTATTGTTCAATAGTAGAGAGTTTCCATTCGATTCGAGAAACACGCATAAAGAAAATGACGAAAAAGGATGAAAAGTGGATTGGCAGAAAGATAATAAATTATTTATTTACTTTGGGTCTTTCTTTCATTATCGAAAAATAGGAGGAACTGAATGCTGAAAGGCTTTGATAACCGACTTTAAAGGAAATTTCGCTAAGGGTGTATCGTTTGGTGTCAATGAGCTCGATACTTTTCAATATACGTATTAGCTGCGTATATTTCTGTACAGTTATGCCTGTTTCGCGTTTAAATAGCCGTTGCAGGGTACGCACTGACATTCCCGCATCGGAGGCAAGCATATCGATATCAAAACTATATCGGTAATTTTCATTTATGTAGTTGCATATTGGGATTAAACGGCTATCCACAGGAATGGGTATCTGCAATCCGATATTTTCTCTGCAGAAACTAGGCAGACCATAGAGGATAGCGTTTAAAAAGACATATCGCTCTTCTTCTTCTGTTACCACCTTGTTCCACTTCGAAGCGTATAAAAGCATTTCCTTTAATACCGTAGGAACGGGAAAAATATGCACGTGCCAATAAAACTCCTGTTTTGGGACAGATTGAAACAGCACAAGCATCAGATTGACCGTCTTCGCTTCCGAACTGGTCCGGTGTTCGATGCCGGCCGGTATCCATATAGCATGGTTTTGCGGAACAAGATATATTTTTTGTTCGATGTGGAAATACTGATAGCCCTCTGCTACATACGTTAATTGAAACCTTTGGTGCGTATGACCATAGTCGTCGTGTTTCCAGTTCTCTTCATACCAAACATACGCCTCAGCGGAGGTGGTATCAATATACTGTCCGATGTCCTTCTCGATAAGACCACATTTTCGCATGTCGTTCTGCATGTTGTTTTTGGCAAAGTTAATAAAAACGATACGGTTAATTTTGTTGTCTGAAAATTTATATAAGATACATGAAACAGGTAAGCGGAATTATAACAGCTATCATTTTATCGGTGGCAACATTTACAGCTACGGCGCAGCTAAATAGAACAAAAATATTGATACTCCTACATTCGGACAATGGTGGTACTTATGAATTGGCCAAAGAAGTAAAAAAAGGAATAGAAAGCGGAGCTGGTGCGCAGGCGATAATAAAGCAGGTAAGACAATCAGATAATCCCAAACTGAAAGATATTCCCGTTGCAACGGTAGAAGAATTGCCGACCTACGACGGTATAGCTTGGGGATCTCCTGTTTACTTTGGAAATATAAGTACAGGAATGAGTGACTTTTTGGCAAAGACTGTTGATTTATGGACGAACCACGCATTAGAAGGAATGCCGGCAATGGTATTTATGTCGGCAGGGAGCGGAGCAGGAAAAGAACTGGCGATGCAATCGTTTCTCAATAGCTTGGCAGTACACGGAATGATCTTGGTACCCAATGGTATTCGTGGCTATGAAAATATAGATAAAACCGCTCCACAGGGAAATACTGTTTTGGGAACCACAAGCCTTGCATCACACAAAACCATAGAAAGACCCAGCGACAGCGAACGTTATCTTGCAGAATTACAAGGTAAGAACTTTGTACAAGTAGCGCTGGCTCTTAAAGGCACATTCTCGAAAAATGAAATAGCGGTGATCGAAAAAAAACAAGACGTAAATTTAACACTTATAGAAAAAAAAATAATCCTGCCCGATGCACCTGCTCCAGTAGGAAACTATTTGCCTTATGTACGTTCAGGTAATCTTGTTTTCATTAATCAGGTAGCCTTGAAAGAAGGTAAAATCCTCCATGCCGGTAAGGTGGGAACAGATATTACCGATCAACAGGGAGAAGAAGCAACCGCACAGGCGATGCTCAACGTCCTATCTGTTTTGAAAGAAGCTGTGGGGGGCGATTTAAACCGTGTGAAACGCTGCGTACAACTTACTGGAATTTTTAATACAGAACGTAATTATGTAAATCACGCAAGGTTGATGAACGCTGCTTCTGACCTTGCTGTAGAAGTGTTTGGCGAAAAAGGTAAACATGCCAGAGGAACATTCGGGGCATATTCATTGCCTGTCAACTCGGTAGTCGAAATTCAGGCTATTTTTGAAGTGGAGTAAGAATTGGGGATCGTGGGTTTACAAAAAGGCACAAATATCTTTGTGCCTTTTTTGATTTTTTACTGCTCTGGAAGCGAACAGAAGCGGTCGAACGAATTCGAATGAATTCGAAAACAATATAATCCAGACGCTCCCTCTCAAATCGCTTCTTTTTGTATTCCCTATTGGAAGTATTCGGACAGATCTGTGATCGCCGGTATAGGGATTCGATGTCGCGGCGTAGGGGATGTAACACTCTTAAAACCATCAGAAATTAAAAGCAACTTGGATTTACCGGCTTCAGGTACAATACCTTTACCATACCTCCCCTGATTAGCCCGAAGTTCCGGATAGCTATTAGAAGCCGTTGTTCCTCTAACATAAGGCATGTTATCCGTTCCTTTTTCAACAAAATCAAAGGAATACTCCAGATTCTCATCAGTCAAGTTAGGCAATTCAAAGCTGACAAAGCTACCATCTGTGGGTATAGATACCCGTATTTCAGGATTAACCTTATCTTCAGGTGTAAGTCGATTCGTGTTTTCGGTTCCTTTCTTTCTCGTGTAGAATACAATATCTACGACATTCCCGCCCGTAAAATACAGGGTGTTTGAATTAGGGTCTGTGTACTTTGTTTTAAATTGTGCCGTTACTGCCATATTTTTAGCATTTGTAGGCGGTGCCACTTCTATGCCGTCTACAATTTCTGTCCCATCAAAAAAGAATCCTAAAGACTGCTCAGCAATATCTGAAACTATTTCATTCGTGATAATGGCTGTTTGTTCCCCTTTCTTCCTAACTTCTAATTTCCGGGGTTCATTTTCATTAACTAAAATAGAAATAGTCTCGTTGATAGTAGAGTTGCTTGTAAAAAGAGATTGTCCATCCAAAACAAATTCGAGTTCACCAGACATCACATACCCTTTTATCGTATAACTGACTTTTCCACTATAAATTTTTCCAGAGTCATAATAAATTGAAAGTCTCTGATTAAAATTTTGGAGTCCGATAGGCCGTGAAACTATTACGTCTTTGGAACCCGGCTCTCGTATATAGATCGCTGGATTATCTAGGCCTGCTGTATTGAGTAAGACATACTTTTCAAAATTAGAATTATTATCTCCATTAACACTGGCCACTACGCTATCCTTGAAAACAAATTCCAGATCACTGGTGGTACTTCCTTCAATTGTAAGGTTGATTACCTGAGGTTCTTCGACGTTAAGCAATTCTACCTTTTTACAGGAACCGAATACCAATAGGAAAAATGCCAGCAGGCAGAAAGAAAAAGAGTTTGTATATATTTTCATCTAAATATCTTGTTAAAACTTTAAAACCGAGGTACACAGCTTGCGACCTGTACCCCGGAATTTTAATAAAACCTGACAATCAGCACAATAAGTGATTAATAATCAAATTTTGCCCAACAAGCGGCAAATGAACCTGGAAACCAAGGAGCTGGAGACGAAGTGCTCATTGTATTACCTCCATCATCCGTAAAGTTACCAATGGATACATAACCATGAATTCTGCTGTTATCAACAAGCGCTTCATCACATCCTACCGGAGCGGGAGAATCTGTAAAGAGACCTGTATTATATCCAGTCACTGTCGATCCTGTTGCTATCAAAGATGCTCCTCTGCGAATACGAACTCCATATTTATACAGATTTGCATTACTACCTGATGTAGTACCCCAGATCCTTACATTGTCAAATATAACCTCAGTTCGTGGAGTCGCTCCACACGGATTCATAGAACTGTTATCAATTTCTGCACCATTGGAATCTGGGTTTACACCACCACTATGGGTAGAGGCGTCATTAGCGATGGCTACAGAATTTGATAATGTACCCCTGTATCCCAAATCATAGTCAAACTGATCGTCGTCATTAGCATAAGATAATAGATTCGCACAGCTAACTGTACCACCAAACCACTCAAAACCGTCATCCAAGCCCCAGGCAACTTCAACATTATTGATATCGGTCTCACTACCTACACCTCCTATAGTCAATCCGTTTACTTCAATATCGGTAGCCAACTGGTAACCTGCGTACTCAATACGTACATACTCGAATGCCCCTCTATCATCAGCATCGTTTGAACCACCGAATGAATAACGAGGATCAGTAGATGGCAAACCTTCGATATTAGCCGTGCCTGAAGCCGTATTGATTGTAGCGTTCCCTAAGATGATAACGCCACCAAAATCGCCCGACTTGCCAACGGTATTATTATTCGCATCCAATAGATAACGGCTTGTAAATACGATAGGGTTACACTCTTCACCTACAGCATTGATTTTACCGTCTTTTGCAATAACCAAAACGCCGTTTTGCGCACCAGGAGTATTTATAGAGGCTTTGATAAATGTACCTGGACTAATAGTTAACGTAGCATTGTTACGAACGGTCACTACACCACTAATCTCGTAGACATTGCCAGCAGTCCATGTTGTATTTGTCGTAATATCTCCCGATACCGTTACAACAGGCAACGAAGATTGTGGATAATCGGCCGCGATTGTACTACGATTGACAAATGAATCGACTGAACCGTCATTTTTATCACAAGAAGCTAATGAAAATGTCATTGCAACTCCTCCAACTATAAATAGTACGGGTATGTTCTTAGCTACTTTCTTTCCGAATGAAATCACATTATTAAATATTCTCTTTATCATTTTGATAGTTATTTGGCAGCTTTTATGCTGAGATTTAATTTTTCACAGGTTTTATGCTGTGTTGATGATTTTCTACTTAATGGTCAACGGATTATAAATCCTTTTTTCTTAACTTTGCTCTTGATCCTCGACAAGTGGAGCAATTCTTTTTGAGATCACTTTATCTTATTCGGGTTTAGCCCGGCTGCCGTAACTGGTATCACATAAAACGAGGGGTTGACTTGAAAAACTGCCCTTCGTTTTTTTTTCTTGGCAATCGGAAAGCATGTCCCGGCAGCTCCTCCTTCCTATTTAATAGTTTTACATTCCTGTTTGTATATCATGGCACTATTTTTCCCTTTGTTTTCTATTTTTTAAAATGTATAGGTAAATGAGGTGCTGAAGGTCCTGCCAAAATGTTGTTTGAACATAATCATATCTCCGTCTTCATATTTATCCGTAAAGCCTTCTTTCAGTCTTTGTGCCTCACTGATATCACCATTGAATTGATAGTCTGGATTTCTCTCATAGCTCGCAAAATTGCGGTAAATTGTAGACGCAGAATTTAAGATATTTCCGGCATTCAGTTTTACTTCTAATCGTTTTCCAAAAAAACGGTAACTTATCTGTGCGTCCAATTGCTCTCGGGGTTGTTCATATTCTATAGCATCAGGTGAATCACTGACCATGAATGTACGTAGCCCTGTTTTATTATATACTACATTCATCCCAAAATGTTGTCCTGTGTACTGTATGCCTACATTCGTCATAACTGGCATTTGTCCATACATGGAACGGTTTTGTTTCATTGAAGCCTCAACCAATCCTCCCTCGGGGTTGTTTTCATCGGCGACCAAATATGTAGCCTTGACTTCTGATTTCTGTAGGGTCAGATTGCCGTAGGCAACGAGATTGTTCATGATATCCGTGTCATAAATAAACCCGAACGATTTCCGTAATTCGAATTCAAGACCATATACCTTGGCCCAGTCTGAGCTTTTTAAGATATAATTATAATCGCCCGATACGGAAAATCTATAGCTAAGTTCAGCAGGTTTATCAAAGTTCTTGTAAAAACCTCCAACGGAAATAATCTCCCCCATTGCCGGAAACCATTCGGCTTTAACATCCCAACTGTCAATACGGGTACTGTAAAGACCATCGCTACCATACATCCCTCCATAATAGGCACTGTAGCGGAAGAATTGACTATTGTCCATCATCTCCGGACGGACCATACTGCTGGAATAAGCCGCACGAAGGTTGAGCGATGAAAAGGGACTATAGGTCAAACTTGCTGATGGCATCCATTGCCATGTTTTATCCGGCTTAATAGCAAACAGACTCCCGAATTCGCCATTCTTACCATTCGTCGCATTGTTTATCTCTTTATAGTGATAGTATTCTGCCCGTATTCCCCAGACTAGGCGCAACTGTTCGGTCAAGCGGTTATCCAACATCACATAAGCGGCATGATTCTGGCTTTTACCTTCATAATAATCAAGATACCAAGGCAGGAACTGAAATCCTTCGGGACCCATATTTTCTGGTCTGATGGCTTCTCCGATAGGTAAATAAAAAAGGCTATCCTTGATGGACCCCAATGGAGCGGCTGCTAGCGATACAATTCGCCAATCGAATTTGGCGTTCTTTCTTAGTCCGAAATAGCCAAGCTTGACCGTATTGCGAACGGAGCCGAGATCGAATGGAAGTGTTCCGGCAATGTTCCAGGAATAGTGCTTTTCACTGTTAGCATAATCCTGTCGGGAGGTCGGTTTGATACGGGGTTCGCTGATGCCTGCATAATTATAAAAATATTCGTATTCTGAACCGAGCTTCCGTAATATTTGTTGGGCTATGCCTATATCTTTCTCCTTTCTGTCCACCGCTGTACGTGCGAATTCCCATTCCAGTTTTACTTTGTCCAGTTGGTGCTGTGCGGCCAGTTTATTCTGTAATAAGGTGGTAAACGTCGGATCGTCTGCTTCTTCTATCAAATTAGGCTTTTGCATGCCAGTTTGAGCAGGCATATTGGGCATGTTATCGTTGTAGCCTATTCCTCGAACGAGTGTATTATCAAAGATATGGGTATAGGTATTTCTAAAGCTAAACCGATCTTTGCCCAGTTGTAATCCCATGTTCAATAGCCCGCCCCATGTCGTGTTAAAACCATATGCCCTAGCTGTATTGTTCGAAAAATCATCCCAGCTCCCTCTACGGGTCTCATCTATATAGTTAATAATCTGATTGTTGCGATAGCTTATAGAACCTGTAAAACCGAACTTGTCAGCGCTCGTAGAAGTGGTGTCCAATGTGAAGATGCGACCAATTGTAAACTGATAGTTCTGTGAGGGATCCGCAGGCCTTTTGTAAACGGTAAAATTGTCATTGGTAAAACGTTTACTCTGTTCAGTAACCTTATCAATTTGTTCAGTAATGTCCATGCCTGATACAGAGAAAAGATCTTTGGGAAAGTCACGACGCCCATCATCAAAGCCAAGATAATCGTATTTTCCCGGCTTATGGCTCATGAAATTTTTTCCTGTACTCTGGTCGTTATAAGACATACCTGCCGTAAAGCTGGTAAAATTTTCATTGGGGATGTCCTTGGTATTTATCTGAATCAGACCGCCTCCAAAGCTAGCATTCATATCCGGGGTGACAGTTTTGTTGACAACCACACTTTCCACCAGATTAGACGGGATCATATCGAACGAGAAAGAGCGGTTCTGTGCCTCTGTGCTTGGCAACAAGGTTCCATCCAATGTCGCAGCATTGTATCGTTCACCGATACCACGTACCAATACGAACTTATTGTCGATAGAAGATACTCCGGAGATCCGCTTTAAGCTTTCGCCGATATTCTTGTCTGGAGTCGCACCGATCTGTTCAGCAGAAATACCATTGGTCAATCCAGCCGCATTTTTCTGTTGGGCCAATAATCCAGAAACACTGGCTTTTTTATAGCTTGAAGTCACTACTACCTGTTGTAATGTATTCGCTTCCGGCTTCAGGGCAATGGTCAGCGGTGTAGTACCGTTTTCTTTGACTACAACCCCAGTGATACGTTGGGTCTGGAAAGACATATAGCTAATCTCCACAGCATAAGTACCTGGTCTGACCGATAAGCCGTACCCTCCGTCCGTACCAGACCGCATGGCTTGGTCGGTTCCAATGATTCGGATCGAAGCTCCAGCGAGAGGCTCTCCTTTATCGTCTACGACCTTTCCTGTAATACGGCCTGGTTTCTCTGGGGCTGGAAGACGATATAAGATAACCGTATTATTACCGGATTCTTTAAAACCTACGCGGTTGCCATTAAGAATCCTCCGCAGTGCATCTGCTAAAGTGATGTTGTCGGCATCCAGACTGATCTTAGCATTTGATGCAAAAATGGAACGGTCATAATTGATCTGGCACTGGGCATGTTTACCCAATGCCGCCAGCCCCTCTGTTAAATTGGATGTACGGATATGGACAGACACACGCCGATCCAAAATCTGAGAGATAGCTTCATTCGCACACAATGATTGGGACAGAAGTACCAATAGTAGGGACAGCGCATAAAGCTTACTTTTGCAAGATATTGAAAAAAATTCTTGTAGATAGATATAATTTCCTATGTTTATAGGTTGTAAAGGTTTTTTAATTTTCACGGATTAAAGTTCTTTTTTAACAGGCCATCCTGCTCCAACAGGCTGGCTTTTTATTTCCTAATACTTATTTAAACATAATTTCTTTCATAGTTCCGGAGATACATTAGTATCCTGTCGTTGTAGAATTACATCATTTGCAGTCCTTCCTCCATAAGGTAATTGATTTGTTATTTTCCATTTTATAATTAATATTTCCTCCGCTCATCAACTTCAGCTGCTCCAATACCTTTTTGATATTCATGTTTTCAAAGGTGGCATTGAACAGATGTTCTGTATCCAGGCAATTGGATTTATAGTTGAATTTCACATTATAGTACCGCTCAAGTTTTTCTATCACCTCTCTTAGATTGGCATCTGCAAATACAAAGCGGTCGACCACCCACGCATTAGTATCTTCAGTGGGATTGTCCAGAATGATGGCATATTTTCCGTCGTCGGTGCTATATACAATTTTCATTCCTGCGGTCAGCATAGATAGCTGTCTTGAAGCCTGCTCATTGCCAACTTCGGATACCTGAACCTTTCCAGTGCGGACAGATACCGTAGATTGCTTATCATTTGGATAAGCATAGATATTGAAAGATGTGCCCAGTACTTGTGTGCGTAATTTGCCGCTATGCACCACGAACGGACTCAGGCTATCTTTCTTTACTTCAAAATATGCTTCACCTTCCAGATATACATCCCTCGTACTTCCTTTCCTAAACGTCTTAGGCCACCGTAGATTACTTCCTCCGGCCAGATACACTACCGTACTATCTTTCAGTATAATCTTAACTTTTTGGCCCTCAACGGTACTCTTACCTTCCATCTCAACAACCGCGATCTCCTGCTGATTGTTCAACTTGTGCTTATATTGCAACAGCATCCATACCGCCGAACAGATAACAGCCAGAGATGCAGCATATTTTAGAATCCCTACAGATTTAGGAGCTTTAGGCTTGTTCACGTCGACGGAAATCCTGTCCATGATCGCCGCGAACTCAGTATCGGATTCACCGGTCTGATTGCGCGACGACTTCTGATAGTTCCAGACTTGCTCGATCATTTCGTTCAATTCGCTGTTTTCTGCATCTGTATCACGGATGTATTGAAACAGTTGTTGTTCTTCGGCGACTGTTATCTTTCCTTCCAGGTAACGTTCAAAAATTTTCCTTACGTCGTTCTTATATTTCACTTAATATTTATCTAATGACCAGGGTTATTTCCTGTGTTCTATATGTAGAAAGATTGAAACGGACAATATAACTAGTCAAAGTTTATTTTTCTTTATAAAAAACTGATTATCAACAATAAAAAAACACAGATATACTCCGCGCTATTCTCTAAAATAACCGTAACTATTTTATCTACTGATATTTTTCCCGCACTACACGCTTACTATCACCGTGTCTACTATATAGAAAAATCGAAAGAGAACATAATACTGGTGTTTTTTTGAAGTGTAAAAACAATATTTGATAGTCAGTGGAAAGATAATTCCGCTTATAGCTATCTGCAGGGTCGCAAATAAAAGAAATGATTATAAAAAGAATACGTTCAATATCATTATGATCGAAAGTACCGTATCGGGAGATAGCCAGTTAAAATGACGGCGTATATGTTTAAGCGACATCGTGATATGGTTGTTCACCGTATGGGGAGAAATAGCAAGGTTTATAGAAATCTCTCTATGGGAATAGCCCTGTTCACGGCTCAGGCGATATACAAGTCTGGTCTTTGGAGGTAGGGTTTCCACTGCGCCGTACAAAATATCCAAACAGTTTTGCATGTCTATATAATTCCCTGTTGAATCAGTCTGTGGTTCCTCTGTTCCCTTCTGCTCTCTAAATTTAAGAAAATGTTTATTTCTTTTCTTTATATCATAAAAAGTATGTTTAGCCATAACAAAGAGTAGGGTATCAATATTCTTGGATGGATCGATCTTTTCTCTTTTCTCCCAAAGCTGAACGAACACTTCCTGCGTCAGTTCCTTGGCTTCCTCCTGTGAACGCAACAGCTTATACGAAAAGCCCATTACCTTATTACGTTCCCTACGGTAGAGTTCTTCAAAAGCGTTACAGTCTCCCGAACGTAGTAATTCTAATAATGTTTGATTATTCTGGCTCTCCATAACATATTGGGTATAAGATAACTTTGGCTAAGTTATATCTCGATTGTTAATGAAAAGTTAATTGCAAAAAATATTTAAGTTAAATGAGTGATTATCTTGGCTTAGTAAAGATGGTGCTGTTATCGGCATCCCTGCGCCGACTATCGATAATTACCTTTCGTGTAAGAATGTTCCTGTTTTGGGATGTTCTTCCCAAAAGCTGTGGACTGGTGGCTTTACCCGAAATGATATGGAGTGCCTGGTCAATCAATGGGTCGCTTTCGTCGCCAATCTCCGGCATTGGGAGAAAGGACAGTTCGTTGACTATGTAATCCGGGACTATCCCAGCATTATACCCCCCATTCCCCCTTGCATCCGCTAGCTTATAAATGATGGGGTGCATTTCCCATTCGACTTGTCGAGGACTGCGCCTGTCATTGATGACAAAGGAAGCCTCGTCTTTTCCCCGCGTCTTCTCCCCGATCAACACGACTTCCATATAGGGCTTTAGATTGTTGATGATAACCTCAGATGCGGATGCTGTGGAAGCAGTGGACAGCACATACACTTTTGATAGGTACAAACTGTTCCGTAATATTGTTTTATACTGTACCGTACCGTCAAATGTCGTCGTGCGACCGATACTCTCAATATTGGTACCGCCGTTTTTATTGCCCTTATAGGTAATGAAAGGAGTCTCATAGGCCAGACCGCTTACGAGACCACAAAGTCCGGCAGCTTCGGAAACCTGCCCCCCAGGATTGTAGCGCAGATCGAGAATAAGGTCTGTAATACCCTGTGTTTTGAACAAGTCAAAATCGTCAAGAAGTGATCGGGCCGTTCCTCCGTTGAAATCATAGATATAGACATAGCCGATCTTTTTAGATCCCTTTTGGAATATCTTGCCCACGGCAGGCTGTTGAAAGACAAATCCTGTAGTTATTTCTATTGTTCGTTTCTCAGTTAATATATTGCCTTGTCTCTGTGCAATGGTGACACTGCATCTGCTTGCCCTGACTAACTCCTCTTGCAATGTCTCTGCATTGGCGGATGTTATCTCTTGACCATTGATCTTGCTGATGTAATCGCCCCGTTTCAGCCCGTTTCGGGAAGCGGGTGAATCGATGAGGACAAAACGCACTACCCCGAACACAAGTCCGGTTTCCTGTTCGGAAATGACGGCATAATCGAATCCGTACTTTCCTCTACTGCTAGAAGTATGAGTGCTGGGATCATTGGGAAGTACCATATAGGAAAATCGGTCATTGCTGTTCTTAAGAGTGATGAAGAAGGTCTGAGGATCAACAGAAATATCGGGTCTGGAGGGCAGGTGGTCACTCCAGTAATAATACCGCTTCAGACTGTCGAGTATCCATGTGTTGATATTCTCATGGGTACCTGCTGGATATTTGGGGGCCAGATGGTCTTTATTACAGCTGGTTATGGTCAGCACAACAACCAGACCAATAAGCAATATGCTCGACATACGTTGACAAAAGGACATATGTATCATCTTTCTGGTCAAGGTAGAACTTAATTATGAAGCCTTTATGAAGTTATTATATTATTATTGTTATTTTTTATTTTCACTTAGCATTTACACCATAAATAATGTACATAAATAGGCACAATCGTTCTTATTCCCTGGACACTACGGTGCTATCTGATGAATTGCCTTATCTGATTCATTTGTTTTAGTTTTCCAAACATCGTTGATTCAAATAGTTTGATCACCAAATAACATAAACAAAGGAATCGCTAAGGTTCTGAAAAATTGTTGGGAATAAATTAGAGAGGAGACATTTCAACCACTAGTATCCTAAAACGTCTGTTTAACATTCACCTATTGACTACTTTTCATGAGCCAATAGTTATCGCCATTTTCATTATTAATGGCTGCTCTTGTCCGTGCTAAACGACATGAAACCCGACAAAAACGCATAGGTAAAATTCTTGGACATGATGCCCAACAAGAGATAAAAATCAATCCAGAAGGACTAAAATAACTTATAACAAGGTATTTACATAGGAAAAAAAACGTATCAATTAAAATTTTTGTCTTATCTTTGAGATAAATGCATCGATTGATGTTTCGCGAAAAAAACTCACTATAGCAAAGTCCGAAATGTAGGGGGCAGGTTAAAACCAACACACCAAAAAATAAATATATAACAGATTAAAAATGACAAAGACAATAAATTTTGCCATCCGGCTTATATTGACGACACTTTTAGTTGCTTGGGCAGTTCTACCTTACATTGACGGTTCGACAAATGAAAGTGTACTGGGCGAGATATTTAAAGTTGGTATAGTACCTAGTATTCTAATAATCGGTGGATTCTTTATTATGGTTGCTTTTTATTGCCGTACATTGCAACATTGTCTGACTCTAATAAAACCTGAAAACAGAAGAGCGAAACCAAAATCAGTTTGGTACATGTTCGCTATACCATTTAACTTTGTGGAAGACTTTTTTATAGTAATCAACCTGGCAAATTCTATTGAGGCGGAAAAGAAAGAAAACAGTAAAATAAAAGGTATTTCAGACTTCGGAATGGTTTCGGGCATAGGATGGAGTATTGCGCAAATTTTATCATTTATACCAAATATTGTTGGACAAATAGCGGGACTATTGGGAATGCTTTTAGTTATTTATCATTGGAGACAAATAGCCAAGATAAACAAGCGACTTAGTAGAAGTTAAGAATTAATTTTAAAAACATAAATGAAAAAAGCTACTGTTAAACCTGCTTTGCAAGTAGAGCTGTAACAAATCTATCGCAATGAAATCGGTTCAGCCTATTTTATCGTGAGCCTCTGAAGTCTAGCATTTTAAAAAATCTCTTCTTTTATATATTTAAAATACACAGCTATTGAGTTCTACGTGTAGTAATATTGTCGAATTATCCATAAGGCATTTTGAGAATTTATGGGTAAGAGTACAGAAGTCTATAAGCAAAATACAGGTTTTGTAGGTTACAGGGGCTGTTTTATTGAAAACTGTTATTTCTGGAATTATCTCTCAAGAATACTGAGAAACAAATCCTGATGCAAAAAGAAATATTAACGAAAATACACCAAATATAACGCTTGATATTATTTAATTTGCCTTGCATACCTAATATATTATTAAATGTGTTGATTGATAAGAGCTGTTAACTCTTCTTGTTGACCAACTCCCGATTTACGCCAAAGGACTTTACCATTCTTAAAAAGTACAAGCGTAGGTATCGAGCGAATAGCGTATTGAACACCTAAAGCATTGTTTTTATCAATATCAATTTTGATGATATCAGCTGATTCGCCAACAATATCCTTAACTTTTCCTAAAATGGGGCCTTGCATCTGACATGGGCCACACCAAGTAGCAAAGAAATCTACTAACACGGGTTTATCTTGATTGATAATATCTTTAAACGATTTACTCATAATATGTTTATTTAAAGTTTGAAAATAATAGCCCTCCTACTACAGCACCATAAATAGTACTGATATAGGGGTTTGCGGTAATAGCACATGTCCCATTTACACAACCTACATACTTGTAATATAGGAAGCCACCTAAAGCGCCTAATAAAACACCGATAATGGTTATGCCATACTGTTTGATAAATAATTCCATTTTATATTTACTTATATATGCTAAAATAAGAAAGTGTTCTGCCTGAGTCAGTAACAAAAGTTACACTAATTAAGCTGATAATAAAGATTGACAACGGCAACATGCTCTGTGTTAAACAAATCTTTCTTAGCTTGATAACGCTCTATCCAGATATAACCAATTTCAGATTTTAGATGTGACGAAATCTTTATTTCATTCATCAATTGCGCCCGATTATGACCAACGATGCTCTTGCCGACTTTTCCGATTGGATTAACTAAGAGTTCTTCTGAAAGTGCTAAAGTATACCTTTCTGTAATTTTTGATTTTAGGTCTATACAATTGTGTACGCGTACTACATGTCGATTGTCTGGGGCAAAATGATGGCTTTCTACAGACATCATGCTAATTATACACACTCGACCAGTGATTTCAATGTACGCCAGCCGCCACCATTATGTACCTTTTCAAAACCATTGCGTTGAAGTATGCGCATCGCCTGGCTGCTTCTATTTCCGCTTTGACAGAACACCACAATGGCTTTCGATCTGTCCAACGACCCCAATTTACTTTCTAACTCATTAAGCGGAATGTTCTTCGCTCCTTGTACTGTTCCTCCTGCAAACTCCGATGGTGTGCGTACATCTATTAATCGTGGATGATCATGCAATAAAACCTCTTTTAATACTGTATCATCATTTGAAAATATTGATTTGAATATGGATAACATAACTATTACTCTTAAAATGAAACTACTATTTGTATCTAAAATTTAATGACCTGTAGGTGCTCTAGCCTCGCTAAAGCACCTGGATAAATCTCAATCTATATATCATTTCGCACCTAGTGCTTTACTATAGATTTTCCGTTAGTTGTCCACTCTTTCATACCTCCTGCATAATTTCTTACCGATTTGAAACCATATTTTTTCAACAATGAATAGGCTATTGTAGAGCGGTCTCCTGCCTGACAGTGGACAACTATATCCTTAGATTGATCTATTTTATCCAAGTTAGAAACTAAATTCCCGACAAATGCATGCATAGCGCCCTCAATATGTCCAGCCTCAAATTCTTTCTCATTACGCACATCCACGACCAGTACATTGTCTTCTCGGATCGCCGACTCAAATTGATCCATATCGATGACATCCACAGTTTGTAGATCGATTCCTAAATTTTCACCGACATCTATAAAGCCATAGATGTTGTCCAATCCAATGCGCATCAGTTTGCGCGTGAGATCTTCCATTGCTGACGCTTCGGCAATAAGCACAAAAGGAACATCATAACTTACTATCCACCCCATCCAGTTGGCAAATGAATTGTTTCCTTGGATATTCAATGTATTCGGTAAATAGCCTTTAGCAAACGCTACTTTATTCCGTGTGTCAATAATCAACATGCCTTCTTGATAAACTTTCAAGAACTCTTCTCTTGACAACTTCTTATGCTGAGGTACGCTGGTCAACATGGGTCTATCCACTTTATTCAACTTTTTCATCATCGCAAAGTATTTAGGTGCCTCTGGCTGACCATCCAACAGATCTTTTGTAAATGACGCTTCGTTGTCGCTGTATTGCAAAGCCCAGTTCCTTATTTTTTCATAACCTACAGTGGAACTAGGCACAGCACCCAATGCCTTACCACAAGCAGAACCTGCACCGTGACCTGGCCATACTTGTACATGGTCCGGTAAACTCATAAAGTATTTGATCGATTCAAACAATTGCTTTGCTCCTTTCTCTTGTGTTCCGATCATACCTGCGGCTTTCTCTAGCAAATCAGGTCTACCTACATCACCCACAAAAACAAAGTCTCCTGTGAACAACATGATAGGCTCGGAAGTTGCCGGATGATCCGTCAGCAAGAAGCTGATACTTTCAGGAGTATGACCTGGTGTATGTAAGACTTCTAACGTCAGATTTCCTAAGGTAATCACGTCACCATGTTTTAGGCCGGTGTGCGCAAACTCATATTGCCAATCAGCACCACCTTCATCAGAAAGCAATAACTCAGCGCCTGTCAAGGCTACCAATTCGCGAGATCCACTCAAGAAATCTGCATGAATATGCGTTTCAGTTACTTTGGTGATTTTTAAATCATTTTGAGCAGCAATTTCTAAGTAAGTATCTATATCGCGTTTAGGATCGATTACGATAGCCTCTCCTTTCGCCTGACATCCGATAATATAACTTGCTTGTGCTAATGTCTTGTCGTATACGTGTTGAAAAAACATACTATTTAAATTTTAATGGTTTACTATTCTATTATTTATTGATACAAATTTCGGAATTGGGTGATGACCTATCAGCTACTTTTGTTACACAAGGGAATAGGTGTTAAAACCAGATTTCTTTAACAAGAATATATATCCCCATAATCAGGACGAACACACCAAAAGCGGGCTTTAACTTATCGCTATTGATGAATTTTGTAAGGTACGAACCGATAAAAATCCCAACGATAGACAATGATGTCAGTAGTAAAAGAAATGTCCAGTTTAATTGCGTGTGCCCCAATTCTCCTGTAAATCCTATTAGTGATTTGGCGGCTATGATTACTAGAGACGTTCCAACAGCTTCTTTCATCGGTAACTTGGAAAATAAAACCAAAGCTGGAATAATCAAAAATCCTCCTCCGGCACCTACAAGCCCGGTCAATACGCCTACAAATGATCCTTCCAACAGAATCATAGGGTAATTAAATTTTTGTGGCTCTATAGACTTCTTGACCTCGGACTTCTTCTCTTTCAGCATCGTATAGGCCGCCACGACCATTAATACAGCAAAAAGAACCATCAGGAAAATATCCTTGGTGACTTCGAATCCAGCGAGCGTAAATAAGCTGTCAGGAATCGTGGTTAAGATGTATTTTCGCGTCAAAAAGACCGCAACTATGGAAGGTATTCCAAAAACTACTGCAGTCTTTATATTCACTAAACCTTTCTTGAAGTAGGTAACGGAGCCCACAATACTGGTCGTACCCACGATAAATAAGGAATAGGCAGTAGCGGTAACGGGTAAAATACTAAAAAGATAGACCAAAACGGGTACGGTAAGAATGCTACCTCCACCACCGATCAATCCCAATAAAACTCCGATCAAAATGGATGCTATATATCCAACAATTTCCATGACTATTTTAATTTGCTGATACAAAGGTCAGGAAGAGTGAGCGGGACTACAGTCACATTTGTTACATAGCAAGATATTGTGCAGTCAAAAAATCACTATTTCGGTCGAAAAGTAATTTCATGATCCGCCAGTTGGCGGATCGGTTTGACACAAAAAAGCCTATCCGACAGGGGATGTGACATAGGATCTTTGGATAAAGCAATTAAAACTCTTTTTCACCGAATTCACTTTTCGGCAATCGGAGTATATTATTTAGTTTCTTGATGTTGAAATTCAGATTGAGCAAAATGATATTCTTTTCGTACACATAGTTTGTAGTGGTGAAAAAATCATTTGCATAGGTTGTAATGCGTTGTTCATTAACACCCCAATTTCCCAACTCTATATTCTTCCATTGGACTTGCGCTGTTACGGCTCCTTGATAAAAAGATTTTGACAAGCTAAAATTGGGGGTTATAAATCGACTGTCTATGCCCTGTAAAGTAGGCCGATCACTCAAATAATTGACATCAACTGCAGCAGTCCATTGACGAGGTAAGTTTAGCATACCCGAAGCATTAATAGCGTAAACCCAATCCGAATTTTTGTAGGCGTTTACATAGTCCAACACCGCTCCTTCTATCTTATAATTATAGGTATTTGCACCCAATAGTAGTTTAAGTGATGAAGTAGGTTTCCACTCTCCACCCACTTCTAACCCATAACGTCTTGCATAATCAGCATTGGTAAATACACGATGAAGAATGGTATCCGCATACACCGAATTAATACGTTGGATAGGGTTTTTACTATGTTGATAGTACACATTAGAGAATAGAAGACCCTGCATAAACTTTTTAATAACTCCAGTTTCAAAATTAGTAACAAACTCAGGCAGTAACTCGGCATCGCCACGTTCCAATGTCTCTGAATGCTCTCGTTCCGGAATGGGATTTAACTCGAAATTATTATTTCGCTGCACCCTTCTTGACGCAGACATTTTCAACTCCCAACCTTTATCTAGCTTGTGTTTGATATCAAAACTAGGATAAAGTTGATGCGTCTGATAAGGGTATTCTTCTTTAGCATCTACCAATAATACGTCACGCTTGTAGAATTCATAACGAAGCCCCAAGGCAATATTGGTATTAGTGTATGAACGATTAAACTGAGAGAATAAAGCATGAACGATATTTTCTGCATTCATCTTACCGGAAAACTCCGGGATAAGTTCAAAATCTCGCTGTCCGTATTCCCTGCCGAGATATCTGAAATCCCCTCGCTGACCATCTCTACGAATTTGGTAGCCGGAGATCAGCTCGGAATTGTCACTTAATTTAACCTGATGCTGTGCTGAGGCTCTTACACCGTTCAGTGGATTGGTGTATGTATTTCGAGTCCATTGGATAGTATCATTTCCATTCTCAATATTTCCATTATTGGTGGAGCCATATATGTCTGCGTGTTCATATACCAAACCAATATCAAGACTGTGCTTTTTATTTAGAGACAATTGATAATTCAAATCCACTAGATAAAATTTTCCCTGTTTGTTCTGTAAGTTTGGATTGAAGTATCGTAGCCGATGAATGGTAGATCCATCGATTGTAGATATAGATTGATTATTATAGTAAATATCAGCTACTCTATCTTGAAATTTCTTCGACGCTAAAAAACCAAGTTGGATTTTTTGATTGTCGGCAAACTGATAAGTCGTATTTAGCCGTGCGCCATAGTTATATTTATCAAAACTTCGTTCTCCTTGTGAAGGAAACATTGTCTTTTTGTCTCCAATAATAGTATACACATACCCATCACGAAAACCGGCATTGTCATTTCGCAAATAATTTAACGAGCCCTGAATATCTAGTTTATTCCTTTTGTACTGGAACGATATATCCGAACCAAATCGCTTCTGCCTTTCTAAATTGTCGTAATCGTCTATACTTGGTAAGCCATATTGAAGATTCATCAACCAGGCGAAACCATCACTTGATGGCTTATTTGTTTTGATGTTAATCATTCCTCCCTTTCCATCGGGGTCGTATTGAGCACGGGGACTGCTGATAAATTCGACTTCCTTTACATCATTTGCCGATACCTGGTTCAAGATAGTCTGTGCATCTAACAGCGTCGGTGTACCATTAATAAGGACTATTAAACCTTTATTACCTCTTACCAATAATTCACCGTTACCATCTAAGGTTATGGATGGCAAGTTTTTAATAATATCTAAAGCAGTACCTCCTACCGCAGATTTGTACTGATTTGCTTGATAAACCTGTTTATCACTTTGATGCTGTTGACCACTATTTGAAGCTATGACATTCACTTCATTAATCTGTTGATGTCCAGAAATGAGAAATATATCGCCTAAATCGTGCTTTCTGTTTTTTAATAGTTGTACTGTTGTGTCCTTTTGAGTATACCCAATAAATTTAATGCTTAATACATAGGAACCGGATTTTAATTTTTTAAGATCAAATTCACCCGCATCATTACTCATCGCCCCAACAATTAATTTTTTATTTTCATCAAATAATGAAATACTGGCGTCTGCGATACGCGCCTTTGAAGCGGACTCTTTAATTGTTCCGGACAAGCTAATGTCTTGAGCGGAAGCATACATAAAACTGAATAGAAAGGCAAATATAAAATGTGCTTTTTTCACGGTGGTTTAGATTAAGTTCAAATATACTGGATGAACTTCGGATGCACTAAAATAATATAAATATAACCACACATTATTCAAATCTACCCTGTTTTCACATCCCAAGACGTTAATATTATAACAAAAAGGCGAACTAAATTGATTAGTCCGCCTTCTGATTATATTAAAACTGCCGTGAATAAAGTCTTAATGAGGCAATTTATCTTTTAATAATCCATAAATCCATGTCCCTAATAAAGCGCTTGCCAATACGACTAATATAGGTGAATAACCAGCTCCTGTTAAGACAAATATTGGACCTGGACATGCACCAGCTAATGCCCAACCTAATCCAAAAATCGTACCTCCTACCCAATAGCGAGTAATCGACTTTTCTTTATCCGCTATTACAATAACTTTATTATCTATATCTTTTACTTTCTTTCTCTTTATAATTTGTACCAATACCATACCTGTTGCTAAGGCAGTCCCCATCAGTCCAAACATATGAAAAGATTGAAAATTAAACATTTCATAGATTCTAAACCATGATGCGGCTTCAGATTTGAACATTAATATCCCGAAGAATACCCCAACAAGTAAAAATAATATATTTCTCATGTTAAAAATTAGAATAAAAGTGGAAAAATAAGGTGAATCATAATGATACCACCAACGAAGAAACCGATTGTTGCAATCAATGAGGGTAACTGTAAATTACTAATCCCTGAAATAGAATGACCAGATGTACATCCTCCTGCATAACGAGCACCAAAACCTACTAAAAGGCCACCGATAATCAGTAATGCCAGTATTTTTGGATCACTAAAAGCTTCATCGCCAAAAATCTCGGTAGGCACATAATCTTTTCCAGCACTTTGAATCCCCATGGCCTCCAGCTGTGTGATTGTTTTAGGGTTGAGCTCTGGTGATTGACCTGCTCCCAAATAATTTGAAGCGATAAACCCACCAACAACGGCCCCTAATACAACCAATAGATTCCACTTTTGGCTTCGCCAATCAAACTTAAAAAATGACGCCGTCTTATCCGCTCCACACATCGTACAAATAGTACGCAGGTTTGACGACATACCAAAGCTCTTTCCTAGATACAGCAATATAAACATCGTGATCGCTATAAGGGGCCCACTTACATACCAAGGCCAGGGTGACAAAATTATTTCCATCATCAATTAATTTTCGACAAAGGTCTTGAACTTTTTTTATACTATCAGTTACTTTTGTTACATAAGAAATATCCATGCTCCACAGGCTGCATAAACACGATTGATCACAAAGCAGCATGTGCGCCATTTAAGATCAAAAATATGCATAATATAGTTTGGATCCGAGAGCTTGTGGATCATGAAATAACTATACACTTATGATTAAAGCCTTACAAATTTATAAGGCTTTAAAATTATTTGAGAAGAATCTCGATACTATTCCGGTTAAGCTTTATCCGGCCTTCTTTTTCCAGGACTTTCAATAGCCTAGATACAACTACCCGCGAAGTATTCAATTCTTTGGCAATATCTTGATGTGTCTTATATACTATCGTACTATTTTCTATTTTGCTCTTTTCGAATAGGTAATTTAAAAGTCGATCATTCATATCCATAAAAGCAATGGTATCTATTGCATTAAGTAGTTCGTTGAAACGATTATTATAGCTTTCAAATACAAAAGCCATCCAACTTTTGTATTTACCGATCCATTCCGATATCTTTTGGACAGGAATCATCAAAATAACACCTGGCACTTCACCTATTGCACGTATTTCACTTTTCTTTCCTCCCAAACAACAAGTCATTGTCATCGCACATGTATCACCACGTTCTAAGTAATAAAGTAACAATTCGCCGCTATCATAGTCTTCACGCATTACTTTTATCGCGCCAGACAACAGCAAGGGCATAGTTTTAATATACTGATTGTAATCTATCAACACATCTCCTTCTTTGAACTCCATTGCCTTAGACACCTGAAGAATCTCTTCTATAAGATTTTCCTCAAATATGTCTCCATATGTCTTTATTAGTAATTCTTCCATAACTTCATAACATGTTTAAACAAACATAAGTATACTAGAACCTCTCTTTTGTAACTAAAGTTACCAAACTACATAATTTTTTTTTAGAAAAATAATAGGATTAAAATCGATTGATCCGAAATATCACCAAAAAAATTAATGAATTGCTGACTTACCAGATATTTATCGACCTGTGGTATGGCTAATCCATACTTTTGAGAAAACTCTTGTTAGCCATGGTACCTACGTCGGAACCAAAGGCTGGTTCTTACTAAAAGAATTAAGACTGGTACTTCAATCAGCGGTCCTATTACCCAAAAAAATGCTTGTGGAGAATGCACCCCAAAAACGGCTATTGCTACTGCAATCGCTAATTCAAAATAATTACCGGTAGCCGTAAATGCTATCGCAGCGTTCTTGTGGTAATCGACATTCATGGATCTGTTAATAAAAAGCAAACAAAGAACCGGATTCAGCAACTTCATTATTGGCAATATCTAGCTGATCAATAATATATCCACTCTTATCTAATGTAACTAAAGTGGTAATAAGTTCATGCTCGCCATCACGATAGGTAATAACTATGGCATGGAAATTTTCGGAAAACGACACTTTAAATCCTAACCTAAAATATTCGGCATTAGTATTGGATGCTTGGAATGATATTATTTTCATCTGTTGTGACCTCCGTGGTTACCCCGGTTTACCAGCACCGTTCGATGACCTGCACAACAATTCCTATACCGAGGCTCGAGATCACCGTAAAACCCAATAAATGAAGCCTCTTCTCCTGTCCTAAACAAGTAATTCCCTCAAATTTGCGAAACCAAATAGCTGTACTTATTTTTAAATAAAGTGGACTAGAAATCGGACATCTATTACTCCTCCAAATAAACTTGATGTACGACAAATCTAATAGGGGCACTAGATAGTAACATATCATCCACATCTTCCGAATCTATCGGATAAAGCGTCTCGTTTGCTCCGGCATCTAAAAGTTCGGAGTCTGGAATCAACTCATAAAAAGTAACCCCATCTACGGATGACAACTCTTCAACTTTGACATAAGATACCTCTTGAAGCTTCCAGACAGCTAAAATCTCTTTGGAAAATATTCTATAAGGGTTTGTTTGCGCTGACATAAGCGCAAATTAACGAAAAAGATTGCTTACCACAACAAATCCCCTTAACGCTCCCATATATTCAACAAAATGAAATCTAAAAAGATGATGCCTTAATCTGAACATTGGGAAAATCTAACCGATGTTATTTCTATCGGATCTATACTTTTTAGCCATGCTGTTCCAGGGTATGACAGGCATTCTTAAAACATGTTCCTCTGGGCCGATCTCCTTCCTGCAATACCAACTCGGAATGAAGAAATTGGGCTGCATCTGCCGAATCTTTAACCTTAGGAGCACTGCGCTCAAGCATTTTTTCTTCGAATTCGGCTAAAATATGAGCCCTGACATCTATATTTTTCCAAGATAGATATTGACATCCGCTGTAGATTGCCCTAGCCAATGCGAGCGCATCTAATAAAGCCTGATTGGCGCCCTGGCCTTTGAATGGACTCATCGGATGAGCTGCATCCCCAATCAGCGTCGCTATGCCCGAGTTTTGTAATGAGCCTAGATCTAATAACTCCCGGTCATAAACAGGATAACCTGAAATCTGTTCTTCGGGAGTATTATTTATAATCTGAGGAACAGGATCGTGCCATGGTGTCCTACGACAGGCTTCTTCTTTGAGAGCTTTTGGACCCCGCCCACTTAGTTCCTTTGCATCGCTTTCTAACATAGGAAAACTAAGTTGCCACATAACCGAATCGGATGTATATGGCATCATATAAATACGTTCATTGCCATTGGCCGTCTGGAATACTGTTGCTGAATCCAAAAGCGGACTTTCTACTGATTCGATAGCAGACAAGGGACATATCCCCAATATCACAATACACCCAAGATAACGCAGTGGTTTGATTTTATCTCCGATCAACAACCTCCTTACTATACTACGGATGCCATCAGCGCCAACTAACATGTCCGCAGTTGCCTGCTTTTTACTTCCATTCACAAGAAAGTGTAATTCTATTTCCTTATTTTCTGTTTGTTTAAAATCAATTAACTGATGCCCCCATTTTACCGATTCAGGTCCTCCTAATTGCTTTAGGAGCGCCAACCGCAAAGATTGACGTGCAATGTGCACATTACTGCGCTTCGGAGAATATCCTGAGGCTGAGCTCTTCCACTTTCGGACCCCCCATTCACCAATCACTTTTCCAGTTGTCGTATGAACAACATGCCTTGTTGATACGACTCCTTTATCCAAATACGAGATCCCAAATCCATCAATCACCTTGCTAGCTTGCTGCAACGTCAATCCATATCCCTGCGAACGTGCATCAAAATTATTGTCACGTTCATATAAAGTAAAGGGAATTCCCCTGTGCAGACAAGCTACCGCAAGCGCAACACCGCCTATACCACCACCTATAATTGCCACATGCGGATATTTTTCTTCATAAGCTAAACTTGGATGAATGGAAGGTATCAATCCAGAACCACTACAATCTGGACATGTATATAGATGCCCTTTGGGGCGCAAAGGTTCTACTCGCCCGCCTTTCATCTTTTCGTATTGAGCCAATTCTGATTGATAGCGGAGCTTGGCCTTTTTTGTGAGACGTCTGCTTTTCTTACCACGTCCCTGACATCCAGGACAAATAGCCCAATGGTCCCCCTTTGTCTCCCACATCCTCTGACCTTCCTTACTAATATTCGGCATATATAATTATAAAACAACGTATAATAAAATTCAAATTTAAGACAAAAGGATGAAGTGACAATTAATTAGTACTTTTACATTCCACTTATTTTTCAACGCAAGTAAAAAAAATTATATGGTTTTCGGATTATTTGAGACACTCACTTCTGCTTGTTTAGTACTTCTTTTGGGTTTTTATGTCGTAAAAAAAGTAAAGTTCTTTCAAAATTATAATATACCTGAGCCTGTCGTCGGTGGCTTTTTAGTTGCTATCTTGCTTTATTTAGCGTATCACTTTTATGGAATAAGCTTTCAATTTGATGGATCATTACAGACCTCAATGATGTTGATTTTCTTTTCGTCTATTGGTTTAAGCGCTGACTTTGCGAAGCTAAAAAAAGGTGGAAAACCCTTACTGGTATTTATAGGTATCACGGGCACCTTTATTTTTCTTCAAAATGCCTTTGGCATATCCGTCGCCAAATTAGTGGGATTAGACCCTAGCTATGGCCTTATCGCCGGATCGATCACACTTACAGGTGGGCATGGTACAGGCGCTGCGTGGGCAGAAAACCTAACCAGCACCTTTGGAACAGAAGGAGCAATGGAATTAGCTCTAGCTTGCGCAACTTACGGATTAGTGATGGGAGGAATAATTGGTGGTCCAGTTGCTAAGTTTTTACTTCGAAAGAGTAACATATTTCCTTCTGCTCAGATCAAGTCAAATATTGCTCCACCAAAAGAAGCCTTTGAATACCCCGAATCGAAACGTCGCATGAATGTACGGAACGTAATTGAAACGTTGACTATGCTTGCTACCTGCGTAACAATAGGTCAAATATTGTATACTATTATGAAGGGAACTTCTTTTGAACTTCCAAACTTTGTATGGAGCCTATTAATTGGTGTTATTATCCGCAATATTCTATCCCGTACAACAACATATATCGTCAACGATCATGCTGTCGATGTCTTAGGTAATACAGGTTTATATTTGTTTTTGACCATAGCGTTGATGTCGCTGCAACTCTGGCAACTTTCAGGCTTAGCGACACAGGTACTAATTATATTACTCTTGCAAACATTGATGATGATTTTCTTTGCAATATTTGTAACATATCGGGTGATGGGAAAAGATTATGATGCTATTGTACTCGCTGCGGGGCACTGTGGATTCGGATTGGGAGCTACACCTACTGCAATAGCCAACATGCAAGCTATTACGGATAGATATGGTCCATCGCACAAAGCTTTCTTAATCGTTCCTATGGTAGGAGCATTTTTTGTAGACCTTATAAACAACGTATTCATCAACCTATTTGTGAACCTCTTAATTCAGTAAATGAGTTCAATTTAACACAAATTAAGAGGTGCTGGGGATTAGTCGCCTTTAGATTGCCTACACCTATAAATCATAATATTTTAAACTTTTGCTTTTTGAAAAACAAAAGCTTCGTAAACTCCGGTGGCGCTATCATACATAATATTATCCAAAAAGCGATCGAAATAACCTAGTGATTCGGAATCATTTCGTAAGACCTGTCCTTTGAGTACGATCCACTCAGAAAGAAAATAAGGCGTGTGATGGTAAAAATCCTGCTCTTTAATAACAGCATCAACCATTTCGTAAGCCTCTTTGACGGCCAAAGGATTTACATCTTTAGCAATATTTACTCGAATCTCTTCGAGAAAAGTGTAAATTCTGTGTTTTTCCATCACACAATACCTATTTATATATTTTAATTAAACCTTTTATCTCACCCCAGAATACCAACAATTATCATCTTTACTTCTAATAACGAAATCATCACATCACGGAAAGCACTTGTATCAATAGCGCAAAAGTAATCTAAAAAAGGAAAATTCGGCTATTAATAAGCAGCTAATTCTAGTATTGCAGTTCCTATAAATAGGATAAAGAAATGAAATCCAAACTTGACACGATAAAGTACAGAAGTTTCTAACAGTATAGCACTCCGATAGTCAATGCCAACAACCCTGTGGATGTGCGTACCAAGAATGTATTGATACAGCCCCGAATATAGTTAAAGGAAAGCGCCGATGATGTTCAAAAGTAGCATCATCGGCGCTTTCCTTTAATATCCTAGAAATCTCTTCTTACTTCTTTTTTGCGTCGGCAGAAAGCTCAATATCTACATTTTGAGCAATCATCCAGTCTTTAGCATCACCTTCTGTACCGTAAGTCAATCCCCAGTTCTGCCTGTTAATAGTAAATTTGGAAAAGATGTTTATACCATTGGCATCAACAGTAATTTTTGCTGGGAAGGTGACATTTACTGTCTTATCTTTAATCGTTAAGTTTCCACTTATAGTGTTATTTGCTCCTTCGACAACGCTCGTAGTTGTTCGATCGAACGCAACAACCTTTGTTATTTCGAATTTGGCAGTAGGATACTTACCAACATCAAAAAAGTCTTCATTTTTCAAATGTGCATCTAGATCATTCGAAGTCTTTCCTCCTGAAATAGCTGGATCTACCGAAGTACTATCCGTAAGAAGAGAATGCATGTCTATTGTAAATGTTCCTCCTGTTACTTCGTTTCTTTCTGCAGTAAGGATACCTTCACTCTTTAGGATACCAAATCTAGGATTAAGTCCTCCCTTATGAAATCCTGTCCATTTCAACGTACTATTAGCAGCATCGAGTGTATAAGTATCCCCCTTTTGTTCCGCAATCTCTTGTGTTTCTGCTGTCGCAGCTTTGTCTCCTGATGGTCCTTGGCAAGAAAAGAATAAAATGGTTGAAGCAACGCTTAAAATTGTAATTTTTTTCATTTTTCTATGTTGTTTTTTTAAAAAATTCATCAAAACAGAATGTCCTATAACTTAAAAAAGAAATCTGCCTTTCATCCTGCAAATGTAGCACCAACAAACTATACAATTGATATTACTTTCCGATTGGAAAGTAGTATCCTATTGGAAACTATCTTTTGCTTTACTAATTTTGCATAAATAAAGACTTATTTGTAATGAAAAAAGATACCACAAGATACTCTTCTGAAATTTGTAAAGTAAGGACATTAGCTATCAGAGATACCATGGAAATATTGGCTGGAAAATGGAAATTTCACATTCTAGGCACCTTAATGATAGTCGACAAACTCCGTTTTATGGAATTGCTACGGGAAGTTAACGGTATTGGAGCTAAGATGTTATCCAAAGAACTTCAGGATCTCGAGTTGAACCAATTGATCAAAAGAACTGTCTTGAATACGAAACCTATTACCGTAGAATACGAAATAACAGAATACGGTCGCACCCTGGGCCCGATCATCGACGAAATCGCCAAGTGGGGAATAGATTACCGAAATACCCTTCACTGTAAAAGCTCATAATCTAAACATTTCGTTTATTCATATCTTCCTCCGTTGTGAACCGCACTCTAAAAGGACTCTTTGGTGCACTCCTATATTTTTTTCAGTATGTCTTTTACAGTACGATCTCTAATTGCATAATACTTTGGAAAGACCATCTCAATACCCGCTTCATGAAATACATACATAATGTGTTTATGTAGCTCAAAATAGATAATAGCCTGCTTATGGAGATGCTTCGTATAAGCATTGACTTGAATTAAGAAAGAGCGCATGTAAGTCAACATTAGCCCCGCTACTATTTTACCCGAGAGCTCCTGCTGAACTTAAGGCGAATAACACACCGATAAAGACTAAAGTCCCCTGAAATATAAACAACTCTGAGCCGGGCAAATATGAACACAAAAAAAGCTAGAAGCAACACCCTTAAGATATGGTAACTAGACATAGCCAAATTCCGGATGAAAACTGTTAATCACCAATGAACGACTTTCTAGCTGCTGGGCAAACCCTATTGAGGTTAACAATCGGCTAAGGCTATGTTCATCCCGATATTGGTTTATAGCATCAGCTATACGCGATCGATAGGTTTCAATCAATTCGCTCGCTTCTTTATTTGCCCATATGGCATCTTGCTCATTAACACTAAGAATAATCTGATCTCGCCACAGCAACAACCAATTCCCCCCTGTTTGTTAAATGATCAAAGAAGCTGTCTTAAATTCAAAATTGACTTCCAATTGCTGGATACATTCTGTGCAGTAACTGCAGCACGCTCCTTTGCAGAGCAGCTAACTATCGCGTTAAAAATAAGTAAATAGGATATCTGCAAAAGGAGCAACCGGTACGACTTTATTAATATTTCTTAAGTAATCGACCTTAAGCCACTTTTTAGCAATCAACAAAGGATCTTTACTCCTAAGGAAGTTTAACTCTTCGACGAGCTTTTGTTGTTTCGTGAGTATTAGTGAGTCTAGAGGAAAGTATCTGACTTTCCAGGTAAGTCTCCTCCGAATCGAATCCTAGCTTTGCTGACGACGAATCTCTTGCAATTTGCTTTCTCCTTGAGAAAGATTTTTTTGTCACAGAGTTCTGTTTGGAACCCTTTTCCTCCTGCTGTGCAAAGTCTACTAAAAGACCATAATATTAAACACTTAAAAAATAAACGATAAAACTTAATGGGGAGATGTAGATATCAATATATTGAACCCTGTTTGAAAAGCAATACCACCAAATCTGCTCTCCGTAGAAAAGTTCTGGGTCACACGAGCCATGGCACCAACTTTTTTTGGAACAATCCAATACGAAACAAAGCCACCGATCCCAGCTATCTTATCAGATAAAAAACTTCCCGTATTGCCTTTATCATCAGATATCTGTTGCGTATAATGACCAAAAACACCAACTTCGTCACCACGTGAACTCAAAAGATACGTGCCGCCACCATCAACAGTAAGATGACTTCCCTCTTTGAAATCGGTATCTTTTTGCCAATGATTTATCTCCAAAGTTGCTGCTAACGTGATACCGACTTTTCCAATAGGTTTATATTTTGCAGCTCCCCGAATATTCTGAGACCAGTAACCATGTCCCCCGTTATCTAGACTATTAGGTTCGTATTTTCCTGTAGGTGCCCATACCCCATAATTTAAAGCATATTGCATTTTATTCTGCTTCCAGGAAAGCCATACCGGCTGAATATACATATCGCCGATACCAAGGCTTTTATTGGTAAATGTATAATTGCCTGATCCAGTTTGTTGGGTATAATAGTCCAATGCAATGCTAGCAGTAGGACTATTAAGCGTAGGTATGATCATCATCCCCCAATCCGCCCCTAAAATTTTACCTTTCCCACCATAAATGGCCATTAGGATAAATGAATGTGTTTTGACATTTTGCTTGATATTTAACGTAGTGGGGTTTCCCGGTACGGGATTAATAAGTTGGTCAGACTTTTCACCCACCTTATTGTAATAATCCATATTAGCAAATCCATACCAAACTGGAATAATAATACCAGCATGAGGTGCAAAGTAGTCATTGGGATTAAAGGAAGATCCATTATAATGTCCTTGCCCATAAGTGCTCTTAAGAATTATCAAGGCTGCGGCTAGTAATATTAATGCTCTCATAGTCTTTCGCGTTTGAATACGGTATTACCTTCTTTTATGGTTTCCATAACACGTATAGACCTTAGTGCTTTGGGATCAATGGTTAAAGGATTCTGATCCACTATAATGAGATCGGCCAACTTACCCGACTGCAGTGATCCTTTCTTATCCTCTTCCTGATATTGGTAAGCAGCATTTATCGTAACTGCTTTTAGCGCATCCCATACGCTTATCCTTTGATCTGCCCCAAGAATCATTCCCGAGCGTGTTGTCCTATTGACAGAGGCGAAGATGTCCATCCATAAATCCGGCGGAGTGACAGGAGCATCATGGTGCATAGTGAAAAGGACACCTTCTCTTTTCGCAGCCCCAACAGGACTTATAAAAGCGGCACGCTCTGGTCCAAATACGCTTTGGTAATGCCAATCTCCCCATAAATACACGTGCGATGAAAAATAAGAGGGAATAACTCCCAATTTCTTTATTTTCGCTAAATGATCGGGGCGACTATTCTGTACATGTATTAAAGTAGCCCGCATCTCTGGTTTATAAACACCTTCCTCTTTAAGCTTTCCGATTACCCGAATGGCCTGGTCTATCGCCGCATCACCATTGACGTGGAGTTGAGCCGTAATTCCTTTTGAAAAAATAGTCTTCAGATCAGCGTATAATGATTCGTCTGTAAAAATAGGAAATCCTTTATAGTCTTTGGTCTGGCCCTCTGGTGGGATCAAATAAGGCTGAGTAAGCCATGCGGTCTTACCTTGAGGAGAACCGTCATCCGAAAATTTAAAGCCGCCCAACTTCAACCTATTTTCGTAACGCATGTATTCTTTTGCCAAGACCTCCCAATCCTTTTTATTTGCTTCAAAATCCGGAAAGTAAACGATATCTGCCTTTAATATCTTTTTTACTGCAGCCTCTTTTAATAAATCTAGCCCGACTCCCATTGTACGCCCATCGCAAATTGTTGTTTGACCATAACTTAGCCATTCATCTTGAGCAGCAATAAAATTCTTTAACTCATCTGACAAGCTATCCGTCTTTGTCGGTTTAGGCAGCAACCTAGTCAACTTCATCAACGCCTGAAAACTAGCATTTTCCTCCATTTTACCGTTCAGCAGTTGAGTTTTTGAATCCCTACCATAATGTCCTCCTTGCGGATCTTTAACATCTTCATTAATCCCTAACAACTCGAACATCGCTGTATTCGCTACGCTGGCATGTCCCGAAGCGTGAACGATAATAATAGGATGGGTCTGACTAATGGCATCCAATTCGCTCCTTGTAGGATGTCGGTGCTCGCTCATAATAGCATCATCATAACCATTACCTAATATTGGAGCTTGTCTGGGTAACTTCTTTTCTAAAATATAGTTCTTGATAGCTTCTTGTAAAAGAGGTATGTCATCTACCGCTCCGTAGGGACTAGGAGACAAATCCACAGCTTGGGACATTCCCACCCGGGAAGTTATATGACTGTGAACATCGATAAGACCAGGCAACATAGTTTCACCTTTTAAGTCAACTTCTAATGTACCTTTTCCTGACCATTTGAGTGCTTCAGCTTTTTCGCCGACAAAAACAATCTTCCCATCTTTCACAACGAGAGCTTCCACCTCTGGACGCGAATCTTCCATTGTTAAAATAGGTCCACCAAAATAAATTGTATCCCCCTCTTTGGGGATCGAGTTACAACCGATCGTGGTTAAAAGCAATACGTTTGATATTATACATAAGAAATTTCTCATAATCTAATGGGTTGCGATTACATTAACTCAACAACAATTATAGGCTACAATTGTTTGGATATAACTAGCTATCTATACAAAGTGATCTGAAAATAGATGAAAAGTAAATTTTCGATCAACACTACGCCTCCACTCACCAACGGACAATCGTTGCTATTTGACAAAGATTCTGAAGCCCAAACATACAGCCGAATTATACCTTTTATAGTGATAAACGCCAACAAGAGGCAAAGATTTCAAAAGGATTCATCCTACAGAAGAATACGGCTAAGCTATCATTGCAAATGTTATCCTAATAACAAACAACTATTTACTAACAGCCAGTCCTGTAATAGGGTTGGAATTATTAGTAGACTTTCAAGGTAAAACCACTAACAAGATCATGTAAAAAGACCGGATATATCGAATAACGTATGTTAAAAATCCTTTCAGACAGAATAGATTATCTTTTGGCTTCAAAAAGTATTTGTCGCTGAAATATAAAGCGTGTAATCTGTCATATTAATCAGAGTACACGCTTCAGCATGATCCAAAAGTAGATCTCAAAGTCGGATTCTAACGTACCCCTACCCGCTAGCCAAAATTACCATTAATGTAATTTAATGTCATTTCATTTTTTGGTGCATTGAATATCTGACTCGTTGGCCCTTCTTCCTTAACTTCTCCCAAATACATAAAAACTGTTTTATCTGCAATCCGCTGCGCCTGTTGCATGTTATGCGTGACAATTACAATCGTATATTTCTCTTTTAAGTGCGATATCAGTTCTTCAATCTTTAAAGTACTAACAGGATCCAATGCAGAGCAAGGTTCATCCATTAAAATGACTTCAGGACGTAAAGCTACTGCTCGAGCAATGCAAAGTCGTTGCTGTTGCCCTCCCGAAAGTCGTGTTGCCGGCATTTTTAAATCATTCTTAACTTCATCCCACAAAAACGCTTCTCTAAGTGCTTTCTCTATAACGTCCTTTCCGTGCGGGAGATTATTAATTTTTAAGCCATATGCGATATTCTCAAATATACTCTTTGGAAACGGATTAGCTTTTTGAAAAACCATACCTATTCGCTTTCTAATCTCTGTAACAGGAATAGTTCTGTCATAAAGGTCTAGATTTTCTAATTTGAGCGTTCCTGTAATCTTAGCATCAGGAGAAAGATCATGCATACGGTTAAAGCTCCGTAACAATGTGCTCTTGCCGCATCCAGACGGTCCTATTAGGGCTGTAATTTCATTTTCTTGGAATGAAACATTGATCTTTTTCAAGACTTCCTTAGCTCCAAAACTTATCTCTAGATTTTCTGCAGATAACTTAGTTTTCATTTTTCCTGTATTTGTAACGTATATAGAAAGCTGTCAAGTTTAATAAAAAGACAACAATAATTAATACCAACGCTGTACCATAAGCAATAGGCCGCACCTCCTCTATCGATTGATGTTGAGTAGATAACATGTATAAATGATAAGGCAATGCCATAAACTCATTGTTAACAGCTCCCCCTAATCCATTAATGTAAAATGCAGCGCCCGTAAATAAAATGGGGGCAGTCTCTCCTGCCGCTCTTGATAATGTGAGTACTACGCCCGTTAAAATGCCAGACATCGCCGATGGAAGTACAACATCTTTTATTGTTTCAAACTTGGTAGCCCCCACTGCCAAAGCTGCTTCACGCGTACTTGCCGGAATACGCATCAGTGCTTCTTCTGTCGTAGTAATGATATAAGGCAATGATAATAAACCTAAGGTAAGTCCTGCCGCTAACATCGAGGTTCCAAATTGCAGAGCCTGAACGAACAAAGCTAATCCAAACAAACCATAGATTATTGACGGAACTCCAGATAAATTACGTATGGCTGCACGTATTATACGATTCAACCAATTGTCTTCAGCATACTCATTTAAATAAATGGCACAACATACACCGAAAGGAATGGAGAACAATGCCGTCAACAACGTAAGCAATACCGTTCCCAAAATAGGGGTCAGAATCCCTCCTTTAGTCATCCCTTCTCGCGGTACGTCAACAATAAACTCCCAAGATAACGTGCCCGTTCCTTTTGCTATAATTTCCCAAAGGATAACAATCAGAAAAAAACAAACAAGCCCTGTACACAATAGCAATGTACCCCATTCAACTATCGATGTAAAATTAAACTTTCTAAGCTGCATGATATTTTCTAAAACGGTTAATAAAAAATTCGCCAACCAAATTGGCTATCAATGTCATAAAAAAGAGAACGGTAGCAATCGCATACAACGCAAAATAATGTGTTGTACGATAAGGCACTTCCCCCATTTCAATAGCGATAGTTGCTGTCATCGTCTTCACCGAGTCAAACATTCCTTCGGGTAGTAAAGAAGCATTTCCTGTGGCCATAAGTACGGTCATTGTTTCGCCTATAGCACGTCCCACACCCAGCATCACAGCAGCGATAATTCCTGGAGCTGCAGCAGGAATGATCACTCGGCACAATGTCTGCCACTTGGTGGCTCCTACGCCGTAGCTAGCTTCTTTATAAGTCTTCGGAACAGCATGAATAGCATCTTCAGCTACTGTAATAATTGTTGGCAAGGCCATAACAGCTAGAAGAATTGCCCCGTTCAATGCATTCAAACCATTAGGTAGACTAGCAAGATCGGCTATACCTGGCCCCACTAGGACAATACCCAAGAAACCGATAACTACAGACGGAACCGCTGCTAACATCTCGATAACAGGCTTTAAAATGTTTTTTAATCGGGGACTGGCATACTCCGCTATAAAAGCTGCAGTACCTATACCCAACGGGATCGCAATCAACATTGCTCCGAAGGTCACTAACGTCGTACTTAATATCAAAGGTAGCATGCCGTATTTCGGAGTCTTGCCTGTTGGATTCCATTCCATTCCAGTAATAAAATCTAAAGGCTTCACATCCAAAAAGAACGAAAATGAATTGTACACAAGCATGGCCAATATTCCACCCAATGCTGCCAGTACAAGCAGCCCTGTAATTTTGAAAATATACTTGAATGCTACATCCAGGGATAATCGTGTTTTATACTTCATTAGAATATATTATGTCTTTTAGATACAAAGACTACTTGTCTTTAATATAATAACCATGTTCCTTAATCATTTTCTTGCCTTTATCACTTTGTTCAAATTCAATGAAAGGCCGCACCTTATCCCAAGAACGCTCTATTACAAACTGATATAAAGGACGTTGAAAAAAATACTTATTATTATTAATGGCCTCAAGGTCATTCGGCGAATAGGCAATAGCTGTCGGACTCTCTTTTATCTTGACAAGTCGTATCCCTTGCTTACCCGCTGGATCCTCAGACAAGTAACCTGCACCAATATACCCCACTCCTGACTTATCCACCTTAACACCTTCGATAATCTGGGCATTGCCTGTCATTTCCTTAGCAGCAGGTGAAAATTCAATTTTGAGCTTCTTCTTCACAAAAGAATAGGTGCCCGAACTACTTTGCCTTCCATAGATATTAATCGGCAAATCTAGAGGCGTCAATTCTTTCCAGTTTTTAATTGTCCCATCCAGAATCTTTCCTAAAGTTTCTAGATCCAACTCTTCCAACGGCAGGTCTTTATGAACAATAAAAGCCGTAGCATCTTCCGCAAAGACCACTGTCTTAATCGGTATATTCTTATCCTTGAACTGTTGGATTTCTTCTTCAGATAATGGACGCGAAGAGTTCGCTATATCTGCCTGCCCATTTAACAATGAGGTAATACCCAATCCAGATCCCCCTCCCGATATAGCAATACTAAAACTAGGGTCAATTTCCGTAAATTTCTCAGCGAGATTAACCGCTAAATTCACCTCTGTGTCCGACCCTTTCATTTTTATCGAATGGTCTTTAGGAGAACAACTATTAACGATAGTCAATACCAGAATTCCCCAAGCGCCAAAAATGGTATGTCTGATTCTTTTCATCATCACAAAAGTGACACTTTAATATAAAGAAAATTTTAATAACATGTTAAGTCAGTGTTAAGCAGCTTACTTTGTGTTAAAAAAATGTAAAAAAAACATTAAATGAATTAAATTTAATATCACGATTTCATTGGGTCACACTACACAATCTCGATACTGTAATCATAGAATAAAAGACAGTCTTATCTCATTGACTTTTTATGGGATATCATCTCCAATAGTATAAATAAAAATTAAGTTAAGTCGTGCTAAGAATACTAAAATATCTCTATCAGGCCATAGTCAAAGGCTACGCAAGAAATTTCCCTGCTATAAAGCTGCATCTCCAAAGACTTAGAAAAACAAAATACAGCTTTACTTGTTCATTTTGTAACAACCGCCTTTTTTTATTTAATTTATAATAATATTTAAATATCTTTTTCGCTTATATTTAAAAAATATTAATCTATTAATAATCAATGAATAGAGCATGAAAACACCTCAGAATATATTCTTTAAAACGGCTTCTGTTTTGCTATACCTATTATTAGCGTCCTGTAATAATCAAACCGACACTAAATCACGTACAGTTCCTACACAACAATCTCCTTACAGCGATAGTAGCAATACAGATGCCCCCTTATGGGAGTATGATTATCAAGCAGATACACTTATCCGTATCGATTCTAATCAAAATATTCTTCATTCTATTGACAAAGCAATAAGCATAATTAATAAAAGCTATGAAGGTAAAGTCAATTTAAAGTTTGTTGGACAAAATACAGATACCCTAATCGTTAAAATAGAACAATCACAGTTTTTAACAGAACAGATGGGATCCGCCGGTGCCCGTGCATATTTGGCATTAGCCACTTTCACTTTGACAGAACAAACGGGAATAAAATATGTGACTTTTGATTTCCAGGAAGGGGATCATGCCTCCCCGGGTACCTATAATCGACTCTCCTTTAAAAACTAAGTCACCAGCTATCCAAATTACAACAGAAACAATATTTAAATTACTAGGTCTTTTACATACATTTGTATTTTTATCTAGATGATCTATACAAGTTGTCAAAGTTCTAGATGAGAAAGGTCCAGTAGTACTTTTCAAGATTGGAAAAAGGGAATACGCTGACAAAAAAGGTCGAAATGCCACTCCAGTAAAATTATGTATTAGATAGCTTCGTAAAATTGCTTAATGTGGCTATTACTTCATCATAAAGAGATCGTGATTCTTAAGTATACCTGCGTCCTTATAATAGTATACAGCATTACCCACCTCACCATTCCACTCGAGTTTCTCAGAATTAATCTCTAAACGTATTTTACTTTCAGAATCTCCATTTTCCACCACAAAAAGGTCTAAAATATATCTTCTATCCGCTTTAAATGATCCCTTTTCTTTAGCGACTATGTTAAATTGGAGAAATCTCTGTCTACTGTCCATTGTCTTTATAAAGTAATCCTGTTCCAATAAAAACGACTGGAGATGCTCAAAAGCCTCATCAACTTGCATAGCTGATATCATCAAATAAGGAATTTTCGTCTGTGCTTTAGAAGAGCAAACAAACATTAAAAGCTAAGCTGTAAAAACAGTCCTTAAAGAATTTAAAGAATCACGCATAACAAAAATTGACACTCAAACATATTAAATACACCAAAAATAACCAAGTTATAAAACCTCCCAAAAATGACACTATCTACCGCAGGAGTAATATATAAGAGAAAATATCGTAACAATATCAATCAAGATCCTTGTCTTTATCACAAACCATCGGGTTGTACTTACAACCTATTGACGATAAAACCAACTCTTAAAATACAGCTTCGAAAACATGTATGAATCTCTATCAACTATCTCCAATCTGATGATTTACATCTAACATCTAAATGCTATCTTTGCAACTTATTTTAATATCGGTTTATAGTGATCAATGTAAATAATGTCTCTGTATCATTTGGAGGCACAACTCTTTTTAGTGACGTATCATTTTCAATCAATGAAAATGATAAAATCGCACTCATGGGCAAAAATGGTGCAGGTAAATCCACCCTTTTAAAAATTATTGCCGGGGCTGGTAAACCTACGTCTGGTAATATATCAGGACCTAAGGATGCCGTTATCGCGTACTTACCGCAACACCTACTCACCCAAGATAATATGACTGTCTTCGAAGAGACCTCAAAAGCCTTCGAAGAAGTATACCAGATGCGTGACGAATTAGAAATGCTCAATGAACAGCTGAACGTACGCACCGATTATGAAACTGACGATTACATGAAGCTAATCGAACGGGTGTCCGAACTAAGTGAAAAATTCTACTCTATAGAAGAGACAAACTACGATGCCGAAGTTGAAAAAGTTCTCAAAGGATTAGGTTTCGAACGTACAGATTTTACGCGTCAGACCTCCGAATTCTCTGGAGGATGGCGCATGCGCATCGAGTTAGCTAAAATTTTGTTAAAAAAACCAGACTTAATCCTTCTCGATGAGCCGACCAACCATATGGATATCGAGAGTATTCAATGGTTGGAGGAATTCTTGATCAATTCAGCCAAAGCAGTTATTGTCATCTCCCACGATAGAGCATTTGTAGACAATATTACCAACCGTACCATTGAAGTTACGATGGGACGTATCTACGACTACAAAGCTAAATATAGCCATTATCTCGAACTCCGTAAAGACAGACGCTTACATCAGCTAAAAGCATACGAAGAGCAGCAACGCTTTATAGCGGACAACCAAGAGTTTATTGACCGCTTTAGAGGAACCTATTCCAAAACGCTCCAGGTACAGTCCCGTGTTAAAATGTTGGAAAAACTGGAAATAATCGAGATAGACGAGGTAGACACCTCGGCTCTACGTTTAAAATTTCCTCCCTCGCCCCGTTCGGGACAATACCCTGTGATGGTTGAAGACCTAACTAAAAAATACGGTGACCATGTCGTATTTGAAAAGGCAGCGATGGTTATCGAACGTGGTGAAAAGGTCGCCTTTGTGGGTAAAAATGGAGAAGGAAAATCAACTATGATCAAAGCTATCATGGGTGAGATTGATTTTGAAGGATCCTTGAAGGTAGGACATAATGCTAAAATAGGCTACTTCGCCCAAAATCAAGCAGCTTTACTCGACGAAGAATTAACGGTATTTGAAACCATAGACCAGATTGCAATAGGCGATGTTCGCGTCAAAATAAAAGACATGCTCGGTGCATTTATGTTCAGCGGTGACGACACAACAAAAAAAGTTAAGGTGCTTTCTGGAGGCGAAAAAACCAGACTTGCGATGATCAAGCTCTTGTTGGAGCCTGTCAATGTCTTAATTCTCGATGAGCCAACCAACCATTTGGACATGAAAACCAAAGATATAATAAAAGATGCGCTTCAAGATTTTGATGGAACGCTTATCTTAGTATCTCACGACAGAGATTTTTTGGATGGACTGGCAACTAAAGTTTTTGAATTTGGGAATAAACGCGTCAGAGAACATTTCGAAGACATCAAAGGTTTCTTGGAATACAAAAAAATGAATAGCCTAAAGGACATAGAGCGCTAACCCTATTTCCACTTATCCCATATATTTGACCACTTATCAACACATTTGATACAGTGGTCAAACTTTTTTTAATCTCTCTTCCCTTAACAAACATCTTTACGAAAAATGTAAAGATACTGTACAAACTCATTCAACTTATCCTATCCTATATTCTACTATTTTGCCTATTTACATTTCAATTAAAAGCCGATAGCACCACAAATTCTGTAAATCCTATTCAACTAAAAGTAGTATCTCCAACTCGCTATAAACCTTTTTTAATAGCTGGAGGATTGATTGGTTATGGTGTAGCCCGACAGGCTATTCCAGCGCTGCATCAATTGGATAAAAATCAAGAAATATGCCGACAGAAAATTTCCTCGACATACACATTGACGATTTCATCGAATATACCAATGCTAGCACTATATGCTTTAGATATCACTGGATTGCAAACAAAACACAGTATAGTCGAATGTACTCAACTCCACAAAAACAAAGACAGTCCTGTATCCCCTGTTTTTATAAAGGGTTTGAGGTAATAACAGATTACAAAGAAGATACGTGGATAAGATAAAAGCGCCAAGAGGAACCATCACAGAAATAGCTTTCGAAAATAGATCATGTTGACGATAATCACTTACCGCCCAGATTACTGTAGCAATAACCAACCATAGCAAAGAAAACAGCGTATTAAAATCCTTGAATCTATTGTTCATCATAGATGTTAACTACGCAACTTACGTTCTAACTTCTCTACTTTATTACACAACTCCTTTATAAGCTTATATTGCTCTTTCTGAGACTCATATAATCCTTTAATCTGTTCCTCAAGCAGAACATCTATTTTTTGGTGAAGACTTCGTATTTCTAATTCTGCTTTTAGATTTACCAAGTAGTCGTTTTCCCCCCGCATTCGATCTTTCTCCTCTTGCCTATTCTGGCTCATCATAATAATCGGAGCTTGTAACGCTGCAATACAAGAAAGAACAAGGTTCATCAAAATATAAGGGTAAGGATCAAATTGATCGTCTTTCAGCGCTAATGTATTGTAAGCAATCCAAACCACGAGAATAAAGACAAAAAGGATAATAAAGCGCCAACTTCCACCAAATTGTGCGACTTTATCTGATATACGTTGCCCACGGCTTAGAACCTCTTTCGGAGGATGGACCAATCGATCCACAATCAAAGCCTCCTCCATCATAGTCTCTTTGACTATCTCATGGAGTCTACGCACATTATCATTATTTCTCTCAATAATAGCATCAAGTTCTTTACGACTGTTCATTCCCGATCCCCTATTAAATATAAAATTGATGAATACTTTCGATTTCACTAGCTAAAGATAATAATTTAACACAAAAAAATAGGGCGCAGTCTATTAAACTGCACCCTATTTTTAGCAACTCGCTTAACATTAAGCGAAGGCTTTATCTCCTTTTTTGTACGGAAATTCGCCGTCGTATTTACCAGGTATCTTAACGTAACGCAGGGCCTTTGTACATCCAATTTCCGAATTAAAAAAACCTGTAAGTGTTAATTGTTTGAACATAGTAAACCAATGTGGTGGATCATTCTCTTCCGAGTGATAAAGCTCATTTTGTTTGACCTTGTTTTTCTCACGGATCGCCTTTTGATCTTCCGACTGCTTTTTATTAAACTCACCAGCCTCTTTATCAAGTACGGCGGCTAATGCTGTACGATCTCCAATAGATAACTCTGCAAAAGGTTTCCCTTTAACTTCTTTAGCTTTACTATCCAACGAAGTAAATCCTTCCATAAATGCCTTTTGTTGCTTCTCCGTATAGCAGTCTCTTACCATAACTGGAATAAAACTACCTACTCCGGCTTCTTTTGCCCCTGGAGTAGACGTTGGCGGTAAAATAGCATCAGCCAAATCACCAAGTCGTTCAATAATATCTTTTTCAAAAAGACCTGCTACATCTTTTGACGCAGGCCGTGTACAGCCCTCTAAAAACAGATTAGCTCCAATTACTGAGCCTCCTAAAATCATGGCTACACGCTGTAATGCTTCTCTTCTATTCATCTCTTTGTATTTAAAAGGTGTAATTTACTTCCCAACCTGATCTATATGTACGTTTTACAAACTGATTCGCTTCATCAAAGTTTGTTACGCGCATATTGTCATTGTCCCAAAGCAATTTCAAACTTCGACCAGGATATTTATTATCTATTTTTAAATCAGCACCGCGAATAGCAAGGTTCGCCATCAATAATGCTTCCGTTAAAGGTCCCGCAATCTCAAAAGGTGACGACATCTCCATATTACCATAACCTGCAATACAGCCTTCTACCCATTGCGCCCAATGCCCATTAGCACCATTAGGTACCCGTTGATATTTCTCAGTAACTTTTTTATGTTGTTTCGTTGTCGGTAATAAGCGAGGATTAGCAGCATACGTATCTGCCAATACTTTTCCTTTTTTACCAATGATCAGGATACCATTACCACCATCGCCAAACTTCTCATTTGCACCTAATTCATCTGGACGAGGAGGTTGTATCCCACCATCCATCCAATGTACTTTCACATCTCCCTTGGTTTTAGCGGTCTTCGGAAAAGTCATCGTCACTGCACTCGATGGAGGACAAGACTCAGGAAAATAGCCCCGTTTGAACTCATCTACATATACAGAGCCTACACTGGCCTGAACATCTTTAACGTACTGAAGACCATAAATGCTGAATGGGGCCTCTAGGTTATGACATCCCATATCTCCCAATGCTCCCGTACCATAGGGCCACCAACCTCTCCAATTGAAAGGCACCAATTTATCGAAATAGTCGGTATATGGAGCAGTTCCCAGCCATTTCTCCCAGTCTAAAGTGGAAGGCACAGAAGCCTTCTGAGTGGGCCATGCTATACCTTGGGGCCATACAGGTCTGTCTGTCCAAGCATAAATTTCAACCAAGTCACCAATAAGTCCCGCGTCGATCCATTCCCGCATCTGACGGACTCCGTCTCCTGACGCTCCTTGGTTGCCCATCTGTGTAACGACCTTATATTTCTTCGCCGCATGAGTCAAAGCCCTTGCTTCCCACACGTCATGGGCCAATGGTTTCTGAACATAAACATGCTTGCCCAGTTGCATCGCTGACAAAGCTTGGATAGCATGGTTGTGATCGGGTGTAGACACCGAAACAGCATCGATATGTTGTTGCTCTTTATCTAACATCTCTCTAAAATCCGTATAAAACTTAGCCTTAGGAAACTTCTCAACAGAACCTTTAGCGCGCGCTTTGTCTACGTCACATAAGTAGGCAATATTAGCTTTATTACTTTTAAAGATATTATTTACATCAGCTCCCCCCATACCACCAACACCAATTGATGCAACCTGCAACATATCGCTAGGCGCGCGAAATCCGCTACCACCTAGCACATGTCGTGGAACTATAGTGATTCCGGCAGCAGCAACAGCTGCCTTTTTTATAAAATCTCTTCTACTCTCGTTGTTCATAATATATTTTTTATCAGTATACTATAAGTTTCCTTTCTTAAGCTCAGCAACAGCAAAATCCACCGCACGAGCTGTCAATGCCATATAGGTCAATGATGGATTGACACAGCCTGCAGACGTCATAGCCGCCCCGTCAGTAACGAACACGTTTAATGCATCCCACACTTGGTTGTTGCCGTTTAATACCGATGTTTTCGGATCTCTACCCATACGGGCAGTTCCCATCTCATGGATCCCCTGACCTAATCCATACACATTATCATACGTATTCACATCCTTCACTCCGATACTTTCCAGCATCTCTTTCATCTCATTCTGCATATCTCCACGCATCTTGATCTCATTATCTTTGATTTCCGCATCGATAGCTAATGTAGGTAATCCCCACTTATCCTTATTATCCTTATCTAGTTTAATATGATTTTCGTGGTAAGGAAGCATCTCACCAAAAGCACCAAAACCTACACTCCAAGAACCAGGTTCACATATAGCATCCTTCCATGTTCCGCCTACAGCCTCTTCTTCTACAGAACCGGAGAAACGACCTCTTCCGGCAGCACCTTGATAACCAAAACCGCGCACGTATTCACGCTGTTTTGTGTCGCCTTCCACATTCACGAAACGAGGCACATATAAGCCTGTAGGACGTCGTCCAAAAATATATTTGTCTTCATAACCTTCCACAGTACCTCCTGCACCACAACGGAAATGATGATCCATCAAGTTGTGTCCCAACTCGCCACTACTGCTACCTAATCCACCTTCCCAAACATCTGTAGCCGAATTCATCAACACCCAGGTAGAATTCATTGCGGAAGCACATACAAAAACAATTTTCGCATAGTATTCATACGTTTGATTTGTCTCCGCATCTAAGATTTCAACCCCTTTCGCTTTCTTCGTATCTTTATCGTAAATGATTTTAGTAACAATAGAAAAAGGTCTTAATGTAAGGTTTCCAGTCTTCACAGCCGCAGGAAGCGTAGCCGATTGCGTACTAAAATAAGCCCCAAAGTTACATCCTAACCAACATTGATTTTGAAACTGACAATTGACACGCCCCTCATGAGGAACTGTAATATTAGCGGTACGTCCCATGATGAAATGACGCTTGCCACCATATTGCTGCTTTAAGCGAGCCGCTAGATCTTTCTCAACAATGTTCATCGGCATAGCCGGCATATAATCTCCATCTGGCAATGAAGGAACACCATCCCGACTACCTGAAATACCCGCAAATTTTTCCGCATAGCTATACCAAGGCGCAATATCTTTATAACGGATGGGCCAATCTACACCATGTCCATCTTTTAAGTTTGCTTCGAAATCCAGATCTCCCAAACGATAAGATTGTCTTCCCCACATCAATGAACGACCTCCGACATGATAACCTCTATACCAGTCAAATCGCTTAATCTCCGTATAAGGGCTCTCTTTTTCGTTTACCCAATAATCGAGATTTTTTTCGTTTAATGGATAGTCACGCTTTAACACCGGATGATCTGCAATCATCTCTTGGGTTCTTCCACCAGCATGAGCAAACTCCCATGGGTGTTTGTTTGCAGCCACATAATCTTTAACGTGTTCGATATTGCGTCCACGCTCCAACATAATAGTTTTAAGCCCTTTTTCAGTCAACTCCTTCGCTGCCCATCCACCACTTATACCTGAACCTATTACTATCGCATCATATGTATTATTTTCTACCATGACATTTCAATATTTTATTAACAAATTCGCTCTCTTTTACTAACTAAACTTCACGCGTTGTCCCTACTTTCTCGTCTTTAAAGAACAACATAAAAATGATCATTACAACAAAAGCAATACCTGCAGGAATAATCCAGGTCTGCTGCCAAAAAGCCATAACATCAGTATTTTGTAATCCTTTGTACATCTCCCCGACATAACCAGCCACCCAAAATCCAATAAGCTGCCCTATACCATAAGTAGCCAACGTTATCAGGCCTTGTGCAGCACTTTTATACTTCGCTCCTGCCTTACTATCCGTATAAATCTGTCCAGACACAAAAAAGAAATCATAACAGATACCATGCAAAGCAATTCCTAAAATTAACATGTAGGACAGCTCATCTGCATTTCCGTAAGCAAATAACAGATAACGCAATGCCCAAGCCAACATCCCCACAAGAATTGTCTTCTTAAATCCAAACCTTGTAAAGAATAAAGGCAAAAGCAACAAAAAGCCTACTTCCGAAATTTGGCCAATGGTCATCTTTCCTGTAGGATTCTCTAATCCGATTTGATCTAAAAACGGATTAGCATTTTGATAATAGAAAGCTAAAGGAATGCATATCAATATAGAAGCAATAAAGAAAATCAAAAAATTCTTATCTTTTAATAATTTGATTGCATCCAATCCAATGATTGAGGCAAAAGAAGGCTTTTCACCAGCCGACACTTTAACCGGAGGTGTTTTGGGTAAAAAAAACGAAAACAGCCCAAGTACAAGAGAAGCAACTCCCGCCATTAGAAATGTGTTTTTCAACGCCCCTTGGCCTGAAGCATCAGCACTATCCCATTTAAACAAATAGCTGATAGACAACCCAGCAACGATCCAACCTATAGTACCCCAGATACGAATAGCTGAAAACTCTTTCTCAGGATTAGACAACTGTCTAAACGAAACCGAATTAACCAAAGATAGTGTCGGCATATACAAAATCATATACGACAATACGTAAGGATAAAAAACAGTCACATCGGAAGATTGATACATCTGATACATCAAGACTGCACCTATTACATGTAATATCCCCAGTATTCTCTCCGCATTGAAGTATCTATCCGCAATCATCCCAATAATAAAGGGAGCAATAATAGCTCCGAGCGATTGAGTAGAAAAGACATTCGCTATCTCAAATTGGCTTGCGTTCAAGTTTTTGATTAGAAATGTCCCTAATGTAACAAACCATGCTCCCCAAATAAAAAATTCGAGAAACATCATAAACGATAGTTTAACTTTCGTAGTTGAATTCATAAGTTTATAATTATTTCATGAGCTCGCAAGCTCGGTTTGATTTTTAGCTGTCATATGGAATATCCAAACTAAACTCATCGCTGTTTGTGTAGCCTGTACTGTACGGATATTTCATAGATTTAAGTAATTAGAAATTATCGACCTCCCTATAAGCCTTAACTAAAGCATCCTCACCTTCTTTCCCTCCTTTGGACATACCATGCTCCATTCCCACGATGCCTTTGTACCCCTTATTATAGAGCCATTTAAACACATTTTTATAATTGATTTCTCCCGTCGTTGGTTCCCTACGACCAGGATTATCGCCTACCTGTATATAAGCAATCTCACGCCAACATTGATCCATCAGGTTAATCAAATTACCTTCATTTTTTTGCTGGTGATAAGCATCATACAAAATCTTACAGGATGGGCTATTAACAGCTTTACATATTTCATAGGCCTGATCTGTAAAGCGTAAAAATAAATCAGGAGTATCACTTAGGGGCTCCAAAACCATGGTGATACCGTGTGGTTCCAATAGTTCAGCTCCTCGTTTCAGTCCCTCTATTACATTCGCAGTCTGCACGCCGAGAGGAAGACGACGTTCATAATCACCCGGCACTACAGTAATCCATTTTGCATTAACCCGCTTGGCGACTTCAATAGACTCGCGGCAACCTTTTAAAAAGATATCTACATGTTCTTGCTTACCTGCTGCAAGAGTATTCGCCCCATTACCACCTTTAGGCACAACAAAAACGCCCATACGCATACCCAGCTTCGCTAGAAGCGTTCCAATTTTCACCTGTTCATCAGGAGTCCTTCCGACCATCCCGTTATCCTCAATACTACGGAATCCAAGATCATGCATATACTTTATTTCATCAAGAAAGTTCTTTCCTACGCTTGAAGTAAACATCCCCTGATGTGGCGCATAGTCAAGTTTGAAAGTGGTTATCACGCCATTTTTCACATCCTCTGTCGAAGCATTCGAAACAAAAGGAGCAAACAGGCTACTGCCAGCTATCAATCCAGAATTTCTCAAAAAATCAGATCTTTTCATTATTTAATTACAAGGTTTATTCGTTGATTAATTAATAAATATAGTTATTAAATCCCGAGCTTTGCAACTCTTTAAAAGTATTCCCATCAAAATAAACTATATACACCTCTATACCCTTACGCTTATTAGCAAATTCAATAGCTTCATGTGGAGACATGCTCATGAAATAATTGTCCAATGCATCGGCCTCCATAGCCGTCTTAGCAATCACAGTCGCACTCACAACAGTACTTTCTAAGGGCTGCCCTGTAAGTGGATTCATATGATGTGATATCATCTTTCCTCCAATATTACGCTGACGCTCGTAAGTGCCCGAACTGGTAATTGCATTATTATTTAATCTTACCTTAAGGATCTGTCCGTCGCTGATCCCATCAGGCCTGTATATCTCCACTAGAAATGCGCCATTAGGTTTAGCCCCCAGAGACCTAATCTCACCTCCCAACTCAACCAAAAAGTTTTTTACCCCCCTGCTTTTCAAATATTCAGCAACAACATCAACAGAGTACCCCTGCGCAATACCATTCAAATCTATTGACACATTCGGCTCGAGTTTCATCAAACGATTACCTTTAACCCGCAATTTATTCATGCCGATAATCTGTCGTACACTATCGATCTCCCTTAGGTTTGGAGCCGCCCTAGGCCCATCCGCGCCGAATCCCCAAAGCTGAACCAATGGATAGACCGTAACATCAAAATAACCGGAAGTTTCTTTATAGGTTTTCATACTGGCATCTATAACCTTTTTCATATGCCTGTCCATAACAACCTGCGATGTACCCGGCTTGTTAAACTGACAAATCGTAGAAGACATATCATACAAAGACATAGAATGATCGATTATACGCAGAATATTATCGATTTCACTTTTAGGGACTTCCTTATCTGCATAATATTTAATTTGATAGGTAGTTCCCTGTGCCTTACCAGATAATACATAGGGATGCTGCGCATATACACAACACCCCCACGAAAAAAAAATTATAGAAAAAAAATATCCACAGATATAAACATACCTTGAAAAACACAATAGCAGTCTGTGGATATTTAAAAAAGCCATTTACAATAGTCTATATATAGATCTGTGTATTAATTCCAGGTACAGCAACTGGATATAAACCATTTTCGTCTGGAAGAGGCTTCGGAAGAGCATCCCAAGCATAGCGATCTGGCATAATATTGATATTAGATTGAATAGCCTGATCCCATTTAATCACTTTTCCTGTATAGCATGCTAAACGTCCAATAATACCTGTCAACGTACTGTATGCCCCATATTCCGCATTATCAAATTTGTACTCGCCATTAGCAATAGCTGCAAATAACTCAACATGCTCCTGACGGTAGGGATTAGGATTCCCTTTAGCATCGTGACGGTATATTTCATTTCCTTTAGCATCCCATAAAACAGCTTGATTACCTGCTGACAAATACACTCGACCTTTCGTTCCTTGGAAAGTTTCATCGACACGGTTATGTGTACCTTCATAGTGGCGACATTGGCTATACACGACAGAACCATCATCGTATGTCATTTCAATAGCAAAGTTATCATAAATCTCACCATAGTCTTTACCTGTACGATGTGCTTGTGATCCCGTCCCTTCAATAGATACCGGATACTTACCCTTCACCCAATTTGCAATATCAATATTATGTACGTGCTGCTCTACGATATGATCACCACACAACCAGTTAAAATAATACCAGTTACGCATCTGATATTCCATTTCAGTCTGTGTTGGTTTACGCGGACGAACCCATACACCACCACTATTCCAATAAACCTGACCAGCCACTACATCGCCGATAGCACCGTCTTGAATACGCTTTATAGCTTCACGATAATTTGTCTGATAGCGACGTTGAAGACCTACTACTACATTTAACTTTTTACGCTTTGCTTCGGCAGCTACTTCGAGGACCTTACGGATACCAGGGATGTCTACAGCCACAGGTTTCTCCATAAACACGTGCTTACCAGCCTTTATTGCCTCTTCAAAATGCATCGGACGAAATCCTGGAGGAGTGGTCAAAATTACCACATCTGCATCTTTGATAGCTAACTTATAAGCGTCAAATCCAACGTATTTACGACTGTCAGGCACATCCATTTTAGCTGCATATTTCTTCTGTAAATTGGTATAGGCAGAATCCAGATTATCCTTAAACGCATCCGCCATAGCTACGATTTTGATATTCTGGCCTGACTCCAAAGCATCGACAGTAGCACCGGTCCCTCGACCACCACAACCAATTAACGCTACTTTGATAACATCAGTCCCTGCCGCAAATATAGAGCTAACGGGAGCAGCACTCATAGCAGCCCCTCCTGCAATAATTGAAGTAGACTTTATAAAATCTCTCCTATTGAAACTATTCATAGTTTTAACTATTTATAACTGGTAAATAAAATTACTAAAAATCTTCTATCGGAGCTTTATCATAATAGCTCATAATCTCTTCGTGAGAAGGTACTTTTACAGGACGCACCAGACGCATACCTACAAAAGGCGCTTCTGGAAACCACCAGTTCGACTTAGGCATCTGAGGATCCAACTGCTTCCATAGCGGATCAGAAGCCGATCTCGCAGAAGAACGTAAATCCTTTACTTCACTATTAAACGAACCGCCTCGTACCGCATGTGGATACAATTCAGTCGGCACCACTACAGGATTGTCGGACACTTTGCCAGAACGCGTCTTATACGTATCCGCTAGATATTGATCGTAGGTCCATTCTGAAACGTTACCTAACATATCAAACAGTCCAAATGCATTCGGCTTTTTCTCACCAACTTTATGCGTATGCTCACCACTATTCTGTCCATACCAAGCATAATCTCCGATTTTGGAAGACTCCTGACCAAAGAAATAATCTTCTTTTGATCCTGCCCGACATGCATATTCCCACTCCGCCTCTGTAGGTAATCTATAAAAAATACCGGTACGTTTATAAAGCCATTTACAAAACTGAATCGCATTGTAATGTGTCATTGCCAAAGCGGGATGACCTTCTTTGCCCATACCGAATGTCATATCTAAATAAGGTTTGGTAGGCCGAGTCACCGCATCGACATCCGTCGGAACAATCCCTTCAGTCTGCTTCGACTGTTCGTAATCCTTGTAAAGAAAAGGTTCGTAGATATCCCATGTAACCTCATAAGTACTCATCCAAAATGGAGCTATCTTAACCTGATGCACAGGTTGTTCTTCCGGATGAGCGGAATTATTACTTCCCATATCGAAAGTTCCGCCAGGTATGGCTTGCATCGAAAACGAAAGCGAGGTGCCTTTTATTTCTTGAGTGTAGTTTTTGTGGTCCTTATTTTGAGCTACAACGATGGTACCGCTGAAAATAAGAAATGCAGAAAAAAGTATCTTCATATGTATCACAAGAGGTTTATAAGCTAATTGTCTTTAATCTTTTAATAAAGGTAAAAGTAAAATCAAATTATAAACCCAATTCTCTATAACATTTATGTTACAGAAGTGTAATAATTACACTATGCCATAAAAATGAAAGAATTAGCCCTAGTAAAATACTCACACCAATAATTGTATTCGCTAGTTTGGAATTAAGACCAAAATTCTGAATAACAATACCTGAGGCGACCAAACTTGGCATAGCCATTTCGAAAACCGAAACCTGAAAAAACACGCCTTTCCACCCCATCACAAAAGCAATCAAAAGTGCTACCGCCGGAGCAAATAGTAATTTATAAAATAACGAGAGACTTATTGCTTTCATTTCTTTATGTACACGCTGAAAATGTAGCTGCAAGCCTATTGAAAACAAGGCTAAAGGACTTACGGTGGCTGCTAGACTAGAAAAAAAAACTTCAAAATACATCTGCTGTAATACCTCTTGGAACACTAATGCAATCACCGCAGCTAGAAATGGAGGAAATGTTATTATCCGTCTCAAAATAAGCCGCCATTTCTGATTCGAATTAAGCCTCAGGGTTCTCGTGTTTGTCGCCAAAAGCACAGCAAAAGAAGAAAGCACGAAAAAAGTAGCTTGGTCACTAACCACACCGACCTTCAATTGCTCGCTACCAAAAAAACTGATGATAAGCGGAAAACCCACAAAAGAGGTGTTACTCAATCCCGATACAATAATAAGAGTGGTGAGTGTTCTGGATGAAAAACCGATTCTGTACTGGAGGATCTGGAAAAACAAATACGAGAGTCCAAAAATAAAAAACGGCAATAAAGCCGTAAAAAGATAGCCTAAATTCCAATCAATCTTCGGAATATACAAAAGTGCAATAGCGGGCAATCCAACATAGATAATCCAGTTATTAACAATCTTGTAACTATCTCTCGAGGCTAATTTAAAGCGACGAAACAGAAAACCTACAAAAAGACAAATAACTATAATGAAAAAGTTAACCATTCAGTTCGGGATTAGTTATAATTTGATAAATTTGCCCAAATTTATAACTTGATATTTAATTATCCATCATCTTGAAAACTAAATTCCTCGTCATCCTCTTAGCGCTATTTCTACAAGCAAACTTTTTATGGGCTCTAACAGATACATTGACAACTACCCCCATCAAGAATTCATTGATAATAGAAGCCGAAATTGAAAACGGAGGAATCTTGGCGACGGGAGACTTAAAAAACACAACTTTTAAAGACGCTTATTACAATGGCTTCAATCTTAAAGTCGGATGGAAAATGATTGCCAAAAGTGACCAGTATTTCAAACTGTATAACAATCCAATATATGGAATAGGTTTTTACAGCAGTACATTCAATAATGATATCGTAGGAAGCCCATATGCGGTATATGGTTTTGTCCAAACACCCTTTGGTAATATTAATAATGAAAAATGGTCTTTTGATTACCGCATTGGTTTAGGACTGTCAGGCAATTTCAAACCTTACCACCCAGAAAAAAACCCTTTAAATCTAGCTATTGCAACCAAAAACAATGTTTATATAGACTTTGGAATTCGTAGTCAATACAAATTGTCCCAAAAATTTAAAGCCGGGGTAGGTTTATCCTTCCACCACTTTTCCAACGGAGCGTTAAAGCTACCCAACAAAGGGGTGAATCTGTTTCCATTAACGGCCTCCATCACATACCAACCCGACGGAAAATCCTATAAAAAAGACACCAGTAGCTTGGAGCCTTACCCAAAGAAAATACTCTACCACATAAATATCGGAGCGGGCCTAAAACAAGTTGCCCGGAATATGGATCAAAAGTTTTTTAAATCCACACTCAGCATGTATGCGAGTAAACACGTAAGTTACAAATGGAGAATTGGAGGTGGTGTAGATATTTTCTATTCGGGTTCCGGAAACAACGAGGAGATCGCTGAGGACAAGACCGGGAAACTTAGTGCAAAACTATCAGGAGGGCCCGCCTTCTATTTAGTGCACGTTTTAAATAACGACTTGGTACTTAATGGAAATGTAGGCTACTACATTCATAATCAATCTTTCAACGGTGAAATAAATCGAATATTCCTAAGAGCAGGATTCCGTTACTACGTTTACAAGAATATTAATGCGGGAATATCCATCAAAGCCCACAAAGGCAAAGCTGATTTTATAGAGTGGACACTAGGTTATACATTTAATAGATAATGTATAACCTAGCCCATACTCAATTATAGCTTATCAAGGCCTTTTTCAACAGCCTTACTTATACTTTTACCAAAATCTTTATCAACAGTGATATAACCCGGATAAAAGACATTTGTATTGCCGATCCTGATAGAAGGCTTTATTTTAAGTGCAAAGAAGCCATTACTTTTTCTAGTAAAAATATCATTCAGTACCTTGTCAAAGCCCTGTTCCTTCGCTACACCAAAGATATTGGCCGAAAAACTCAAAGGAACTACCATACTCTGACCATTAGACAGGTTTATATTTTCATTTACAGAACCTTCAAACAAAGGCTTTCCGCCCATCTCAATAATATACTTAAATTCATTGATCTTAGTTACCGTAGTGGTCGGGTTACTAATTTTCAGATTCACCCTAGCCTCCAAGGGAAGATCTTGACGTAACAGTGCCATCGCAATCCCTGGAAGACTTGCCAAAGAAGCTCCTCCACCTGCCTGATAAGAATTAATATCCCGTCCAGCCAACCGTATCTGGTCAACCGACTCTACACTATAATTAAATTTACTCAACGCCTCCACTTGAGCCTTTTGGTTTATGGCGCAGCTCGACAAGATTAATACGGATAGCGACAAAAACACTATTTTAAATTTATTCATTTTTTACTTTTTAATTTCCCAAAGTTATACACTATTCCCAATGTAAAAATAGAATTTCCTGCTTTTAGATAAGAATTATTTACAAACCCAACATTAAAGCCCGTGGTGTACTGAAGTTGTAACCCATCTACCAACTCCATACGTGTAAAAAACACAGGTTCAATAAAAATATTATCTTCTTTCATGCTTTCAACTCCATTGATCCAAAAATCTGTCATACCTATCCGACTGGCCCGGATAGCTGTCCCATAATTCAACTCTCTCTTAGCACCAAATAAATTCATCTTTCTCTTTGTCGTAGATGAATAATTTACCTGAAGAAATACTTTGTCAAAATCCATCTTTCGTGACTCCACAACATCATATCCGTGAATAGATGCGCGCTTATCCGTTTCTCTAGAATTCCCTAAACCATATCCACCATAAATTTCTAAAACCTGCCTTTTAGATTTTCCGATTTGCGTAAAATATCCCACTGCACCTTCAGCCAACCATTGCCTAAAGTGGGTATTTGAATTTGAACCATTATTAACTGTCGACGCATTTCCGATTGCGGCAACATGATCACTGAGAGCTACTCCCGCCGTTCCAGAAATATTCCCCTTCAGATTGGCATGGGCGGACAAATATCCCTCACCCTGTCCTCTAAACATAGGAGTTGCAGGTACGTTGGGCATATAAATGGAACTACACCCAACGAAGATTAAAGTAACAAGCAGAATCAGAACAGGTACTACACGATGAATCTTGAACATAACCTGCACTACCTAAACAATCATGCCAATTTTTACAAAACACTGCTCTTATAAAGCATAAAAAAGTCCTTGAAACATTTTTCAAGGACTTTTTTATCTCTATATTACGAGCTTAATTAGAAGGAACTTCCTCCGTTTCTGGCGCTTTATCAATCAGTTCCATAAACTGATCTAATTTTGGGGTGATAATTATTTGCGTACGTCTATTTCTAGCTTTACCATTCGCTGTCGTATTATCTGCAATTGGATTATACTCTCCACGACCTCCTGCAGTCAAACGCTTCGGATCTACTCCATAGGAATTTTGCAAAGCCTGTACAACAGAAGAAGCTCGTAATGTACTCAAATCCCAATTATTACGGATATTTGGTTTAGAAATAGGATCTGTATCCGTATTACCTTCAATCAATACATCGTAATCTTTGTAATCTTGAATAATCTTTGCAATCTTACTCAATGTTTCTCCTGCTTTATCCGACACCTCATAGCTACCTGATTTGTAAAGCATATTGTCTGACAAGGAAATATAAACTACACCTTTCAATACCTGTACGTCAACATCCTTAAGTTCTTCTCGACTTAAAGACCGTGTCAGATTGTTTGTCAGAACCATATTAAGCGAATCACTTTTGTTTTTCGTATTAACTAGATGCTGTATGTACTTATTGGATGCGTTAATCTCATCCACCAGCTTAGAAATGTTAACATTTCCTTGAGAGTTTTGAGCAATACTGTTATCCAATGTAGCTTGCAACTTAGCATATGCTTCTTTGAGAGAAGCATTATTCTTACGTTCATACTCCAACTGATCTTCCAAACTCTTGATCTTAGCACGACTTTCAGTAAGATCCATTTGTCCTTTTTGATACAGTTCTGCGAGATCTTTATGCTGGGTTTCTAAGGCCAAATATTTTTTATTACTTACACAGCTACTCATTACAATCCCACCCAATAATATCGTAATTGGCAAAATGCGTTTCTTATACATCATATTTCTATAAATTTATTAAATACAAGATAGCAAATAAAGTGCCTTAGTTTTGTTACAAATAGTAAAAAAATAGATTATCCTATTTTCCCTCTTGAAGGATATGTTTACAAATATCGCCCACCAAGGCCGGGCCTTCATAGATAAAACCAGTATAAATTTGAATCAAAGAAGCTCCAGCATTAAGTTTTTCGAGCGCATCTGCGCCAGAGTGTATCCCCCCTACACCTATAATAGGAAAGGCTTGATTCGACTTCTGTGACAAGTAACGAATAACTTCAGTAGACCGATTAGTCAAAGGCTTTCCACTCACACCACCAGCTTCATTCAGTAATTTAGGATCACTCTTCAGGCCGGCACGAGAAATCGTAGTATTAGTCGCAATAACCCCCGCAATTTTCGTTTCATTAACAATCTCTACGATATCATCCAATTGGCTATCCGTCAAATCTGGCGCTATCTTTAATAGAATCGGTTTAGGTTTAGGTTTTCCCAAGTTAAGCTGTTGTAGCGTATCCAAAATTCGCATTAATGGCTCCTTTTCCTGTAGATCACGTAGCCCAGGCGTATTCGGAGAACTAACATTTACAACAAAATAGTCCACATAATCATACAATGCATGGAAACAATAAATATAATCGTTCACGGCCTCTTCATTCGGCGTGACTTTATTTTTCCCAATATTACCACCGATTATGACTCCCTCCCTATCTTTTAAATGTTTCAATCGACCAGCAGCCACATCAGCTCCCTGATTATTGAATCCCATCCTATTTATTAGCGCCTCATCGTTAACTAATCTAAACATCCGGGGTTTATCATTGCCTGGCTGAGGTTTCGGAGTTACCGTCCCGATCTCAATAAAGCCAAAACCAAACCTGGCCATATCCTCAATATATTCAGCATTCTTATCGAAGCCAGCAGCCAATCCTACAGGGTTTTTAAATTTAAGTCCAAAAACCTCACGCTCTAAACGAGGATCAGACACACTATAAATAGATTTAAGCAAAGCTTTGGCTCCCCAAATCTTTGAAAAAGTCCTAAGTCCTCCGGTCACTGTGTAGTGCGCCTTTTCAGGATTCATCGAAAAGAAAATTGGCTTTACAAATTTATACATGATATTTTATAAAAGTCGTTGAAGATAATTCACCAAATAGAGAACTAAAACCGCATTTGGCATATCTCTACAAAGGTAGAAAAGAAGCAGAAATAATCACTACTTTTGCTATCGAAATATCCAAAGCTCGCGTTATACAATACGAAAGAACTAAAATTTAGATATTCCGTGTGACTTTTAAAAGTCAAATAGTACACATACGAAATGATATCAATAAACAATTTAACATTTGAAATAGGCTCTCGAGCGTTATACGACGAGGCCAACTGGCATATTAAACCAGGAGACAAAGTGGGCTTAATCGGGGCAAACGGCGCCGGAAAGTCTACTTTATTGCGATTGATTGTCGGGCAATATACCCCAACATCAGGAAGCATTTCTATGGCTAAAGATCTAAAGATAGGCTACTTAAATCAAGATTTACTATCATATCATTCGGACAAAAGCATCTTACATGTAGCGATGGAGGCATTCGAGCGTCAAAATCAGTTGCATACAGAAATTGAAAAGCTACTTCATAAGCTAGAAACTGATTATTCAGATGACATCTTAAACAAGCTGAGTGATAAACAAATGGAATTTGAAGCATTAGACGGCTACAGCATTGAGTTTCGTGCACACGAAATCCTTGCCGGTCTTGGCTTCTCCGAAGAAGAACAAAAACGCCCATTAGCGACCTTTTCAGGAGGCTGGCGTATGCGCGTCATGCTCGCTCGTATTTTATTACAAACTCCTGATATTCTGTTGTTAGACGAACCTACAAACCATATGGACTTACCCTCTATTAAATGGCTCGAAGGGTACCTACAGGCTTTTGAAGGGGCGATTGTTATTGTTTCGCATGACAGGTATTTTCTAGATCGTATTATCAAAAAAACCGTAGAATCAAGAAAAGGTAAGTTGACCCTCTATGCTGGCAACTACTCCTTTTACCTGGAGGAGAAAGCGCTACGCAGCGAAATACAGGCCGGCCAGTTTAAAAATCAGCAAGCAAAGATTAAACAGGAAGAACGCCTAATTGAACGCTTTAGAGCCAAAGCTTCTAAAGCGAAGATGGCACAGTCTCGGATTAAAGCTTTGGACCGCATGGAACGCGTAGAAGATGTTGATGATGATAATCCTACGGTCAATTTCAAATTTAAATTTTCAAAACCCTCTGGTCGCCACGTGGTCACCTTGCAGAATGTATCAAAATCTTACCCCAATTTAGAAATACTCCGCAACACAGATGGTATTATTGAAAAGGGCGATAAGATTGCGCTCATCGGTGCCAATGGAAAAGGAAAATCAACCTTGCTTCGCATCGTCGCCGGTGCAGATAACGATTTTGAGGGAAAATCCGAACACGGACATAATGTCTCACAAACATTTTTCGCCCAACATCAGCTCGAAGCATTACATCTAGAAAACAGCATTATTGCCGAAATGCAAGCTTTCGCACCTAAACATACAGAAACAGAATTACGCTCCATACTTGGTTGTTTTCTCTTTACAGGTGATGATGCCTTCAAAAAGATAAAAGTACTATCCGGTGGAGAAAAATCACGTGTAGCATTAGCAAAGGCTTTAACTGCTGATGCCAACTTCTTGGCCTTGGATGAGCCAACGAATCATTTGGACATGCAATCGGTCAATATTCTAATTCAAGCGCTTCAGCAATTCGAAGGCACTTTAATTGTCGTATCACACGATCGATATTTTTTAGACCATGTCGCCAATAAGATATGGTATATTGAAGATAAGCAAATAAAAGAATACCCTGGCACTTACCAAGAATATGAAGATTGGAATGCGAAACGAGTAATCAAACCCGCAGAGAAATCAGTCGTAAAAAAGATTGAAGAAGAACCAAAGAAAACAAAAACTTCGATTCCTTCTGACGACAAATTCAAATTAATAAGCAAAAAAAACAAAGAGCTTGCTGTCTTAGAACAAAAAGTAGCAGACAAAGAAGTTCAAGTTAAATCGCTCGAACTAGAATTGGCTAATGAAGAAGTATACGCTGATGAAATAAAATTGCGAGAATCCACGCGTAATTACAATTCAGCAAAAGCAGAGTTAGAACAACTGCAGACAGAATGGGAAAAGGTAGCTGAAGAAATAATCGAACTAGAAAACTAAGATTATCCTTCATGTTTATCCTTCCTACTGGATAAACATGAAGGAATTAATTGGCCTTTATGCTCTCTCTCTTAATAATCGGAATGCCGAAATAAAATTCCAGTATCCGTGTACGAAACAAATAATCATATTTTGTTCTCAGCAAATCTGACTGGGTATTTACTAATAGCGTCTGTGATTGGTTGTAATCAAAACCTGTCGCCATTCCATTTTCATAGCGTTCTTTAGTATAACGAAAAGCCTCTTCTCGGGCTTTCAACATCTCTTTGGTTGCCTGATAGGTTTCCAAGGCTCCTTTAGCATCTGCGTACGCCGTATATATATTACGCTCCAAATCAAGTTCGGTCTGTGCCAGCGCTAATTTACTTTTATCTAAATTCACTTTAGATCTGGTTACATTGTTACGGATCAAAAAACCATTAAAAATGGGAATACTTAGCTGCAGTCCAAAATTATGCCCTTTGTACAAGTCAAACTGTTCAAAAAATGAAGGTGGATTCTTGACACCACCTTGCCCATCCGGAACCTTAGCGTAAGAAACACGCGAACTGAAACCGTAAAAACCTGTAAGTGATGGCAAATAGGCTCCTTTAGCAATATCGATATCTTTTTCAGCTATTTTAACGTTGTTTTCCGCAATTTTTAATTCGGTTCGCTCATTCTTGGCTTTCCCATAAATAGATTCAGGCCCCTCCAATAAAATAGCGCTAATCTGAAATTCATATTCCACATCAGCAATGTCAAAATCCTTAAAATCTTTCATCTGAAGCAATTGAGCTAAACTCATTTTCGAAATAAGCAGTGCATATTCGGCCTCTATAATCCGCTGTCTGTCCGTAGCCACAGTGGCTTTCATATCAAACAAATCTCCACGCGGAATCATGCCGGCATCCACTAAAGCTTCCGAACGCAACAATTGCAAGCTATCCGCATTAAACTGCTGCTTCTGAACCTTTATAGCTTCTTTGTTGAACAGAACCTGCAGATAAGCATTCACAACATTCAGGGATACGTCCTCTTCCATTTTAAGATGCTGGTATTGGGAAGAAATGAGTGCCAGCTTAGACCTTCTAAAACGGTTTTGATTCTGCATTCCTTTATAAATATCGACCCCCAAAGAAGCACCCATCGAAGTAAACTGTGTCGTTTGGTTTTCTAGTATTCCCGTGGTGATATTGGTGTTTAGCCCCCTATTCCAAGAATGTGAAGCATTCGCATTCACATTCGGCAAAAAACTTCCGAAAGCATCTTTCTTATCAATCTCTGCAAGCTTATTATCCAGTTCTATCTGTCCAATGGAAACGTTATTTTCGATAGCATATGATACACATTCTTCCAATGTCCATTTCTTTTGGGCGATTGTATTGTGTCCAAAAAAAAGACAAACAATAGCAATTATTTTTGATACAATCTTCATATCTTGTTCTTCAACCTATTCTAGTTACGGTTATCTTCTTATTAGCCGAGGCTATTTATTTCTTAACCTGATTCCAAACTTTGATCTTGTCAGCTTTAGAAATCCCATTCTTAATTTCAACATAAATACCATCACTTACGCCCAATTGTACATCCTTTCGTTCAAATTTTTGCGGGGCTACTTCCACTTCGACAAAGGACTTTTTAGTTTTTTCATCATACTGTACTAGGCCTTCCTTAAGCGCAAGCACATTATCCACACTTTCTAAAATAATAGAAGCGTTAGCACTTAGTCCCGAACGAATAAATGTCGTATCCTTATTGATAAGGTTTCCTTTTATCGGAAACTGCATTGCCCCGTTCTCATTCACACCTTTAGGTGCAATATAATCTAAAACAGCATTGAACTTTTTGTTCTCAATTGCGCCGACAGTTATTTCCAAAGGAAGTCCCAGCCTAATTTTCCCAACTTCAGCCTCATCCAATTTTCCTTCAAAAATCATATTACTGACATCCGCTAGACTTGCAATCGTAGTGCCTTCGTTAAAATTATTTGCTTCGATTACCTGATTTCCTTTTTTTACAGGAACATCTAGCACCATGCCCGATACTGTAGACCGAATTCGGGTCTGCGCAATATTCGCTAGCCCAGATGTTGTACCTGTTCTAATAATTTCCGCGCTCTGCAGCAGTGAATTGTAAGTTTGCTGCGCCTGCTTGAATGCAGTCTGCGCAGCATCAAAATCGTTTGCAGAAATCACACCTTTATCGAAAAGTACCTTTTGACGTTCAAAGACCCGCTTTTGGTTTTCCAAATCTATCTTCGCAGTTTGAATTTGATTGTTAGCCTGATTTAAACTAGAGACATTAGGCACCACTTTGATATTAGCAATCAAATCACCAGATTTGATATAATCACCAGCCTCCACATAAACCTCGTCTATGATTCCAGAAATATTGGGTTTGATCAAAACCTCTTCTTTTGGATTGATATTTCCGGTAGCGACCGTACTTTTGGAAATAGAACGGATTTCAGCTTGTGCAGTCTCGAAAATGACATCTGGCTGCTTATTCTTCAGATATAACCAAGCCAAAGCACCTACAAAAGCAATTGCTAAAAAAACTAAAATTGAAATCGTACAGCCTTTTTTCATCTTATATTTTCTATTATTAAAATTCTATCTCTTTATTATTCATTAATATACTTATTCCTCCCTTAAGGCATCGATTGGCCTTACTTTCACCGCTGTAATAGCTGGAATTAATCCCGCCAAAAGCCCCGCTAAAACCAATATCAGTAAAGCAATAAGGACCACACCCAAATTTACGCTTGGATTTACAATTGGGATACTATCTGCATTGGGCGCATTTTCAAGCCCCAAGTTAATGACACTCAGCACAAACGAAGCAAAAATAATCCCCGCCATCCCTGAGATAAGCGATAGCACGACCGATTCGGTTAGAATCTGCTTAATTATCGTCCAAGGAGTTGCCCCTAAAGCTCTTCGTATTCCTATCTCCTGTGTACGTTCTTTAACGATGATCAGCATGATATTTACAATTCCAATAATACCAGAACCTAAGATAAAAATCCCAACGATATACGAAACCGCTGTTAGGATCGAAAACAAACCATTTATCTTTTTAAATTCTTGGTATAAATCAAAATGTCCAATTGCCCGATCGTCATCAGGACTGATACCGTGCCGCTGTTTTAGTAACTCGAAAATACGTGGTTTTATATCCGTAATGGGTATATCATCATCCGCGGTTATTGCCATCCATCCCACGACATCTCCATAATTAAATGCCTGCTGAAATGTGGTAAAAGGTATAAAAAGCTGCTTCTGACTTTCCTCTGCATTCCCACCCATATTCGAAATACTTTTATAAATACCTACAACCATAAAATTCACACCCTGGACTTTTATATACGACCCTAAAACCTCTTCCCCTGGCATATATAACTCCCTAATTACTCCCTCACCAATAACAGCAACTTTCCGCCTACTATCAATATCACCGTAATTAATGAAGCGCCCACTTAAAATATCCATCGGCTGTTGCAAAATAAATTCAGGATAGTCACCATACACATTATATGCACCGGTTTTAGTTCCTCGTACCACATTGTTATTCCCACCAAATCCACCCAACTGATTTCTTGGTGAAACATACAACAAATCATCTATCCGCTCCTTTATAGTCGCTACATCCCCATTTTTATAATTAAAACTTCTTCCCTGAGGAAGCCCATTATAAGGCTTAGAAGTCGAATTAGCCCACATAAACATCGTATTGGTAGACAGCCCTCCCATCTGTCTTTTAATGCCATTCTGCAACCCTTGACTTGCGGATAGCAGTATGATCAAAATAAAAATTCCCCAAAACACACCGAAAGCAGTTATCAATGTCCTGAATGGGTTAGCAGAAAGTGCTTCGATTATTTCATTCCAGTTATCTCTATTGAACATATCAATCTCCCCTTAATGCAATAATTGGTCTAATTTTAGCAGCCCTATAGGCAGGAACAAATCCCGCAAAAGCACCCGCTACTACCAAAATAACCAATGTAGTAATAGCGACGTCGAAATCAACCTCAGGGCGCGTAAAAAAGTCCGATTCAATCGAAGGACCTACAAGCTCCCACACGAGTAAACCAAAAATGAGTCCCGAAAATCCGGCGACTACGGTAATAAAAACAGCTTCCTGCAATATCATGGTGATTATCGAGAAAGGAGAAGCCCCCAAAGCCTTTCTTATCCCGATTTCCTTTGTTCTTTCTTTTACAATAATTAGCATGATATTTCCAACCCCCACGACTCCAGCTATGATGGTACATATCCCTACAAACCAAAAGAATGCCTTGACCCCCCCGGTTATAACGTAAATGTTCTTTGCTTGATCTAATGAATTATTGATATGCAAAGCACCTTGGTCATCGGGCGCAATAGTATGTCTTGCCCTAAGAAAGGTTTCCAACTTTTGTGTAAATTCATGCGATTCAGCTACCGCATTATCAAAATCAACATTCTTCTTAAGAGTGAAGGCGATACTACGGAGCTTATCCCCCGCGCTATATGCACGTTGAGCCGTAGAAATAGGAATATATACCCTACTTTCCTCCCGCTCACCACCCGGATCGGTAAAAACACCGATTACTTTATAAATTGTACCCGAAATATTCAATTCCTGCCCCAACAACTCATCTTCATTCTTGAAGAGATCATCTGCAACTTTCTTACCGATGACCACATGCTTTTCGTAATTGCTGATATCTGCTGGATTAAGGAACCTCCCTTTCACAACAGAAGTATTTTCGATAAACTGATAATCAGGATGCACCCCCTCCACCCTATAATTCCCCGTTTCCTTCTTAAATACCATATTTCCACTCCAAACAGAATAAACCGCAGATTTATATTCAATATAATCAGCCAACATTTCGACTGACATCGAATAATCGGCATTATTAAGTTGAATTTCGCGACCAATCCCCAGTCCTTTGTATTCTTTTTGCGTAATACCGGGCCAGACTGAAATCTGATTTACAGCATCGCGTTCAAACTGTTTTTGAATCCCGTTCTGAATACCATTACCTGCCCCCAAAAGTATCACCAAAATAAAGATACCTGAAGCCACAGAAACCCCAGTTAATACTGTTCGAAGTTTGTTTTTGAACAATCCTTCGAATATTTCCTGCCAACTTTCGATACTAAACATATGAGGAGGCTCTTACTTGATTAACGACTTTATCCGATTCTATCTGTCCATCTTTGAGATATACAATTCGCTTTGTCATCTCTGCAATATCGGGCTCGTGTGTGACGACAAGTACCGTTTTTCCTTCATCGTTAATTTGCTGTATCAGCTCCATTACTTCATACGATGTTTTTGTATCCAATGCACCTGTAGGTTCATCAGCCAATAACACTTTAGGATCAGAAGCCAAAGCTCTTGCTATAGCTACACGCTGCTTTTGTCCACCACTCATTTCATTAGGCAAGTGTTTCGCCCAGTTTGCCAATCCTACTTTTTCAAGATAATACATGGAGCGCTCCATACGCTCCTTCCTACCTAGACCTTGATAATATAAGGGCAATGCTACGTTATCTAATGCAGTTTTATAATTTATAAGGTTGAAAGATTGAAATACAAAACCCAAAAACTTATTTCTATACCGAGAAGCAATAGTCTCGTTAAGGTTCTTAATAGCCACATCATCCAAAAGGTAAGATCCACTATCTGCCTCATCAAGAATTCCGATAATATTCAAAAGCGTAGATTTACCTGATCCCGAACTCCCCATAATAGAAACAAATTCCCCCTCTTTAACTGAGAAATCAATCCCCTTAAGAACATGCAGGGAGTTTTTTCCCATCTGATATGATTTTTGAAGATCTTTAATTTCTATCATGTGCTTTCTTTAAAATACCGGTTAAGCAATTATAACTTGGTTTAAGTTGAATGAAAATACTCATTTTACTTACCTTTTGCAAGAAAATAAGAGTTATTTTCAAAATATTTTCTATAAAACTGATTGCTTTAAAACGAGAACAACACAATAACAATAATTGGCTACAACAAATAGGAGACCTATAAAACTAAAAAACTCAAGAGCAATCGCACTTGAGTTTTGTTGAGCCTCCTATCGGAATCGAACCAATGACCTACTGATTACAAGTCAGTTGCTCTACCAGCTGAGCTAAGGAGGCGTAACTCCCTTTCGGGTTCAACAATGCAAATATGGGAAGTTTTCCCTTATTTTGCAATACCTAAATACACTTAACGCCGCTAATACACATAATACTTTGAAATTCAATATAAAAATTTTCATTTTATTGAAAATCGGAAATTTTGACAGCGCAAACCTATCAAACAAGACAAAATTTCAGTTTTTTCACCTTCAAAAACCCTAAGGCATTTAATTTGTTTAGTCATTAACACAAGTCGGAAACAACTGACCTCAATGGTTTCTGATTTTGAAACGTTTGACTTAAAAATTTGTAAAATGAATTTCAATAACTATACAATCAAAGCACAAGAAGCGATACAGAAAGCTTCCGAAATTGCGGTAGGCAATCAGCAACAGGCTATAGAACCGGCTCACCTACTAAAGGCACTTCTAACAGTAGATGAAAATGTTATAAGTCATCTTTTAAAAAAAATAAACGCAAATATAGGATATGTAACGTCCGAAGTAGACAAACTCATCGAGTCTTTACCAAAGGTAAGCGGCACAAATGTGTACTTATCCAATCCAGCATCAACGGTTTTACAGAAAGCACAAAGCTACCTCAAAGAGTTTAACGACGAGTACATCTCCGTTGAGCATCTTCTTTTAGGCTTACTGTCCGCCAATGACAAAACTTCTACCCTACTTAAAGACCAAGGGGTCAACGAAAAAGATCTAAAACTTGCCATAAAAGAATTACGTGGCAACAATAGAGTAACTGATCAAAATGCCGAAGCGACATACAACGCTCTTGGAAAATACGCGCGCAACCTGAATGAGTATGCTGAATCTGGAAAATTAGATCCTGTCATAGGTAGAGACGAAGAAATAAGACGTGTTATGCAGATTCTATCCCGTCGGACCAAAAACAATCCTATCTTAGTAGGAGAACCAGGTGTCGGTAAGACCGCTATAGCCGAAGGTATTGCTCACCGGATCATCAAAGGCGATGCTCCTGAAAATCTGAAAAACAAAACCGTATTTTCGCTCGACATGGGAGCACTAATAGCTGGTGCAAAGTACAAAGGAGAATTCGAAGAACGTCTAAAAGCTGTTGTCAAAGAAGTCTCGGATAGCGATGGTGAGATCATCCTATTTATTGACGAAATACATACACTTGTCGGTGCCGGCGGCGGAGAAGGTGCCATGGATGCTGCAAATATATTAAAACCAGCATTAGCGCGAGGTGAACTGCGCGCTATAGGAGCCACCACACTCAACGAGTACCAAAAATACTTCGAGAAGGATAAGGCTTTAGAGCGTCGTTTCCAAAAAGTAATGGTCGAAGAACCCGACACTCAAGATGCCATATCCATCTTAAGAGGGCTCAAAGAACGTTATGAAACACACCACAAAGTACGGATACTCGATGAATCGATCATCGCCGCTGTGGAACTTTCTCAACGTTATATTACCGACCGCTTCCTCCCAGACAAAGCAATTGACTTAATTGACGAAGCAGCCTCCAAACTGCGACTGGAAATGGACTCTGTACCGGAAGCCGTAGATGAATTAGAACGTCGAATTATGCAGCTGGAGATCGAACGCGAAGCTATCAAAAGAGAACACGATGACAAAAAAGTCGCAGAGCTATCAGAAACTATAGCTAATTTATCAAGTGAACGAGATTCTTTAAAGGCAGCATGGCAATCGGAAAAAACATTAGTAGATCGCGTCAATCAGGAGGTTCAGAATATTGAAGACTACAAACTCGAAGCCGACCAGGCCGAACGGGCAGGTGATTATGGAAAGGTAGCCGAACTGCGTTACGGAAAAATCAAAGAAGCGCAGGATAATGTCGAAAAGCTAAAGGCCGAACTCAATGAGAAACAACAGAGCAGCCGCATGCTGAAAGAAGAGGTCACATCAGAAGATATTGCTGATGTTGTATCGAGATGGACAGGCATACCGGTAAATAAAATGGTTCAGTCAGAGCGTCAAAAACTACTGAATCTAGAGGAGGAATTGCACAAACGGGTAGCTGGACAAGAAGAGGCCATTGAAGCTATATCTGACGCCATACGTCGCTCCCGCGCCGGATTGAGTGATGCAAAAAAACCGATAGGATCATTCATATTCTTAGGAACTACAGGTGTCGGTAAGACAGAGCTCGCAAAGGCACTTGCAGAGTTTCTATTTGACGACGAACACGCATTGGTAAGAATAGATATGTCCGAATATCAAGAGCGACACGCTGTATCTCGATTGATCGGTGCGCCTCCTGGATATGTTGGTTATGATGAAGGTGGACAACTCACTGAGGCCGTAAGACGTCGCCCATACTCGGTGGTTCTTCTTGATGAAATAGAAAAAGCTCATCCAGATGTATTCAATATATTGTTACAGGTATTAGACGATGGTCACCTTACCGATAATAAAGGAAGGGTAGTGAATTTCAAAAACACCATCATTATCATGACATCAAATACAGGATCGCATTTGATACAAGAAAACTTTGCCGAATTGACAGATAATAACCGGGATGAAGTCATCGCTAAAACAAAAGACGAAGTATTTGAACTTCTCCAAAAATCAATACGACCAGAGTTTCTCAATCGTATTGACGAGATCATTATGTTCACACCATTGAGCCGTAACGAAATCGGCAGCATTGTACGCATGCAGTTTGATCGTGTACAAAAACAGCTCGCAGAGCAAAATATATTTTTGTCAGCCTCCGAAGATGCTTTAGACTGGTTAGCACAGTTGGGTTATGATCCGATTTACGGTGCCCGCCCGTTAAAACGCGTCATTCAAAAACGGATACTAAATGAGCTATCCAAAGAAATTCTCGCAGGTAATGTAATGAGCGACTCCATTATTCAATTGGATGTTTTTGATGGAAAATTCGTATTCATCAATAAGAATACAGGAAATCCATCCTAAAAATAACGCAACTTCCATTAAAAACAGGTCCTTTTTAAGATAAAGAGGATCTGTTTTTAGTAGTATAGCAGACCAATTTGCTATATTTACGATAGAAACACATAATAAAACTATGCAAATCAAGTACATCCCCAGCAGACAAGGACAGATCGCAGAGATAACCGGAGACAGTGTTTTTATTCGGAATCAAGATGACGCCCTGAACTTAATGATGAACTCTTTATACGGTGGTGCAGATAAATTGATCTTACACCAAACCAACATTACCTCCGATTTTTTCAACCTAAGAACTAAGCTTGCAGGTGACATCCTACAAAAATTCTCTACCTATCAAGTCCGTTTGGCCATAGTCGGAGACTTTTCCCTTTACAACAGCAAAAGCTTAAAAGATTTTATAAGAGAGAGCAACCGCACAAAACATATAAATTTTGTCAGTAAAAGAGAAGAAGCACTCGAAATCTTTGGTGGACTACATTAATACGGTAACATTATTAATCAAACAAACATATGAACACATCAAAACCAATCGGTATAATCCTCGGAGCTGTAGCAGTAATTGTCATAATTTTAATGTTCGGCCTGCCGCGTTACAATGTATGGCAACAAGAAATGGCTGGTAAGGCCGAAATGGCTAAAGCAGAACAAAACAGAAAAATACTCATTGAAGAAGCCAAAGCTAGGTTAGAAGCAGAAAAACTGAATGCCCAGGCCGAAATCGAACGGGCAAAAGGGATGGCCGAAGCCATGAAATTAGAAAATGGAACCCTTAACAGTACCTATAACCAGTATCTATTTATACGAACATTAGAAAAACTGGCAGACAAAGGAGATCTCCCCCAAATTATCTATATGCCATCAGAAGGCCTTGTACCCGTTTTGGACATTAGTAAAAAAAATACGCTTCAACCAACGAATTAATAAACAAAAAAAGAGGGGAATGTCCTTTCCCCCCTTTTTGTCCTCAACAACATTTTTTACTCGCCGTCTTCCTTAGCAGCCAAATAACGTTCCGCTTCTAAGGCTGCCATACATCCCGTCCCCGCAGCTGTAATAGCCTGGCGATAAACGTGATCCTGTACGTCCCCACAAGCAAAAACACCTGGAACATTAGTAGCCGTAACATTGGGCTTAGTAATCAAATAACCATTTTCTTCCATATCCAGAACACCTTTAAATAATTCTGTATTTGGCTGATGTCCGATAGCTACGAAGAACCCCGTAACATCTAAGTCTTTTGTTTCTTTAGTCTGATTGTTTACTACACGAACTCCTGTCACAACCTGTCCATCCCCCAAAATCTCATCAGTCTCCGTATTATAATGTATCTCGATGTTTTTTGTATTCATCACACGGTGTACCATCGCTTTTGAAGCGCGGAACTCGTCACGGCGCACCAACATATGTACTTTGTTACACAGCTTAGCCAAGTAAGTTGCTTCTTCAGCAGCTGTATCGCCAGCTCCAACAATAGCTACATCCTGTCCCTTAAAAAAGAAACCATCACACACAGCGCACGCAGAAACACCAAAACCATTATATTTTTCTTCAGAAGGCAACCCTAAATACTTAGCTGTTGCACCTGTAGCGATAATAACTGTATCAGCAGTAATCGTTTTGATATTATCGATTTCTACTTTATGTACACCGCCATCCTTAGAGAAGTCTACTTTAGTAGCATAACCAAAACGTACTTGTGTACCAAAACGCTCCGCTTGTGCACGTAAATCTTCCATCATTACCGGACCGGTAATTCCATTTGGATACCCCGGGAAGTTATCTACTTCAGTAGTCTGCGTTAGCTGACCTCCAGGCACTATACCTGTATATACTACAGGTTTTAAATCGGCACGCGCCGCATAAATGGCTGCAGTATATCCCGCTGGACCTGAGCCAATGATCAGACACTTTACGTGTTCAACCTCTTGTTGTGTATTCATTTATATATTATTCTATATTACTTCCCAAATCTATCCTGCAAGCTCTTTAGCATATCCGTCGTTATAGGTTTGCTTGGTTCATCTTCCCTTTTCTTAAACTCCCGCTTCACATTTTCATTTCCTACAGCAACCTCTTTACCTTTACTCTCCTTCTTTTGTGTTTTATACGAATTCCAGATATTTTCTAACACCTTTTTTGTATAACGTGGAAAATCTCCATTTTGCATCCAGGCATAATAACTCGGTTCAACGTCAAAAACATCCGTTACTTTTTTACCTTTATGCTTTCCAAAATTGATGGCAACCTCTCCATCTTCATCATAAACTAGACGCCCCGCAAAATCAACGGGCTTAGAAAGATTAGTAAATGTATGTAACGCTTCTACATCATTGATTACAGGATAAGACACAGCACCATGTTTGTCCGCAAAAGCAATACCATTATACTTATCCAATTGAGCCTTCAACACCTCATATGTTGCACGGACATCCGCTTCAGCTTGATGCGCATTATCCAGATTTTTATCGCAATAGAAACGATAGGCTGCCTTCAATGTACGTTGTTCCATCTGGTGAAAAATATTCTGAACGTCTATAAAAGCGCGTCCTTCCAACGAAAAATCAACCCCAGCAGCTAAAAACTCTTCCATCAACATCGGAACATCAAACTTATTGGAATTATACCCCGCTAAATCCGCATCCCCTATAAATTCCGTGATTTCTTGCGCCAACTCTTTAAAAGTTGGGAGATCTTTTACATCCTCATCATAAATACCATGGAATAAAGACGAATCCGGGGGAATCGGAATTCCAGGATTAACTTTTTTAGTATACACCTCCTCAGTCCCATCAGTCAATATTTTTACAATAGCAATCTCAACAACCTTATCCGTAGCGATATTTACACCTGTAGTTTCTAAGTCAAAAAAGGCTAACGGTCTTCTCAAATTTAATTCCATGGGCTAAAGATAATTCTTAATCTGTACATACAAAAACACTGAATCCAAATCGTTACAATACCAATATTCAATTAATAGCTAAATCGCTCGACAACAATTAAAACCTTTTATTCGACGCCCCTCAAAAAGAAAGTCCTTTAATAATTCCATAATCCTTTATCTCAGCAACCTTTAAATCCAGAATTTTCTTTATATCATTCCGAAGATCTAACACCAAGTAATGTATGGGACATGCATTTAGACTCCCACACTCAGCGAGCCCCAAAGCACAACTTGTCAATCCCTCCTTCTCTTCGATAGCAAAAAAAATATCAGAAATCGTCAGGCTCTCAAGTTGTTTTTCGCTCAGGTAAAAACCACCATTTCTACCTTTAGAAGAGGATATAAATTTTCCTTTGACCAGTTTTTGCAAAATCTTAGACGTAAAAGATATAGGCGATCCAATAAACTCAGCTATTTCAACAACATCTACCCTTTCGTTTCGTTTCGCCATATAAATACACGATTTTATCGCATACTGACAAGATTGTGTAAAAATCATATTCGAATAAACAAGTAACAAAAGTAAAAAATAATATCTACAGTTTAACAGCATCTATCCCACATTTAAAGCAGATCAAAGGAAGGATTGAATTTGAGCCCTATCCAAGACCAACTCTGCATCTCTTTAGGCTCTGATACATTTTTTATGTATCGCATCGAACGACCTGCAAACATAAAAGAATGACCTACAGTTAGCGTAAACAGCTTACCGAATCTTTTATTTAGAACAAGATCCAACTCTGTTCCCAAATAAGAAGACGGCTGCTTTCCGTTTTCACGCGCAGCAAGTTTTCCATTTGACGTAAACGAATGTACATTTGTAGCCAAAGCTACACGGGAAGATAATTTGGTCATCATTTTTAAATAATAATCATTGAGACCAAAACTATTAAAATAGGTTCCTGCATAAAAATAGTCCATAAATCCATTAAAAGCATGATTGGTACCATAAAGCGGACTAAAGGATCTATTTTGATCTATCGGGGTGTCAAAGCTTGCACCCGAAAGCCACTCTGTACCCACGATCATATCAAATGAAGGATTAAAAATAAAATGATTGTTTACCGAAATTTGATAGGCTGACTTGCGTTGGGCCTGTGTATTTTTACCTCCCTGATAATAGATAGAACCAAAAATACCAAAACGGCGAAAATACTTCGAAGTATTGATACCAACAGTGAACATATCGTAATGAAGGCCCGATTGGCTTTGCAACACATTATTCAGTACAATTGCTGAAAATCTCGATTTACCTACCCCTTTGTATTCATAATGCAATACCTGCATGGACTTAGTGGTTTCGCCAGCTTCGCTAATAGTATAAATCTCTCTGGATTCCGTATCATTAGCATCATTATCATCGTTATTGTAGGTAACTACAGCTTCCATTTTAGAACTAGGACTAAGATTAAATATCCCTTTCACCGCATCAAAACTCCTCCCCTGCATGGTCCAATCCACCCCCCCCAGCAACCTCTCGTTGTCGTAGACGAGCGCTTGTCGACCTATTTTCAATGCGACATTCTTTGTAAAAAGATACTTTACCCAGGCCTCATGGAGTATAAAGTTCTGATTTTTAGTGGCCGAAGAGCTCAATTCTCCCCAAATCCTAACATCCTGAGCTGAAAAGAAAATCTCTAGATTTTGATAATAATAATCCAATCCAAAGCGAGCTCGGGAAAAAATGGTGGCCTCGGCATTTTTATCTTTGTTAATCAGTGTTTTGACCCCATTATCCAATTCTCCTCGTGTCCTAAAATCTAGGCTCATTTTCAAACTATCAACCTGTGCATTTAATTGGTCGCAAGCAACAAAAGCGAACACGACTACCATACCTATTTTTAATTTCATATTCAATCGTTTAGCATATTTAAATTTAAGAAGCCAAAGCAAACTCTAACAAGGTCGTTCACATCCCTTTCGGGTATAGAAGTACCAATTGATATAAGTCGCTATTATACAAGATACCACCATATACCAAAAGAAAAGGCGAGTATCTCCAGTAATTGATTTGGATTGAGATATTAGTACATTGAAGACAAATGGGCCAAAAGCCGCTATGGCGGCAGTCCAACCGATGACGCCTGCAGCCTTCCTTGGAGATTCTGCAAAAATAACAGGATACTGTTTGAAAGTAGCCGCATTTCCCACACCTGTAAAGAAGAATATCAGCATTACGATACCAGCAAAAGCCGAAAATTTGTCTGCCGACGAAGGAGTTAAGTAGCCTCCCAAAATAAGTATCGAAAACAATACGATAAGCGCTATCCCCGTAATATGTGTCAAAATTGCTCCTCCCATTTTATCAGCTACTTTCCCAAACACCACACGCGTCAATGAGCCTATTAGAGGACCATAAAAAGCAAACTGAAGCGGATCAATAAGCGGGTCCAATGGCGTGTAAATATTATTTATAATCATTGGAAAAGCTGCTGACATACCCGCGAAGGTTCCAAAGGTCATGATATAAGTGATTGTACAATACCACGTATGTTTATCGCCGAATATATCCAACTGTTCTTTAAACGAAGCTTTTACTGGAATACTTTTTAAAGATACCCAAGACCATATCCCAATAACCAACAAGGGAACAATGTAGATAAACGCTATATTCTCCAAATAGATCTTTTTTCCTGTTTCCGCAATAATTTCTCCGCCACCTAAGAAAGAAAACATAGATAAACCGATGATTAGAGGAGAAAGCAATTGAACCAGACTTATGCCGAAGTTTCCTATTCCAGCTTGTATTCCCAATGCAGTCCCTAATTCTCTTTTAGGAAAAAACAATGAAGTCGAAGGCATATAAGATGAAAAATCTCCACCACCAATTCCCAATAAAAATGCGATAAGCATAAAATACGCAAATGAGGTGTCTAGACTCATCACCGCAAACCCTAACATCACAAGTGGGATGATTTTGAGTAAGGTTGTCAAGGTGATCACCTTTTTTGTTCCAAACAAAGGTATCAAAAAGGTATTCAACATACGCAGAAGACCTCCTGCCAGCCCAGGCATTGCTGCCAGCCAGAATAGCTGTGAGTCTGTAAACTCAAACCCTATTTGTGGTAGCTTGATTACAACTACACTAAAAAGAAACCAAGTCGCAAATGACATGGTCAACGCAATAGTCGTAATAACCAACGTTTTCCAAGCTATTTTCTTTCCTTTCTCTTGCCAAAAGACTTCATTCGTAGGATCGTAATTCTTATGCCATTGTTTATTATCCATTTCTTTCTTATTTTAATTTCTTAAATGATTATTGATGCTCTATTTTATTTTTAATCTGCGGAGCCGCGTTAAGTGTTATTTTTTTGATCACCCTGTTCATCCAATACAAACAACCTGCAGAGACAAAGCACACAAATATCCAAGAGCTTGTCCACAAGCCCGAATAGTCCAACAAATACCCAAACAGTATAGGCCCCACAAATCCGCCTAACCCACCGATAAGCCCCACCATACCACCCACTAGCCCGACTTCATTTGGAAAATATTCCGGAATATGTTTGTATACCGCTGCTTTTCCAATTCCCCACATGCACCCGATCAGGATGACCAATAGCGTGAAGACACCTATATGCGCCTCAAATTTTATTAGTGTATGACCACGGGCTAACAATTGCTTCTTTACGACCCGCTCATTTTGCTGAACAAGCACCTCCTGCCAAGAAAATGACTTCGGAAAAATGGTGGTCTCTGTTGGTATCTCTGGCTTTGGCATTATCGCTATGGCTTCTTCATTCAAGAATATCTTTTCACGCCCTACTTCAGTGATGACTCCCCCTTTTTTTGCGGGAATCCCTTTACCGGGTGTTAAAATCTCCATTTTAGGCAACATCAATAACCCACTCAGTATTAACGAAGAATACATAACCCAATACATTACTTTACGGGCACCAAGCTTATCCGACAAATACCCTCCCAAAGCCCGTATAAGACCGCTGGGAAGACTGAAGGCAGATGTCAGAATCCCCCCTAATACTAAGGATGTCTTATAAACATTTACATAATAAGGAAGCAACCATTGAGAAAAGGCTACAAATAGACCGAACACTAAAAAGTAATACAGTCCAAACCGCCAAACACGGATTTTCTTCAAGGGCCCGAGAAGTTGCCTTATTGTTCGGTCACGACTTTCGATCTTTTTGTTCTTTATCAGGAAAATATACAATAAACCGATAACGGTCAGCCCTGCACCATAAATAACAGGAAGTAAGCGCCAACCATTTTCGGGGTCGCTTTGCGAAAACTGATTTAACAACCCTGGTGAAAAGAAAGCTGTCAAAGCGGCTCCGGCATTACCCATCCCGAAAATACCCAGTGCCCGACCCTGCCATTCCTGTGGGTACCACACCGAAGTGAAAGTAATCCCCACAGCAAAACTGGTTCCTACCATTCCAAAAAGAGCGCTCAATATAAAATAGGACCAGAATGATTGCACAAAATAAAGCAGAAACAAAGGTATACTGCACAGTAGTAGCAACATGATAAATACAGGTTTACCACCATACCGGTCAGTCAATATACCTAAAGGAAGCCTCATTACAGAACCTGTCAATATAGGTATACCCAAAAGCCAACCTGTCTCGACCACATTCCAGTTAAAAATATTGTGATCTACCAGATAAGTAACTAATACCCCATTTAATGTCCAACAGGCAAAGCAAACTGTAAAAGCCAGCGTGTTCAAGAAAAGGATTTTATGCGCAGAAGAGAGACCGTAATGCATATAGTAAGTTATTTATATTTCTCCAACAAAAAACATCCGAATTGGAGGTTAAATATTTCTCTCTGCAAATATATTTAAATTCGGACACTGATGTCCGAATTAGTTTTTTTTTTCTACCTTTGATTAAAGATTCACTCCTTACAATATGTTAAAACTAGTAAATATCAGAGCCTTTGGAATAGCTTTCCTAACCATGATAATAACCTTGATTCTTATTTTAGTCGGATCTAGGAGTCTACAAAATTTTGACGCAGCTTTAGTAGCCTATTTATTCGGGACATTATTTGCAATCTTTGGAATCGTATATCGTTATTCAGTGTGGATCCAGCGCCCACCCACACGCGTTTATTTTTGGCGCAGTTTGAAAATTCTATTCTCAAAAGATTTCTTGCAGTTTTTTATTTTTTCTGTCCGGGATTTTATCAAGAATATCTTCTTACAGCGCTTCATTTTCCGACGTAGCGCAAAACGTGGGGCAGCACACTTATTGATGGCTATTGGTTGTACGATAGCCTTTGCTATTACAATACCCCTTACCTTTGGATGGATCCATTTTACATTAGTTCCCGACACAGGCTTAGACCCCATGGCTGAGACCGTCTATTCTGCTAATTTTTTCGGCTTTGAGATTATGCAGTTTCCCGTCAAATCCGTCATAGGCTTTTTTACTTTTGGCGCACTCAATTGGTGCTCTCTGTCGGTCATTGCCGGTGCCACATATTTTCTACAGAAACGATTGAAAACCCCAGGTTTTATAGCCACACAAACCTTTGACGGTGATATCCTACCTCTTTTACTATTGATATTGGTCTCCATTACAGGATTGGGGCTTACACTAGATTATGAATTTATGCACGGCAAGGCCTATGAGTTTATGGCAGTCACACACGCCTTTTTTGTGATAGTATTTTTGGTGTGGATGCCCTTTGGCAAGTTTTTCCATATCATACAACGGCCGGCCCAAATAGGAGCACATATCTACAAGGAGGTTGGGGAAAAAAAAGGAATGCAGTTATGCAAATTTACAGGAAAGGAATATACAAGCAGACTGCACGTCGCTGACTTAAAGAAAATAGTCAAAGAAGTAGGTTTTAATCTCAACACGGAAGACGGTAATTCAATCTTAAATTACAGTCCCGAAGGAAAGCGGGACTTACTGGCTTTGGCCCATCTGAAAGCTCGAGAAGAGTCTGGCAAATTTTTCAGTTAACACTCCAACTTAAAAGACAAACATAAGAACCATGGCAAAAATACCTATTTCTGTAGAAGATATTATCGAGAAATTTGGCCCTACACTTAATTTCCCAAATCCAGAAGGTATTCCTGGTAGAGATGAGCCCGACAAAATCGTTGAGACCCATTGTTGCTTTTGTGGTATGCAGTGTGGTATTAAGCTTCTTGCCAAAAACAATAAGATCGTTGGTTTTGAGCCGTGGATGGAGTTCCCTTTCAATCAAGGGAGGTTATGCCCTAAGGGTGTACTAAGGTATATGCAAAATAATCATCCAGATCGTCTTCTCACTCCTCTCCTGAATAAGTCTGATATAGGGTACATACCTATCTCATGGGATCAAGCGATGGATAAGACCGTATCAGAGATCAAGCGTATACAATCCCAATATGGAAATGACGCCTTTGCTATGCTATCTGGAGTATCATTAACCAATGAAAAATCCTATATGGTCGGCAAGTTTGCACGAACAGCATTAAAGACCAAAAATCTAGACTATAACGGACGTTTATGCATGGTATCTGCAGGGGCAGGCAATAAAAAAGCATTTGGTCTAGACCGGACATCCAATAACTACTCGGATTTGGCACATGCCGAAGTCATCATTGTAACAGGAGCTAATGTATCAGAAACATTCCCTACATTAACTTATTGGTTATGGCAGGCACGGGACAATGGAGCTAAGATCATCGTAGTAGATCCCCGGGTGATTCCCTTAGCGCGGACGGCTGATATACATTTAGATATACGACCAGGGACAGATTCGGCGCTATTTAGTACTATTCTCAACTATATGGTACAACACGACATGTTGGATCACGATTTTATTGACAATTATACTTCTGGTTTTGCAGATACCATTGAAGCTGTAAAAGACTACACATTGGAATGGGCAGAAGAAATTACAGGTGCGAAAAAGGAAAAAATTGAAGCTGCTGCCAAACTCTGGGGTAAAGCATCAACATCATTTCTTCTACACGCTAGAGGAATTGAACACCATACCAAGGGAGTCGAAAATGTACTAAGCTGTATCAATATTGTATTAGCCTCTGGTAGAATCGGCAAGCCCTACTGTGGTTATGGCACCATCACGGGACAAGGTAACGGACAGGGAGGACGTGAGCATGGCCATAAGTGTGACCAACTCCCGGGCAACAGGGATATCGAAAATCCGGAACATCGCCAGTACATATCCAATATATGGGGTATTGAAGAAAAGGATCTACCCGGCAAGGGACTATCAGCCTATGAGATCATTGAAGCAATCCACCGAGGCGAAATTCGCGGATTAATATCCATCTGCTTTAACCCCTTGGTATCCTTACCAAATAATAATTATGTAAGAGAAGCACTAGAAAAGCTTGAATTTTATGTAGGAATAGATTTCTTTATGAGTGAGACTATGCGGCACTGCAATATTGTACTTCCAGGTTCGTTACATGAAGAAGAAGACGGTACAGTCACCACCGCCGAAGGTCGTGTGGTACGTGTTAGAAAGGCCATTGACCCACCGCAAAACGCAAGAACCGATTCAGACATTCTCAAAGAATTGGCTCGTCGTCTAGGACATGGTGATAAGTTTGACTATGCCGATAGCGAAGCCGTTTTTAACGAGTTAAGAATAGCTTCCAAAGGTGGTACGGCAGATTATTTCGGAATTACATACGACAAGATCGAGAAAAACATGGGGATCTTTTGGCCTTGTCCTGATCTGGATCATCCGGGCACCCCACGGCTCTGGGAAGACCGCAAGTTTAAAACGGCCGACGGAAAGGCACATTTTAACCCGGTACAGTATCACCCCAGCAAAGATCCCGTAGATGATCAATACCCGATCATATTAACTACAGGCCGGGTAGTATCCCAATATTTGAGTGGCACACAAACCCGGAGGATAGGTAAACTGGTACAACAGTTTGCACAACCGCTATTGGAGATTCACCCCATCCTAGCAGCCAAATTCGGTATCAGCCAGCATGAAGAGGTAAAAGTTATTACAAAGCGAGGAGAAGCATACTTCCCTGCCAATATTGTCGAAACCATACGTGCAGACACTGTTTTTATTCCCTACCACTGGCCAGGAAAGAAGTCAGCTAACCAGCTTACGAGTGGACATTTAGACCCTATTTCCAAAATACCGGAATTCAAAGTCAGTGCGTGCAATCTCATACCTACTGGCAAGTTAATCACGGTAGAGAAGGAGTCTTTAGACTATAAAAGTAGCTAGCTCAATAAAATATGATTACATATTACAAATTACAAGAAGAGTTTTTCGTTGATATGCAACGCTGTATAGGATGCAAATCCTGCGAGGCGGCCTGTGCAGAGTGCGAGACCAATGGTGAAGAGCCTATGATACATGTCAACTATGTAGATCGAAGCCATACAATCCAAACCACAGTACAGGTCTGCATGCATTGCGAGGATCCAGTATGTGCCAACGTTTGCCCCGCAGATGCTATCAGCAAAGATGAATTTGGAATTGTACATACAGCCAATACCTCACGTTGTATCGGCTGTTCCAATTGTGTCATAGCATGTCCTTTTGGTGTACCAAAAAAAATGGAGCAATACGACCTGATGATGAAGTGCAATATGTGTTACGATAGGACCAGCGTGGGAAAAAAACCAATGTGTGCTACGGTCTGCCCTAGTGGAGCACTTTTTTACGGGACCAAAGAAGAGATGGCTGCAATGCGCCCTAATTCATCACCTGTCAATCGCTTTATCTTTGGTAAAGAAATCGTCAATACAAAAGTCAACATTATGATGCCTAAAGGAAAAGAAGAGTTAAAGGTCCTATAAATTAAAACAGAAAAGAAAGATCAAAATGAGCACCGAAGATAAACATTGGAAAAAAGATTTCCCGATCAACAGATCCGAGGCCAATCAGGTTAGCCGTCGTGATTTCGCGAAATTATTGACCGTCGTATCAGGAGGTATGGTACTTGGCAACGCTGTGATTGCAGGTAATGCATTATTATCAGATAATGAAAAACCAATAAAAAAACAAAAGATATGTACTGTCAACAACATCCCGATTGGAGGGACTAAGTCTTTCGTTATGCAAAACAGTACAATTCCCTATATATTGATTCATACAGAAGAAGGTAAGTTTTATGCTTATGAACAGAAATGTACTCATCTTTCCTGTGCGGTCTATTACAAACCGGGTACGATGAAAATTGAATGTCCATGTCACAATGGATGGTTTGATGTTAAGACAGGAGACGTATTACAAGGACCTCCTCCAAGAGCTTTGAAAAAATTAGACGTTGTCCTTCAAGGAGAAGATATTTATGTACAATACCCGCAATCCGAAGATATATGAGCAATTTTAGAAGCGGACAAGAGCAATCCAATCCTCAGAAAAAAAGTATGATTATGTCAACACTTATAGTTGTGTTGCTAGCCAATTTACTGATACAGATATGGCTGTTATACACCGCATTAAATAACGCACTTGATGGACACCCAGAGGTAGCATACAGTACCTTCATTGCTTCTACGCTGCTATTTATTGCCGGTGTCTTATGGTTATATTTTCTTCCTAAAAAGGTAAAATAAATGCTAAAAGATCGCTTTGATAGACCACACGATTACCTGCGGATATCCCTTACCGATAACTGCAACTTTCGCTGTACCTATTGCATACCTAATGAAAACATCTCTTTTCTGCGCCAGAAATTCCTAATGACGCCCGACGAAATTTTCGACATCTCGAAAACCTTCGTGGATCTGGGGGTAAAAAAAATACGGCTTACGGGAGGCGAACCTTTGATACGAAAGGATTTTGCAGAAATTATTTCAAAATTATCCCTACTCCCCGTTCAGCTTGGCATTACAACCAACGGCCTTTTGATCAATCAATACATAGAAGACTTCATTCAGGCAGGGATGAACGTCGTGAACATAAGCATTGACTCTCTTCAAAAAGAAAAATTCAAAACCATTACCCAACGAGATTCTATGGGGAGAGTTTGGAATAATATTCTGCTTTGCGAAAAAAGAGGCCTGCATGTAAAGCTAAATGTAGTCGTCATCAATAAATTTAATAAAAATGAGGTTTTAGACTTCGTACATCTTACCAAAGACTTGCCGCTGCATGTGAGATTCATAGAGTTTATGCCTTTTGAAAATAATAATTGGGACAAAGAGAAGGTAGTGAGCAATCACCTGATTTTGGAAAAAATACAAAATCATTTTGAACTTTTCAAGCTTCAGGATGGAAATCACGATACCGACAAGAAATTTGGAATCTTTGGACACAGCGGAACTATCAGCTTCATCTCTACGCTGTCCGATTCTTTTTGCGGAAACTGTAATCGGATCCGGATTACTGCGGATGGCAAAATTAAAAATTGCCTTTTTGGGAAAGATGAGTTCGATATTTTAGAAAATCTTCGTAAAGGGAACGATATTGTTCCCATTGTACAGCAAGCAATTCTAAAAAAGCACGCAAAACTGGGTGGTCAGTTTGAGGATTATCAGCATTTGAATCCCAATACGATGACAAACCGAAGCATGATAAAAATAGGAGGCTAACTGTAAACAATGGCGCAACAAAAAAATTATACCATAAAAGTAAGGATCTGGATTGAAGAAGATAATGGGCCATTCTTGGGCTATGGCAAGGTGAAATTATTGGAAAACATTCAGAAGATTGGTTCTATAACAAATGCCGCCAAAGAAATGGGCATGTCTTACAAAAAAGCCTGGGAGCTGGTAAATGTATTAAAAGAAAGATCTGTAAAACCCCTAGTGCATAAAATAATCGGAGGCAGCAAAGGTAGCGGCGCAGAGCTTACAAATGAAGGAGAAGCAGCCGTCCAGCAGTTTTACTGCTGGAAAACCTCATAAAATCGAAACTAAATATAGATGAAATTCATTTTAAACTTTAAAAAATTTGCCCCTCAGTATTCCTTACAGAGCATACTGTATTTATCCTCCTTGCAATGTTTCTATGTGCTGGCCCCAGCTCTTCTACTTAGCGGATGCAGTGAAAACAAGACGAAAGATAACATCAACCACAAAACGGTACCCCATCAGCATATCGAAAAAAAAGAACGTGTTGCATGCAAAAATTGGGATGAAAAAGCCAAATATTTCTCCAAGAGTATTGAGGTGACAGGCGAAGTAGAAAACAAGCTGGTACTTACCGTCGATGATTTGAAGAAAATGAACCAAAATAACCTGAACAACGTGGACATCATCTGCGAAAACGGTGCTAAGACAAGTGTACGCAAATCATATAAAGGGGTGCTTCTGAAAGATATTCTAAGTAAGGCAAAAATCATTCAGCATCATCATAGGGATCGAAACTTCTACATCGTAGCCCGAGCCAGTGACGATTATATGGCCACCTTTTCCTGGGCGGAATTATTCAACAATGTCAATGGTGAGAAAACATACGTGATGTACGAAGAAAACGAAAAACCCATACAGGATGAGGGTGCCATGATCCTCATTTCCAAAAACGACCTTAAAACTGGTCCCAGACATGTAAGCTGGTTGAAATCCATAGAAGTATATCGGGTAAAATAAAATTTAAAAAAAATGATATCGATACATACAGCATTCGAAATTCTAGATAAGAACATTTTCCCCTGTCCCGAAGAAATAGTTTCCCTTTACGAAAGCCTGAACCGGGTTGCCTCGGAAGATATTCGTTCGCCCATAGAAGTCCCGAGTTTCGATAACTCGGCGATGGACGGCTACGCATTTCGGATACAAAACTTGGAAAAATTTCAGAAACTTAAAGTAAAAGATGAAGTTCAGGCGGGCGTCGCCTCGTTACCCGAACTAGAAGAAGGCACCGCCATTCGGATTTTAACGGGTGCTCCGATTCCGAAAAACGCAGATACCGTGGTCCCCCAAGAGGATGTAACCCTCCGAGATGGATTTTTATTCCTGAAAAAAGAAATCCAGCAAGGAACCAACATTCGCAAAAAAGGAACACAGACCAAAAAAGGAAATTTGGCTTTAAAAAAACATACAAAAATAACGGCAGAGATCATTGGCTTTCTTGCCACGCTGGGAATTCACGAGCTGCCTGTATTTTCCAAGCCCAAGGTAGGCATAATCGTTACTGGCAAGGAATTGGTTCCGCTGGGAAAAGAATTGAAATCTTACCAGATTTATGAAAGTAATTCCGTGTTTCTGCGGGCAGCATTACAAACCCTAGATATAGAAACCTCATTTTCCTTCTGGGCAGATGATGAAGCAGTTTCCTTAAAAATGATGGTAGCAGAACACGCCAAAAATGTAGATGTATTGCTCTTTACCGGTGGTATTTCCGTAGGCGATTATGATTTTATAAAGCCAGTTTTGGAACAATTAGGGGTCAGGGAGTATTTTTATAAAATCAAGCAAAAACCCGGAAAGCCCTTTTACTTCGGGTTCTTGGATAAAACCACTGTTTTTGCTCTTCCCGGAAATCCTGCTGCGGTGGCAACATGCTTTCATATCTACGTAAAGCCCTATCTTTCACTAATGATGGGCGTTGCAAAGACCAAAAAGGAACAAGCCATCCTGCTAAACGAGTATCGGAAAAAAGCTGGACTTACCCATTTTGTAAAAGCTTTTGCAGAAAACAATAAGGTGGAAATCCTGCAAAATCAATCGTCCTATCAAATGGATTCTTTTTCCAAAGCAAATGCCCTTGCGGTGCTCAGAGAAGAACAGGATTATTTTCAAATCGGTGAAAATATTGAAATCATAAAACTTTAATCTAAGATGGAACCTATTGTACTATACCTTCTTTTTGCCACGGTGGCCGCATTGTACGCCTCGGTAGGACATGGTGGCGCAAGTGGCTATATTGCGCTGATGGCTCTGTTTGCCTTTCCACAAAGCGAAATCAAAACCAATGCTTTATTTTTGAACCTCTTCGTTTCGCTTATCGCATTTTCCCAGTACTACAAAAAAAAATATTTTCCTTATAAGTTGTTTTTTACGCTCGTTGCATGTTCTATCCCCATGGCGTTTTTAGGAGGCATGTGGACGCTTAATGATAAAGTTTACAAAGTTATTTTAGGAATTATCCTGTTAATTCCTGTCGCAAAATTTCTAGGACTTATCCCCAACTATAATTTTAATGTAAAACAAAATATTCCTTTAACCGTAGTTTTAGGAATTACCATAGGGTTACTTTCCGGATTATTGGGAATTGGCGGAGGCATTATTCTAAGTCCAATCTTAATTTTGCTCGGATGGTGTGGCGTGAAGCAAACCAGTGCAGTAAGTGCCATATTTATTTTCGTTAATTCCTTATCAGGATTATTGGGAAAAAGTACGGATGGTCTGCATCTTTCGGGCAACATACTTCCCATCCTAATATTTACGATTATAGGAGGACTTATAGGAAGCTATTTAGGCTCCAAAAAATTCCGGGTGCAGTGGATTAAAAATATTTTGGCCGTGGTATTGTTAATCGCTTGCTTCAAACTGTTTACGACATGATTACCAAGATCTATATTTTGGCTGGAGGAAAAAGTTCCAGAATGGGGAAAGACAAAGGCCTAAAAATGATTAATCAGATCCGTCTAATAGAATATCTTCTGCTGACTTTGCGAAAAATTCCTTCATTAGATATTGTTATCATCGCCCATAATAAAGGTTATGAAGACTTTGGCGTCCCCATTATCGAAGATGTTTATAAAGACAAAGGTCCTTTGGGTGGAATTTTCACCGCTCTTTCCCATACAAAAGAAGACGCAATGATCATCAGTGTTGACACGCCGTTTATCTCCCAAGAAAACCTGATGAAACTTCTGAAAGATCAAAATAAACGGGAAGTTCTTTTTTTGGAGAATAATGGAAAAAACTTTCCTTTGTGCGCCGTATATTCAATAGGTTTGAAAGAGAGAATAGAAAAGCGGATAAAAGACAACCAACTTAAGTTATTTGATTTTTTGGAAACTGTAGCTTTACAAGCTTTATCTATAGAAATGAATCCATTAGAAAGACTAAACCTCAACACCCCGGAAGATTTGTTTTCGGCAGAACAACTGTTACAAAATGAAAATTCAAACCTTTGGTAAAATTACGGAAATTATCGACAGGAATATTGAAATTCCATTTCCGCTCACATTATCCGAATTGAGGAAAATATTGGAAGAAAATTTTCTGACACTCTCCACCATAAGCTATACGATTGCAATAGATGGCGAGTTGGCTAACGATGTAGAAACCCTTATAGAACAGCCCAAAACCATAGCTCTTTTGCCCCCGTTTTCGGGAGGATAAAATTAAGAAGATATGCAACGATATTCCAGACAAATAATTTTACCCGAATTTGGTGACACTGTTCAGCAAAAGCTATTGCAATCCAAAGTATTGGTAATAGGTGCAGGTGGCTTGGGAGTTCCCGTATTACAATATCTTTCTGCGGCAGGAGTTGGAGAGATAGGTGTGATGGATGGAGATATTTTAGAGCTTACCAATCTGCAGAGGCAAGTCTTGTACGATGAAACCGAAATTGGAAAAAACAAAGCCGTGGTAGCCGTAGAAAAATTAAAAAAATTCAACTCCGAAATTAAATTTAATGTTTTCAACTTTTTTCTGGATCAGGATCATGTTTTCGAACTTGTTGAAAAATATGATATCATTGTTGACTGTACAGATAATTTCGCTACCCGATATTTGGTGAATGATGTTTGCTATTGGCTGAATAAGTATTTGGTATTCACATCAATTTTTCAGTATGAAGCGCAGTTGTCGGTGTTTCATTACGGAGAAAATCCATTTAATTTAAGGGATATTTTTTCGGACATTCCAGATAAAACCTCTGTCCCCGACTGCAACGAAGCTGGCGTAGTGGGCGTTTTGGCAGGTATTGCAGGATGCTTTCAGGCCAATGAAGTTCTCAAAATAATTACCGGAATAGGCGATGTGATATCGGGGAAGTTACAGCTGTTCAATGCTAAAGACAATTCCAACATCCAAATAGGGCTTACAAAAAATAAGCAGGCATTTTTACCTACATCCAAACAAGATATTTTGGATAGAAACTATGATTTTTCTTGTGAATCCTTTTTTTCCATACACAACATAAAAGAGCTAGAGCGAATTATGAATTTAGAAAAATCTTGCCTTATTGATGTGCGAGAATTCGAAGAACTTCCCAAGGTTACCGCTTTTCCATGTCTGGAAATTCCCTTGGGTGGTTTAAAGCAAAATTTATCTGAACTCAACAACTTTGAACATTGGATTTTCATTTGCCAAAGTGGCGTAAGAAGCAGAAAAGCGATTCAGATTTTAAATGAAAACCGCTCCAACACAACAAAAATATATCAAGTAGAAAACGGCTTTCAAATTTTTGAATCATGAAAGAAATCAAACTTAAAAACAGTTTTATCCAAGGAGCTATTCCTCCCGAAAAAATAGCTGCCGGCATTGCCCATCATCAGCATAAAACCAATATTGGCGGTCACGCAATATTTTTAGGACAGGTAAGAGCCGACCAAATAGACGGGAAAATCGTAAAAGCCATCGAGTTTAGCGCTTATCCCGAATTGGCGGAAAAGAAGATTGCAGAAATACGGGAAGATATTTTCGCCAAATATGAACTTACTTGCATGCATATTTATCACAGCTTAGGAGTCATCAATGCCGGAGAACTCTGTCTTTTTGTTTTCACCTCATCTAGACATCGGAAACCTGCACAAAAAGCCTGTGACGAGTTGGTGGAACGCATCAAGGCGGAAGTTCCCATTTGGGGAAAAGAAATCTTTGAGGATCAAACTTATCAATGGAAAGAAAATAATTAGAACATGGTAGATATTACACACAAAAATAATACCCTTAGGATTGCTGTCGCTCAAGCGGTTGTTTCCGTAAGCAAGCAAGAAACCATAGATGCCATCATTGGCAAAAAAGTACCTAAAGGTGATGTTTTCGAAATGGCAAAAACGGCGGGTTTATTTGCAGCCAAACGTACTGCAGACATGATTCCCGATTGCCATCCGCTACCTATTGAATATGCCAAAATATCTTACGATATTCAGCATCTGCACATCTACATCCAAGTAGAAATAAAAACCATCTACAAAACAGGTGTGGAAGTTGAAGCCATGCATTCCGCCTCCGTGGTGGCTCTTACCATGTACGATATGCTGAAGCCGATCGACAAAGAAATTGAAATTCAAAATATAAAGCTGATCCATAAAAAAGGAGGAAAATCAGACAAGAAAGATTCCTTTGAAACCCCTATCAAAACGGCTGTTTTGGTATGTTCCGACAGTATTTCCAAAGGTGAGAAAGAGGACAAATCGGGCAAGGCTATTGTAGAAAAATTGCAAGCCTATCCGACACAGATTTTACATTACGACATTATTCCGGACGGTGTGGAATCCATTCAAAATCAGGTACAGGAATATCTGGACAATCAAGTAGAATTAATTTTAATTACCGGTGGAACAGGTCTCTCCAAAAGAGACTTCACCTCAGAAGCGGTAAAATCTTTGCTGGACAGGGAAATCCCGGGAATTGGCGAACACTTGAGACAATATGGGCAAAACAGAATGCCTTACTCTATTTTGTCCCGAAGTATTGGTGGATTAATTGGCAACACCTTAGTTATTGCATTGCCTGGTTCTACCAACGGAGCAAAGGAATCTATGGACGCTCTATTTCCACATATTCTCCATTTGTTCAAAATGATACACTCGGGAAAGCATGGAGAACAAGACGCTATCTAAATAAAAAAGGGGCATTGCATTTCCCCCTTTTTTTATTTTTTTATCCCAATATTCCCTTCAACCGTTGAACCTGGTGATCCACTAACTTCTGTAGTGGCCCGGAAGCCATCATCTTCATCATCATATTAAGCTGTGCTTCGATTACAAATATTGCTTTTGTCTCTTCCCCGTGCTCCTCCAATCTCCAAGCTAATCGAATTTCGAACGGAGCCTCTTCTGAAGGTACACAAACAATCTCTTTATTCTCGACTCTTTGGCTTATCTTCAATGCCAATTTTGCCATATTCTTAATCGTAAAACGTGCTTCATCGACAGTTGAGGTCCAATTGTATATATTCTCGGGCATTAACTGCTCATGGTTATTCAAATCGGCCAAGAAAGCATAAACATCACCTACAGGTTTATTTATAATCACATTATTTTGGATTACAGTCATATCACTAAGATTTATATTTTAACTTTATAGAAATGATGTTAGCTATGTATCATTTTAAACTTCAGGAGTCCAATTTGCTGGATCTAAACGCCACTGCTCTAAAACCGCTACATCAGCCTCAAGAACATAACTTTTATCTACCGCAACATGAATAAGCGCATTGTAATCACATAAGCTAAACAACGGACATTTTGCTTCCGCAAAATTAGTTGTAGCAATATCCAAGCCGTAGGTAAAAATCGACACCAAGCCAACTACATTACAGCCCGCGTCACGCAAAGCTTTTACAGCTTGTAGAGAACTTTTTCCAGTAGAAACCAAATCTTCAATTACAACAACACGTTGTCCCGAAATAGCCTCACCCTCGATCAAATTTTGGCGGCCATGCTCTTTGGCACTACTCCGTACATAAGTAAAAGGCAATCCTAAATCTTGTGCTACCAGCACACCCTGAGGTATCCCTGCAGTTGCCACACCCGATATCATATCTACCGATCCAAACTCCTCTTGGATTAATTGAGAAAGCTTTTGACGTATGTATGTACGAATAGCAGGATGTGATAATGCGACACGATTATCACAGTAAATTGGAGACTTCCAGCCCGAAGCCCATGTAAAAGGACTTTTAGGTTGTAATTTTATTGCTTTAATTTGCAATAAGGATTCAGCAACTTTTTGTTCAACCTCATTAAAATTATTCATGGCACAAATTTATAAAATTTATATGAACCAAAGCCTGCTAATTTTAGCAGATTTTGCCCCCTTGATCAAGGGAACCGTACAAACAATTGGTTTACAAGATATTGATCTCGAAAAACTTTTTAACAGCATCACGAAAAACAATGACTTAACTTACTTATATGTGCACCCTAATATTAATCAGGTATTAAAAACCATATTGACAAAGGTAAAGATCATTCACGCAGCAGGAGGATTGGTAAAAAATGGAGATGGCGACTATCTTTTCATTTATAGACTCGATAAATGGGATTTACCCAAAGGCAAAGTAGAGGAATCTGAAAAAATGAAAGACGCAGCCCTACGCGAGGTAGAAGAAGAATGTGGGATTAAAGTAAATTATCTAGGCCCTAAAATAGCGACCACTTATCATACGTATTATATGCGTGGAAAATTTGTCCTAAAACAAACAAAATGGTATGAAATGGGTGTCAATAAGGTTCCGAAATTAATCCCACAAACAGAAGAGGATATTACCGAAGCAATCTGGCTGAATGCAAAAGAATTAGACAAGGTGGAACGTAACACCTACCCCCTAATAAGTGAAATATTAAATACTATTAAAAAGAAAAAACAAAAAAAACAGTAAAAAAGAGGTTTATGCCCTCCTCCTTCATCTAGTGGGAGGAGCATACAACTTCTCTTTTTCTTCCTTTGACATTTTATGTCTTTGTTGCTTTTCCCAGGCAACTATAAGTTTTGCCATCATATCATAACGCGCCAATCCCTCGGGTTGATTGTTATGCTGCAAATATTGATTATAAAACAGACTGGTAAGATGCTCAATCCAACCTTGCTTGGATTTCCAAAAAGCATACTCTTCCTTAAAATCTGCACGTACTTTTTCAGACAACATATTGCGCAATCGTTCCATCTGCACTTTATCTTTAGAAAAAGGTTTCAAGAGACTCTTGATGGCCGCATAATAAGCAGTATATCTATACCAGCGATTTTCATGATCCACCAACATGCGAAAAGCAATAAAATTACACTCATCTTCAAATCCAACTCCCATCTGATGCGCTAGCTCGTGTACATATACGAAGGGGTATAAACTGTTAGGAATCTCTTGATTAATATGAGCCTCCATAGTAAAAGGATTAAAGTAACCGGAAACCGTAAAATAGGAAATCAATTTACTGGATAGAGGAACCTTGGCATGCACCTGTGCCTGGGAAAGGAAAGAAACAAATACAGTATCTTTTCGGATATACTTTTCTAGATCCATCTTTACACCCAAACGAGGTTGGTGCTCCAGATCTAACTGCTCTCTAAGTCTATTAGCCATAACAATATACTTGGCCAAGACCTCCGTATAATCATCGACATGGGTTCCCTGTATATCTAAATGTAAATACTCGCTCACAGGTAATCGGAAATAGTTAAGACCCCAGTTAATGTAAAAAAAAGTATACAGCACACATAATAGGGTCACCAATTGCAAACCATATTTTAGTCCATCCTGCCAAATCCGTTTCCATAGCGACATAGTGATACGTACCAACAGCAACAGCATGATGATCACTACGCCTAAATATAGCAAATCCCCTACACTAAACGGCACCCAAGAAAAAAGCAAAATCGATAGATAGGAAAATACAGGATAAAAAGTTTGCGAATAATAGCGTTCTATCCAGTCTGGTCTATCCTTAGCGAAGAACATACAAAAATGAAGAAAAAGACAAATGCCAATTAGTACATAACAAAGTATCTTCTTCTCTGTGTTACCCCTCGCTCTCATTTTCATAATACAACTTATAATAGTTCATCCCCTTCTCCTCATCATACCCATGTTCCAAATATTCCCGTTTCCCATGTACATAAACATGGAAATTCTTATCCAGCTTAATAACCGACTTATAGGAAGACTGCATTTTCTTCACCGCTGGTGTTGCAATCTCAAAGCTAGCCTGAAAAGGCAAATCAAATTCATCCTCAAAATTCTGTTTATACTCATTAAACAAGCCCGCAGCCTGAGGGTTACCGATAACCTCCTCTTCAAACTCAGCACTATCAAATGTCTCTTTCGTCTTAAAATAATTCATAGACCGATTTAACAAATCTATTTTGTCTGCAGTCTCTAACTCAAAGACCTCATCCAACTTCTCATTGACAAAATTTTTATACACCTTCATCAGATTTCCCGTCTGTTGATAATTATCATTTCGGGATTTAAGCTGCAGAAAATTATCCTTCCAATACACCGCTTCCGATTGATTGGTCTGATCCACAACAAGCACCTTAAACCCTTCCTCAACTTCCGTATTGACAATAACTACGCCCTTATCGAGTTTATTAATATTGATAGCATCTTGCTCATAGTTCAACTGAAACCCCCCTTGTTCCGGATATACTTTCAGATAAGCTTCTTTATTCTCTGACTTAAAAATCCCCACAGCACTCCAATCCTCTCCTTCCATCTGCACATTCTTTAGCGATACCACATACACCTCCCCTGGCTTAATCTTAGGATGTTCGGACACCTCATACAGATGCTTAGTAACCTGCTGCGAAAACTCATGAAAATCAATCTCCCGATCAAAAAACTTCTTACTGAAGTGATAGACTTCGTTGAGTTGCAATTCCTCATTCGGATGAAAAAAACGATACACCTCATTGGCCTTAACGAAAGGTTTCATAAAGTACTGCATCAGTAAATCCGGCAATACCTCATCCCCCACTAAATCCACAGGCGCCTCGGATAAGATATAGAACTCATCATTGGCTTTATTACCAACATGGTGTATGGATAAATTTTCAAAAGAGGCATCTTGATAAAAAAACATAGTATAAAATTAAAAGTCAGAAGTTAAAAATTAGAAATCAAAAATAGCAATTGCTGCTCGATAAGTTTCGACATGTGCATTGACAATATCACGAATCTGCGTCGAATACCCACCTCCCATACTGACCTGTACAGGAACTTTTCGTACATTACAGCTTTCCAACACCATCCTATCCCGCTCTCGGCACCCAGCAGCAGACACCTTCAGTTTACCAAGCTTGTCCGAACTTAAGATATCGACTCCTGCTTGATAAAAAACAAAATCAGGATTAACAGTTTCAAAAACAAAGGCAAGATTCTCCCCTAGTAACTGTAAATACTGCTCATCCAGGATCCCATCCTCCAAAGCGATATCCCTATCAGAACGCTCCTTGATAAAAGGAAAATTCTTGTCACCATGCATCGAAAAAGTATACACCGAAGAGACTTTCTCAAAGATATGTGCCGTACCATTACCTTGATGCACATCCAAATCGATAATCAAAACACGTGTTGCCAACCCTTGTTCCAACAAATAAGCCGCCGCTATCGCCTGATCGTTCATCAAACAGAAACCCTCTCCAAAATCACGTCCTGCATGATGTGTACCACCGGCCACATTAAAAGATATACCATAGTCCAACGCAAATAAAGCAGATTTTATAGTACCGTCCACCAAATAACGTTCTCGATCGACCAATTCCTGTGTCAACGGAAATCCTATACGCCGCACCATCTTTGCATCCAACGTCAAATCAAACAGCCGACGTAAATAATACGTATCATGAGCCAGCGCCGCCGTTTCAAAATCAACCATCTTCGGTTCAAAAAAATTAACAGCAGAGACCAGCCCCTCGTAGCAGAGCTGCTCAGGAATCAGTTCATACTTCAACATCGGGAAGCGATGCCCCTCACGCACAGGGTGAACATATTTGGTATGATAAGCGATTTTCAGCAATTCGTTATATTTTCAACCCACGAAAATACGAAGAAGTAAATAATTCGAGCAATTATATCTTCTTACAATCCGAACATAGCAACCAGCTATCACCATTACAAGAACTTGCTTCGACTTCCCAAACAGGAACGACGACCGCCGAAGGCAGATGCATAGCAAACTAATTTATCCAAAAGCACAATCGTCCAATCCTAATAATACCGAAATAACAACAAACACAGCCCCTGCACTTTGCCAAACACGAATATTTCTTATCTTAGAAAACAATTATACTTTACAGACAACAATGGAAGAAATAAAAACGTTACCTCAATTAAGCCAAGAAGAGATTCGCGTCTTAGGATGCCTGTTGGAAAAGTCGAAAACCACACCTGAATATTACCCCATGACCATCAACAGTCTACAAGCAGCCTGTAACCAAAAAACATCACGCAAACCCGTGGTAAATTATGATGAAAGCACCATCATCAGCACCTTAGATGGTTTAAAGCGCCGCGGGTTAGTCTCTACTGTAGTAGGCGGAGGTTCACGCGTCACCAAATACAAACACAATATTGCCATTCAATACCCTCTAGTACCTGCCGAATTAGCAGCCCTATGTCTATTATTCTTAAGAGGCCCCCTTACGGCTGGAGAGATCAACTCCAACTCAGGACGTCTTTACGAATTCGAAACATTAGATGAAGTACAGGAATTATTAAATAAACTCGCAGAAGACGAAACACCCTATGTCAAGTTATTGGCCAAACGTCCCGGACAGAAGGAAGCCCGATACATCCATCTTTTTGGTGAATTCGACGAAGAAGACTACGAAACAAGTGCAACAACAGTCTCCACAGGGTCAAGCGCTCAGGTACAAGCTTTAGAAGAACGGGTAACAACATTAGAAACAGAACTAGCAACCTTACGCGAAGAATTCAATAAGCTTATGGCAGAACTAAGCTAAAAACAAGAATGAAAAGAACAATTTCTCTGATTGCCGGAGTATTTGGCATGCTAACCATAAGCTTTGCCCAAACTTTTGTACCACTAGTAGAAAACAAACCTTCTAGTTTCAGAGGGTTAGCAACCTATGGAAAAGAGACCGTATGGGTTTCAGGAAGCAAAGGAACTGTAGGCTACTCCACTGATAAAGGTAAAAATTGGCAATGGGTAAACCCCAGAGGATATGAAAATATTGATTTCAGAGATATTGCTGTAATCAACAGAAAGGAAGCCCTGATCATGGGAGTCGGCTCCCCTGCCATTGTACTAAAAACCAAAGATACGGGAAAAACATGGACCAAAGTCTATGAAGATAGCAGGCCCGAGATTTTCCTGGACGACCTGACCTTAGATGGAAAAACAGGCTATATCTTAGGTGACCCTATCAACGGAGCCTTCCAGCTTTTAAAAACCACAGACAAGGGAAACTCATGGAAGGATGTAAGCAACGAGTTCATACTCTTTGCCGATTCAGGAGAAGCCGCATTTGCAGCTTCCGGTACCTCTATGAAACAATGGAAGGAAAGACTCTATATCGGAACAGGAGGAAGATATGCTAGCTTTTTTGACCTTAATCCCAAAGCCCTCCGCGTAGACAAATACGATTGTCCGATCCTATCGGGCAAAGCTTCCGCGGGAATTTTTGCAATTGATTTCATCAATCCCAACACTGGAATTGCAGTAGGTGGCGATTACCTATCCGATCAGGACAATAGCAATAGTATACTTTTGACAAACGATGCAGGCAAAAACTGGGTCAGACCAAACACCCCTGTACAGGGCTACCGTTCCGATGTATGCTATATCACCGAAAAAATCGTACTGGCCACTGGAACATCTGGCACAGACATTTCCTACGATGGGGGCATGAACTGGAAAAACATATCCCAGGATAGCTTTAACACCATTAGTAAAAGCCCTGACAGTAAAACCATATACTTAACGGGATCAAAAGGCAATATCTTCAGGCTAATTTTATAGCCTTTTAGCATAATATTTACCAGCTATTACTTTTTAAAACAACAGCTGGTAAATATTACTTATATTCGATAAGTAGCCTAAGACAAGGTAGTAACTACAGTTATCCAAAAACACCTGAATCCGTGTTGAGTCCGAGTTGAATCCATGCATATCTTAGAGTCAGGTTGCTATTATCTTGAAAGGAATTCGCACACCGTTACCTTCTTAATACTTAATAGGCTCTTAATACTATCTATAACCTATCTACATACAAGGATCTTACCTTCCAGCCCCTTATTAAGAGGAAAACTACCCCATGTTCATTCATCCGCAAATTGTATATCTTCATTATATAAATAAAACAGCGAAGCCCCATACTATTGTCTAGTATAGGGCCTTTGCAAAATTAAAAACGGTAAATCTTTAAACTTATAACCTATCCGATAGGCTCCAGATATTGCGCATAACAGTATCCCTCTTCCCCATCTTTCGTACGTACTAACCACCATTGGCTATTCGCTCTGCTGATCAAGGTAATAATCTCATCCTTTGCAGCTTTCCCTACAATAGGCTGGTCTGTTCCTGGTCCTTTACGTACATTGAGATTTGAGCTTTCAGTAATGACTCGAGCTTGTGTACCCGCTACCGCTGAAGACACATCCACATTCATAACCACATCACCAGATAAAAAATTAGGATCTATCTGATTATAGATATCCCATAGTTTATTTTTGACATCGGCATTCGGAGCTGTACCTCTTATTTGTAAAACGCCATCCTGTTCTGCCATCTGCAAATCACTGATACCTGATGCATTAACGGTATCAATCAAAACTTTATATTTATTTAGTAAAGACATATTTTCTTTTGTTTTAAAATCACTATTTAACAACTAACGCCGACATATCCACTTTTTTAGGATTCAAGGCATCCAACGATTGCTTCAAAACCATAACCCGCGCCTGCTCCAATGTACCTGTAACCGTAATCACACCACCTGCTACTGTAGCTTTTACCGTTGGAAAATCTTTTGTTGCGTCCACAATCTTAGCGGTCAGGTCTGCATCATTGGTATTGATTTCTATAGGAGCCTGTACCGTAATATTATTGACTACAGATTTAACTCCCTTAGCATCCGCCGCCTTAGCCGAGTTTTCTAATGCCATTCGCTCATCTTCTGAGCCTACTGTACCTGTCAGGGTAACTACACCATCCTTGACATCAACCATAACCCCCGGACTTGCACTAACTGCCGTTTCTACCTTTGCTTTTAAATCCGCATCCGATATCTTGGATTTACAAGAGATTGTCCCTAAGGCAACTACCCCAGCCACCAGGAACATGGATAATACTTTTCTTAAACTCATAATCATGTTGTTTTTTAAATTTCAATAAAAAAACAGTTAAGCACTGTATTTGTTTTGGGGAGAGGTTTATTTTTTTCGACAGGATTAAGAACACAAAACATACCGTATATTAGCAGAACAGTTACCCATATAGCCAAAACAACAAAAAATGGTATTTAAGTCGAAAATAAGCAAAGGATTACTTCTGTTGGTTGTGGTCGCTATCCTGATCGCACCGGGTATTATGCTATATCACCGTACACACCTATGGGAGGCTGCAATACTTTTAGTACTAACTTCCATAATATGTCTTCCTACCCTGCTCAACACGCACTATACCATTGAAGAAAATATATTAAAAATCAGGAGCGGTCTACTTTATAAAAAAAATATCCCAATAGACAGCGTCCGAAAAATCGTAGAGACCAACAATATGGTCAGTTCACCAGCTGCATCCCTTGATCGATTGGAAATTTTCTACAACAGCTTTGATTCTGTCCTGATATCGCCAAAGGACAAAGTCGGCTTTATCGGTACCATTCAAGACATCAATCCAAAGATCGAGGTTGTGTACAAGACCTAACATGCCTTTCCAGATCTTTTATTGCGGCCATGACCATCGATAAGTCCGATTGTCCATCCGGAAAAACACGCGTACTATAAGCATGAAATTTCCATACCTCCAATACCTCCTCCATAGCTACCGTATAGGGACGATATGCAGGATTAAGCGACGACAGCAAAAACTGCCCCTCAGGAAGCCAGCTCACCAACTTGAATACAAAATCCTGCTGCCCTTTTAAAATCACAATACAAGGCGTACCCGCAGGAAGAGCCGTCCAATCCTCCACATAGCTCCCTGTAATATCACTTCCATCTGGAATCGGCAACATCGAATCACCTACAATAGGAAAAATACGATAGGTCCCCCCTTGTAGATGGGGCAACGAATATTTAGGCAAACCGGCTATAAACTCAGGATCTGCATAACTAGCTGCATACCCTGCCTTAGCCTTGACCGGTACATATTCCACATGCTCATTATTACTTTTATCTACACTAATAGCCAATACCCGAAGATTCCCCCCTTTTATAAAAACATCATTGCCCGACTCCAACTCTCTCAGTTTTAATTCGCCCAATAGCGGAAGGTTAACCTTGAGCAAGGTATCTATACTTACAGCAAAAAAATTAGAGAAATTCAGATAATCCTCCGGCTGAGGCGCCTTGGTATTCCCCGCCTCAATAGAAGCTAACTTGGCTCTTGTCAATCCCAATTTCTCTGCTGCTGCTTCCTGACTCAATCCCTGTCGTGTCCGAAGGAATTTAATATTAGACGCAAAAAATATTTTTTGATTTACCGACTTCATTTGTTATTATAGATAACACTATTTTGTTATTATTAATAACAAAAATAAATAAACAATGCGATAGATACAAAAATGAATTAAATACGAAGGGTGTAGCATATGGAAGGGACAGCAAAACAAGAGGTAATAAGACAGCTTCAAGAAAAGATTCTAAAATTAGAAGGTTTTAAACCCCATACGGGGATATTAAACCGTATTGACTTTGGTTTGGCCGACATAGAATACGCCTTTCCATTCGGAACATTCCCTACAGCCGCAGTACACGAGTTCATCAGTCTTACTGCAATTCATGCCACCGCAACCAATGGCTTTATTGCCAATATAGTTGCCAAGCTAATGCACGCGGGCAATTTCTGTCTCTGGATCAGCACCAAACGCAGCCTGTCTCCTATTGGCTTAACCCATTTCGGAATAGCCCCACATCAAGTCATCTTTGTAGATATCGCACAGGACAAAGACGCCTTATGGGTAATGGAGCAAGCCCTCAAATGTAACGCATTAGCAGCCGTAGTCGCAGAAATGGAAGAAGTAAGCTTTTCCGAATCCCAACGATTACAGCTTGCCGTAGAGAAAAGCAATGTTACAGGCTTCTTACACCGAAGACGCCCTCGTCATGAAAACACCTTGGCTTGCGTATCCCGATGGAAAATACGCTCCATCGCCAGCCGTCTTCCAGATGACTTACCTGGGGTAGGTTACCCCACCTGGGAGGTCTCTCTAGAGAAAGTCCGCAACGGCCGACCTGGAAAATGGCAGGTAAGCTGGCAAAACAATCGACTGATACATCTATCAAAAGAGACAATTCCAACGACAGCACGACCAAACCACGAACAATATGCCTAGACGTTATATGTGTATCTGGCTTCCGTTCTTCGGAACCGATCGAGCAGAGAAAGAACAGCCTGAACGAAGGAAAGCCCCGTTTGTACTCACCCTTTCCCAAAATGGCCGTGTAAAAATACAAGCAGCCAATAGGCCTGCACTACAGGAAGGAATATCCTGCGGCATGGTACTGGCCGATGCCCAAGCCATATTGCCCCAGCTGGAATCTGCAATCTACGACACCAACAGCCTCAACCAAACACTACAGGCTCTTGGGGAATGGTGCATCCGTTTTGCCCCCATAGTAGAACTACAAGCTCCCGATGGCATTGTACTCGATATATCGGGCTGTACACATCTCTGGGGAGGAGAAGAAAAATACGGCAATCACATTATCGACAGGATCGCTCAAGGAGGTTATCAGGCTCAGGCAGCAATTGCCGATACCATAGGTGCTGCCTGGGCGGTAGCCCGGCATACCACCCGGCTTAGTATAATCCCTAAGACACAACAGGCACAGGCCCTATCCGGACTGCCTCCAGCTGCACTCCGGATCTCCCTACAGATACAGCAACGCCTCCATAAATTAGGCTTTCGTTATATCGAAGAGTTTATGCACATCCCCAAAAGCACATTAAGACGGCGTTTTGGAGACGTACTTATCTGCCGATTAGGACAAGCATTAGGAACAGAACAGGAACACATCAACCCTATAGAACCCATACCGAGCTATCAGGAGCGATTATCCTGCTTAGAACCTATATCGACCAGCACAGGTATCCAAATAGCCTTAGAACAGCTCTTAACCACCTTGTGCAACAGACTGAGGAAAGAAGAAAAGGGACTTCGTCAAGCGATATTCAGGGGATACCGGATCGATGGCAACCTACAAACAATCCACATAGGTACAGGAAGAGCTTCCTCCAACCCCACCCATCTTTTCAAATTGTTTGACCTCAAAGTTCCCAACATAGAACCAGCTTTGGGTATAGAGCTGTTTGTTTTGGAAGCCACCTTGGTAGAAAACAGCATCCTTCCACAGGAAGGTCTTTGGCAAACGAAAGGCGGGCAACCGGAAATTGCCGAATTGCTGGACAATATTGCAGCCAAGATAGGTTCTGGATCTATCCATCGCTTTCTACCTTCCGCTCACCACTGGCCTGAACGGACAATCGAGCCCACCTCATCCTTAGACACACAGCCCCAATCGGACTGGCCCAGCCATGCATTACGCCCCTTACACCTACTGGCACATCCCGAACCTATCGAGGTCATGGTTCCCCTTCCCGATTACCCACCGGCGCTCTTTAGGCACCGTAAAAAGATATATAAGCTTGTCAAAGCGGATGGGCCCGAGCGCATCGAGCAGGAATGGTGGATCAGCGACGAACAACCAAGGGATTACTACCGTGTGGAAGATGAAAAAGGAGCTAGATACTGGCTATTCCGCTGCGGATATTACGGGCAAGGGGATCCAAAATGGTTCCTTCATGGTTATTTTACATAAACACAATGGAATACGCAGAACTACAAACCACCAGCAACTTTTCTTTTTTACGGGGAGGTTCACATCCCGAAGAGTTGGTCGAACAAGCGGTACAGCTCGGTTACAAAGCGATTGCCATAACCGATCGCAATACCCTTGCCGGAATCGTACGTGCCCATCGTGCAGCACGGGAAAAGGATATCCATTTTATCCCGGCCTGCAGGCTCGATCTACTCGACGGTCCCAGTTTACTAGCCTATCCCACCAACATAAAAGCCTACAGTAATCTTTCCACTCTACTCACAACAGGTAATCTTCGTGCTGAAAAAGGAGAGTGTCACCTCTATAGCGCAGATGTGTTCCGCTATGCTGCAGGTATACAATTCATCATCCTACCACCAAAAACGCTAAACGAGGCCTTTGACTTTGAACCTGAATTCAGCCTGATGCTAAAGCAGTACCAAGAGCACCTGCGTGGCATGATTTACCTAGGCGCGTCTTTTCTTTACAATGGAGACGACCACAAAAAACTATTTCGGTTAAACCAGCTATCGGAAGAACTGAACATCCCCATCGTCGCCCTCAATGACGTACACTACCACAATTCCGAGCGTCGTGAACTTCAGGACGTACTGACCTGCGTGAGGGAAAAATGCACCATCCACACAGCAGGCTACCGTCTACACGCGCATGCCGAACGCTACCTCAAACCGATAGACGAAATGCACCGCCTGTTTCGCAACTACCCACAGGCCATCCACAATACGCTAAAAATTGTACAAGCATGCCGATTTTCATTGGACGAACTGAAATACGTCTATCCGCAAGAGATTACCACCGAAGGAAGAACACCACAGGAAGAACTGGTGTATCAAACCTGGAAAGGTGCTGACCGACAATTCGACGGGGATATACCCGAAAAGATCAAAGCAACGATAGAGATGGAACTCGAGTTCATAGCCCGAAAGAATTACGCCTCGTACTTCCTGACCGTATACGATCTGGTACGTTTTGCACGCGAACGGGAGATCCTATGCCAAGGACGCGGATCCGCAGCCAACTCGACCGTATGTTACTGCCTGGGCATCACTTCGGTGAATCCCAAAAACATAAATCTCTTATTTGCCCGATTTATGTCGGACGCACGGGACGAACCACCTGATATTGATGTCGATTTTGAACACGAACGTCGGGAAGAAGTCATGCAATACGTCTACAACAAATACGGACGCCACCGCTCGGGTATCGTAGCCACGGTAACCCAAGTGCATTGGAAGGGGGCCATCCGGGATATCGGTAAGGCCATGGGACTCTCGGTGGATGCTGTAGACCATCTGGCCAAGTCCAAGTACGAACTGACGGAAGAATGGCTCAACGGACAGGAACTGACCTCACAAGGATTCAGCGCAAAGGATCCATTCCTGCGAAAGGTGCTCGAACTCACCGAAACCTACATCGGATTCCCCCGGCAGCTCGGGCAGCACACAGGCGGTTTTGTCATCACCCAAAACAACCTGGCCGAACTCTGCCCTATCCTGAATGCCCGGATGGAAGACCGAACCAACATCGAGTGGAACAAGGACGACATCGAAGCCCTGGGGTTCCTCAAAGTAGACGTACTCGCCTTGGGCATGCTCACCTGCATCCGTAAAGGATTTGATCTGGTTAGACAGCATTACGGGCGAGAGATGACCTTAGCCAACATACCTCAGGGAGATAAAGACGTGTATGAAATGATTAGCCACGCCGACACATTGGGAGTCTTCCAAATTGAAAGCCGTGCGCAGATGTCCATGTTGCCCCGACTGAAACCAAAGGAATTCTATGATCTGGTTATCGAAGTCGCCATTGTACGCCCGGGACCGATCCAAGGTGACATGGTACACCCCTACCTGAGAAGAAGAAATAAAGAAGAAGCAGAAGACTATCCTTCGCCCGAACTAGAAGCTATTCTGAAACGAACCTTAGGCGTCCCCCTGTTCCAAGAGCAGGCTATGGAGATCGCCATCGTCGCCGCAGGCTTCACACCTGCCCAGGCCGACGGGCTCCGTCGCAGCATGGCCACCTTCAAATCCAAAGGCAAGGTCGCCGAGTACGAACGCATGCTCGTGGAGGGAATGGTCAACAACGACTATAAAGAAGAATTTGCCAGACGCGTCTTCCGCCAGTTGGAAGGCTTTGGAAGTTATGGCTTCCCTGAAAGCCATGCCGCCAGTTTTGCGTTGCTCGTATATGTTTCCTCCTACATCAAATATCACTACCCTGATGTGTTCGCTGCCTCTTTGCTCAACAGCCAACCCATGGGCTTCTATTCTCCGGCACAAATCATCATCGATGCACGTAAGCATGGGGTGCAGGTCAGACCTGTAGATATCAACCATTCCGAATGGGACAACACACTGGAAGAGCTAACGGGGCCGTATCACGCATTAAGACTCGGTCTAAGACAAGTAAAAGGCTTAGACGAGGTAGGCGCTCATCTTTTAACAAAAGGCCGTCAGAAGGCTTATAAATCGGTCAATTCGGTATTCGAAGCTGGCATCCCTTTAAGTGCGCTGGAAAAACTCAGCGATGCCGATGCTTTTCGTTCCATAGGTCTAGACCGAAGGCAGGCACTTTGGGAAGTCGCAGCTTTGGCAGACCATCCGACGGGTGCGTTTACCGGACAACCCTCGAACAGCACTTTCGAAACCGAAGTAACGCTACCAACCCTGTCACCGATCGAACATGTCATGGCCGACTATGCGAGCACCACACTTTCGCTCAAGGCACACCCGGTCAGCTTTGCCCGAAAAAATCTGGACGCCCTCCATGTCTCCCCTTCTGCCAAACTCAGCGACATGCGCGATGGCATGTGGATAAAAGTCTGCGGACTGATTACGGTACGCCAGCGACCGGGTACCTCCAAAGGCGTCCTCTTCATAACGATCGAGGACGAGACCGGTTTTTCAAACCTCGTGGTATGGGCAAAGACTTTTGAGACCTATCGCAAAGTCATCTTACAATCCCAACTGCTACTCGTCACCGGCAAACTTCAGATCGAAGGCGAGGTCATCCATGTCGTCGTAGAATCCTGTCACAACATGAATCATCTCTTAGCGATAAAAACCCGAAGCCGCGACATAGGCTCCATCCAGAAATCAACTTCGACCAACGAAAAAAAAGCTACGGATAAAATCAGCACAAGTGGAATCCAAGGAGAGCTATTCCCATCAAGAGATTTTAAGTGATCCGTAAAAACATATTATTAAAAAAAATTAAAAAAGACTTGCAAATGTGTAATACATACACTATCTTTGTGGTATCATAATTTAGGTTTATAATTGGTTACAAAAGGTTTTCATTCTCCCCGTTTGAAAACCTTTTTTCTTTTCCCCATATCCGACTCAACCTTGTACTTTCACCCTCAACTTTCCGATCTTCATTTTAAAAAAAACAAAGCTTGACAACTTCCCGTTTTTCTAAAACTGACACCTCAATAATCTCTTCGGAAAAAGTCAAAAAAAAGCATTAAAATTACACTCGATTTCTAACCATCCAAGAACTGCATTTCTTGTCGAAACACAGTTCATAAAGTCAAAAAGAGAGTAAGCACTTACCTGGAGTGTTTTTCGTAAAACCGCATCTCAAAATAAGCCCAAACACAATTACGAATTTCATAATTGAAAAACACTAACCTTTAGTATATAACACTTTAAATAAAAACAAAAGAAGTAAAACTTTACATATAAAACAAAATCAACACAGAAAAAAACAGCGTAAATGGCTTAAAACGCTCCAAATGCATTGAAAATTTGTCAATAAAACAATAATATTAAATTTAAAAACATTATAATCAAATGTATATAGCAAACTATATAAACAAAAAAATAAATATAGTTTTTACCACCTAGCGATAGGTGTCACTCCTCCCTTAGGTTTATCTCCCAGCTTCACCAACACCTCTGTACCCAATGGTAACAACACATCCATTCGAGACCCAAACTTGATAAATCCCAGCTCTTCATTTTGCCTTACTTCCATCTCCTCTTCGCTGTAATTCACGATGCGCTTTGCCAAAGCTCCTGCAATCTGTTTTGCCAAAATAAGCTGCCCATTTTTATGTTGTAGAACCGTCGAATAGCGTTCATTTTCGGTAGACGATTTGGGGTGCCAAGCGAAGAGATATTTACCTGGATGATACTTTCTATAGATCACTTTCCCTCCTATGGGGTACCGGTTGACATGCACATTCAGCACACTCATAAAGATAGAAACCTGAACTCTCCTACCTTCAAAATACTCATCACACTCCACCTCTTCGATGGCTACTACCTTGCCATCGCAAGGTGCAATTACCCATTCATCACTAGCTGTGTGGTCCCGAAAAGGGATCCTAAAAAAGTAAATAACGAGCCCTAGTGGAACGGTGATCAACAGCAAAATCGACCAACTGATAAGAGGTGAAATCCCATAGAAAAAATAAAATGACAGTAGATTTAACAGCACATAAATACCTATCGCTATCCCTATCGAAGCGCTTCCTTCCTTATGAATTTTCATCTATTTTTCCTCCTTTATAAATTTGTAAAACATTCATTTTCTCCTTTGCATACAGCAGATCTTCCGCTCTTATTTCGGTCGAATCACGCGCATTTACCCGACTCAAAACTGCCGAAATAAACTCCGTCGTATAGTTTATAGACTCCGATATTGACCGTCCATTTTTCAATTCTACAGTCACCAATGCGGTAAAAAGGTCTCCTGTTCCTACCGCTTCTATAGGTATACGGGCTGCCATAAACCGCTCGACATGCCCCTCGATAACGAGCAAATTCTCCAAATATCCCTCCGGTGTATCGTGCAAATGGGCCCCTGTAACAATGATTTTCTTTCCTTTTAACTGCGGAAAACCCGTCAATAATTCGCTTAACTCTTCTTGAGTTTCAAATTTACTTCCCAATATATACTCCATTTCGAAGTGGTTTGGGGTCATAATATCGCATAGAGGGAGCAGTATTTTTAGGGAGTGAGCAACCGCATCTTCGGACAGGTACAGCCCTGAAGTACGGAAATCACCAAAGACCGGATCATAGATATAATAGGCTACACACCCGTTATCCTTGCAGGAAGAAATCCATGCGGCAGTAGTATCAATAAGGGCTACAGCAGAGATATAACCGGTCATAAAATAATGGGATATGGTCTTATCCAACCCCAAATCCACCCCTATTACGAGCTCCGAAAAGAGTTCAGCTGAGATCACATCACCCCTGTAATCGGGGTTATCGGTAGCCGAGGACAACAGGACGGTAGGAAGCATACAGACATCCGACGCGTGCAATTGTGCAGCAAACATAGCCATATTATTTCCCACATACCCCGTAGAAACCAGGCTCTGTACACTCACTATTTTAGCGTCTTTATCCTTCATTTCTTAATGCTCTTTTTAGTTTTTCTAAAAATACCTGCGCCTGTTCCAAGCTAAAAGTCAATGCTGGCAACAACCGCAACGTATAATTTCCAGCATATCCCGTAAACACGCCCTCTTGATACAAAAGATGATCTTTTAATGCGGTTATATCTTTATCAAACTCTACCCCAATCATCAATCCCCGACCGCGGACATCCTCCACTCCAGGTATTTTTTTCAGCGCCTCCTGCAGAAAATCCCCTACGACAGCCGTATTATGGAGCAACTCCTCGTCTTTCATGACCTCCAATACGGCCATAGCTGCTGCACAAGCCAGATGATTACCACCAAAAGTCGTCCCCAATTTCCCCATAACGGGTTTAAAAGAAGGAGATATCAAGGTTGCCGCCATAGGAAATCCATTCGCAATTCCTTTTGCAACCGTAATCAAATCAGGTTTTATACCCGCATATTGATGGCTAAAAAAACGCCCTGAACGCCCATATCCAGACTGTATTTCATCCAATATAAGTAGCGTCCCCGTGTTATCGCAAGCTGACCGTACTTGATTTAAAAATAGATTATCTGCCACATGTATACCACCTACTCCCTGTATTCCTTCGATAATAACAGCACAAAAAACCTCCGTCTCCAATTGCTTTCTAAGACTCGAAATATCATTGAAGGGCGTAAAAACAAAGTTGAAATTTTCATTGATCGGAGCACGCATGGAGCCAATATCAGTCGCTGCAACTGTCGCAGATGTACGTCCATGAAAGGCATTGGACATCGCCAGTACCTTACTGCGCCCAGTATGAAAAGAAGCCAGCTTAATGGCATTTTCATTGGCCTCAGCTCCAGAATTGGAAAAGAACACGCTGTACTCCGGGTAGCCGGACTGCTCTCCTAACTCCAGCGCCAACTGGTCCTGTAATTTATTCTCGACAGCATTGGAATAGAAAGCGATACGATCCAATTGCTGTCGCATGGCGTTGACATAGTGTGGATGACCGTGACCAATAGAAATAACGGCATGTCCACCATACATATCCAAATAAGCTCGTCCTTCTTCATCATACACATAGCTACCTTGAGCTCTTACAATATGAATATTGGACTTCTGAAATACGGCAAATGGGTTCATACAATGCTAAAATTTAAAACAACATAACTAGAGATCTGACGATCATCTTTTGGAAAGACGAAATTCCGTCTAAATCCGATAATCCAGCTAGTCCAGTTTTGCTTTAAAGCCACAGACCAAAAACAACTTAAAAACAATAAACAACTATTTACAAGTACATTACAAAAACAAGCAAACCAACATCGGACCATCTGGTATAGAAAACATCTGTAAACAATCGTATCTTTGGACCACCAAACAATTTAAATCTGACACGACATGTTAAGACCCTGGACACTTGATATAGAAATAGACAAATCCGCTACAAAACCGATCTATTTGCAGATAGCAGATATTATAATCGAAAGTATCAAATCAGGTCGCCTCCCTAAAGGCACCGCCCTTCCGGGAAGCCGAACACTGGCTAACAGCCTACAAGTCAACAGAAACACCGTTATTGAAGCTATTCAGGTATTGCTCAATGAAGAATGGCTGACCAGTCAAGAAAGAAGGGGAACCTTTGTCTCGCACAATCTCCCAATTTCTTCAAAATCAAAATCCCTGCAAGCGGAAAGCGACATTGCACCTGAACCACAGCTCCCTGTGCACATTCCTTTTGATGATGGCCATCCGGACAGCAAAATCGCGCCTGTAGATCAACTTGGACGGGCCTATCGACAGATTTTCAAACGAAACGCCCGTTGGAAGATGATGGGATATTCAGAAACTAACGGTAACCTGGACTTTAGAAAAGCCATCGCAAGCATGTTAAACCAAGAGCGGAACATGCAATTGCATGAAAATCAGCTCTGCATCACACGAGGAAGCCAGATGGCCATGTACCTGGTATCACAGTGTCTTTTACGCCCCGGAGATTATGTAATCGTCGAATCACCTGGCTATAGTTCAGCCTGGAAAACATTTGAAAAAGCGGAAGCGAATCTGATTTATATTCCTGTCGATTCGGATGGAATAGTCGTTGAAGATATCCTACCGCATCTCGCTTCAAACCCCAAAATAAAAGCAATATACCTTACTCCACATCGGCAATACCCGACTACAGTCACGCTGAGTTTACAACGCAGGTTAGAACTGGTCAGTCTCTCCAATCAATATCAATTTACCATTATCGAGGATGATTATGACTATGAATTTCATTTTGGTTATCGTCCGCTACAACCCATTTCGGCATTCTCCGAATTGGAAAATGTAGTTTATATAGGTACATTAAGTAAGGTAGTCGCACCAGCGCTTCGAATAGGTTATCTCGCTACTAAAAACCAAAAACTGCTGGATAACATTATTGATCTCCGTCGTATCATAGATATTCAAGGCGATAGCATCATGGAGCAAGCTGTCCTCGAGCTCATAAAAGACGGAACCATAAAACGTCATATACGAAAAGCGACTCTTCATTATCAGTCCAAACAGAACTTTATGGTAAAAATGTTGGGCGAACATCTCGCTACACAGGTTACCTACCATATACCCCAAGGCGGACTTGCTTTTTGGATATGTCCTAAATACCCCGTCAACTGGACTATGGTATTTGACAGATTAACAGAAAAATCAATATCCATCTTACATCCTTCTAACTACTACGAACATACAGGTTATGAAGGACTTCGGCTAGGCTACGGTTCTGTATCCGAAGAACAGATAAAAGAGGGAATTATAGCACTTGCTGATATATTGGCAAAGGCAAGATTAGATTAAAAGCTTTTATTCTACAATCAATTTTCTCGCCCAAGCCCGCGAATGGCTCGTACTTTTTTCCGCAAAAAGTACGCAAAAACTCATCGCTCAAAACTTTTGACACAACGTTCCTGCATCCTCGTGCAATAGTCAAAATTTTTCTAGGCGATAAAGGAATTAATGCGAGGACTTTGCATTAATTAACGCTCCCCTTACAAGCTAGATTAATGTCGCCTGTGAAGATTCTGACATCAGTACTGAGAAGCACAAACGTTCGGTCAGAATGTTCAAGCGACTAGGCTTGGACACTTGGCCGATACCAAGTGTCACGCCTGTCCGGCATGGAGGACAGAGAAAACATCATAAACAGGACTTCAATTACCCCCCACGCCGCTGCTTCTAAGGTAAACAGTACCTTTTACAGACCTTATCCAACATCTAATACAAAGGATAATCCATCATCCAGTTATTAACCTTCTCTTTGATACCCTTCAACTTATTTGCATCATCTTTGTTGCGCAATGCTTCCTCCATCAAATCGACAATGGTCTCCATATCCTTTTCAAGCAATCCACGTGTCGTAATCGCTGGTGTTCCAACCCGGATACCAGAAGTCTGCAACGCCGATTTCGTATCAAATGGAATCATATTCTTATTCAAAGTAATACCCGCGTTATTCAGAACTAATTCGGCCTCCCGTCCAGATATAGACCAACTAGAAAGATCGATTAACAGCAAATGGTTATCTGTACCACCGGACACCATATCAAAATTGCGGGAACGAAGGGCGTTTTCAAAGGCTTTGGCATTCTTCTGTACCTGCTTAATATAGCTATCATATTCTGCTGTAAGTATTTCACCAAAAGCAACCGCTTTAGCGGCTATGATATGCATCAATGGACCACCTTGATTTCCAGGAAAAACCGAAGCATCTAAAAGCGAAGACATCATCCGTATATTCCCTTTATTATCTTGGAGCCCAAAGGGATTCTCAAAATCAGCCCCCATCAATATTATTCCTCCACGCGGCCCACGTAAAGTTTTATGAGTTGTACTTGTCACCACATGACAATGCGGGATTGGGTCAGACAGCAATCCCTTAGCAATAAGCCCCGCAGGATGTGCAATATCTGCCGATAACAACGCTCCTACGCTATCCGCTATCGCTCTAAATCGCTGATAGTCGATATCACGGGAATAAGCCGTAGCTCCTGCTATGATCAGATTGGGCCGTTCCCGGAGGGCAATCTCTTGGATCCGGTCATAATTTAAAAAACCAGTTTCTTTATCGACGCCGTAGAAACTGGTTTTGTATAACTTGCCTGAAAAATTGACCGAGGCTCCATGCGTGAGGTGCCCACCTTGCACCAGATCAAATCCAAGTATCTTATCACCCGGCTTAAGACAGGCCGACAGCACTGCAGCATTGGCCTGCGAACCGGAATGTGGTTGCACATTGGCGTAGCTGGCATTAAATACCTTCTTTATACGGTCTATAGCGGCCTGTTCTACCTGATCCACAACCTCACAACCGGCATAATACCTCCTGCCAGGATATCCTTCGGCGTACTTATTGGTTAATACAGAACCTGTGACCTGCATCACCTGCGGGCTTACATAGTTCTCTGAAGCGATGAGTTCCAGATCTTTCATCTGTCTGTCCTGCTCTTGTGCGATAAGATCAAAAATAAAGTTGTCTAATTCCATCATGCGTAAAAGTTTTAAGTTAAATACGAAGTTCTGTTATTATTTTCCGCAAAAGTAAGCTTCAGATGGATGGTATTGCTAGTACAGAATGTGCAATAGCTACTGATCCAGATACTCACAGCACCTCCACAACCCGGAGATTCATATAACGAACCAAATAGTACAACGACCAAGCAATAAAGCCAATAAGTAAAATCCACACCCAAAACGGGATGGTCTGCGGAGTCTCACTACCGGATATCAGAAAAGACTTCTGATATCCTTTACCATAGGCATTAATCATAATAGGCACTACACCATCGACAACAGCATTCTCCTGAATACCCTCCACCGCTATCGCGGGACCATTACGTACCTCAAAAGGAATGATCCGTATTCCTTCCTTACCAGAGGGATCTTTACTGACCAATTTCAAACTATGCTTGCCATCAACTAGTTTGCGGGTATCGATATCGATATGAATAGGTGTAGTCACTATCGCTAGAGGGTTCACCTCCTCATCCATAAATATGTATATTTTGCTTTTAGCTTCCATCTCTAAGCACTTTAAACATCCACTTCATTGATTATCATCCGCTTGATATGCGTATGCTCCTTCTCCATGGGACGAATCAGCCATTTAATGGAGAAAAAAAGTGTAGCCAGCACAATCAAGGCTACAGCCCCTATAATCCAATAGTCAAACTGGCTATCGGGTCCTGACCCATGCACCACACCCCTTAATATCTTGGACTGGTGCCTATCACAGACCGGGCATGCCCACACAGTTTGTTGTATTACGCAGAACGCAATAACGAGTATACTTCTTAACTTGTTCATCACTTCATTTGTGTTTTTAAATACTCCATAACTTCTTTAACTTCCTCTTCGCTCACTTTGGGAGCTTTATTGCCCCAACTGTTACGTTCATAGTTTATAATCGCAGTTACTTCTTTCTCGGTCCAGCCCATATTATGCCCCACCGCAGGCATCGCACTATATTCAGGTCTGGAATCATAACCGTTCATGATAATATCTACATATAGCTTGAGGTCATTGCTAAGCACGATTTTACTATTTTTCAAAGGAGGAAACGCTCCTGCCAATCCTTCGCCAGAAGCCTGGTGACAGGATTGGCAATTGGCGGCATACAATGTCTGTCCATCCAATAGTCCATCATCCATTTTTGATACGGTTCCCCCAACTTTCTCTTCCGGCTTATAAAGAAAAGATGGCGTAGTTGTAGCTTCAGGAAGCGGAGCCTGCTTCAGCTCCTGCAGGTAAGCGACAAGATATAGTGCCTCTTGGGTAGCCACCGCCCTCTTATTCCCTTTCCGCATAGCTATAGGCACATTTACTGCGATATCTCCTTCCTCCAAAACCTCTTTATGTGTAAACAGCCAAGGATAAGCCGGCATAATAGACTCCTTAACAACCAGACGTGGGTTATATAAATGGAGGAGATGCCAATCCAGACTAGGTTGCCTATTTCCTACATCCGTCAGGTCAGGTCCTGTCCGTTCAGTCCCCATCAATGTTGCTGTATTTCGCCAAGTATCCACACGCTTGCTCAATGCATAATCAGCAGCTATGGATGGTCTATTGCCCCACACTTTATCCATATGCACATTACGTACCTGTTGACTATGGCATGCCACACAACCATTGGATATATAGAGATCCCTACCTTTTCTTGCATTTTCACTCAGGGGCTGCGCATCCGGCAGAGGACCGTTATTCATCTGATTATCAAATGCTGGCACAATAGCAATAACAACAGTCAGTAACAGAAATAAAACCGTAGCCGTTGTAAATAGCTTTTTATGATTATTAAAAATTTCCATTTTTAGCTTCCTCCTTTAGTTGTTTTCGACATTTTCCTCTTCCAGATAAGTGATAACCTGATCCACAAGTGACTTATCCTCTTTACTTACAGCCATCATCTGGAACACATTATACGCAAATACGATATGCGATATCCACATTAAAGTACCGCCTATTGCGCGCCACAGCCAATAAGGCATCATCAAAGGCACGCTATCGATAAATGGCACATTTTCCATCCATGCTAAACCACGCAATGTCCCTCCATACATCAGGGAGACCGAATAAATCATCAGACCGATTAATGCTAGCCAAAAATGAGCACCTATGGCTGCCTGTCCGGATTCCTTTCCCGTAAGACGCGGAAGCAGAGCATAGATCCCGCCCCACAGTAGAAAGGCAATAATACCATACATCGTCATATGGGAATGCGCTACCGTAAAGTCAGTAAAATGCCAAAGTAGATTCGTGTACCGGAAGGCTTCAGCTGTTCCCTGCATCGATCCCGTAAAGTAAAAAACAATACCTACGACAAAAAAAGGAAGAGAATAACTATCTCTCACTTTGTGCCAGGCACCACGGAAAGTCATGATAAAATTGGTCGTACCTGCCGCCACAGGGATCACCATGCCTGCACTGGCCACAATAGCAACAGTTTGTAGCCACCAGGGAATAGCACTAAAAACAAAGTGGTGTGTACCAATAAGCGTATAGAACAGAATCTGTGTCCAGAACGCCAGTATACCCAGACTATAGGAGTAAATAGGGCGATTGAGCTGTTGGGGCAGAAAATAATAGACAATTCCTAAGGTAAACAGCATAAACCACATCCCTACCGCCTGATGCATATAATATCCCTGAATAATAGTCTCCCCCAATCCATCTTGATAAGAAGGAAGATAGCCCACTACAGCAACAATAGAAATGAACAATACAGCCGATACAATATACCAGTTGGATATATAAATCTCTTTGGTTTCTCTTTTTGCTATTGTTTTGAGGTAGCTCCCTAAGGTAAAAGTCAATCCCAAAGCAAACAGCAGCATGATGGGCCAAATATACTCGCGATACTCGCCGCCGCCATTGTTTATCCCGGCCATCAGACTGATACTGCCAAATAATACGCAGGCATTGATCAATATCAAAGAGTACCACCCCCAATTGACTTTCTGCAACGGTACATTACTCACCTTAGCAACAATATAATAGCCCAACCCGATCATCCCTAAGGATGACCAGCCCCAGAAAACAGCATTGGTATGTACCGGACGTAGCCGTCCAAAACTGAGCCAGCTTATTGCTTCGGCATCGGGCGCAATAAATTTGATACCCAGATATTCACCTACAGTCGTACCAAATAACAACCAGAATGTAGCCGTACCGATAAACCACTGTATCAATCTGGAACTTGAAGCATCTATTTTAGGTCTAGGGAGTGCTTTTCGCTTTTTAGCTACGAAAGGAAGATTCTCCAAATCCCGGCTCTGCAACAGTCCTTTTTCATCAGATACCGCCGCTGCCCCACTCAGTTCCTGATCCGAAAGCCGATATTGGAGTGCCCCCATCCGCTTTTCAAAAACAGCGGCATCTACATCATCCTGTTTCCGCACATAGTCAGCGAGTTCTTCCGCTTCCTTCTTTGTTCCCATATTGACAGACTTGCGCACCTGCTTCCTGATCTGTACAACCAGCAGGATAATGGCGACAACAAGTGGAATGGCTACCAGAACCATCGTCACTAATACACCGCCTTGACTGAGCAAATCCAGATCATCTACTTTTTCGTAAAACTGTGCTCTAGCCTGTAATGCAGCTCCCAACAGAAAGAAAAGAACGGCACCAACTCGTTTATTTTTAACCAATTGACTGATCACGCTCCATAATCGACTGACCTGCTCTGCACTGCTATCCCGTATCAGCTCATCCAAACGTTTTCCATAACCTTCATCTCGATGCAGGCGTCCTTGTAGCAACTGCCAGTACCGATTGATATACTTATAGAGTAAAGTCGAGACGATAAACAGAAATAAAACCAATACAACCCCAAGACAGGTTATCCAATCCATATCATGAAATGAAAAAGAGGTAGGGAGCATGACATGTGCTTTGGAAACCTGCGGGCTGTACAACAGTAAACAACTAAAAAGTAAACTATAAAATCTTGACATTGCCATAAAGAATAATTATTCGTTTTAAAGAATATGATTAGAATCGACCCGGGCTGGGGATATATGGCTTTGGAAAAAGAGGTCAGGAATGGATTCGAACCATTATAAAAGGTCTTGCAAACCTTTACCTTCCAATCAGTCACCTGACCTTAAGATCTTCACTTTAGTAGATCATCTTTTGTTACCCAAAGATACGCCATATGGTAATAAATTTGCCATGACAGTTCAGGCAAAATCACCTAGTCCAGCTTAGCGCAGACGCTGTTGTTATTTTATTTTTTAGCATACCCGACAGTACTGAATGGGCTGCTTCAATAGTATGATCGAGGTCTTCTTGCGTAAGCGCATCAGACAAAAACCAGGACTCGAATGGAGAAGGCGGAAGATAAATTCCCTGCTCCAGCATACCATGGAAAAACGTACGAAATACACCTGCATCTGCACCTTGGGCTGATACATAATCCGTAACCACATCGCTATTGAAATACAGAGAAATCATAGAACCTACACTGTTGATACAGACCTGAATCTGCAATTCCTCAAACAAGGATTTCAATCCCTCTTCCAAATAAGCCGTCTTATGTTGAATCCTCCGATACAGCGCTTCATCCTTATTGATCCGTTTCAGCATCTGTATTCCTGCCGACATGGCTAAAGGGTTCCCGGAAAGTGTCCCCGCTTGATAAACAGGCCCCAAGGGTGCTAACTGATCCATAATATGACTTTTACCAGCAAATGCGCCAACTGGCAATCCGCCTCCGACAATTTTTCCAAAGGTCACCAAATCGGCTTCTACCTTAAAATACTCCTGTGCTCCCCCCCGTGCCAGCCGGAACCCGGTCATTACTTCATCAAAGATCAATAAAGCCTGATACTGGGAACAAAGTTTACGTAAACCCTCCAAAAATCCCGAGACAGGACCCACACAGCCCATATTACCTGCTACTGGTTCGACAATTACTGCTGCAATACTTTCGGGAAACTGCTCAAATAAAAGCGCGACACTATCTAGCGAGTTGAAATCAGCCAATAAAGTATCCACTACCGCTCCCTGTGGTACTCCTGCCGAATCCGGAATCCCCAATGTAGACAAGCCACTACCTCCAGCAACCAAGAAGTAATCGGCATGGCCGTGGTAACAGCCAATAAATTTGATGATCTTGCTCCTCCCTGTAAATCCGCGCGCAAGTCGAATAGCGCTCATCGTTGCTTCTGTACCTGAATTGACAAAGCGAACCTTCTCCACATGGGGTACAGCATCGACAAATAACTTTGCCAGCTCTATCTCCGCTTCTGTAGGAATACCATACGAAGTCCCCAAAAGTGATTGCTTCCGAATCGAATCCACCACAGAAAAAAAGGCATGCCCAAACAAGAGGGCTCCCCAAGAATTCACATAGTCTATATAAGTATTATCATCCGCATCGTACAGATAAGCGCCTTTCCCTTTTTTCACAAAAACAGGATTCCCTCCCACACCATTAAATGCCCTAACAGGAGAATTCACTCCCCCAGGAATAAGCGATCCTGCCCTCAGAAAAAGCCGTCTACTGTTCTCATATCTGTCTTTCTTCATGATCCTATTATATTAAAGTGTAATCAATCCATCTTCTTCCTGTAACAGATTAAAGTACTTTAGCGCCTGTACCACTCCTTGTTCATCGACTTCGGCCGTGACATGATAAGCGATATCCTTTACCTCCTGACGCGCATTCCCCATAGCCACTCCATACTTAACATATTTGAGCATTTCGATATCATTGCCACCGTCTCCAAAAGCCATCGTATCACGTTTTCCAATTCCATAATAACGTAACCAAAAGGCGACTCCGGTCGCTTTGTTGTAACGCTGATTGTTGATATCTGCAAAATCATCATGCCACCTCGTCGCTACACAATTGACCATAATATTATCGATGATTGTCTTTTCCTGCTCAGGAGTGATATAAACAGTCAGCTGAAATACTTTGGAACGCAACAACTCCAACAGAGGGCGCTTTTCAGGAAGAGGGATATGGATAAGTGAATAATGATGCTTCAGTAATTCGTTAATATCATTGGCAAAAACACCTTCCTCGGTCATGTAAGAAACACAAAATGCCGAAGGTCTGGACTCTAGGTATTGTACCAGATTAAATAGATCTATATAAGGTATAGATGATTTATAAAGAACTTTTCCTTCCGCATCGATGCCTACCGCTCCATTCGAAGCAACAAATCCATCAAAAGGAAAGTCGGTGACACGCTTAATCTGCGCATAGGAACGCCCAGACGCGACAAACACCTTTATTCCACTGTTTTTTAAACAGCGTAGACTATCAAGAATCGAATCAGGAATAGTCTCTTCATTAAATCGTAATAAAGTACCGTCTACATCAAAAAAAATAGCTTTAACCATAGTTGTACAGGGTTTAATAAACACAGTACAAACATAGGTCTAAGCTGGAACAGTTAAATGATACAGAAATAAAAATACGACATAGTCCAGATATACCTCATTTGCTGGATTACCAAGGGTAATTATAATAAGAACTTGCGTTCTCATCGGTCAGCATAACACGCAATGAGGGATTCATTAGCGCGTCATCAAATGCTATTTTCTGCTTACCAACAAAGAGGTAAGGGTATACAAACCGAATGCCGTGGCTATAATCTACGTAATAATCGGCATGTCCGGTAAATACGGGCTGTATAGGTTTAGCATCCAATTTATGCCAACCGTATAGTGCCAATTTCCCTTTAGTGGCCCGAAGCTTTTCAGTCGACACCACATCCTTCTTAATTCCGGCGATAAGGCCTTTTCGCCCTTGTCTTTGTTGTTCAATACGAACATTGTGCGCCACAAAGGTATTGAACTGCTCTCTATCTTCTGTTAATGGTAAAGGCTCGAGCTTCACCTTTGCCTGTTGATAAACAGCATCACAGATCTTACTATTGCTCAACACGAATCCCAACGAATCGGCTATATACTGAGCCGTGCTAGGTCTTATCGGCAATCGCACGAAATCGACATCCGTACCCAACATGAGGTAATCAGGCATGACATAATAATAGGCATCTATCCTATTTCCCTTTTCATCCAGCCCAGTTACATCAATCCGTTGTAATTTCCGCATAAATTTTGGAAAGTTACCCCTAAGAAAACTCTCCGCTATTGCTTTCTCCCGTTGTTCGTTATCTAAATCAGAAAGTTGCTGTACAATACTCTTTGCAGGTAAGGCATTCTTCGGTAGCTTGGGTAAGTTCAATTTTTCTCCGTTAAGGGAGCGATCTATACGCTTTACAGTTCCATTGAACCCCGTTATTTCTCGGGGTAACGCATAAAGCGGTACTTTATGGTCATCTGGCGCGACGAAACCAAGTATACTCGCCTTGCTCATTCCTCCTTTTTTTGGAATGTCAATAATTGCATACGATTTGTAAGCCGGAGCGTCATGACCAATCAACGGTCTAGGTCCCCCTCCTAGACAACCACTATGAAGGAGTGTAACTTGCTGTTTGGACCCTGGGAAATAAGCATGTTGATGCCCGGAAATATACATATCCACAGCATGGTCCTTAAAGAAAGCTAAGGTAGCATCGGCGTCCTCTATTACTTCTCCGGGTTTGTTTTTCGCCTCTACCATAGCATATAAAGGTAAATGCCCTAAAACTATTCGCCCCCTTGCTTTCCGCGCATAGTCAGAGGACAATTGTGTTACCATCCAGCTCTTTACCGCATCAGGAATAACCGATGCTGAAGCATCCCAACTCAAAAACAAGATGTTATTCTTTAGATAAGAGAAATAATACGGAAAGTGGGTATCATCTACGAAAGTAAGTTTTGCCTGATCTTTATACGCTGTCCAGAAAGCAGAAGCCGCTTCCCGATCATTTTTATAATTGGGAGAAGCATCATGATTACCCATCGTAAAACCAAAAGGAATATTCATCTGCTGGATAGGCTCCAACACCGAAGCCTGAAATCCGCTCCACATACTATCTAGCTGAGATCTACGTAAAGAGGCTTTTTGTCCTGCGACCATATCCCCTCCACATAAGATAATATCTGGATTGATATCCTTTATCCGCCCCACCAAACGATGTACCTCCGTACTGTATGTGACCGAACCATACGCATCATTCAAATCCGAAATCACCAATATCTTTAGATCCCGGTCTTTCTGTTCGCGCTCTAAATCCTGACCAAAACAGGCCATAGAAAAGAGAGAAAGAACAAAGACAGAAAAAAAGCGCAGATTGAAACACATATTGGAATAATAAAAAGTACGGCTAAAATTACCTAAATTGCATTAGCAAACCTAAGAAAAATCAACATGAAGCTTTTGTTCTTACTTCTTCTATTTCCTTTAATGTCATTCTATCCTATAGATCCTTCTATAGAAATAATCATACAACCACGTAGTAGTTGGAATGCACAAACAGCACGTCCTTATAAAAAGCATACCCCTGTACGAATTACCATACATCACGAAGGAGGAAAAATAGTATTGGAAAATGGAGATGCTAAACAAAGGCTAAAGAATATACAGACTTGGTGCATGGGACCTGAGCGCAATTGGACAGATATCCCGTATCACTACCTGATAGCTCCAGATGGCACTGTCTATCAAGGTAGAGATGTGCTGACAGTGGGCGAGACCAATACAGACTATGATCCTACAGGCCATCTTTTGATATCTTTTCTGGGAAACTACAATGAACAGCAACTCAATGAACACCTCCTAGATGTCCTGGTGAAGCTTACTGCTTCTTTCTGTCAACAGTATGACATATCGCCTGAAACAATAGCCACCCATCGCGACTATTGTGGACATACCAATTGTCCAGGCCAGAACATCTACACCTATTTCGAGAATGGATACATCAAAAACAGTGTAAAGAAACTCTTGCTGGAAGCTCCGTTAAAGTAACTGACGTCCCAAAGCCTTTATGTTATCCAACCACTTCGTACGCTGAGCATCCGTTGAATTACGTATAACCCCAACATACGTAACCTTTACCGGCTTGATTCCGCAGAATTCCAGAATCGACTTTTTCAGTTGATTGACACTAGGCCTTCCAAAAAATAAACGGTAATACCATCCCGGTTGATCCAGAGTGGTTATAATATGAGCGGTCTTAACACGCAGCAACTTGTCCCACCAAACAGAATTTGGACGGTACTTGTACGCCATACCAGGCAAAAAAAGTCGATCCACAAAGCCCTTGGTTACTGCAGGGAGCCCACCCCACCAAACAGGATGAATCCAAACGAGATGGTCGGCCCATAAAATACTATCCCAAGCCTGTATCAAATCGGGCTCTAACTCCATCCGTTGTTGATATCCGTACTGTAGATTAGGGTCAAATTGCAACTCACCAATAGGAATAACCCTTATTTCGGCTTGCTGCCCAAGTGCTCCATCCCAATAGGCTTGTACCAAAGCACTGTTAAAAGATTTCTTATTGGGATGTCCATTGATAATTAAGATCTTCTTCATGTCTGCGAAAATATAGTATGCAAAGCTAACAGCTATACCAACCGATTATACAGGACAAATGTCTAAAAAGAAAGCGATTTACGAATACGGCTTAAATGTCGTTGGGTGATCCCCAGATAAGAAGAGAGGTACTGTAAAGGTATGGATTGTATATAATCAGGTTGTTTTTTGAGCAAACTACCGTAACGCGATGAAGCACTTTCTTTTTGCAATTGAAACACCCGTTCTTCAAGCTCTATATATTGTTGCTCGGCTATGATCTTCAAGAACTTCGTCCATTTCGGGTCAGACGCTTCCAAGTCTTCTACCTTCTTCATAGTTAGAACCCAAATCTTCGCTTCAGTAAGGGCTTGCAAGTTTTCGACACTCGGTGCACCCGAGATAAAAGAAGAATAAGCCCCCAACATACCGTTAGGAAAACGGAAACAATAAGTAACATCATCTCCCTTCTCCGTATGATAATAGGAACGGAATATACCTGACTCAATAAAAGCGACTTCCTTACAGACTTGACCCGCCTGAGCAAAATAACCCATTTTGGACAATGTCCGATATTCAAATAGGGGTAAAAAACCTGCTACCTCTTCTTTACTGAAAATACCAAAACTTAAAAAAAAATGTTCGATCATACCTCACAAAAGTAAGTTATATGGGGCATTGTAATATATTCATACTACTAAAATGTACTTAAGAGAAGGAGCACCTATGTATAGGAAAACAGGGCTTTATCAAAACATATTAAAATTTTGAAAAGATCTCCTCTGCTTCCTTATCATCAAAACTCTTAATTTCTCTTTTTAACTTCGCTTTCATCTTAGCCACAACACTTTTATAGGCAGGGTCATTATAAACATTATTCAACTCCTGTGGATCTTTTTCCAGATCGAAGAGCTCCCATACATCTACACGTTTATAGAAACGAATTAATTTATAGCGATCGTCCTTTACGCCGAAATGTGGAGACACCGCGTGCTCGCCATTTTCAAAATAGTGGTAATACAATGCTTTACGATGGGGTTTAGAAGGAGATTTCAGAACTTTAGCGAAAGATTGCCCTTGCATATCTTTAGGAATATCTACCCCGGCCAATTCTAATACTGTAGGAGCAATATCTGCATTGACAATATTGGCATCGATATGTGCCCCTACGGGGATGGTCCCTGGATACTTCATCAACATTGGGGTACGAAACGATTCTTCGTACATAAAACGTTTATCAAACCATCCATGTTCACCCATATAGAATCCTTGATCAGAAAGATAAATCACCACCGTATTATCATCAAGATTACGCGCTTTTAGATAATCCAACACTTTACCTATATTCCTGTCCATAGAACGCGCCGTATTTAGATAATCTATCATATAGCGTTGATATTTCCATTTAGCAAGATCATCTCCAGAAAGATTAGCTGCTTCCAACTTTTCATAAATTGGCTTATAATATGCTGCATATTGCTTTTTCTGTTCCGGGTTCATCCTTTTAAAATTTCCATCCACCATCATTTTCTCCCAGGATTCAAACATTTTTAAATCGTACCCCATCTTCATGTCTTTATTAATAGACATTTCCTGTACTGCTGCTGCAGACCTCCCTGAATAATCATCGAAGAAACTAGGAGGAAGAGGGATACTATCCTGATCAAATTCCCCAAAGTCCTTGGGGTCAGGCATCCAAGTTCTATGGGTAGCTTTATGGCCGATGACCAAACAAAATGGATAATTATCTGCCGTTGAATCTAACCAAGCCAATGCCTTTTCAGTAACGATATCCGACACGTAGCCCTCACTTCTCTTTTTTCCATCCTGTGAAATAAAATCCGGATTGAAATAATGCCCCTGTCCTACCAATATATCGTAATAATCAAATCCTTGAAGCTCCTCACCTAAATGAATTTTACCGACCCAAGCTGTCTTATACCCCACTTGTTGCAACTCTTTAATAAAGGTATTCTGCGAAAAATTAAAAGTAGAGGTTTCATTATCTTTGAATCCATTTTTGTGGCTATATTTCCCTGTTAAAAGGGTCGCTCTAGCTGGGCCACATATCGAATTATTTACATAAGTCCGATTAAAAGTAGCACCTTCTTGGGCGATTCTGTCTATATTAGTCGTCCGACCTAATTTCGAACCATAGGCACTGATAGTCTGATAGGAGTGATCATCCGAAATAATAATTACCACATTGGGTTTCTTATGTTGTCCACTCAATGTCAATCCCCACAGAGAGGCAATAAAAAAAACAGAAAATCGAAAAAAAAACATTTTTTATTAGTTTTATGGTAATTAGGTATATATAAGGGCAAGGTAGTAAAATTATAAATTCTCGACAAGAGATAGGATATAGTACGACATAATTAATCCGGGTAAAAAGGAGAATTTAACACTAGATATTGCGGAGATTTCATATGCGATGCATTATCCATCACCCAGCTATTTTTCGAAGATATTTAAAACACAAAAGGTATATCCCCCATCTCTTATCGGCAGAGTTTATTCTCATAAAAAAATAAAATGTCACAATACTATGACTATATCAATATTAACAAGTATTTAACATTTTAAATTGATTTATACGGTTAACTTTGGGTATTCATAATTTAGGTTAATAATTGGTTAGTTAAGAACGCCTGTAGCTCCCCGCTTCAGGCGTTTTTTTTATAATTCTTCGTCGTGCTGTGTTCTATCTAACCCCAATTCTTCATCTTTCTCGTGCACACGCAACGGAGCAATCAGATCAGTAAGCTTAAGGAGTAATAGCGCTCCAAAGAAAGCAAAAATAGAAACAGCAACGAGTGCAATCACATGTGCTGTAAACAAATTTGTCTCACCAAAGTATAAACCGTTCTCTTTCAAGACTGGGTTTATTGAGTTATGTGCGAATACGGCAGTCAATACCATCCCGACCATACCTCCTACTCCATGACAAGGAAACACATCCAACGTGTCATCGATACGGGTTTTACTACGTAGAAATACTAGCAAATTACTTACTAAAGCAGCAATTAATCCAATAACAATAGAATGCGATATACTTACAAATCCTGCAGCGGGAGTGATCGCGACAAGTCCAACGACAGCACCGATACATGCACCCATTGCCGATGGCTTCTTACCTCGAATAATATCGACAAAAATCCAAGACATAGCTGCTACAGCAGAAGCTATCGTGGTTGTTGCAAATGCATGCGCAGCCAAACTGTTCGCCCCTCCTGCCGACCCAGCATTAAAACCAAACCAACCAAACCACAACAATGCCGTACCTAAAATAACATAACTGATCCGAGCTGGTGAATGTGTCGGAGTCCTTCTTCCTTTTAAGTAAAGCGCCGAAGCCAACGCAGCCCAACCCGCAGACATGTGTACGACTGTACCCCCTGCAAAATCTAATACGCCATACCTCGCTAGAATACCTTCGGGATGCCAGGTTGCGTGAGCCAAGGGCATATAAATGAATATACTAAAAAGTAGAATAAATACCATGTAAGAATTAAAGCGAACTCGCTCGGCAAAGGCTCCGGTGATAAGAGCAGGTGCTATAATAGCGAATTTTAACTGAAACATCGCAAAAAGAATCAGGGGAACGGTTGGTAACCCCTCCCAAGCTACATTGCCCAGCATTCCTTTCATCATATAAAAAGTTCGAGGATCACCTATAATTCCTCCAATATCTTCGCCAAATGCCAAACTGAAACCAAAAACAACCCATACAATCGATATTAGGCACATACAAATAAAGCTCTGCAACATTGTCGAAATAACATTCTTTTTACTAACCATACCTCCATAGAAAAATGCTAAACCCGGAGTCATAATCAGCACCAATGCGGAGGAAGTCAACAACCATGCTGTATCTCCTGAATCCAGCTTGACGTTGGACAGGTTTGCCATTTCTGTAGGAGATCCAAACAGACCTATAATACCCAAAGCAATTAACACAATAAACGGAATCGTCTTTTTCATTTGAATAGATTAAATTAGATTAGTATTTACATTCAAAAATACATATTTCAATAAAATATTATCAACAAAAAACAGCTTTTATTAATAATATTTTATTGAAAAAACGAAATACATAAAACAAATGAAATAAAAAAGTGCAATACATTGAAAATGTATTGCACTTTTTTGAGGACAAAGCTCACTCCTATTCGCCCTTATCTTGAAAATGCTTTTCCAAAATATCAAAGGTCACTTCTGCCATTTTATTACCTTGACTATCCAATAATGGATTTACTTCTACAATCTCTAAACAACATACTTTACCTGAATCTGACACCCCTTTTAATAAGGTTGAAATCTCATGAGGAAAGAAACCTCTTGGCACAGGCGTGCCCGTACCGTCCGAAATCAAATCACTATCCATACTGTCTACATCAAAAGAAAGGTACAGTATATCACATTCCTTAAGTCTTAGAAGTGCTTCCTGAATACAAACATCTATTCCACGCTCTCTGACTTCTGCCACCATAAAGTTGCGTATTCCCAAGCTCTGGATTAACGAATCTTCGGGCTGTTCAGTATCCCTCACACCAAAATAAACAAGATGTTCAGCCTTAATCTTTGGGCCAGAAAGCTTTAAGTTTTTCAGTTTATCCCAGTATGTGTGGGTTTCTTCATCCAGTTTATTAATCGCACACTCCAGGTTATCTTCGTTTAGCATAGCACCTAATGGCATGCCATGCATATTACCAGATGGCGTCGTGTACGGGGAATGTATATCGGCATGTGCATCTATCCAAACAACGCCAAGTGTCTTTTCTGGAAATGCAGATTTAATACCGCTAATTGTACCCATCGCAGACGAATGATCTCCTGAGAAAACTAGAGGAAACTGATTCCTTGAAAGACAATTACCGACCACAGTAGCAACTTCCTCGCATTGCTCGTAAACATATGGTATATATTTAGCATAAGGATGTTGATCATTTTCGTACACAGAGTCATTACGTGTCGGTACATCCACAAAAGGATAACGATGAAAAAAATCACTACCCTTATTAATCGCCGCTATCTCCATAGCATCTATCCCTAAATCCGCTCCTCTAGTACCAGCTCCAATATCTGATCTATTCTTTATTATTTCCATCGATGTCTGCATAATTTTAGTTTTGTATGACTACCTATCGAGTATAGTCCAAAAAGAGATTATTTGACAAATATCCAAAACTGCCACTAGAAACTCAAAACATACTGAACTTTTCGATAAAAAAAACTGCATTCTGTAAACAGACAAGAATTTTTATCAACACTAATGGGCTACCTCGATATATTCCACAAATTATTCAGCCTCATTGATGTCACCTATAATAATTCCTATTTTTACATACGACAAATGCTTGAACTATGAGTAAACAATCCGATCAATCGAACTATCTATATTGTGCTTTTTTGAGGGGTGTCAACGTACAAGGGACAACGATGAAGATGAAAGAGGTGTGTACATTATTTGAAAACAACGGGATGGCTAAAGTTAATGCGGTACTAGCTTCTGGCAATATCTTATTCTCCTCCGGTAAACCAAGGACGGAATTAAAAGAAATTCTGGAAAAAGCCCTCTCTTCACACTTTGACTATGATGCATTTCTTTTCCTAAAAAACAAAAAGGAACTTGAAAGCATCATAAATAGTAATCCTTTTGAACCCAATACAAATTTCCACACTTATGTATTCCTTGGAATAGATGGTATTGAAAATTTGCTAAAAAAAGAATTCGAACAGTCAAAAAAAGCACCAGGTGAAGAAGGCGCTATGTTCGGCTCAGCCTTTTATTGGAAAGTTCCAAAAGGAAGCTCCTTAGATTCTGAATTCAGTAAAGTCTTAGGGCAGAAAAAACTCAAAAACACGCTTACCTCCCGCAACATCAATACTATTGTAAAGGTCTTGCAGAAAATATAATAGGCATTATAAATAACTTCTTGTCAATAATATTGAAAGAAACTGTAAGCCGACAACTCCTCCAACTATAACACTATCAAAGGCTAAATCGCTCTGAACGAACTCTGGAAGTACATCAAGAACGATCTCTATCGTCAAATAGATAAAAAATACAGATATAATGAAAGGTGTAATAGTTTGCTTAATGATTTAATTTTCCGTATATTGAGTTTTTTGAAGGAAAAAACATCCGTATAGCTACGGCTCTGTATAATAATATTCAACATGTTTACCTTTTTGGTAAAACCTAATTTTTCCTTTCTTTTTGGCTATGCCATCTAATTAGAGATTTAAAAAGTCTCTTCCATTGCATTCCGAATTTATTCGGGATGGTCTTGAATCTAATGATTCACTTTCTAAATAAATTAATCACAGTTATCCCTTTAGGATAGCTTAACATTTTATTAATAGTATTATATGACAAATTTTAAAGTTGGTATTATTGGTGCTGGTCCGAGCGGATTGGCTATGCTACGAGCATTTGAATCGGAACAGAAAAAAGGTAATCCCATCCCAGAAATTAAATGTTATGAAAAACAAGATAATTGGGGCGGTATGTGGAATTACACCTGGCGAACTGGGGTAGGAAAATACGGTGAACCTCTCCATGGAAGTATGTACAAATACTTATGGTCGAATGGCCCCAAGGAATGTCTTGAATTTGCTGACTATACTTTTTCAGAACATTTTGGGCAACCTATTTCCTCTTATCCTCCACGCGAAGTATTATTTGACTATATCCAGGGTAGGATCAATCAAAGTAACGCTCGCGATTATATCCAATTCAATACGGTCGCCCGATGGGTGGACTATATCGAGGATCAAAAACAATTTCGCGTCATTTTTGACAACTTAAAGGACAATAAAACCTTTGAAGAGTATTTTGATTACTTAATTGTTGGCACAGGACATTTCTCAACACCTAACTTTCCTTATTTCGAAGGTATTGAAAATTTTCCTGGAGCCGTAATGCATGCCCATGATTTCAGAGGAGCCGATCAATTCAAGGATCAACGTTTACTTCTTATAGGCAGTAGCTATTCGGCTGAGGACATTGGTGTCCAGTGCTATAAACATGGTAGTGCATCCGTAACTATAGCTTACCGAAGTAACCCAATAGGCTGTAACTGGCCCGAAGGAATAAAAGAAAAATCCTGTGTAACCCATTTTGAAGGTGCTACTGCTTACTTCAAAGATGGTACCTCTGAAGAATTTGATGCTGTGATACTCTGTACGGGGTATCAGCACAAATTCCCATTTCTACCGGATGACCTAAGACTAAAGACTAAAAACCGCTTATATCCGGACGACCTTTATAAAGGCGTAGTTTTTAATCATAATGAGCAATTACTCTATCTAGGTATGCAGGATCAATATTACACATTCAACATGTTTGATACGCAAGCCTGGTTTGCAAGAGACTACATGCTTGGCAGGATCAATATCCCCTTAAAAGAAGAGCGCATTTTAGATATAAAAAAATGGATGGACTACGAAGAAAGTACAAAAACAGGTATTGAACATGTCGACTTTCAAACAGATTATATCAAAGAGCTGATGTCTTTTACAGATTATCCCGACTTCAATGTAGACAAAGTGTCTGCAATGTTCAAAAGCTGGCTACAAGATAAAGAAACCAACATTCTTAGCTACCGCGATCAAGTTTATAAATCGGTCATGGATGGTACGCAAGCCACCCCTCATCATACAGCTTGGATGGATGAAATGGATGACAGTTTAGAAAAATATTTGGAAGAAAACTTAGAAAAAGAAACACTTGTTTAACAGAAACGCAGAATACACGTCTGTTCTTTCTTAGGTTACCTCTTGCGAGGTAGCCTATTTTAATATACGGTTTCCCCAACTACGGAAACCCGTAAATACTCTCCATATTATTACGTAATGTTGTAGCAATTCAGGCACAAGTAACGTTTAATTATTATATTTAAGATGAATCGGACACCGTATTCACTATAGCAACTCGACACATAGTTTCCAATGAGAAATACTAAATATGGATAAATGCATTAAAATATGAAGACTCTAATTTTTGGTATACTTTATTTTATAGCTGCTTTTTCATCATTATACCTACTAAATCCTGAAGTAGACATCTACGCTATTTTGATGGTAAGTTCTATCGCGACTACAGCCACCGTCTTATTATTTCTTGCAGTATCGGCGTACATAAAGCGACGTCAGCCAGTAAACAAAAGCTTCAATAAATAGTCTAAACAGCTAAGGTTTATCCGAGCCTGCTTTCATTCCAGTAGTAGCTATTTGCGTAAATACGCGGACCAAAGATAGCTGTCCCCACACGAACTATCGTAGATCCCTCTTCAATTGCAGTTTCTAAGTCCCCGCTCATCCCCATAGAAAGCTCATGCATATTTACATTATGAATCTGTTCAGTAATAATTTCCTGTTGGATCTGTTTGAGTAGCCGAAAACAGGGTCTCACTTTCTCTGCCTCGGCACTAAACAACCCTATGGTCATTAACCCCTTAATCTTTATATTATCGAACTCAGAAACACTTTTCACGAGCTCAATCGCCTCGTCGGGATGTATACCAAACTTACTTTGTTCTCCAGAAGTATTTATTTGAATCAAAACATCAATTTTTCTATCCTCATACGCCAATCGCTGCTGTAGTTTTTCGGCAATTTCTAATCGATCGAGAGATTGTATACAACTGATGTCATATTTTAAGATATCTTTAATTTTATTGGATTGCAGATGCCCTATAAAATGACTCGTATGTGGTATACTTCTCAAATCCTCGTATTTTTCTTTTATTTCCTGAACCTTGTTCTCTGCGATCAAAGTTTGTCCTTCTTGAAGTGCTTCTTTAATACGTTCGGAGGGCACTGTTTTAGTTGCTAACAGCAACTTAACTTCTGCTGGATCACGCATACTATCTAAACACGCCCTTTCGATTCTTTTGAGAATGATATTTAAATTACTAACAATATTGCTCATTTACATTATGTCTTATTGCATAACAAAAGTAAACGGAATCCAGATCCTAAGACTCCTACAGTTTTACAAATAACCCCTAGTCCAGTTTCCCGATTTCTTTAATAGATCTTCTCTACGAAGACAGTATAGTGCAGCTTTGCCGTTATCATTTCTTCAGCAGTATCTGTTATTTCGATATCCTCTCCAACACGGTTACTCACCAATTCAAAACCATCAAACCAAGCTTCTATTCCATTTTCCACTTCATTTTTTAACACCTCGTCTTCTTTTTCAAATCCTATTTTATAAAAATAAGGCTCATCCGTATTATCTATTACTGCCTTAGGAACTGTCACCTTAATAGACACCTTGAGTTCTCTCGTCTTCATATTAAATTATCCCTCTAAATATTCCTCAAAGTTACACAACTTATACGTTCTATCTCATACGACACCTGCTAGATTAAGCACAAAAAAAAGACACATACAGGAGTAAAATCCTGCACATGTCTCCCCAATATTATATGTTGAAAATTTACTTTAACTCGTGGACAAAAACCTGGGTAGTTTCACCAATGACTACGGTCGGAAATTTTTTATCATAGTCAATAACGATATCACCTGCTCCGGCGACTCCATCATTATTTGAATCCCAATCGATATTCACATAGTATTTAATTACTTCTCCCTCTCTAACAGCCGGTTTAATCATTTTCTTATGGTTTTCAGGCAGTTCAACTGTTACTTTAAATGGCAATTTAGATGATGTTAGCTTTTGCTCCAAAATCAATGTTGCCGGTACATCAGCGATATTCTCCGATACAGCGAAAAGACTCACTTTTCCTTCGGCTTTCTTAATAGTCCCGTTACCAACGAATTCAACTGATAAGGTTTCTTTTTTCATTTCCTTTATCTTAGATGTGCTTGAGCAACTCGAGAAAATTGCTGTAGCCAAAATTAATACTGAAAATAATTTGTTCATATTCTTATATATTTAAAATAAAAATCCTCCGAAAAATTATCGGATTCCAAAACATAACGTAAAAAGAATTAAATTCGATACAATTAAATAAAAATAAATTTAAGAACGACAAAAACACAAATAAACAGAACATAATTCTAAAAACAACAAACAAAATCAAACAAGACACTTGTATACAGCGAGTTTGCTTTTACATTTGATGGACCTAAATAAAAAAAGCCTCATTAGAAAATTCTAATGAGGCTTTCACAGGAAGGATTAAATTAACTGTTATTCCGAATACAGATAACGTATCTCGTTCCTTAAATTATAATTCGAGGCCATTACCTCTCCATAAGCTCCCGCCGTCCTTATAGCAATTAGATCCCCCCGTTTGCTCACTGGAAGTAAAACCTCTTTTCCAAAGCTATCTGAACTTTCACAGATCGGCCCTACAACATCATAATTCAGCTCTTTCTCATTAGTACCTTCTCCTATCTTTTCTATTTTATGATAAGCTTGATACAAAGCGGGACGCATCAATTCGGTCATTCCTGCATCTAGGATTAAGAAGTTCTTTTTAGAACCGCTTTTCGTATAAAGCACACGGCTCACCAACGTCCCACATTGTGCCACCAGTGCCCGTCCCAATTCAAAATGAACCTCCTGCTGCGCGTTACGTTCCAAGAACTTATCAAACACATCAAAATAAGCTTCAAAATCGGCTATAGGATTACCATCTGGATCCCTATAATCTACACCGAGCCCTCCGCCTACATTGATCACTTTAATATAAGTTCCCCTATCCTCAAACCAGTTCTTCCATTCATTAACTTTGACACACAGACTCCTAAAGACCCCCATATCTGTTATCTGAGAACCAACATGAAAATGCAATCCAATAAGATCTATGTGTTCACATCCTTTAATGACAGCAGCAGCCTTCTCTAACTCTGAATTTGGTACACCAAATTTATTCTCATCAAGTCCAGTTGTTATATAATGGTGGGTATTAGCATCCACATTAGGGTTGATCCTTAAAGAAACGTTAGCACGTTCGCCATGCTGTCCCGCCAACTCATTTATCACCTCTAACTCTTGAATAGACTCCACATTAAAAGCAAAAATTCCATGCTTTAAAGCGGTCAAAATCTCTTTATCCGATTTTCCTACTCCCGCAAACGTTATCTGATCCGCAGGAAACCCTGTATCAATAGATTTCTGCACCTCATTACCACTGACACAATCTGCTCCAAATCCCATGGATTGAATAACAGCAAGCAATCTATCATTAAAGTTAGCTTTCAAAGCATAATGTACATGAAACCCACGTTTATCTGCTGCTTTTTTCGCAGATTGGAGTGTTTGCTTTAGCAGATTTAAATCATAGTAATAAAACGGTGTCTCCTGATTAGAAAACTGGCTCAACAATTCCTTATTTTTAAACATATCCTTGCTCTGAATATTAAAACAACCTATTATGTAACGAGCGTAATGCCTCTACTTTATATTTGGTATCTAAAAGTATAGACACATTATAATCCGACCCTCCATAGGATATCATTCGGATAGGTAAATGTTTGACTGCGTCCAGTACACGTGCTGCATAACCATGCGTATTAGCTCCGAAATCCCCTACGACACATACAATAGTCTGGCCCTCATCGACTCCTACTTTACCAAACAACTCTACCTCTTTGATGATCTCCAAAAGATTACTTGTATCGTCGATTGAAAGAGATACAGCTACTTCCGAAGTCGTAATCATGTCTATAGGTGTCTTATAACGCTCAAATATCTCGAACACTTTACGTAAAAAGCCATAAGCTAACAGCATTCTAGACGAATGTATGTGGATAGCAGTAATTCCATCTTTTGCAGCAATTGCCCGAATGACGCCTTTTTCAGAGCCCGCTTTTGATATCAACGTTCCATGGGCACCTGGATCCATCGTATTCAACAAACGCACTGGCACATTATAGCGCTGCGCAGGGAATACACTCTGCGGGTGCAAAATCTTAGCTCCAAAATAAGCCAACTCAGCAGCCTCATCAAAACTCAGATGGGCTATCGGGGAGGTGTTGGCCACAATACGGGGATCATTATTGTGCATACCATCAATATCTGTCCAAATCTGAACCTCATCTGCAGCTATTGCAGCTCCAATCAAAGAAGCCGTATAGTCGGATCCTCCCCTACGCAAGTTGTCAATTTCGCCAAAAGAATTTCTACAGATAAATCCCTGCGTAATAAATAGCTTATTTTCTGGATTATCACTTAACAATGGGGACAACTTTTGCCTAATATGGTCTATCATAGGTTCATTGTCTTCGTCGATCTTCATAAACTCCAAAGCAGGAAGCAACACAGATGCAACACCTATTTCTTCCAAATGAAAATGCCAAAGGGTGGTAGACATCAATTCACCCTGAGCTAAAATTATTTTCTCCTCTGTAGGCGTGAATATATCGTTGTTTGCTAAAGATTCAATTACATGAAAATGGTGATCGATAAGTTCCTTCCCCTTCTTAAGTCCTTCTTCGGTGGCAAAAAGCTCCTTAATAAGCGCCTCGTACTTATCCTTGTGTGCTGTGATCAATTGCTTGGCAAGCTGCTTATCTCCGTTCAAGTAAGCCTGACCGATCTCTACTAAAGCGTTTGTTGTCCCCGACACTGCAGATAATACCACAATTTGACGCTCGTTAGGGTCTACGATTTCGAGTAACCCTTTGATACGAGCTGCACTTCCTACGGAAGTACCACCGAATTTTAGAATTTTCATGAAGTAATTATATTTTTAACTTTATATTATATTTCAAAAGGCTCTATCGACAGAACCAAATGCATTTTCAAAAACAGCAAAAAACTATTTTAGAGCGTGAATATACCCAATTGAACCGATAATTATGCGGATTTTTCATTTTTACCATTAAAAAAATAGAAAAATCATAATTACACCTACAAATACCTCTTCATTTAGCGTAATGCAAAGTCGGCAATAGAGAATTAAAAAAATGCGACACCAACCCCGTTCAGGTCTGTGCCGCATTTCTTAATAATACGGAAGTATTATTTCTTCAGACTCGCTATCAACAACTGCGCAAGTTCTTCCCCAATGCGTTCCTGAGCTTCGTTTGTCGCAGCTCCAATATGCGGAGTCAAAGACAGCTTTGGATGACTCAGAAGTGCTGCACGCGGTGTTGGTTCATCTTCAAAAACATCAAGGCCAGCAAAAGCTACTTTGCCTGAATCCAAAGCCTCCAACAATTCTAATTCATCAATTACGCCACCACGTGATGCGTTGACCAGTCCGACACCATCCTTCAATAATGCAAATTCTTCTTTCCCAATAACAGGCTTATCCAAAAAAGGAACGTGTAAGGAGATAAAGTCAGACTCGCTAAACAACTCCGGAAGTTCTACTTGGCGCACAGGAACATCAACTTTCAGTCCCCCAGATAAATCAAGCTGCAATGAAGTAGGCCCTTCAAACAGATCGTAATACAATACATCCATACCTATCCCTAAAGCCATCTTGGCGGTCTCTCTACCGATACGACCAAATCCGACAACCCCCAATTTCTTCCCCATCAATTCAGTACCTGCTGCATACGCCTTCTTAAGACCACCAAAATTGACAGCACCTTCAACCGGCATTTTACGGTTAGCATCGTACAAGAAACGGACGCCGTTCAATAAATGTGCAAAGACCAATTCGGCTACCGAATGAGATGAAGCAGCAGGTGTATTGATAACCGTAATCCCCTTAGATCTTGCATAATCCACATCAATATTATCCATACCAACCCCTCCTCGACCAATTACTTTGATATTCGGACAAGCATCAATAAGAGGCTGTCTTAACTTTGTAGCACTACGTACTGTAACAGCATCATAAGCATTCAACTTATTCACTAGTTCATCTTGAGGAATATGCACAGTATCTACTGTAAAACCTGCATCCTCTAATATTTTTTTACCGATAGGATCTATCCCATCATTTGCTAAAATTTTCATTATTATTCTTTGTGATCTTGTGATCGAGTTATAATGCGTTCTTGTTAACATCTACATTGGTCCACATCTAACCATTCTGACTTATTAACTTGATAACTCCATAACTTGTTAACTTCTATGTTTATCCTCAAATTCTCGCATAGCATCTACTAGCGCATTGATTGACCGTATACTCAGTGCATTATAGATTGAAGCTCTAAAACCACCTACAGAACGATGGCCTTTGATCCCGATCAAGTCCCGCTCTTTCGCTAAGGTCAAAAACTCTGCTTCCAGCCCCGGTGTATCCATAACGAACGTGACATTCATCCGTGAACGATCCTCCACTTCAGCTGTCCCTTTAAAAAACGGATTACGGTCTATTTCATCGTACAATGTACGTGCTTTAATAATATTCTCTTGTTCAATTACAGAAATACCGCCTTTCGCTTTCAACCAACGAAGATTAAGCATAGATACATAAATAGAGAATACAGCAGGCGTATTATACATTGACGCAGCTTTGATATGTGCCTGATAATCAAAAATAGTCGGTATTGTACGACCTGTTTTTCCCAAGATTTCGTCTTTGACAATAACTAAAGTCAGCCCGGCAGGCCCCATATTCTTTTGCGCACCTGCATAAATAATATCAAAATCGCGCACATCAATACTTAGACTAAAAATATCAGAAGACATATCCACCACCGTAGGAACCTGTGTATCTGGTTTCTTAAACACCTCTGTACCATAAATGGTATTGTTAGAGGTATAGTGAAAATACGATGCATCCAAAGGAATAGTGAATCCTTTCGGTATATAATTATAATTTTTATCACTGGATGAAGCTACAACTTCTACCGTTCCAATATTCTTTGCTTCCTTAGCTGCCTTCGAAGCCCATACACCGGTATCTAAATATGCAGCTTTTCCGCCTTCAGGCAACAAATTCATGGGCACCATTGCAAACTGTTGACTTGCGCCCCCTTGAAGAAATAAAATGGAGTAATTTAACGGTACATTCAGTAGCTCACGAACTAAACGTTCGGCCTCTACAATTACCGCCTCAAATTCCTTTGATCGATGGGAAATCTCCAAAATAGACAATCCCGTATTATTAAAATCTAATACCGCCTGAGAAGCTTCTTTAAAAACTTCTTGGGGCAAAATACAAGGACCAGCACCAAAATTATGTTTCATCTCGTTGTTTGTGTGTTATAAGTGAAATTCTGAACAAATGTAACAACATTTTTTATATTAATATTAACGCAAACAATTATTTGTTACCAAAAACATAAACAATTAAGGTTTTTAATACGATATCTTTACAAAAAACAAATAATCACACACAAACACTTCATTTTAAACTATTACTGAATAATAAAAAATACAATCTGCGATACAAAGCGATACATTTTACCGAATTAACATTGCAATCAACGACCAAAATCTTTCTCTTTTGACTAGAATCATCGGCTGTAGATCTAACAATGATAACCGTCTGAAAAGTTCCGAACAGGCTCCAAAAACCTACACTTTCAGAAAAAAAAATCGTATCTTCGCATGCGTAGTGCGAGCATTATACATGCACTTAATTAGTTTTACAGTAACCAGGTAAATATGGCTGAAGAAACAGAAAATGAAAACAATCTAGTACCTGCTAATGACAGGGTAGTAAAAATCAACATTGAAGACCAGATGAAGTCGGCATATATCGACTATTCGATGTCTGTAATCGTGTCAAGAGCGCTCCCAGATGCAAGAGATGGTTTAAAGCCCGTACACAGACGTGTATTATATGGTATGCACGAGTTAGGGGTTACTTCTGGAAAACCTTATAAAAAATCAGCCCGTATTGTTGGGGATGTATTGGGTAAGTACCACCCGCATGGAGATACAGCCGTATACGATACTATGGTGCGTATGGCTCAAGATTGGTCTCTCCGATACCCTTTGATCGATGGTCAGGGAAATTACGGATCATTAGACGGAGATCCACCAGCAGCAATGCGTTATACGGAATCTCGTCTACGCAAGATCGCAGAGGAAATGTTGGCCGATATCAGAAAAGACACTGTTGACTTTCAGTTGAATTTTGACGACTCAGAGACAGAGCCAACAGTATTACCGACCCGCATCCCTAACCTCTTGGTCAATGGCGCTTCGGGTATCGCCGTTGGTATGGCCACAAACATGGCCCCCCATAATTTGACCGAAGTTATTGATGGTACCATTGCCTACATAGACAATAGAGATATCGAAATTTCGGAATTAATGCAGTATGTTAAAGCTCCAGATTTCCCTACAGGAGGATTTATATACGGGCACCACGGTGTCCGCGAAGCATTTGAGACAGGTCGTGGAAGAATTGTAATGCGTGCGAAAGCGGAGATCGAAACGACTAAATCCGGCCGTGAAATCATCATCGTAACCGAAATACCTTATTTGATTAACAAAGCGGATATGATCAAGCGTACCGTAGATCTAATCAACGAAAAGAAAATCGAAGGCATTTCCGAGATACGTGATGAATCTACAAAAGATGTACGTATTATATATGAAATCAAACGTGATGCAAACGCAAATGTTGTTTTAAACAACCTTTATAAATATACTTCCCTACAGTCATCCTTTTCCGTAAATAACATTGCCTTAGTCAAAGGACGCCCGATGTTGATGAACCTGAAAGATATGATTCATGAATTCGTGGAGCATAGACATGAGGTAATCGTTCGTCGTACTAAATTCGAATTGGCCGAAGCCGAAAAGCGAGCACATATATTAGAAGGCTATCTTATTGCATTAGATCATCTAGATGAGGTTATCAAGTTAATCCGTAGTTCCGAGACACCTGAAGATGCTCGGGTTGGCTTAATGGAAAAATTCGGACTATCCGATCTACAAGCCCGCGCTATTTTAGATATGACGTTGCGTCGTCTTACAGGACTAGAGCGGGATAAGATTAAGGAGGAGTACGCCGAATTAATGAAGACCATCGATTACTTAAAACAAGTTCTAATGGATGAAGGTCTCCGAATGCAAATCATTAAAGATGAACTCTTAGAAATTAAGGAAAAATTCGGTGACGAGCGCAGGTCGGTCATCGTGCATTCAGCAGAGGACATGACAATGGAAGACTTCGTAGATGATGAGGAAGTTGTTATTACAATCTCACATAACAGCTATGTAAAACGCACGCCGTTGACCGAGTATAAACGTCAAGGTCGGGGTGGTAAAGGAGCTATCGGCTCCAATACCCGAGACGAAGATTTCACAGAGCATATCATTACCGCAACTGCTCATAATTACATGTTATTATTTACGGAGGCAGGTCGCTGTTTCTGGTTGAGAGCATTTGAAATTCCAGAAGGAAGTCGGACTTCACGAGGTAGAGCTTTACAAAACATCATCAATATCCCAAAAGATGAAAAAATAAAAGCATATATCTTAGTCAAGAATCTTAAAGATCAAGAATACTTAGCGAACAACTTCATTATCATGTGTACCAAACAAGGAACGATCAAGAAGACATCCTTGGAAGCCTACTCGCGTCCACGTGCTAATGGTATCAACGCCATCAATATTAATGAAGGTGATCAGCTAATTGAAGCCTGTTTAACGAGTGGTAGTAGTGAGATTGTGATGGCTTTACGTTCTGGTAGAGCGATCCGATTCAATGAATCTACTGTCCGGCCAATGGGACGTACCGCAACCGGTGTACGCGGAATTACATTGACAAGCGAGACAGATGAAGTAGTTGGCATGATTAGTGTGAATAGTTCTGATGTGAGCGTACTAGTCGTTTCTGAAAAAGGCTATGGTAAACGAACAGATATCGAAGATTACCGCATTACGAACAGAGGTGGTAAAGGGGTCAAAACCATCAATGTTACAGAGAAAACCGGCGAACTCGTCGCTATTAAAGATGTAACAGACAATGATGACCTTATGATTATCAACAAATCCGGAATCGTAATCCGTATCGGAGTAGATTCGCTCCGTGTTATGGGGCGTGCCACTCAAGGGGTTCGTCTTATCACGCTTAAAGAAACAGATGAGATAGCCTCAATTACTAAAGTTGCTCGCGAAGAAGAGGAAGAAGAAATCGGTACAAATTCCGAAAATACTACCGAGAACTCCGACTTAGATGAACAAGTAACTGAAGCAACAGAAGAATAAAATATGAAAGCAATATCGGCTTCCTTATTATTGATAAGTTTAAGTACAACTGTTGTAGCCCAATCCAATTACAAGGAGGGCTCCAACAGTTTTGCCCGTTATATACAGACGGGGGATATTAAGCAGCTGGAAAGTGCCAAGAAATTCAGCGACGCATCCTATGCGACAAAGAGAGACTCTTCTCTCTCTAAAAATAACATGTTGCGTGCTCTTGTTTATAGCTCGCTTGCTTATGCCGATTCGACACGTAAGATAAAGACAGCTAAAGATCCTATTGACATTACGTTGGCGGCTGTTGCAAAATTAAAGCAAAAAGACAAAGACAATTTCGAGAGTGAGATTAAGTATGTTAATCAAAACCTTACTGCAGCTTATATTTATAAAGCAAACAAAGCTATAGAAAACAAAGAGTATGAAAAAGCTTATAATAGTTTTCTGCAGGTAAACAAATTGGGTTCCAAATCAGAAGATGTCCTTAACAATCTTGCATTATTAGCTGCTCAAGCAGGAAAGACTGACGAAGCTATAGACTACTATAGTCAAATCATAAAAGAAACGGATGCTGATGCAGGCAAATACTTGGCATTAGCCGACCTGTATAACTCCAAGAATGAAAAACAGCTCTATTTAAACACACTACAGGCCGCTCGAAATAAGTTTATGAACAACAAAAAAATTCTTTTTCTGTTGATTCAAAACTATGCAGCGTCCAAATCCTACGCTGCGATAGTTCCCATCATAGATGAAGCGATCAAGTACGAGCCAGAAAACATAGAATTACATTATTTGGCCGGTTTTGCCAACGAAAATGGAGGGCATACCGAACTCGCAAAAAAATATTACCATAAAGTAATAGAATTAGATGAAGACAATTACGATGCAAATTTAGCATTAGGACTAATCTTCTTAAACCAGTTTTTAAAAGATAAGAGCAATTTAGAGGCCCAATACGGTGCGCAGGATTATCTTTTAAAGGCGAATGGTATACAACCTTATGCAATTAATGCGTTAAAAGGGTTAGCATTGTATTATGAAGCGGCAGAAGATCCCGATCAACTAGATCGAGTCAATGTGTTACTCAACCAGCTTTCAAATAATTAGAAATAGTAATAAGAATTAGATATGGATTTAAAAAAAGCAATAATTTTATCAGCGATGGTTACAGCAGGTACTACGGTATTTGCCCAATCTAGTAATCTGAAAAAAGCAGCTTCCAACATTCAAAAATACGAAGAATTAAGAAGCACAGGGTCCGCTCAATTAGGCGTATCGTTCCTACAGACAGCTAAAGAAGCGATCGACGCAGCTTCTGTTCATGAGAAGACTAAAGATTTAGCGGAAACATGGACTTATTATTCTTTAGTGTACGCGAATATGGCAGTAGACGAAAAAAGTGAAGAAAAGGCTACGAAAGCTGCCGAAGGTATCGCTAAAGCTAAAGAGCTGGACAAAGACCAAAAGAACAAAACGAATATCAGCGTAGCAGAACAAAACCTATATTCTTTTAACTTCAATAACGGAGTAGGATATTGGGACAAGAAAGAATACAAGGCCGCTTACGATGCATTCAATAAAGCACTTAATTACATGCCAGGGGATACGACGTTGACCTATTACGCTGGTCTTGCAGCAATACAAAACAACGATTATCAAAATGGTATTGATAAATACAAACAACTGATTGACAAAAAGAATTATTCGCAGCATAAAGCTGTATTGGTAGATTTACCAAAGCTTTACCTATCACTTAAAGATACAACCAGCGCTTTGGAGTATGCAGCATTAGCAGCAAAGGAATACCCGAATGAAAATGATGCGGTCGTACAGAATATCGAATTGAATCTTATTGTTGGTAACGAGTCAAAAATCATCAGCGAAATTGAAAATCAAATTTCAAAAGATGGCAAGAACAAAAATCTTTATTATTATCTAGGTATAGCTCAAAGCGCAAATAACAACGCTGACAAAGCATACGAAGCCTATAGTAAAGCGATTGCAATCGATCCAAACTATAACGATGCGAACTTAAATGCAGGTGTGGTATTGATGAATTCTATTCGCGAGCAATTACAAAAAGTTAACGACGACAAGACGTTATCCAATAACCAATACACCACTAAAGTCGGTGAATTGAAAGAAAAAATAAAACCCGCTGAAGCACATTTCTTAAAGGTTCTTGAAAATGATCCTAAAAACGAGAGCGCTTTAAAAGGATTGAAAGGTCTTTACGATTTCCTACAGTTGGAAGAGAAAAGTAAAGCGATTCAAGAAAAAATTGACGCTCTGTAGAAATACAAAAGCTTAAATAAAAAGAGATGCTGAATGCATCTCTTTTTTATTTAAGCTTTTTATAAGAAAACAACCAATCATAGATCTCATCCTTATGAAACAAACGTTCGACACTGCCGTGTGTTCCTCCTGGTACCACTGTTAATGTAACGTCGGCATCATCATCACACTTCTTTATTGCATTAAACATCTTCTTTGATTCGGACAATGGCACTGCGCGATCCCGGTTACCGTGTTGTATCCATAAAGGGACCTGTGTTAGATTACAAGCATAGTTAGCTGTACCTCCGCCACAAATTGCGACTGCAGCCGCAATTCTATCCGGATACTTTCCAGCTACATCCATAGTTCCATAGGCTCCCATACTCATCCCACAAACATATACCCGCGAAGCATCCGCGTTATAATTAGCGAGAATATAATCTATGACTTCCATTACCTGATCTGGATTCCAGCCATTAATCGTCTGAGGAGCTACTATTATACCTGGTATTTCCAGACCTTTTTCCATGGCATACAATACGCCATAACGCTTCACCCGTTCTAGATTAGACCCCGATAAGCTCTTACCGTGCAAAAACACCAAAATAGGTTGCTTCTCTCCTTCTTCGGAATAGCTATTAGGCAATCGTAATAGAAAATCATAAGAGGTTTTATTTTTGATTGGTTTCACATCGTCTGCACAAACACGAAAAAAAGGGCCCAATATCAATAGCATTACAATTATTCTTATCCACATAAATTTATATCCTAGTTTAGTCGAGGGCAAATCTATAAAACCACACCGAGCTTTCAAAGAAAATGAGCTTAATCAAAAATTTAACCATAAATTCACATGACTGTACTATGACAATTCAAATCATATAACTATATTGCGCTAAGTAAAAAGTTATAACCATGATAAATCGTTCAAAACTCCTTATTTTATCGGGTATTGCCGCTGTTGTCGTTACAATCAGTGCATTCACTCAAGCGCCTGCCACCATACAGACAGAAGGTCCTAAAAACCTAAAAGTCCTTCCTAAAAATGTATCACATGAAGAGTTGGAGAAGGTCATGAAGGGATTTAATGCTGCTCTCGGCGTTAAGTGTAACTTTTGTCATGCGCCAAAATCTAATGGTGAAAAAGGATTAGACTTTGCCAGCGACGAAAATCCGCATAAAAACACTGCGCGAGAGATGATGAAAATGACAAATAAAATAAACAAGAAATATTTCAAGCACGAACATGCTGGTGTAATTCAAAACATTACTTGTGAAACATGTCATAACGGAAACAAAGAGCCGAAAACTGTAGCTATACAACCTTAAACTTTTATACTTTATTAACTGTTCTTTTGGGCAAAAATCTGTATTTTTCCTCTGTCAAAAAAAGCTGTCGACACGACAGAGGAAAATTTACTACAGATTTGTATCATGAAAATACTCCACACCGCTGATTGGCATTTAGGAAAGCGTCTTGACTTCGTATTGAGACTGGAAGAACAGAAGGATGTTTTAGATGAAATATGTCAAATAGCTGAACAACAAGAGGTCGATCTAATCCTAGTAGCAGGAGACCTTTTTGACACATTCAACCCTCCTGTAGAAGCTACTGAGCTATTATATCAAACGTTGAAACGTCTTACAGCAAATGGAAAACGTCCTGTCATAGCCATAGCTGGAAATCACGATTCTCCAGATCGTGTAGATTCTGTAGATCCTTTGGCCAAGGCCTGTGGAATTATTTTTATAGGTTATCCCAATTTCAAAATACATCCGTTTGCTGTCGACGATCATTTTAAGATAACGAACAGTGATCAAGGCTTCTTAGAAATTAAATTAGCACACATCCCTTTCCCGATACGTTTATTAACGACACCTTATGCCAATGAAATACGGCTTAAGCAATTCATGGGGATAGAAGATAAGTCCGAAGAGCTTAATCAATGGCTCAGTACCCACTGGGCAAAACTAGCAGAAAACTACTGTGACGACAAGGGAGTAAACATACTGACGGCACATCTATACATGATGGAACGCGGCGGAGAGCTACTGGAAGAACCCGAAGGTGAAAAGCCAATCAAAATAGGAAATGCCGACATCACTTATACCGACGGGATTCCGACAGCTATACAGTACACAGCGTTGGGCCATCTACATCGCTATCAACACATTGCAGGACACCGTTCTCCAGTAGTATATTCCAGTGCCCCTCTAGCCTATTCATTTGCAGAAGCTGGGCAAGGCAAAAAAGTAGTCCTAATTGAAATAGAACCAGCTAAAGTTCCTCAAATTACGCCCATAGGTCTAACCAAAGGACGTAGACTACACCGTAAGAAATTTCAATCTATTGATGATGCCGTAAGTTGGCTTCATGAACACCCAGATACATTGGTCGAGCTCACCATGGAAACCGACACTTACCTCTCTTCGCTAGAATTAAAAAGACTACATGAGGCTCACGACGGAATCATTCACGTGATTCCAGTATTGACCGGTGTAAATGAGCATGCAGAGTCCAAAACTACTGTCAAATTGGATCAAGATATCCACTCCCTTTTTGCCGACTATTTCAGAAGCAAATACGGACAGGATCCAAACGAAGAGATTAATGCCTTATTTAAGGAAGTAATGACACAAAACAAAGATATAGAAGGATAATATGCTACCGATATATTTAAGTCTAGAAGGATTATATTCTTATCAAAAGAAACAGGAAGTCGACTTCACACAACTGACCGAGGGAGGTTTGTTCGGTATATTTGGAGCAGTTGGCTCCGGAAAATCCTCCATCCTAGAAGCTATAAGCTTTGCCTTATACGGCGAAACAGAACGTCTTAACAAGCAAGAGAAACGAGCATACAACATGCTTAACCTCAAATCCGACACTGCTATAATCGATTTTCAATTTCTCAACTTCGAAGGCAAGAAATTTAGATTTGTGGCGCAGTGGAGACGTAAAAAAAAATTTGAAGAGACAACTAGCATCGAACGCTACGCCTATGTATGGAAAGATAACAATTGGATCCCTCTAGAGTCAGCAGATGGAGCCAAAGTTACCAACCTCTCCTATCCAAATTTCAGACGTACAATTATCATCCCTCAGGGACAGTTCATGGAGTTTTTAGAACTAAAGGGAAAGGATCGTTCAGATATGATGAAAGAGATTTTCTTTTTAAACCAGTATGACCTTGGTCCCAAAGTAAGTCTATTACAAAGTAATAACAATAAAAAGCTTGAACATATAAAAGGTGCTCTTACGGGATTTGAAGAAGTCTCGAACGAAATAATTATCGAGAATAAGCAAGCGTTAGAAGACGCGAAGCTCTTCTTAGAGAAGGTAAAGCTAGAATTTGAAAAAGTTGAAAAACAACTATATAAACTACGTATAGAGAAGGAAAACAAGACTGATCTTGACAACAAACAACTTGAACTAGAAACCTTAGAACAACAACGTCCTAAAGTAAAGCTGTATGAAAAGGAGATTCAGGAATTTGAGTCTGTCTCCCTACATTTTAGAGAACCAATCAATAGTCTCCATCACATTACCTATAATAAAGAGCAACTATTAATCAAAATTGAAAAGCTTAAAGACAACAAACAATTACTCAATCACAGGATAACAGAGACCGAGCAGCAATTGGAAAGCTTAAAAGATGATTACGAACAGCTTCCCTCCTATAAAAAGAAGACGGACGATTATCAATTATTAATTGCCAATGCCGAATTAGAACAAAGCAAGATCGAGTTAGAAAATCGGGTAAATAGAGGCTCCCCTATTGTACTTCAAACCCAGCAGAAAGAACAAAACCTGATTATTCGTCTTCAAGAAGAGGAGCATCGACTAGAGCTTGCTAAAAACTCACGTACGCCGACACAGGAATTAATGGCTATCGAAAACTGGTACCAACGATACGATCAGTTACAGGGACAACTCTCCGATATTCAAGACAAATTGCAGCAGCAAGAAGTAGAAATAGCAGGCTATCGTTCTGATCTGGAAAAGCAAAATCTTTCTGAAACAAATTGGCGAGAGGTACTCCAAGGAAAAATAACCGATATTTCGGCACAAAGTAATTTATTAAAAGAACAGGAAAACTCGATCTTAGTCAAGCAGGAACTATCTCAATATGTACTAAGACTACATCAGGGCGAGCCATGTCCGTTATGTGGTTCTTTAGATCATCCGAATCCCATGCATGAAGAAAACTGGACGCTAGAGATCGACCGATTAAATGGTGAAAGAGTACAGTTAACAACCAATGAACAGGAGCTGAGGGATCGCTATACCAAGGTATCGGCGATTACTGTATTGATTACGGATAAACTCAAAGGGTTGGAATCCCTTAAACAAAATGCACAGGAAATCTCCGGCTTAATTTCAATACATAATAATGGTTTTATCTGGCAAAGTTTTGAACAGGGAAACCGTGAAGCTTTTGAAGTGAAAAAAAACGAAGTTCAGCAATTAGAATCCAAGATTCTTCAACAAGAAAATGACATCAAAGATATTCGTAAGGAGCTACAGGAAACCCAGGAGAATCGGGTTAAATATGAAAAATCCTTAGATGATTTAAAAAATCAGATCAAGATAGTTGAGGCAAAAATGGCCCAACATACACAACAGTTAAAAGTAATCGAAGTATCTACCTATAAAGGAATAGAAAAATCAATATTGATCGACCAGCTCCGCGAACTGGAAGAGAAAATAAATCGTGTCGAGCAACAGGTTACAGATTGGAATGATATACTCATACGGGCCAAGACGCAATTTGCAGAGACTGCTGGTCAATATGCAGAAGCTCATGAACAATACGTTGCCCTGAATGGACAGCTCCAAGCGCTACAAGGAACAATCAATAGTCTCCTGAAAGAATTTCAATTTGGAGATATCACCGTCGTGAAGGCTATTCTAGACAAAAATCTGGATGTCGTGACCCTACGTGAAAAGATACAGTTATTCTATGTACAACACAATACACTAAGCACAAGAATCGTTGAACTAAAAGAACTGACTAAAGACAGCTCATTCTCTCAGAAGCTATTCGAAGACACGGAAGAAATCTACCAATTAAAAAAAGAAGAACTTGAGTTGCAATTCGCACTAACCGGCGCACTAGAAAAAGAGTTAACCCGTCTGACCATTGAATTGGACAAGAAAAAAAACTTATTAATTGACTACGAACAGCTTAATAATCGTAAGGAAAATTTAAGATTACTAGACAATATGTTCAAAGGCAATGGTTTTATCAATTATGTATCGAGTATACATCTGGCACGACTCTGCGAGATAGCCAACCAGCGTTTCCATAGACTCACCAAGAATCAGCTCAGCTTGTGCCTCAATGAAAACAATGAATTTGAGGTGATTGATTACCTTCATGATGGTTACCAACGATCAGTGAAGACGCTCTCTGGCGGGCAGAGCTTTCAAGCCTCGCTATGCCTTGCCTTGGCACTAGCCGAAAATATCCAGTCGTTAAATAAAGCCGATCGAAATTTCTTCTTTATTGATGAAGGCTTCGGAACCCAAGATGCAGAAAGCATTAATACGGTATTTGATACGCTTCAATACCTACACCATGAGAATAGGGTTGTCGGTATTATCTCACATGTGGATGAACTGAAAGAGCGTATGCCACGCTCTATATCGGTAATTAAAGACTTAGAAAAAGGCAGCCAAATAAATTACAATTAAAAAATAGCTCCTAAGTTATAGGAGCTATTTCTATTTCTTCTAGTGTTTTATACAACTCGAGGTATTTTGCTATAGCTTGTCTCTTTCCGACATTCAATTTAAAATCTAGGCTTTCTGTTAAATAGACCTCATAATCAAAGTTTGGATATACCGGCAACCCAGGTATGACATCTTTAGGATGCGACACACCATCGGCCAATGCTTTATTGAATAAATCCACAAACTCTGCCGACAATTCCTTATTCGCGACCCAAACGGCGTAAGCAAAGGGCAAACCGGTTAGTTCCTTCCAGAAATGACCAAGGTCATATACATAAGCGACTTCTTCCTTCTTGCCAAAAGTCCGATCTCCGATGAGGACATAGGCATCCGCATCACCTTCCCATACGATATCTACATATTTTTTCCAGTAGTACTTTAATAGAATACGGGCCAATCCATTTGATGTTCGGGATTGAGGATCTAGACGAAGTGTTTTTACTTCAGAAATAGGTTTATCCGAAAAGATAAAAACAGAATCGACCGCACCATCCGAACCTATACAATAGTCTGTAATAATAACAGGATTAGCTATCTTTAATAATGCAGCCACAGGTATAATCCCCAAATCTGCTTCATTTGCTATTACTTTCCGAGCACATTCTGCAGGGTAATCTACACTTAAATCCACCATATCCATTACAGGCGAAGACTTAAGTCCTTGCAGAAATGGCAATGTATTGGTGTAGCTCACCGCTGAAACCCTTACTTTACTCATTATAATAATTCTTTCAAATGTTCTGTATTGTAATAATCTGATATCGAGAATGTCCCCTGATCGTAGTCTAAGATATATAAAGCAGTATTTGTGTGCGGAAAATCATCCATTTGACTGACAGGTACATTCGTAAGATGGCACAACATAATCCGTAGTGCACGGCCGTGCATACAGACCAAAATATTCTCTTCTTCTTCCTTTGTCAACATATAGGCTATTGCCCGCTTTTGACGTTCAACCAACTCATTAGGTGATTCCCCATTTTCCACGTGGACGTCCAGTTCATTATTTCGCCAAGACTCGATAAGTGCCTGAAACCCTTTCAAAATAGTTTCATCTTGCTCCTGTCCCTCATAAATCCCCCAACTAATCTCGTCCAATCCCTCCAATTGTTCAACCGAAATGTTCTTGGTCAAAAAAGGTTCAACCGTCTGATGCGTGCGCAAAAGGGTCGATGTATAGATCTTATCAAAAGGTACATCTTTATAAGCCTCAAAAAACGCTTCAGCCTGTTTGAGGCCATTCTCATTCAAAGGAGAATCTACTCCCCGTCCCTGCACGATCCCTTTTAGGTTTAGATCCGTTTGTCCGTGTCTTATAAAATAGAAACTTTTCTTCAATGCTTTGTTTTAATTTACAACGGGCAAAGCATAGTAACGCTTTGATTTATCCTCTTCAAAAACAACATCTTTATAGTCTGTTATCACGTTATACAAAGTGTCCCGTTCGATTGGGTGCCTCCCTACATTCTTTATCAATTCGACCAATTGCTGTGTACTCATCGCCGGAGTTTGCTCTTCCGCACCAGCCATACTATAGATTTTTGTGGTATCGTCCAGGGTACCATCTATATCATTAACACCATAAGCTAGCGATAATTGTGCCGTTTCTCTTGATATCATTGCCCAATAGGCCTTTATATGATCAAAATTATCTAAATAGATCCGTGCGATAGCATAATTCCTTAAATCTTCAATCACAGATACCTCAGGAATATTCGACATTTGATTGTCTTTATTTCTAAACTTCAAGGGGATAAAAGTCTGAAAACCTCCGGTCTTGTCCTGCAATTGGCGTAAACGCTCCATGTGATCGACCCGATGCCAGTACGCTTCAATATGACCGTAAAGCATTGTTGCATTGGTATTCATCCCCAATTTGTGTGCCTGTTCATGAATATCCAACCATTGCTCAGCGGTACATTTATCATGTGCTATTTTCTCCCGGACTTCGGGATGAAAAATTTCAGCCCCTCCACCAGGCATCGAATCCAAGCCACATTCTTTAAGATATTTCATCCCATCGTAATGGCTTAATTTCGCTTTCTTGAAAATATAGTAATATTCTACTGGAGTTAATGCCTTGATATGCAATTCAGGTCTATGCGCTTTACATTTTTTAAAAAAATCAGCATAGAATTCTAGGTTTTGTTTAGGTACAACGCCGCCTGTGATATGTACTTCGGTCACTGCTTCATCATCGTAGCGGCGAACGACATCCATCATACCCGCTACATCCATCTCCCATCCTTCTTCACGCTGTTTGATCATCCGTGAGTACGAACAGAATTTACAATCATAAACACATACGTTGGTCGGTTCGATATGAAAATTTCTATTGAAATAGGTACGATCCCTGTGCTTACGCTCTCTGATGAAATTCGCTAAAACACCTAAATAGTTCAGTTCACCTTTTTGGTAAAGGATTATACCCTCTTCGACTGTAATTCGTTCTTCAGCAACGACTTTTTCTGCTATTCTTTTTAAATCTGGGTCTGTCTCACTTTTGATTAAAAAATCAAGTGCCTTATTAGCATTCATGTGTCTCTCCTTCTAATACAAACTTAGCTAAAATGCCTCGTATTCGCCAATACCTAACGCAAAATATGCGTCTCGTAGTACCTTTTTACACCCAATCCACAGAACAAAAATTTCATGATTCCTTTGGTTCGCCAATAGGCAAGAAAGTTATCAGAAAAAAATCTACTAGGTCTCCGCAAATTGCTGCATATCTATTAATCTTCGATACAATCCATTCTTTGTCAACAGTTCCGTATGTGCACCCACCTCCACAATCCTTCCTCCTTCTAATACCACAATTTTATCAGCGTTTTGTATCGTACTCAATCGATGGGCGATCACCACGGTAGTCCTATTTTCCATTAACTTATACAAAGAATCCTGTACCAGTCTTTCTGATTCGGTATCCAATGCCGATGTAGCCTCATCCAACAGCATAATAGGAGGATTTTTGAGTACTGCCCGCGCTATACAGATCCGTTGCCGCTGTCCACCGGACAACTTAGTCCCACGATCCCCAATATTGGTATCATAACCGTCACTCGTCTGCAGTATGAAATCATGGGCATTCGCTATACGCGCAGCATGCTCTACTTCCTCCATTGTCGCAAATGGACTTCCAAAGGCAATATTATTAAAGATAGAATCATTAAACAATATAGAGTCTTGATTCACCGTACCTATTAAAGCTCGCAGTGAATCCTGATTCAAATCGCGTAAGTCTTTACCATCAAACCTGACAGCTCCGGAGGTCACGTCCATAAACCGAGGAATCAAATCGACTAGCGTAGACTTACCTCCCCCTGAAGGGCCGACTAAAGCCACCGTCTGCCCTTTCTCAATATTAAGATTAATACCGTTAAGCACATTACGATCACCATAGCTGAAATCCACACTATCAAACTGAATAGAATCTTCAAAAGTGTTCACGACCACAGCATCTTCTTTGTCCTTGACCAGATTTTTTTCATCAATCAGTTCCAGTACACGCTCTCCTGCTGCCAGTCCATTATGAATACCACTAAAAGAGTCAGTCAACGCTTTCGCGGGGCGCATTACCTGAGAAAAGATACCGATATAGGTGATGAATGCTTCAGCATCTAAACTTCCTTCCCCCGATAATACTAGACTACCGCCATACAACAGAATAATAGCCACCATCACTACTCCCAATAACTCGGACACAGGCGAACTCATCTGTTGACGTGCGGCCATTCTACGCATAATAGAGGCAAAATGTTCATTCTCATCATGAAAACGATCCTTCACAAATCGTGTCGCGTTAAAGGACTTGATGATCTTTACACCCGACAAAGCTTCATCGAGATAAGTAATCATATTCGCAAAAGATTCTTGTCCAGCACGTGCCTCCTTTTTAAGACCTTTTACAATACGTGCGATCAAAAATGCAGATACCGGAATTACCGTCATGGAAAACAAAGTCAACTGAGGTGAAATGAGGAATAAAGTGACCAAATAAGCGATCAATTGAAGTGGTTCTTTAAAAACCACCTGAAGCGTCCCCGTTACTGAATACTGTACGGTACCGACATCCGAAGCTATTTTTGATATAACATCTCCCTTCCGTTGGTTGGTAAAGAAACCCAAATGCAAATTCATTACATTATCAAAAACGGCCTTACGCAACCTTAATAAAGTATGTATTCTAAAATTTTCCATAATCCGTTGACAGAAATAACGGAATAGATTGGAAATAAAGACAGATATGACAATAATAACACAAATATACTTTAACGCACCATAAGGTCCTAGCTCATAGTATAAGCTATTGGACAAATAATTAAACCATTCCTTTATTTGGTAAAAATGTTCAGGTTTCTGCAATACAGGTGCGACAGCTTCGGCTACTTCTGCACTCCCCTTGAATAATACCGATAGCAATGGCATCAGCAATGCTAGATTTAATGTTCCAAATACAACAGTAATTATTGTACAGATAACATAAGGTATGGCAAATTTGCTTATCGGTTTAGCAAAAGATAATAGTCTAAAGTATGTCTTCATTTAAAAAATTAAGAACCACAAAAATAGAAAAAAACCTTCATCAATCCTATTCTTGAACCAGATGTACCATCGGCCGTTTATCGGCGGCATATCAGCTATCCAATCAAGCTTGTCCTATTAGGCACACCTAATTTACATATTTTACAGCCTTTAGCTATTTTGTCGCCAAATAATTCAACAAAGCGATTTTGTTTTTATAAATTTAGCACCAAATTTAAAAAAGGAGATTTGATGACAGTAAAAGTAAATGTCACCTCGACCTTATGGAGAGGTCTATGAACTGTATAGGATTAATATATAACTTCTAGATCCCTCCACTTCGGTCGGGATGACGGCATAGTTTACAAATCTATCATGGGTAGGAAGTATGACGAGACAATCTGTATTTAAGCAAATTAGATGGCACACCATTCCCGATTCTCGGGACGGGCTGTTCCTCAGGTTGGCAATGACGCCTATCGCTTCCTTTTTAGACACTGTTATGAAATAATTTACATATGAATATTGAAGTTGCGAAAAGGCTACAACAGACCGAGGAATATTACTTCTCGAAGAAGTTGAGAGAAATTGACGAGATGAACAAGGCCGGAGCACAGGTAATCAATCTAGGTATAGGAAGCCCTGACCTACCTCCGCACCCTGAAGTCATCCAAGTGCTGACCGAGCAAGCCGCTCAAGACAATACACATGGTTATCAAAACTATAAAGGATCTCCTGTGTTACGTCAAGCGATGGCAGATTGGTATTCGCGATATTATCACGTTACTTTAAATCCAGCAACAGAAATTCTTCCATTAATAGGATCCAAGGAAGGTATAGTACATATATGTATGACTTACCTTCAAGAAGGTGATGAAGTATTAATACCTAATCCAGGATACCCAGCCTATACATCAGCGGCAAAGATCTCTGGCGCGACTATAGTGCCTTACGATCTATGTCAAGAAAACCATTGGTTGGTGGATTTTGACGCCTTAGAAAAAACAGATTTAAGCAAAGTAAAAATGATGTGGGTTAACTATCCACATATGCCAACAGGAGCATTGGCCAACAAAAGCTTCTTTGAAAAGCTAATTGCTTTTGGTAAAAAACACAACATTTTAATCTGTCATGACAATCCATACAGCTTTATACTGAATGATTATCCGGAAAGTATCATGGCTGTTGATGGGGCTGCGGAAGTTGCTATAGAACTAAACTCTTTAAGTAAATCGTCCAATATGGCCGGTTGGCGTATTGGTATGCTCGTTGCTAACGAAAACCGAATTAATGAGATTTTACGGTTCAAAAGTAATATGGACTCAGGCATGTTCTTACCATTACAACTTGCAGCCTCAAAAGCACTATCTTTGGACAAATCATGGTATACCCAGTTGAACGAAGCCTATACACAGCGTCGCAAAAAGGTCTTTGAAATTATGGATCTATTAGGCTGTCAATACGATATCAATCAGGTTGGACTCTTCGTATGGGCCAAAGTTCCTGAGCAATATACGGACGGCTATGCACTAAGTGATAAAGTGTTATATGACGCTAAAGTTTTTATAACTCCGGGCGGCATATTTGGTAATGCGGGAGATCGATATATCCGTATTAGTCTATGCGCAAAAACGGAGGTTCTAGATAAGGCACTGGCACGAATCGGAATAATGGTTAAATAAGGTTATCGAGTTATATTGTTACGGAGTTGTATGGTTGATAAGGCTATGAAATCTCCTATCTAATATCTCACATTTAAATACTATAAAATGAACATAGCTATTGTCGGGATCGGATTAATTGGTGGATCTACAGCCATCCGATTGAAAGAAACAAAATCTTTCGACAAAATAATTGGGGTAGACAAAAACGAATCCAATCAAAAAAAAGCCCTACAGTTAGGCCTGGTAGATGAGATTATGTCTTTGGAAGACGCCATAAAGCAAGCCAAAGTAATTGTATTAACAGTACCCGTTGATGCAATTATGCAGTTGGCTCCTGCTATTCTTGATCAGATTGACACACAGGTCGTCATCGATATGGGATCGACCAAAATAAATATATTGCAACTCATCGCCGATCATCCCAAACGAGGGCGTTACATCGCAGCCCATCCCATGGCAGGGACAGAGTATTCGGGACCCGAGGCGGCGATACCAAATTTGTTTAAAGACAAAAACATGGTATATGTCGATGCCTTCCGTACGGACGAAGATGCCTTTGATATAGCTGATGCTATCACCGAACAGTTGGAGATGAAATCAGTATTTATGAATGCCGAAGAGCATGATATGCATACGGCATATGTTTCGCATATATCCCACTTGACTTCATTTGCGCTAGCATTGACGGTATTGGAAAAAGAAAAGTCACAGGGTCGGATTTTTGAACTAGCGGGTTCGGGCTTTGAGTCTACCGTACGTCTTGCCAAATCATCGCCCGATATGTGGACACCTATATTTAAACAGAATAGAACTAATGTATTGGAAGTTTTGGAAGAACATATCAAGCAGTTGCAAAAACTACATCGTAAACTAGAAGATGAAGATTACGAAGGACTTCACAAACTGATAAAGAAGTCCAATAAGATAAAAAGGATTATAAAATAGAATAAAAGAAGCAATGGTTAACCATTGCTTCTTTCTATCAATACCATTAACATTAGACTCAAGACAAAACGTTCTTCATCCACTGCATCCGACGTCAGCTTATGTACCGTAAATTTACGCCCGAAAAAAGAAGGTTCCTTTTTGATTTCGAATAATACCTGGCCATCACTATTGGACAATAAATAAGCAGGATTAAAGAAATAACCCGATAGTATACCTATCAATGGTATCTCTCCAAAAAGCCCATCCATAAATTTTGTCCAAGGATTTTTCTCTTGGATGGTATGATCGTGTGTATCCGCACTATCCATCAGTCGGAAGGTCGATCTCCATAATGATCGAAGCGTTTTTCTCCGCACCTTGCCCACTACCCTACCCGAATGGTCGCTGATCGTAAACGTCTGCTGAAAATCAATCAATTTATCAGATACCAATTCATACAGGAGATTGGTTTTGGATTCATCACTATAGATTTTAATCTGATCACGCCATGCAAATATTTTCTCACGTACATAACAAATGGTCTCACCCGAGGCATCCTTTGCCATAAAGTCATTAGCGAGAGTTCCGATCTTGAATTGAAAATGCAGGGGATAGTTAAATGCACTCATATTAATATTTCCATTTAAATTTATCAAACACCTTAGACCATAACCAGATCGGCCCCAATCCTATTAGACTAAAAAAGTGCTTTAGTCCCAAACCTTCCTCTTTTCTAATCAATACAAATAAAATGAGTGACGAAACAAGAGCTATGCTCGAACATACCAATACTACCGAAGGCCCGCCATCCCGCTCTATATATTCGAGTTGCACAATAAAAAAACTCATAACAGCGATACAAAACAAGACTGCATAAGACAATGTCGGTGCTAATTTCAGGTAAATATAGATTACCACAGCAATAAATACAGATCCCCAATTCAGAAACGTATGGGCATTCATACGAATAAGAAAATCAAACTGCGGAAATGGAATCATCCATATCAATCCCATAAATCCAAAAAAAGCAAGTGCTAAAAACAGGGCGTAAAGTCCTTTATTTCCCTGCGAAAATGTATTATCCAATTCCTTAAAGTACTTATCTACCGGCCTAATCAGCGTTTCCTTTTGGTCCTGCTTCCTATTCTTCTTGTTCATCCAACAAAAGTAAGCAATTATCTAGATTCTAAAAAAATCTTGGATAAGGTAAAGTTCCCTACCCAAATGCTGGATTCCGCGAAAAGGATCATATCCAACTCTGTATTAGAAATCCAAACTGTATAAAAGGCTATTTCTATCCAAGAGATATAAACGAGAATTATTACGAACTGTAAAAACTTGAACGTGCACAAGTTATAGCGCGATTATTTAAGATAATACGATTAGCACATCACTGAAGGATTTACCAATTACGGACTGAGACAACCTATCTTTGAAAACTTTCAACATGGATTTAGAGTGGTTGCGTATGCACATGTCGCCGAAACTGTGGGAGAAACTTTACGGAGGACCTCTGCAACGATATTATCTCTTATAAAAGACAATCCGTACATTACACGTCAGGAATTAGCAGAGAAAGCAAACCTATCCGTAAGAGGTGTTGAATATCAGATAGACAAGCTTAAAAAGCAGAAACTAATAAATAGGATAGGCTCCACAAAAAGTGGTTTTTGGGCTATATTGGAATAAGAAGAACTCCGTATTTCTATAACTTACACACCTAGAGACAGTGTTGTCGATCTGGCGGTGCTAAACGTAAGTAATACGTTATCATTCTTTAGTCAAAACATAGTGACTAAAGCTAACAAAGTCTTCTTTAATTGAGATTTGCTTTTCGCCATTTTTAAAGAGATCTGTTAGTGTAATCCTGTTGTTTGAAATATTCCAGTTAGTTTTTAGGATATGCTTTTCTGAATCCCCCATTAATTCCTCATTATGTATCGTATAAATCAAGACATTGACCTTATTATTCGGTAAGGTAGATGAATTTATTTTGAGAATTTTTTTGCTGTTCATTTCAACAACTGAATAAACGGTATTAACCTCGTCGCCTTTCTCAGTATTTACTATTATATCGGTTTTTAATTTATTGATATCAAAGTCATTTAATAAATTTTTATCGCTTTTGTCTTTAAACTCTAAGAAGTGTTCATACATATTGGGAACAGCATCCGGGCTTTTTTTACAGTTTGTAAAAGTCAACATAAGTAATACGCTTCCAATCAATGCATTTATTCTTACTAAATTTATCATCTTTTTAAGGTTTTTTTATATATAATTTTTTTTGAATATGAGGATAGTACTTTATGAACCTCTGTTAAAATGCACAACGGGTTTACTTTACTTTAATCTCTAGATCCGTAGTGAGTAATCCCATGAGTTTATCCGATATGCCCAATCGATTCCGATACAGCAGAGCCCCACTGACCGCATTCTCAGGTACAATTACTTTTAACGTGTATTCATCGCCATAAATAATCTTACCGAATACATAATCTCCGCTAGAAGTCGGAAAAAGTACAGCTAGATCTTCTTTAAAATCGAGGTTATTACCGTCGATGGTAATCGTATCTCCTGGATAAGCTCTTTTGGGACTGATCTCTAATATAACAGGGTATAAAGGACTATATATTTGCTTACTTGTTTCACTAAACCCATTGTGAAACAACACTGTCCTTACGAAGTTAAACTCATCGAAAACATCTGCTTTGAAGTCGGCCAAAAATATATTCCCCTTTTCTCTGATTATTTCATAGCTCAAAATTTGATCATCTACTTTAATAAGATTCTTACTACGGTCATAAAGATTGAAATGGTTCACGTGCAGCGTCAACTTAGTACCAGATACCTCTACGGTATCAATAATAGGCGCAGGCAAAAATTGTTCATTCTTATTTTCGCACGCACTGAAAAAGACTATAAAAGCAACACAAAACCAAACTCTAATTGAAATACTCATTATTAAATACTTATAATTTTCTCAAAAATAGGAATTTTATATAAGTTTGCGAGAATTAATTTATAACGAATATTGAAATGAGAATTTTAATTTTAACATCAATGCTATTTGTGAAAAAAAACATTATTTTTTTCCCTTGTTTAGGAAAAAAAACACAAGAAAAAATGATATCGGTACTTAAAAAAAGAAATGGGGGCATAAATAGAACAAAACACTCACTCTGGTTTGGAATAAGAAAAATCGCAAGCCGAGTGTACCGTTTTTATTAGAGGTTATAAAACAACTGTTGCCAGAAGTTTCTTATGGTAATGTCATAAATTATTTTATATCGTATGCCCAAGAAAGAATGTCTTTCACAGCAGCACGTATCCTATCAAACCCAGCATCGTTCAGTTCAATTTCGGATACAGTGGCTTTCCTATACCTAGCATGCAGCACTAAGTAATATATCCCCGCCACGAGCAAGCTTGTTATAGCCCGTAGATCCACATTACGCCCTTCCAGCTCTTTATCTGCAAGTGCAAAAAACAGAGCACTCATCTTCTCCCGCTCACGTACTATCTGATCCATTACATCAGACTCCTCACTGATCTGCCAAGTTACTAACTTTTGCATCTCCTCATCTATTAAAAAGTGATCCAGCTGCTTCATCAACAAGGCTTGTAGATAACCCTTAGATCCTTCTGTCGACAAAGTTCCAAAATGCTCCACAGCCCCTGCCATCGCCCCAACCCAGTAATCTTTTCCTTTAATATAAGTCTCTACTAGGTTTTCAACTGATCCAAAATAAAGTGAAATCAGCTTACGGTCTACTCCTGCTTGTTTAGAAATATTAGCTATAGTCATTCCCGTATACCCTTTCTCCTTCAATACCTCTCCTACTGCTGCCAAGAGCTTACCCATAGTACGCTCTTTATCGTTTTTCTCCCCTTTATATGTCTTACGTATCTGCTTTGCCATTTTTTTAAAACCCCTTAAAAGTAGGGATTTCCTTTCATTATATAAAATAATAAAGGACGAGTCATGTGGCTCTATTTGGAATGCCCGAATAACTCAGAATTCAATTTTTTCTTCAAAATTCATAATTGATTATACCGGCCAGATCATCGTGAAGCCCGATAATTCACCAATTAGTTTGAAAACATTTAAAATTTTTATAAAAGAATTAAATTAACAAATGTGTTAAAAAATGATATCTCTTTCCAAAAACAGGTAAGTATGCCGTTTACCTATATAGTTACAACATTGATGGCTCGTAAAGGTATATCTCTGCCCTGACAATTTTATCATTCTATAAAAGAGATACGAATATTCTCATATTTTTCACCTATCTTAAGACAACCGATTGGAGAATATAATTATGTCATTTGTAAAATTTCTGAACGAAAATAGCGCTCTGAGACAGGCATCCCGATACGATGGCTACCTCTCCTTTATCCCAGAAACGCATTGCTCCATTACTGACAAACAGCCTGCTCATCGTTATTTATACAATGATAATTTCTACTGGCTGGAGGTAAAAGACAGCATACAGCTATCGCCACAGCAGCTGGAAATACATACCAACATGCAGGACTGTCTTTGGATACATATGGACCTGTCGGGACGAAGCGTATTACTGACGTCACCGCCTCGTCCACTATCCACGGGAGAAATCCAATGTTATAAACAATCGATCGCCCCCTTAAGTGTACAGCTCAACGATGGCAAAAATTGGGTATTTATGATAGGTATATTACCTGCTAATATGGAACGATTGGCAGCAGAATATCCCGCAATAAGGACCTGGCTCAATATGGACCATACAGGCAAAGAATGTACTGTTTTGGGTAAGATGACTCTACATCCCAAATTGTTCAGTGTGTTAGATGCACTCAAACGTATCAGCTTCCGGCCTTTTGGCACATATTATCTACTGATGGCCTGGAACTTACGGATATTTGATATCGTCTTCAACGAAGCCAAAGAAGAAACCGATACAGAACAGGATCATGAAGTCAGACTGTATCATAAAACAATAACGTATTTGCGACAGCACTTCTGCGAAGAAGGACTTACCTTACAGCGTATAGCCGAGTCCTTGAATGTCAGCGTACGGACACTGACCCGGAGTTTCGCGAATCGACCGCACAGCGTAAGTGCGTATCTTCAGGAATTACGGCTGGTGGAAGCTCGGGACCGGATCATGGCTTCGGATAATACCATAGTTTCTATTGCATTTTCATTACATTTTGTCTGTCAAAAGAGCTTTTCAAAACTATTTAAAAAACGATTCGGATATACCCCTACCGAATGGAGAGAAAAAATGATACGAAAAAGATCTTTGGTGAATTAATTAGCGATAATCAGATCCAAGATTTTCACAATCGGGTTTGGCTTTGGTAAATACCGATTCACTTTACACTCGACTGGAATCAAGATCGAGACAATCCCTATGACTTTTCCTGCAAAACACATCAAGATCGCAACAATCGGATTTGGCTTTGGCAAATACCGATTCACTTTACACTCGACTGGAATCAAGATCGAGACAATCCCTTTGACTTTTGCAACAAAGTACATCAAGATCACAGCAATCGGATCCACTTTTGCCAAAAACAGATCTACTTTTTCTTAAAACCGATCCACTTTTGGCGCAAAAGTGGATCAAAACGGTGAGTACGGACTTACCCTCAAAAGCATGCTCTAAATAACCTTATACCCTATTTTAAAACTATTTTAGAACCGATGGTGTCAAATCGGGTCACAAAAAACAGACGCCCTCTAAAAAGATTGACCCGATTTACCCCCCTGTTTCAAATAGTGCCCGTAGTACCTTTGGGCCATAAACTTTTATCTATTAACAAATTTAAATTTTAAAGTTATGGCAAAACCAGTACTTTCATCCAAAACAGAAACCGCAGCAAAGCTGCTGCAGTACGCTGAAAACATCCTTGCAAAAGTAACAGAAAATGCAAGCCTATTTCCTGATCCTGTGCCTACCTTAGCGGAGATAGAATCCGCTCTACAGGCCTATCGTAGTGGTCTCACAGAGGCTTCTTTTAGGGATATGCGACAGGTGGAATTAAAGAACCAGCAGGCGGCTCAACTAAAGGCATTGCTGTATGACTTCTCGCTCTACGTGGAGACTGTGGCACAGGGTAATCCAGCAACCATTATGGCAGCCGGATTCGCCCCAAGCAAAAAAAAGGTCGCCAGTGGAGAATCCTCCCCTAAACCAACCGATTTTAGGGTAGAAATTACGCAAGCGGGATTACAGCAGGTCGGTGTGCGTGTCAAAGCATGGAAACCAGCACGATTTTACCAATTTGAATACCGAAAGGTAGGTAGCGAAAATGAGTGGACGCGTGTGCTGACAAGCAAGTCCAAGACAATAATCGGCAATCTGGAGCATTTGCAACAATACGAATTTAGAGTGACCTATCTAGGTACAAACCCTACGCCCAATTACAGTGACATCGTACGCTGCTATGTCGTATAGTTAAACGAAACTTTCACGATGCATCAATATTGGTACATCGTGAAAGTTTTATTATCTTTAGACTACTTTGATTACCAATTATGAAGACTATCTGCATCAAACACCCTCTTCGAGATCTTATTTATACAACGAATGAAATAGGGACTCCCCTATCTCATGAAGTTCAAAGTTTGGACAATTACCGCAAAGCACACGATGAGGTCTGGAAAATGAAACTGCTCTTCGAGAAAGAAAGAGGAAAAGTTCTATTAGCCATCATAGAGATCGACCTCCTAGATAGAGAATATCTTGAACTGCTGGACATGTATAACTTCTACAAAGAGACCAGCCAATTGTCGCCATCAGCCCCACTATACAACTTAGACTATAAACTACAGGTAGAACTACGCGACTTCTACTTGCAGGTAAAAGAGCTACATCAAGCTATCCTACGGTTTTATGATGAGGTACGTAGCTGTACCACGGCATACAATGCTATTACCGATACCTTTTACAGGGGAGACAAGCCGATAGATCCATTAAACTTCACCGTTCTGGACGCTATATTCCTCCATCATGAAGATATGGATGTCGATATCGTTTCTTTGGATAAGGATCTGCAAGAGTTCTTACAGACCGTGACAGAAGTTTACAATACCATGGACGACTATATCGTGCAGTATAATGAATTGTATCAGATATACAGCCGAGCTATCTTCAATATTGCACAACTGAGCAAGGATGTATACAATTTTCAAATGTTATAAGATAGTATCGATAGCATTCATTATCTTCATGTTATAAACGAAGTAAACTTGCAACGCCAAATAATTACTGCCCTATAGTATAGCACTTCGTTCAGCCTCCTGACGATAGCCAAAGTTTCTATTTCAACTATACTGTTATGTTTAGATTTGCTTTTCTACTATTAACGGCACTGTTTCTTATCAGCTGCAAGGGAAAACAACCAAAGAAGAGAAAAACTTCGGATGTATCCACCTGTGCTAGTACTACAACTTCCGATAGAGAATGGTATTATTCAGGAAAAAAAGCTCCTCTATTTAAAGGCTTAGCGGGTATTGATTTCAAAATATCAACCACAAACGAAGAAGCACAACAATATTTCAACCAAGGAATGATGTTATGCTATGGTTTTAATCATGCGGAAGCAGCAAGGTCTTTTTTTGAAGCCATGCGACTAGATTCAACTTGCGCTATGGCCCATTGGGGCTTTGCTTATGCACTAGGGCCTAACTACAATGCAGGAATGGAAAACGACAACTATCAACTAGCTAACGATGCTGTCATAAAAGCTAAATCTCTTTCCATGGGTGGTACCCCACTAGAAATAGAACTTATCAAAGCACTAAGCTATCGGTATCAATCTAGTCCACCAGCCGACCGATCACCATTAAATATTGCTTACGCCAACGCAATGAAAAAAGTGTATGAGAAATTTCCTGCACATCCGGATATCGGTGCTTTATACGCTGATGCTTTAATGAACTTACACCCTTGGGATCTTTACGACAATACAACAAAACAGTCTAAAGAATGGACTCCCGAATTGGTTGGCGTTTTAGAACAGCTTATGAAATCCAATCCAAAGCACCCTGGCGCACATCATTTCTACATACATGCGGTGGAAGCATCATCTGCTCCCCAACGCGCCCTCAATAGTGCAAAGCTCTTAGATACTTTAGTGCCGGGAGCAGGCCATCTACTACATATGCCCTCCCATATTTACATTAACACGGGTGACTACCATCTCGCGACACAATCAAACCTGCGTGCCATAGCTGTTGACAGTGCTTATACAATCGCATGCTATGCGCATGGAATATACCCTTTAGCTTATTATCCACACAACTACCATTTCCTTGCTGCCACAGCTGCCCTAGAGGGCAATTCATCGCTATCATTCTATGCTGCTGAAAGGCTACAACAACATCTGGCACGCGATCTGATGGAACAGCCCGAATGGAGCACCCTACAGCATTATTACACGATACCTTACTACATAGCTGTTAAATTCGGTATGTGGGATAAAATTCTATCTTTTCCTGCTCCGCCAAGAAACATGCCTTATCCGAACGCAATCTGGCATTATGCTAAAGGGCTGGCTTACATTGGGAAAAAAGAGATTAACAACGCTCAAAAAGAAGCCGAAAAACTGGAAGAATTATCCAGAGACAGCAGCCTCTCCCAACTCACGGTCTGGAATATAAATACAATGGCTGATTTGGTACAGATAGCAAATAAAGTACTTGCTGCTGCAATAAATGTTAAAAATAACGATCTCGATAAATCGATACAACTACTTCAAGAAGCTGTTACTATAGAGGATAAACTAAACTATAACGAACCACCGGATTGGTTTTTCTCTGTAAGGCATCATTTAGGAGCAGTACTACTACGATCTAAAAACTACGAAAAAGCAGCACATATATATGTAGAAGACTTAAAAAAATGGAAGAAAAATGGCTGGGCATTATTGGGACTACATGAGGCATTACTAAAGCAAAAAAAAATCAGCGACGCAAAAAAAATTATGATCGCATTCAATGAAGCCTGGAAATACGCAGACACCAAGATCCAGTCTTCCTCAGCGATTTTCTATTAACACCAAGCTGACTAGGGATGTAATGCTATAGGAGCAGTTGTGATGTCTGTGAGAAATTACGTATTTTTCATTTATAAAAAATCCAAATAACTGAACTTGACTTCTAAAGTCTGAATTTAATAAAAATGAAGACCAAAATCGCGACGAAAGGAAACGAATATCTCCCGGTAGCATGGGAATATCGTGAAATTATTGAAGAGCAGATCCTCAAAAAAACAGGGGTAAAATATTCTATTTTGAGGATGATAACACAGTCGGTGAAGCGCAGGGAACCGTACTCCAAATGACCGAAGAAAAAAACAAAGGCGTCTTCATAATCATGGATAACGATTATCGGATAAGAATAGACCGTATCATAACACTATTTGGGAAAATAGGGGCTGCTTATGATGAGTACAACCAATATGCAAATTCCTGTATGGATTGTACGGGAGGTTATACGAAAGAAGAACTTGAAAACATCTAAATATTCAATGGTACGCACCTACGATCTTACAATCAAGCATAAAAAAGCCTCAAAATTTTCACTTTGAGGCTTTTTTATGCTTATGTCTTAAGCGATTACTTCGCGTACGAAACAGAACGTGTCTCCCGGATTACAGTGACTTTGATCTGACCTGGATAAGTCATCTCTGTCTGAATACGGTTCGATATATCTGCGGCTAATATCTCTGACTGTGCATCAGATATTTTTTCACTCTCTACGACAACACGAAGCTCACGTCCCGCCTGAATCGCAAATGTCTTCTCTACCCCTGGGTAAGATAATGCCAATGCTTCCAATTCTTTCAAACGCTTGATGTAACTTTCAACTACTTCACGACGAGCACCTGGACGAGCTCCAGATATCGCATCACAAGCCTGAACGATAGGTGAGATCATCGCTGTCATTTCGATTTCGTCGTGGTGAGCGCCAATCGCATTACATACATCCGGATGCTCTTTGTATTTTTCGGCCAATTGCATACCTAAAATCGCGTGTGGCAATTCAGGATTGTCATCTGGTACCTTACCGATATCATGTAATAATCCGGCACGTTTTGCATGTTTCACGTTTAAGCCTAATTCAGAAGCCATAGTAGCTGCGAAATTGGCTACTTCACGGGAGTGCTGTAATAAATTCTGTCCATAGGACGAACGGTAACGCATACGACCTACCATACGGATCAATTCTGGATGTAGACCATGGATACCCAGGTCGATTGCTGTACGCTCACCGATCTCTACAATCTCATCTTCGATCTGTGTACGTGTTTTTGCAACAACCTCTTCGATACGAGCAGGGTGGATACGACCATCTGTCACCAAACGATGTAACGCTAAACGAGCTATCTCACGACGCACAGGATCAAACCCAGATAAGATAATAGCTTCTGGTGTGTCGTCTACAATAATTTCTACGCCAGTCGCCGCTTCCAAAGCCCGGATATTACGCCCTTCACGTCCGATAATACGTCCTTTTACCTCATCGTTTTCAATATTGAAGATAGAAACCGTATTTTCTATAGCAGACTCCGTAGCTGTACGTTGGATAGTTTGGATAACCACTTTCTTAGCCTCCTTTGAAGCTGTCAATTTAGCCTCATCAACGATATCCTTGATTTGAATCATCGCTTGTGAACGGGCCTCTTCTTTCAGAGAAGATACCAATTGCTCACGCGCCTCTTCGGCAGTAAGTCCTGCTATAGTCTCTAATTGTTGGATATGTTGGTTTTTCAACGCTTCAACCTCTTCACGTTTCTTTTCGTTCAATTCGGTCAACTGATCCAACTTCTTGCTCTTATTATCAAGTTCTTGTTTTTCACGATTGATGCTCTCCAACTTTTGGTTAAGAGATTGTTCCTTTTGACGGATAGAATTTTCCTTTTGGCTTATCGTGTTATTACGTTGATTGACCTCTTTTTCATGCTCTGCTTTCAGTTGAAGAAACTTCTCTTTAGCCTCCAATTGTCGTTGCTTTTTGGTATGCTCTGCTTGCTTTTCCGCTTCCTTCAAAATACTTTCCGCCTTTTCACTAGCATCCTTCTCTTGCTTCTTAAACAGCAATTGCAATAAAAACCTCCCTATTGCAACACCAATTAAGAGCGATATTATAATTGAAATTGTTATAGATAACTCCATTTTATTTAGTATATATTATTTAGTTTTTTTTTTAAAAAAAAACCGCAATTAAATTAACAGGTATCATGTATTATTAAACTTCGATTACACATGATTTGAGCGTATGATCATGACCTAGATGGCAAATATGCAAAATGGCCTACATCTTTTTAGTGCTCGTGATATTGAAGCGTTAAGTTTAAAATAGTGACAACCCGAATTTAATTGCGGCAAATTCGTTGTTAAAGCTCTATATATAAGAACGAAAACTTATTTTTTAAAGAAATCTGTCAAAATCGTATCCAATTCATGAACGGACTGCTCCAGTCCAAGATCTTGATGCTGTGCGCTACGCTCGGCTTTGATCATTCCAGTAGCGTATTGTAATACACACATAGACAACAAGTCCTGTTTATCACGAACGGAATAGTTTTCCTGCAATTCCTTCATTTTTTCATTTATCAATTTCGCTGCGTGACGTATCACCTCTTCCTCTTCTATCCCAACACGTAAAGGATACACACGATCACCGATATTTATTTTTATGGAAATCTCTCCCATTTTTATGAGCTTTATAATGTATTAAACCAAATTGACTTCACCCTTATTTAGTTATTTCAACAGGTTTATACATCTGTCTATTTCTCGCACAAAATCGTTAATTTTTTGTTTTGTGTCAAGTATTTTTTCATTTATAGCACTTTTATCTATATCCGCCTCTTCTAAGGATTTGGCTACAGCCATTGCCTTGATCTTTTCTTCAAGCTGATTTACCTTTCCTGAACTGGTCTCAAATGCAACCTGTACCGACTGCAACTCCAGTTTTAAAAGATCATTTTCTTCTTGTAAAGCTTCACACAATTGAACTAAATTCTTCGTTTTCTCAACGATAAGATTCATTTGTGTCGATAATGATGCCATATAATAATTCGCAATTAAATTAAATAAACTAGCGCACTACAGCACCAGTCTCTTTCTCAAAGTTAATAATTAATTTTTGAATAATGCTATCAATTTGTTTATCATTTAGCGTTTTTTCTTCGTCCTGAATCGTAAAACTCAAAGCATAAGACTTTTTACCTTCCGGCAATTTATCTCCTTTATACACATCAAAAATGCTAACGCCTTTTAAAAGCTTACGTTCAGACTTCAATGCGATGTTTTTTAACTGCTCAAATGTGATCGAATCATCCAACAATAATGCTAAATCACGACGTACAGCAGGGTATTTAGAAACCTCTTTAAACTTGATTTCATTCTTCCGAATCGATCGAATGACCAAATCCCAATCAAAATCAGCGTAATATACCTGTCCATCAACATCCGCCTTTTTTAACGCTTCAGCAGCAACAGCACCAAAAGAAACCAACACTTTTTGTCCCTTCATATAATCTAGACCATAGGCCAGATCTGCGTTTGCAGTTTCCACAACTTGGAGACCTTCAACTTTCAAACGCTTCACAATCATATCGACAGCAGCTTTAAGGTTATAGAAGTTTACTGTGCCATTCGATGCATTCCACTGCTCTTTTGATTTATTTCCTACCACACCAAGTACAAGGCGCTGACGTTCGCTATAGCCTTCTTCCAACAGGTGGTATGTCTTACCGTATTCAAAAAATTTAAGATCGCTAGACTTACGTTTTTGATTATAAGACATAGCTGTCAACATGGAGTAAACCAGATTTTGACGCATCGTATCTAAATCCGAACTCAAGGGATTTAACAAACGAACAGCTGTAGACTCATCATCTACGTAAGCTAATTTCGTTAACGAATTTGAAAGGATCTCTCTATAACCGTTACCGATCAATAAATCAGCTACTTGGTTTAATACGACTTCCTTATCTGGCTTCTCCTGTGTATTAAGTGAAGCTAGAATCTGACTCTTTAACTCGATATTATTGTAACCATAAATACGTAAAACCTCCTCGGTAACATCTACTTCACGCGTTACATCCACCTTATAAGCGGGAACTTCAACCGAAAAGACAGCATCTTTTTCGGAAGTAATCGCAATCCCTAAAGCAAGGATAATTTCCTTGATCTCTTGAACCGGAATCTCTTTACCAATCAAACGTTGTACACTTTTACAGTCTACATCAAACGTAAATGGAGAAACCGGATTCGGATAATGATCTGTAACAGCAGAAGAAATAGTTCCCCCTGCGATCTCTTGGATCAAAAGTGCAGCTCTTTTTAATGCAAAAACAGTAATATTAGGATCTGTCCCCCGCTCAAAACGGAATGAGGAATCTGTTTTTAAACCATGACGCTTAGCAGTCTTACGAACATAAACGGAATTAAAATATGCGGACTCTAGAAAGATATCCGTCGTACTTTCAGAAACACCTGAATATTCTCCACCAAAAACTCCTGCGATACACATAGGCTTGGTATCATCGGCTATAACTAAATCTTCTGAAGACAATTTACGTTCAACGCCATCCAGTGTTTTAAAAAGCTCACCCTCGTTGGCTAGACGTACGACGACTTTATCCCCTGCTATCTTAGCTGCATCAAAGGCATGCAAAGGCTGTCCTAAGTCATGCAAGACATAATTTGTGATATCGACTATATTATTAATTGAGCGGATACCTATTGTATTTAACTTCTCTTTCAACCAATCGGGAGAGTCCCCTACCTTAACGCCAGAAATGTGTACTCCGGAATATCTTGGGCAAGCTTCGGTGCTTTTCACCTCTACTGCCGCAGCGCTCGCTCCTGTAGGTTCGGCGAATCCTTCGACATTCGGTAATATGTACGTACTGCGAAAATAAGCGGCCAAATCGCGTGCTACCCCCAAGTGAGATGCTGCATCTGCACGATTCGGTGTCAATCCGATCTCGAAACAGAAATCATCTTCCATTTGGTAAAACTCTTTGACCAGCGAACCCACTTTTGCATCAGCAGGCAACTCTACGATTCCTGCATGTGAGCTACCTAGTCCTATTTCGTCCTCACCGCACAACATTCCCTCGGAAACTTCTCCGCGGATTTTGGACTTTGTAATCTTAAACGGCTCCCCAACAGTTGGGTGACAAGTCGTTCCCACCGTCGCGACGATCACTTTGAGACCAGCGCGACAGTTTGGCGCACCACATACAATATCCAATGGTGTACCTGTACCAACATCCACCTTCGTAACACGTAATTTATCTGCATTGGGATGTTGCTCGGCCGAAATCACCTCTCCTACCACTAATCCTTCTAATCCACCAGGAATAGACTGTACTTTTTCAACAGCCTCTACTTCTAGACCTATGTCGGTCAGAATCAAGGACAATTCATTCGGAGTCTTTTCTATATCGAGGTAATTCTTAAGCCAATTGTAAGAAATATTCATTATTAAATAGTTTTTAAGAGATACAAAGATAGGCTTTTGAGCAGAAAATAAAGCACTTTTTGCTAGTTGCTTATTTAAAATATTCCGTAACTTTGTAACTTAAGTTGAAGAACGTTCAAAACCCACACATTATATAATGATTCATTTCTTTGAGAACCCATCGAATACTATCTATAGTGTTCAAAGCGTAAACTCTTTATCACAAGAAGACATTACTAAACTAAACTGGCTATTCGGCGATGCTAAAAAGCTAGAAGAACAAACCTTAAGCCGCTACTTTGTTGGCCCGCGCGCAGCTATGGTCACTCCATGGAGTACCAATGCCGTAGAGATCACACAGAATATGGGCATTGAAGGAATTATCCGTATCGAGGAATTTCAACCTGTACCGGCTGACTTCAATGACTTCGACCCGATGATCTCTCAAAAGTTTGAAGCCTTGACACAAGATATGTATACCATACATATCAATCCAGAGCCTATTATAGACATAGACGATATTGATGCCTATAATAAGACAGAAGGTCTTGCTCTAAATCAAGAAGAAGTAACGTATTTAAATAAACTATCCGACAAATTAGGCCGCAAGCTGACAGACTCTGAAGTTTTTGCTTTTTCACAGGCGAACTCAGAGCATTGTCGTCACAAAATTTTCAACGGGACTTTCATTATTGATGGTGAAGAACAACCTACCTCATTATTTAAGTTAATCAAGAAGACATCCGAAACAAATCCAAATCAGATAGTATCGGCGTACAAAGACAACGTAGCCTTTGTTAAAGGACCTAGAGTAACGCAGTTTGCACCTAAATCGGCAGACAAACCTGATTTTTACGAGGAGAAAGAGTTCGACTCAGTACTATCGGTCAAAGCTGAAACACACAATTTCCCAACAACTGTTGAACCGTTTTCAGGCGCTGCTACAGGTTCTGGTGGAGAGATCCGTGATAGACTGGCTGGTGGTCAAGGTGCCATCCCTTTAGCGGGTACAGCTATATATATGACTGCTTATTCCAGATTAGAACAAAATAAGCTCAACCTTCAGTCTGGCACCATCACAGAACCGTCAAAGGACCAAAACAACAACCGTCCTTGGGAAAATGGGATGCAGGAGCGGCCGTGGTTGTACCAAACACCGATGGATATCCTGATCAAAGCATCCAACGGTGCTTCAGATTTCGGTAATAAATTTGGACAGCCACTAATCACCGGATCGGTATTAACCTTCGAGCATGAAGAAGAAGGCCGTAAACTAGGCTATGACAAAGTCATTATGCAAGCTGGTGGTGTGGGTTATGGAAAATTAAACCAAGCAAAGAAACATATACCTCAAACGGGGGATAAAATCGTTATCCTAGGAGGCGAAAATTACCGTATCGGAATGGGCGGAGCTGCTGTCTCTTCAGCAGACACAGGTGCTTTTGGTTCAGGCATAGAATTGAATGCCATACAACGCTCAAACCCAGAAATGCAAAAAAGGGCGGCCAATGCGGTACGCGGCATGGTCGAGTCCGACAACAACCCGATCGTCTCTATCCACGATCACGGTGCAGGTGGTCACTTAAACTGTCTATCAGAACTGGTTGAAGAGACTGGAGGCTTGATTGATCTGGATAAACTTCCAGTAGGTGACCCTACCCTTTCTGCTAAAGAAATAATCGGTAATGAATCGCAAGAACGTATGGGCTTAGTCATTGCTGAAAAAGATATCGACATCTTAAAGCGTGTTGCTGATCGTGAGCGGTCTCCAATGTATGCTGTAGGAGATGTCACTGGTGACAACCGCTTTACATTCGAATCAAAGACGACAGGTGCTAAACCGATGGATTATGCCTTAGAAGATTTCTTCGGATCATCTCCTAAAACGATCATGCGGGATAATACCATTACGCGCACATATACCGATCTTTCCTATACAACACAAGATATACCTAAATACGTGAACCAAGTATTACAATTGGAATCTGTCGCTTCCAAAGACTGGTTGACTAACAAAGTAGATCGTTGTGTAGGTGGTCGTGTCGCTAAACAACAATGTACAGGTCCTCTACAACTGCCATTAAACAACGTGGGCGTAATGGCATTGGATTATAAAGGTAAAGAAGGTATTGCGACCACGGTAGGACACTCTCCAGTAGCAGCGCTTATCGACCCAGCTGCAGCCAGTAAAACAGCTATCGGCGAAGCTCTTTCCAACATTGTATTCGCTCCGATCATCAATGGTATTGAGGGTATTTCGCTGTCGGCGAACTGGATGTGGGCTTGTAATAATGAAGGAGAAGATGCTAGACTTTACAAAGCTGTCAAGGCATGTTCTGATTTTGCAATTGAATTAGGTATTAACATCCCTACGGGTAAGGATTCGCTATCAATGAAGCAAAAGTATCCTAACGGTGATAATGTAATCGCCCCTGGAACTGTGATTATCTCCGCTGCTGGAAACTGTACAGATATCAACAAGGTAGTTGAACCTGTTTTGAAAAAGAACAGCGGTTCTATCTACTATATTAATTTATCAAAAGATGCATTCAAACTCGGCGGTTCTTCTTTTGCACAGATTCTGAATAAAGTAGGAACAGAAGCCCCTACGATCCAAGATGCTGCTTATTTCAAAACGGCATTCAATACGATACAACAATTGATCAATGCAGGTCAGGTTGAGGCTGGTCATGATATTGGTTCTGGTGGTTTAGTGACTACATTGCTTGAAATGACATTCGCGGATGTAAATCTAGCAGCTAACTATGATCTATCCGACTTAGGCGAAGCTGATACGGTGAAAACTTTGTTCAGCGAAAATATTGCAGTGGTTTTGCAAGCAAAAGATAATACTACGCTAGAAACAGCTTTCAGTACGGCAGGCATTCAAGTTGTGAAAATTGGTGAGGTCATCGAAGGCAATACTGTCAGTTTAAAAAACAACACGGATGTATTTACATTCGATGTAGCCGAAACACGCGACACTTGGTACAAGACATCTTTCCTGTTAGATCAAAAACAGTCGAAAAACGGCATGGCGCAAGAGCGTTACAATAATTACAAAAAACAACCGTTAAATTTTGTCTTCCCGACACATTTCGATGGTAAAAAACCAGCTTTCACCACTTCTGGATCACGTCCTAAGGCTGCCATCCTTCGTGAAAAAGGATCTAACTCAGAAAGAGAAATGGCTAACGCTATGTATCTTGCTGGATTTGATGTTAAAGACGTGCACATGACAGATTTAATAACTGGACGTGAGACATTGGAAGACATTCAATTCATAGGAGCTGTTGGTGGATTCTCTAACTCAGATGTATTAGGGTCGGCCAAAGGTTGGGCTGGAGCTTTCTTGTACAACGAGAAAGCAAAAAAAGCATTGGATAACTTCTTCGCTCGTCCTGACACCATGTCTGTCGGGATATGTAACGGATGTCAATTGTTTATGGAACTGGAGTTAATCAACCCTGAACATGAAGTACATGGCAAAATGCTCCACAATACATCTGGAAAACACGAATCAAACTTTGTCTCGGTTAAGGTGCAAGAGAACAACTCCATCATGCTAAAAACCCTTGCCGGATCTACATTAGGTGTTTGGATCTCGCACGGAGAAGGTAAATTCAATCTACCTAATGAGGAGTCTGCTTACCAGATCGTTGCTAAATATGCATACGAACAATACCCGCATAATCCAAATGGATCAGACTATAATACAGCGATGTTATGTGACACCACAGGTCGTCATCTAGTGACCATGCCACATATCGAACGTTCGACATTCCAATGGAACTGGGCTAATTATCCAAACGGACGTCAAGACGAAGTCACACCTTGGTTGGAGGCTTTCGTAAACGCTAAAAATTGGTGCGAAACCAATAAAAAATAATTTCAAATGGAAAAAGCTCTCCCAAAAAGGAGAGCTTTTTCCATTTTATATAGACCGACGATACCCCGGTTTATCCATCATATGATCGAGCGAAAACTTCCCTGATCCAGCCACCAAAAAAACAGCTAATAGAATCATTACAAGGATAGACAACCATAACTCTGAATTCAGAAAACTGAAACCACGAGTGATATTGACAAAAAACACCGCCCCGATCACTACCGGAATTATCAATAAAGTGGCTAATCGGGTTTGAAACCCAAAGATAACGAATAATCCTCCGACCAAATGAGTGAACACAACATAGTGCACCGCTCCCCAAATGGATAGCTGAAAATTAGTTTGTTCGATCAATCGTCTTACAGCTTCCTGATCGTTTACAAAACTTATTCCTTTGGCAAGAATAATAATCCCTAATGCGATTCTGAAATAGTCTAACCATTGTGGATGATGACGATCTCCCCAATGCTCTATTCGGTGAATTAGGTTCATAATGACCTCCTTTCTAAAATTGGTATACTATATATAACGTAATTTTAGAAAAAAAGTTGCATTCCCTGATTTATTTTGGGAAAAATATTACTAGTACTTGATAGGGTAATCCGCTATAAACTCAAACTTGTAGTTCTCTTTTTTAAGACGATCAATCAATTCAGCTAATAAATATTGCCCCTTCTTAGTCTGAAACATGTCGTCGTGCATTAATAACACGACATTATTGGGTGTCATTGAACTTTTATTGTTCATAAAATTACGTATCCTTCCATAAACCGTTTCCAATGCCTGTACCGGTACACCAGTCAGGCTGTTGATCCGCCACTCAACATCCCAACCATAAATCTTATACCCATTCGCAAACAACATATCCGCAGTACTAGCGCCACTCTGCAAATCAATCTTACGAACATCATCATATATCCAGATGTTGCGCCCTGGAAGACGAACTACTTTATGTTTTAAATTCAGATCATTCTCATTTTTGACAAAATCTTCAAAAGCAGTCTGAGGTGTGCTATAAAAATGACTGAATCTGTTGTAGGCATGGGTATAACTATGGTTATAACAAGAAACCAAAGGATTATTCTCGTATTTTGCTAAATCACGTTTACGACCTTTGCTCATATTAGCGTGTCTACCGACCAAAAAAGCGTTAACCTTAACATTCTTCGCTGTAGCAAGAGAATCAATAGCCGCACTTCCTACCAAAGGTCCGTCATCAAAAGTTAAAAACACGTGCTTAGGCATCTTATCAAATTCACGTCGCAATGAATCTTTAAGCATTCTTTTTTGCGTTTTGATATCGATAGGCTTTAGCGTATCCACTACAAACCGAATCTGATTTTTCTGTAGCGAATCCCATTTATCTAAAAGTAAAGGTTTTTTAACGGAGATAATTTCCTCCTGCTCGATGGTTTCTATCGAGTCCCTATTTACAGATCCTAAAGCAGCTGATGATAAATTTTGACAAGAAATGATCCAAACACTTAGGAGAGCAGCTCCAACCAGAAAAGCAAACCCTCTACCTATCTTCCTCATGAATATAGCAATTAACGATTACCCTAAATATTCCACAAAATTAGAACAAATATCTTAATACAAAGTATAATTTTTTGTTTTTAATGGATGTTTTAAAAAAAAGAAAAAAAGCCTCTAAATACTTTGATTTAGAGGCTTTAATAACACTTAACTACAATTAAACTATTTCCAGCACCAAGATGTTAATCATCATGTTTTTTTCGTCCGTGCTTCCTAGAATCCTTATCGTATTTCCTGTGTGATTTTTTGTAATATTTATCATCTCTACGACCACCATATCGATCATGATAATGATCCCGATGTGAGTCTCTCAATATCACCTGTGAGTGGTTATGTGCGTATCGTCCGTAGCTGCTACGATGACGACTGTGATAACGCCACGGTGAAGATTCATTCAATACTACTTTGTAGGTCCGGTACACGTCATAATGTCTATACCTAGTTGGCAACTTCGATTTCGTAATCCACCGGTTACCATGATAATACGTATATCTTCGATTACTTACATCATAATAAACATCCATTTCGGGCAAATAATAATAACGAACGTAGTCGTATCCTACCGGCCCCCACAATGGCTGACTGCCAATGTTAATACTTACACTTACCTGTGCATTGCTGGTCTGAAAAAAACTCAATCCAACAAATAATAACGATAGGTAAAAATATCTTTTCATAACATCCTCCTTGTTCTTCTTTTTTTACTTGTAACTAGGACGCACAGGTAGGACAAAAGGATTAACGGACGAACTGTTAAAAGATGTAAAATTAATACCCTTTAAAAAGCAAACCCCACTTGTAGTCCGATATGGTAAAGATCTCGTTTCGTCTCTGAACGGAACGATCCACTATTGATAACATTGGTTCTAACAATTGTAGTAGGCTGAAACTCAAAGTAAGGCCCAGCAGAAATATTCATACCATTACGAAAACGAATATTGGCACCAAGCTGCCCATTGGCAATAAAACCAGATTTCATTTTGGAAGTATAATTATCCCGTTGACCAGAATCACTATCATATAACTCAATGTCGCTGCTGTTTACGGCAAAAGAGTAGCCTGTTGAAACGGAAAAAAAGGGGCTCACTTTTTTATCGATGAAACGCGCGTTGAAGTTTACAAAAAGGGGGATTGCGAAATAATTCGAAATCGTATTTGAGGTATAACCTAATACGTTTGTATTTATATCATGATCGCTTGAAGTCTCATCCAAAGCGACCAGGTGGCGTACGCCTACCCCAGGTCCTACCGAGATAAATTGATTAAGCTTGAAACTCGCGACATAATCAAATTTTAGGCTTAAGTAATCGTCTTCAAAGGCGTCGAACCAATCATTGGAACTCCTTTGCTCTGAGTCGCCAATAACATAATTCATCCCAAAACTGAATTTGTGATCTAGTCTCTTTTGTGCAGAGACTGCAAGGCTTAATGAAAGCCCGAGTAGAATTAAAAAAAATCTCATACGAAGTAATAATTTGTGTTCCAAAAATAAGCAAAGAAAGCAAATTGTAATACATATTTTCTTACACTAATTTTTCTATCTTTGTGCAAATTTTAATTATTTCAGCAAGACTCATGGCTTTACAATGTGGTATAGTAGGCCTACCGAACGTAGGTAAATCAACATTATTCAATTGTTTGTCCAATGCGAAAGCACAAGCGGCAAACTTCCCTTTTTGTACAATCGAACCCAATGTAGGTGTCATTACGGTACCAGATGCCCGCCTTACAAAATTGGCAGAACTTGTAAATCCACAAAAGATTGTACCAAATACGATTGAAATTGTTGATATCGCAGGTTTAGTAAAAGGCGCTTCAAAAGGTGAAGGATTAGGAAATCAGTTCTTAGGAAACATTCGCACGACTAATGCGATCATACATGTATTACGTTGTTTTGATGATGGCAATGTAATCCACGTGGATGGTTCTGTAGATCCTATCCGTGATAAAGAAATCATCGATACAGAACTTCAGTTAAAAGATCTCGACACCGTTGTTAAACGCATACAAAAAGTCGAAAAGATGGCTAAAACCGGAGGTGATAAAGATGCCAAAAAAACTTTTGAGATTTTATCTATTGTAAAAGAGCATTTAGAGGCTGGTAAATCTGCACGTACCGCTGCTATCAGTGAAGAGGATTTCGAGTATATAGCAGATCTTACTTTGCTTACAGTGAAGCCTGTCCTGTATGTATGTAATGTAGACGAAGCGTCTGTAAATACAGGTAACGCTTATGTAGAACGTGTTAGAGATGCTGTGAAAGAAGAAAAAGCCGAAGTACTGGTAATCTCTGCACAGATCGAATCAGAAATAGCACAACTAGAGAGTTATGAAGAAAGACAATTGTTTTTAGATGATCTAGGTCTTGAGGAATCGGGTGTCAACAAGTTGATCCGCGCAGCGTATTCACTACTGAATTTAGCGACTTATTTTACAGCCGGTGTTCAAGAAGTGAGAGCATGGACCATTGAAAAAGGCTACACTGCCCCTCAAGCTGCTGGCGTTATCCATACCGATTTTGAAAAAGGATTCATTCGCGCAGAGGTAACGAAGTACGAGGACTTTATTCATTACGGATCAGAAGCTGCTGTAAAAGAAGCCGGAAAATTATCCGTCGAAGGAAAGACCTATATTGTAGAAGATGGTGATATCATGCACTTCCGTTTTAACGTATAATATATAGACAATAGAAAAAAAACAAAAAGAGAGCTGCCTGATCTGGTAGTTCTCTTTTTTTATGATCATATCCATCTTTCGCCGTCTTTGTATAAAATTATTCTTAAATTGTAGTCATTAAACTTACGTGGATCTATCCATGCAAATAAACTATTTTTAAATGAACATACTAGTTTTCGGGGGGAGCAATAGTTCGGATTCCATCAATAAGAAATTTGCCACATCAGTAAGCAAATACTACAAAGAAAAAGAAGACATTGTTGAAATAATTGATTTAAATGATTTTGAAATGCCGCTTTTTTCAAAAGACAAAGAAAAAGAGATTGGTCTTCCTGAGGCTGCAACACGGTTTGCAGATAAGATAGATCAAGCTGATCTATTGATTATCTCACTAGCTGAAAATAATGGCAATTATAATGTAGGTTACAAGAACCTTATAGACTGGACTTCCCGAATCAAAGGACGAAAGATATATAATGGCAAGCCTGTTTTTCTCTTAGCCACCAGCCAAGGGACACGTGGCGGAAAATCTGTTCTTGATATCGCGACAGCAAGAATGCCGTTTGATGGTGCGGAAGTCCTGGAAACATTTTCCTTACCCGAATTCAACGTAAATTTTGAAGAAGATAAAGGTGTTATAACAGCACTGCTACGCAGTCAGTTGGAAGCTAAGGTGAGGAAAACCAAACGAATGATGCTCGAAAGACTATCCAAATAACAATAAAAACCTTACCTCATCTTAATTGTTTTTAGATAGTAATAAAACACATTAAAAATTCTAAATGATATGGCAAAAAAAGTATTATTATTAGTAGGAGATTACGTTGAAGATTATGAAGCAATGGTTCCGTATCAAGCGATGGGTGCCATAGGTATCGAAGTTGATGCGATCGCTCCTGACCGAAAAAAAGGAGATACAGTACCTACGGCTGTACACGATTTTACCGGAGATCAGACTTACAAAGAGCTGAGAGGACACAATTTTACGATCAACAAAAATTTTGACCAAGTCAATCCCGACGAATATGATGGTCTATATATTGCCGGCGGTCGCTCTGCAGAATATATTCGGTTAAACAAGCGTGTCATTGAGATCGTACAGCACTTTTTTGAAAAAAATAAACCTGTAGCTGCAATATGTCACGGTATACAGGTTTTGACGACAGCTAAGGTATTGAAGGACCGTACGCTAACCGCTTATGTTGCTGTAGGTCCCGACATCGAATTGGCAGGGGGTAATTGGAAAAACATCCCAGCAGATCAATCCGTAATAGACGGTAATCTAGTGACCTCGCCGGCATGGCCCGGTCATCAAGCGATCTTACGTGATTTCTACAAACTATTGGGTATCACAATTAATTTATAGTCCTCATAGGCTCTATCGGACAGATAGAAACGAACCGAGCCGTCAACTGATGGAGCACAAAAGAATTAATTATTATATATCAAATATCCATGTCGCAGTTCTGCACAAACACGAATGACCGCGAAGCAACATGCACACTCTTTCGTTATAAAAGCGTGCATAATATATTTTGGATCCGTTAGCTGGCGGATCATGAAAGAATTATTTACATATGAAAAAAAACAAAAGGGTATGGTTTATTGCCATACCTATTATTCTTATTTTAGGTTATTTAATCTGGGACTCTTTCAGTCAAACGTCTATCAAAGATATCCCTGGTAATTTTGAAGAGGTAGCCTTCGTTCGTAACGAGCAAAATAAAGGTGGCATAGTACGCATTTATGCGGTTACGGTGGGCGACATACCAAATGCAAATTACGATGCTTGCGCAGACTTATTTCCAACCAATGATTATAATAGCGTAACTCGTATTTTTTTCTTTGACAAGCAAGCACCTTACCCCACCGAACTACAGGTAGATGCCCCCTATTATGATACGTCCAGATTTAACGCGATCAACATTGTAAAACGGTACGGCTCAAAGTAAGATTTGAGACTATTTAATATTTAGTTAACATTAAAATAACAGCTAAAACATAGCTTTGATTCTAAATCGATAATTAATATATGGCACGCAAATTTATTCCAAGGGATATTAGTTGGTTGAGTTTTAATGGACGGGTTTTGCAAGAGGCAGCCGACAAAACAGTACCTCTTATTTCAAGGATTAAATTTCTCGGCATCTTTTCTAACAATCTCGATGAGTTTTTTCGCGTACGGGTAGCTGGTCTAAAACGAGCGCTGGCAGTAGACGAGAAAGAAGCTAAGAATATATTTTTTGAAAAACCTCAACTCATTCTTAATGAACTAAATGCCCTTGTTATAAAACAACAGAAAAAATTTGATAGCACCTGGCAAGAGGTTCAAAAAGAAATGGAAAAACAACGCGTCTATATCAAGACAAGTTCGAATCTTACAGAGGCACAGCAAAAATTTGTTAAACAATATTATATCGATGAAATAGAATCAAGCGTCATTCCCCTATTATTGGACGACCATAGGCCTATGCCTTATCTAAGAGACAAATCTCTCTACTTAGGCATAGCCATGAAAAAAGCAGACTGGCAATATGAAACAAAATTTGCGCTCATAGAAATCCCAACAGCTCAGCATGATCGCTTTGTATTACTACCCTGTCCTGACAAAGAAGTGCACGTTATTTTATTGGAAGATGTTATTAAACACAACTTACCGCATATATTCTCTTTTTTTGGTTTCGACGGATTTACGGCAAATGCCTTTAAAATAACCAGAGATGCTGAATTTGATCTGGACAACGATATTAATACTAGCTTTGCCGACAAAATTGCCAAAGCTGTAAAAAGCCGAAGAAAAGGAAAACCTACACGATTTGTATTTGATCAAGAAATGGATAGCAATCTTGTAGAATTTCTAATCAAAAAATTAAATATATCGAAAAAGGACAGTATCATTCCTGGTCAAAAAATCCATAATTTCAAGGATTTTATGAACTTTCCAGCTATCTTCAGAAAAGATCATGAGCCTAAAGAAAGATCGTCCTTTTTACATCCAGACCTAGTAGATCAAACTCGTATCACCGATGTGATTACGAAGAAAGATGTATTACTTTCTTTTCCTTATCATACGTTTGAACATATCATAGACCTATTACGAGAGGCTGCTATGGATCCCGACGTACTATCCATCCAAATCACAGCTTATCGGTTAGCATCTAACTCTAAAGTCGCCAATGCACTAGTTAACGCCGTGCGTAACGGAAAAGTTGTCACGGTCATGCTCGAACTGCGTGCACGATTTGATGAAGAACACAATTTGGAATGGAAGGAACGTTTTGAAATGGAGGGCGTAAAAGTCTTACTTGGAATTCCGAATAAAAAAATACATGCTAAAGTATGTATCATCAAAAAAAGAGTCCATGGAAAAACGATTCAATGTGGTTTTGTGAGTACCGGCAATATAAATGAAAAAACAGCCAAACTGTATGGTGATTATTGCCTCCTGACAAGCAATCGAGCGATCATGGCGGATATCAATAAAATTTTTAACGCCTTGCGGCGTCCAAAACAAGATCTTGCACAGACTTTAAAAATGGGCAAAGGTTTATTAGTATGTCCCACAGATATGCGTAATACCTTGATGCATTATTTTGATAACGAAATTTTAGAAGCTAAGGCGGGTAGAAAAGCACACGTCATCGTGAAAATTAACTCACTCAGCGACAAATTGCTCATAAAAAAAATATACGAAGCCGCCGAGGCTGGCGTAAAAATTGAAATGATAGTACGAAGCATCTATTGTGCTGTCAATCAAGACTCTTTTAAGCAACCTATTCGCGCGATAAGCATTGTAGATGAATACCTTGAACATGCACGTGCTTTCTATTTTTATCACGGAGGTAAGGAGTACACCTATATTTCTTCGGCCGATTGGATGACTCGGAATTTGGACCATCGTCTTGAAGCCGCGGTTAGAATCAATGATAAAAAGATAAAAACAGAGATTTTGGACATGTTGAAAATTCAGCTTAAAGGCAATGTAAAAGCTCGTCTACTAAACAATAACCTGGACAATGCCTACGTCAGGGATAATAAAGCCGAGTTTCGGTCTCAAATAGAATTATACAAATATCTAATAGCTAAAACAACGCACTAGATTACTATTATTTTTAGTAATTTTACTTTCTAATGGAAGGTAAAAAAACAATAAAAGGAAGGGGTGCTCAAATCAATCCGCACAACAAGTATAGGACGCAACAATATGACCAATACTTTAGCGAAGGGATAGACATGTACGAAGAGGAAAACAACCGCACCTCTTTCATTCCTTCTCAAGCGAAAACACTCGTACATAAAGTCGATAGTCCGGATGTAGGCATGAGCTATTCAGCAAACCCCTACCAAGGTTGCGAGCACGGTTGTATCTATTGCTACGCACGTAATTCGCATCAATATTGGGATATGAGTGCAGGACTTGACTTTGAAAAGAAAATCATCATAAAAGAAAACGCACCTATACTTTTTAAAGAATTCATAAGTAAAAAAGGATGGGATTTCCAACCGATACACCTTTCGGGCAATACAGATTGTTATCAACCTATAGAACGTATACAAAAACTAACTAGACAGATCCTCCAAATCGCGCGAGACCATGGACAACCGATAAGTATTATCACTAAAAACAGCTTAATATTAAGAGATGTTGATATCTTACAGGAACTGGCCAAAGAAAACTTATTGAAAGTATACGGATCGATCACATCGCTATCGGAAGAAATCAGAAAGAAATTGGAACCTAGAACGGTCACAGCCAATCAAAGACTAAAAATAGTCGAAGAATTAAGTAGACTAGGGATTGCAACCGGTGTCAACATAGCGCCGATAATCCCCGGACTAACAGATCACGAGATTCCAGCCATTTTAAAGCGTTAGGCCCAAAGTGGCGCCCTTTGGGCCAACTACATTATCGTACGTCTTAACGGACAGATAGGTAACATATTTCACGATTGGTTAACAGCGAATTATCCAGAAAGATACAATAAAATTTGGCATGCTATTCAAAGCTGTCATCAAGGCAATGTCAACAATAGCAACTTTGGACTGCGCATGAAAGGTACTGGCGAGGTCGCCGAAATAATAAAAGCCGCCTTCCAATTGCACTGTAGAAAGAACCAACTAAACACCACTAAATTTTCCTTTGCTCAGAGAGTCGACAATCTAAATTATGGACAGCAATTACGTCTCTTTTAGTCCATAAAACTTAAACAGGCTTATCGGTTGTTTTTCGTACAAATAGATTATAGTTTTCATGTTTTTCAACATAGACCTGTTCGCCTGCATCAATAAATCCATCCAGCGCAACAGCATCATACCATACCCCATCTACTTCTATTTTTCCTGCAGGACGGAGTACAGTTCGTGCTACTCCTTCTTTATTTAGCAAGTTAATCTTAGGTACAGAAGAGGTATAACCACTATCTGCACGCTGCTCATCCTCCAACACTAAACGCTTAAATGCCGATGAATTGAGAAGATTTTTCCCAAATATCACCATTAAAATTATGGAGAAAACCATCGCTCCAATAACAATCAAAAAAGAATTCATCAATAAACCGGGTTGAGAAACTTTAAAATCAAAATAATCATTAGCTAACATCGAAAAAGCCAACCCACATAACACAAAAATAATCCCTACAACACCTGCTACACCAAATCCAGGGATCACAAATACCTCCAATGCCAAAAGCAGAACCCCCAATACAAAAATAGCTATCTCCCAATGGTCAGCCAATCCCTGCAAATACAAAGGGGCAAAGAACAAAGTTGCTGAAATTAATGCTAAAACTAAAGCAAAACCAATACCCGGAGTCTGTAGTTCGAAGTAAATCCCCCCAATAATACCCATTATTAATAAACCGCTAACCATGGGATGAACTAAAAAAGCAATAATAATGTCAACCCACGTTTTTTCGTAAGCTTTAACACTCGGTGCCTGGATATCTAAATTGCTGTAAATCTCTTCAATCCGTTTCACTTCTGCGTTCGCCAGTTTGGCCTTTACAGCCTCCGAAGCGGTAAACGTCAATATCTTTCCGTCTTCTTTAAGAGTTGGGATAGAAATCGTAGGATCAACGAAAGCTTCAGCCATTCTTGGATCACGTCCTTTGGCTTCTGCTGTAGCCCGCATAAGTCCTCGCATATAAGATTGGTATTTTTCGGGCATAATCTCACCACTCTGATTGACCACGCTCGCCGCGCCCAACGATGCTCCGGAATGCATAAAAATATAGTCGGATGCGAGCGCTATCAACGTGCCTGCGGACGCCGCATTATTATTTACATATACAATTGTCTTTATGTCAGAATTAAGCAATAAACTACGGATAGAGTCCGCATAATTTACAGCTCCCCCAAATGTATTCATCTCAATCAAAAAGTAATCAGCCTGCTCAGCCAGCGCCTGTTGATAAGATTTCTTTATTATGCGCCAAGCATTCGCCCCGACATCTTCTTTAAGATCAGTCTTGAATACATCTTGTCCATTTGTCACAGTACTGATTGCAAACACAAAAAATAGCAACAACAGAATGGATTTTGTAAATTTGTATAGCATAATTCTATCTTTTTAAAGTATGAATAAATATACAATAATTAAAGCATTTCAAAAACACTTCCCTTTTCCAATATGGAAAATAGAAGTGGACTGCTCGAATAATTGTCTAGCAATTGAATACAGGAATCCAACGGATACACTCCCTACATTTGCCGTAATTAGCTTTGAAGGAGAAACACTTCTCGAACATTACACCTCTACAGAAAAAGAATGGACACTGGAAGCTATACAGGATGAGTTTTTAATTTTTAAACGTTTCGGTTCTTCTTCTCCCCTACAAGCTGGAATACAAGTGTTACATATCCCTAGTCAATCTGTTATTTTTACACATCACGAATACGTGTTAAAAGATGTTTATAAAGATAGACTTAGGGTCGTACATCGATCTATTCCCTCAGGTCTTGAATTTTTCGTAGAAATAGCCACAGGGATTGTCTCAAATATCCTAGAACAAAAATTCACATTCCCTGATAAAAACATTGCTTACCCAATCCCCTATCAGGGCAATCTCCCTTATTTCATTAAGGATCTTTACTTTGAAGATCAAATATGGCTGCAGCCCTATAAGGATTTTTTCATATGGTCGTATCACAAAAAGAAGGGACAATACTTCGACTTACATCTCTGCCTATCGACTAAAAATGAGATACTCGATCGTAAAATAGTGTTAAGTGGTCTAGACAAATTAATCCCTCAGCCCTATTTTCAAGTCAAAGGATATATTTTCTTTTTATCAAATACTAAACAAGAAATTGCAGCGTATTTAGTATAATTGCAAACTATGAAGCATAATAAAACTATTAAATCGTATCATAAAATATCGTTTTTATTAGCTCTAGGACTAGGATTAAGCACGTTGGCACCCGTTCAAGCCAAAAATAGGTTGACTATACCGTCTACCGTTGCTCCTGATTCTATTGGAAACGAAATCGTAAATGGTCAACGCTATGTTGTCCATAAATTAACTCCTCAAGAGACATATTATCAACTAAGTAGGACTTATGGTGTATCTGTAAACGACATCATGAATGCCAACAACAAGAAAAACCTGCGTAATGGTGATACTGTAAAAATACCAAGAGGTAAAGCGGTAAATGAAACACAGGCGATAAAGAATGAAAACGTTCCACAAGAAAAAGACAATGTTCTGATCGATCCCCGGGATATGACAGAATATAAAGTCAGTAAAAGTGAAACACTTTACGCTATTTCAAGACGTTTTGGTATTTCGGTAGATGACATCAAAAAGGTAAATGGCTTAAAATCGGAGAATCTTCGTGAAGGTCAGTTGTTAAAAGTGCCGAATCACAGCCTGCCCAAACCCGAACCAAAAATCGTAGTTCCTGTTGTACAAGAACTACCTCAAGATATACAGGAACATCAACCGATCGACGAGTCCCAGTTTAAGCCCAACAAGTACGGTATCCGGGAAAAAAAAGAACGTGGTGTAGCAGTATGGATGGATAGTCTGCAAGGTGACGGACAGACTAGCTTGGCCTTACACAAAAGCGCTCCGATAGGAACTATATTAAAAATTACAAATCCTATGAATCGAAGTGTTACCTTTGCAAAAGTTGTGGGCAAATTTGGTGATAACGAAGATACACAAGACGCAATCGTAGTTTTATCCAAATCTGTTGCCACTTCAATCGGCGTGCTAGACCGTAAATTTCAAGTCGAAATTACATATGGTATTCCTTTGGAACAAGAGTAATATTTAGAATAAAGTTATAATGGTGACAAAGGTTATGTAGTTATAGAAGGCACCTTCATAACTCACATCACTTAATATAACTTCCATAACTTTAAAATATAAATGGACAAACCTTACGTGATAGGTATTGCTGGAAGTAGCGGTTCGGGAAAAACTTTCTTTTTAAAAAGTTTTTTGGATCATTTCCAGCTAGACCAAATTACATTGATTTCGCAGGATGACTATTATATTCCTGCGAATACCAAAACACAAGAAGAAAATAGACTTTACAATTTTGATGTCCCTACATCAATTGATAGAGAAGCATTTTTCAAAGATATTAAGGATCTCTTTGAAGGCAAAGTAATACACAAAGAAGAGTATACATTCAATAATCCGAACATAGCTCCGAAAATGTTGGAAATAAAACCTGCTCCGATCTTAATTGTAGAAGGGTTATTTATTTTTCATTATGAAGAGATCAATGATTTATTGAACTATCGTATATTTCTAGACGCCGACGAAGATGTGGCCTTAAAACGCCGATTGAAACGGGATCTTCTGGAACGTGGTTATGATCATGATGATGTCATGTATAAATGGATTAATCATGTCGTCCCTTCATACAACATCTATCTGCTCCCTTATAGAGAGAGCTGTGACAGAGTCATCGTAAATAATTCGGACGATCCTGAATTGATCAATCAGGCTACAAACGTTATTTCCGAAGATCTTAAAGAAAAATTACAATTAGCTTAATTTAAAATAAGTCTAAATAACTATCTTTGCATCATGGATAAGCAAAGTATGGTATTTCAAGAGCAACAAGAGTTTGAAATTCAACAATCGCCAAAAGGCTTAAATCCCTTTGGCGATTTTTCATGTTGTATACTGAAAAAGTGTTGTAAAAAGTATAAAAGAGGAAAGCGTTGTAAAAAATGTCCTGACCGCTAGTATTACTCTTCGTAGTAATTTAAATCTTTATCAAAGCTTTCTTCAAGTTGCGTTAAGGCATAAATGGCAATTGCTGTCAGTAATACCAAAGTAATTATTGCTGCCACTATTATCCCCCACATGCCGACAAGATAGCCATATAATAAAGTTGAAGGTATGAGAGCCCCCCTCACAAAATTTGGAGCAGTGGTAGCGACTGTAGCTCTCAGGTTTGTCCCAAACTGTTCTGCCGCAATAGTTATAAACGTAGCCCAATACCCTACCCCGATACCCATAAAAAATGCAAGGAACATAAATTGCTTCTCCTCGATCCCTTCGCTGTTCAAATACCAAAGAGACGAAACCAAAATCAATATTTGGCATAAAAAAACTACCTTCTTTCTGGATTTAAACCACTGCGACAACAATCCAGCCATAAAGTCTCCACATGAGATACCTAGATAAGTAAACATCACGCCTTTTCCCGCACTCAATGTATTAGGGGCTCCCAATGCAGCTCCTATCTCAGGAGCCTGCGTGACTAAGACCCCAACCACAAACCAAATAGGTAGGCCGATACACAGGCAGTATAGGTAGCGCTTGATTCGATCGGAACTAGAAAACAACAATCGAATACTTCCTTTTCTCACATGATTGCTTTCGGCAGATTGTACAAAAAGCCCCGACTCAAATGTTCCCACACGCATCAACAATAATAATATTCCCATTCCGCCTCCTACAAAATAGGCCGTACGCCAGTCAAACCATTCAGAAACGAAATACGCAAGAATAGCTCCCAATACCCCTACACCCGCCACGAGCATCGTGCCGTACCCTCTTTTACTGCGATGCATTGATTCGCTTACCAATGTAATGCCCGCTCCTAACTCACCCGCTAACCCTACTCCTGCAATAAACCGAACAACTCCATAGGTGGTCACGTCTTGGACAAAACCATTGTATATATTAGCGAGAGAATACAGTAAAATAGATCCAAACAATACCTTAATCCGACCATACTTATCTGCTATTACTCCCCATATCAATCCCCCCAACAACAAACCTCCCATTTGCATATTCAACACAAACTCACCTTTCACCCGCATCAATTCTTCTGGAATACCAATATCCTGAAAGGAACGTACACGTACAATAGAAAAAATAATCAAATCATAGATGTCTACAAAATAGCCTAATGAGGCCACCATAATCAACAACCACGTATTCTTGGTACGAATAGGATCCATAAGGGGTTAATCTAAAAATAAGGAAAACTGTTTTTAAGTCACAAAACGGTTAAATTTCATGTAATTTACTACAGAAAATCATTTTATACAACATATTGCTACTATTTAGCTTTTTAAAGCCTTATAAATTGTACTTTTGTTAATATGAAGTTAAATCCTTCTTCACTTAAATGGTTGCTCCGTTTTTATCCACCTTTCTTTTTTCAAAGGATATGGATAAAACAAGTCCACAAGGGCTTTAAGGGAATTGATGTCAAAATCTACAAAAGCTCTTTGAATATTAACTCCAACAAAACCGTATTTGGTGGAACCATTTTCTCTGCACTGGACCCAGTACACTCGATCCTTTTGGATCAAATCTTTCAAGCAAATGGATTAAAAAGAACTGTTGCTTGGTTAAAATCTGCCCGCATAGAATATCTCAAACCAGGACGAACGGACCTAAGCTACTCACTATACCTAGAAGAGGAAGATATAGCTGAGGCTTTTGATGAGATTAAAAGACGAGGCAAAGTGATAAAAACATTCTCTACAGCCGTATTTGATAAAAATGGTGTAAAATGTGCTATATGCCATAACGAAATTTACATTAGGAATCTGGACTTTACTTTTGAAAGAAAGTCTGTAACTGCATCTCTTGAAAAAGACTTATAAAAAACGAATCGTATGAAAAAAATTTTCTATCTATTATCAGCAAGTGTAATTTTAATCGGAGCTTGCCAACAACAAGCCACAAAAGAAGCTGTAAAACATCAACAGCTTTCGGAAGAAGCAATAACAATCCACGATGAAATCATGCCGCAAATTGCACACTTTGACAAAACTACCGTTAAAATAGATTCTATTTTAGGAAATTTAGGGCAAATTCTGAAAAAGGATGCAAAGGCCGATACAGCACTTATTAAGACAGATCTCATCACATTGAAAAGCAATTTAGAAGCTGCTACAGACAATATGATGACATGGATGAAAGAGTACATGCCAGATAGTACGGATGTAGCTTATCAACAAGCCGAAATTGAAAAAATAAGAGCCATGAAAAAACAATTTGAAGATGTCTCTCTAGAAAGCAACAAAAAATTGGGTAAACTTTAATTTGAAATATGATTAGAACTTTATTTTTCGCGACAACCTGTGTATTGACGCTTGGAGCATGTCAATCTACATCAAAACCCCTCCCTATTATAGGCGAACGCGAAGTAGTTCAGGGAGACACTATCTACCCTACGATTCCGAGTTTTCAATTTTTGAATCAGGATAGCATAATGTTGTCTGATAAATTCTTTGACAACAAAATCTACGTTGCTAATTTCTTTTTCACACATTGTCCCAGCATTTGCCCGACAATGCAAAGAAATCTTTTAAAGGCTTATCAAAAGTATAAAAAAGATGATAGAGTAGCCTTCCTTTCTCATAGCATCGATTTTAAATATGATCAACCTTATGTGCTGAAATCTTATGCCACAAAACTAGGTGTAGACAATGATCAATGGCAATTTGTTACAGGATCGAAAGCGGATATTTACGGTCTTTCAGATAAGTATCTGGTATACACCAAAGAAGATGCATCTGTGCCTGGAGGATACGATCATTCAGGCTACTTAGTACTTATCGATCACGACAAAAGAATTCGTGGTGCTTATGATGGTACGAACGAAGAAGAAGTTCAAAAGTTATTAACCGACATGGACATACTCCTTCAAGAGTACAAGTAATATGCGCATATTTAAAATATTCGTTATCATAGGTATGACGGTAGTGAGCTTGGCTTACCTAGCGTCATGCCATTCTAATCTTAACATAAAAACTGCTCAATATGCCGTCAATGGACAAAAACTGTATATAGCAAATTGTCAAAACTGTCACGGCGCAAATGGTGAGGGGCTTGGTAAATTATATCCACCATTGACCGATGCTTCTTTTTTCGAGAAAAACCGAGAGCAATTGAGCTGCATTATCCGTAATGGTATGCAAGGAGAAATTACAGTAAATGGTGAAAAATTCAACGAAAAGATGCCGGCTAACCCCCATTTGACAGAATTGGACATCGCTTATATTCTAACCTATATCACGACCACTTTCGCTAAACAAGATTCCATTTATTCTCACGAAGAGGTACAACGTGCCTTAAAAAATTGTAAATAAAGATTTCTTTCGAATGCAGGTTTGAATCCCTTTGATTTTATCTATACCGGATTATGCCGTAATACAAAAAAAAGGTTTTCAAACGGGGAGAATGAAAACCTTTACTAACCAATTATAAACCTAAATTATGATACTACAAAGATAAGTGTATATCTAACACTTGTCAACACCTTTCTTGATACTTAACAATTTCTTAACACATAGACGTTCAATCAACATTTCCCAGAATAGCTTACACTCTTAAGAAGGCCCATTTTATAACAAAATTTTGACTTTTTTATTGGTTCTCAATCATTACATTTGCAACCGAATGAACGTTCAATTTACAGATAAAATAGAGTGTATCTTTAGACATACACTAGCACTCATCAAAGAAAACGGGTTCCACGGAACACCTATGAGTATGATTGCCAAACACTCAGACGTAGCTATCGGTACGATCTACCACTACTTTCCTTCTAAGGAAAATCTGATTGTCGAGCTCTTTTTCTATTGCAAAACGAAAATTAACACATTTATATTTAAAGATATAAATCAAGAAAGTTCTTACCGAGAGCAATTTGCCTTTGTATTGCAACGATTCTGTGCTTTTCAGATTGAAAACACCGATATTTTCAGTTTCCTAGAGCAGTTTTACAACTCCCCTTTTAATGAACTTGCACATAATAAGCAAGCAACAGGTTCCTATGAAGAAAACAATGTTATGGATTTTCTGTTGAAAGGTATGGAGATCAATCAAATAAGGAAAATAGATGTACATATCATAGCAGCAGCTTATATAGGGGCCGCTGTCACATTCTCAAAGTCAGTAATTTATGGAAAACTTCAATTTAATCAACAACATTTAGATGAATTAATAGAAATTATTTGGAACGGTGTAAAACAAAACAATGAATATGAATTATAATTTTAGAAAAATAATATCCCTTACTTTTCTTACTATTTTTGGCTGTAGTGCCTCTCTTGCACAACAGTCAACACTTAGTGGTAATGCAACATTAGACGATTTAATTAATTACGCGCTGCGTAATAAAATTGAAATTAAACAGGCACAAATTGATAAGGAAATCGGGGAGCGAGAAATTGCTTCAGCTTTATCAGGTTGGTTTCCGCAAATAAGTGCAAATGGAAGTATAAGTCATGCTATGCAGTTGCCCACAACGAACTTTAACGGTTCAAACATCACACTGGGACAACGCAACAATAGTGCATTGACTTTTCAGGCAGACCAAGCATTGATCAGTCCTCAATTGTTTCAGGCATCGAAAGCATCCAAGTATGTGCGCCAACAGAACAACCTTAATGAAGAATCTACAAAGATAAATACCGTCGTAGATGTTAGTAAAGCGTACTACGACATACTAACTAGTGAAGAGCAGATCAAGATAATTAACGAGAATATCTTACGATTAGAACGTCAATTTACAGAAGCTAATGCACGTTATGAGGTAGGACTTGTTGACAAAACAGACTTCAAAAGGGCTCAGATTTCCTTAAATAATGCTAAGGCAGATTTAAAGACTGCTTCGGAAAATAGAAAATACAAGTACGATTATATGAAATTATTACTTGCAATTCCTACAGCACAACCTATCTCTTTGTCCTTTGCAAATCAGAGCTTGGAAAGCAATATTCTGTTAGATACAACAGAATTATTACAAATAGCAAACCGGGTTGAGTATAAGCAAATCGAAAACATAAAAGCAATCCAGCAATTAAATACCCAATATCAAAAATGGAATTTCTTGCCTAAAGTGAGTGCCTATGCCAACTACGCAATGAATTATAGAAATGATAGCTTTTCAAATCTATACAAAGATAACTTTCCAGGATCAAATGTTGGTTTAACCCTATCTGTCCCTATTTTTACAGGAACAAAGAGAATCCAAGAGATAAAAAAATCGGAGCTACAGGAAGAACGGATTGCATTAGATCTCCAAAATCTAGAGAACCAGATCAGTACAGAGTACTCTGCTGCTATGGCAAACTACAGAGCCAATATGAATGAATGGCGCAATGGGAAAGATAATATGGAGCTTTCAGAAGAAGTATATAATACCATTAAACTGCAGTACGATGCCGGTGTAAAGACGTACTTGGAATTAATGACTGCGGAGACTGATTTGAAAACCTCGCAATTGAACTATCTTAACTCGCTTTATGCTGTCTTGTCGAGCAAACTGGACATACAGAAAGCCTTAGGCACAGTAGAAATTAACAAATAATACAACCTCACTAACAAAGAAAATATAACGTCATGAATAAAAATCAATTACTTTCGGCCTTACTTATCGGTTCTGGATTGTTATGGCAATCTTGTGGTTCTAAAGATAATAAAACCAAAGGAGCTCCGGGACAACAAGCAGAGATGGCAACGCCGGTTTCTTCTGCTGTCGTAGGTAAAGAAATTGTATCAGGATTGAAGAGCTACCCGGCAAATGTGGTTCCATTACAGGAAACAGAAATTAGAGCTGAGGTAACAGGATATATAACCAATATTTTTGTCGCGGATGGTGCTTTTGTAAGCAAAGGACAACGTCTTTATGAAATCGATAGGATACGCTACCAGGCGGCGGTCGACCAAGCAAAAGCCAACCTAGAAATTGCTAAAGCTAACCTAGATCGCGTACAGAAAGATTTACAACGCTATCAAACATTAGCAGAGAAAGACGCTATCGCCAAACAGACACTAGACTATGCGATGACAGATGTAAACAATCAAAAAGCGCAAGTGCAAGCTGCTGAAGCAGCACTAACTACCGCTCGCACCAATTTACAACGCTCTGTAATCGTAGCGCCGTTTTCGGGTAATATCGGTATATCGCAAGTTCGTAATGGTGCATTGGTTAATGCTGGTACTACACTTTTAAATACGGTATCCTCTACCAACCCTATTGCTGTCGAGTTTCAAATTAATGAAAAAGACATCCCGGAGTTCACAAAACTTCAGGGAGGAAACTCGTCAACGCAAATCTATGTATCTATGCCTGACGGCAGCCGCTATGAAGATGCAGGAAGAATAGTAACAATAGATAGAGCCGTAGACAGTCAAACAGGAACCTTGAAAGTCAGGGCTTCTTTCTCCAATGGAACAAATGCACTTAGGGCAGGAATGAACACCACATTAAATGTAGAGAGTACATCGACACAAGAAGAACTAGTAATTCCTTACAAAGCGGTATTCGAGCAATTAGGAACATTCAATGTGTATACTATCAACGACAGTAGCAAAGTTGAATTGAAACAGATTGTACTTGGTCACAAAATAAATGACAAAATTGTTGTAAGCTCAGGGCTTGAAGCAGGTCAAAAAATTGTGGTTGATGGAGCAGCATCCTTAAAGCCAGGAGCTAAAGTTGCCGAGAACAATGTAGAAAACAAACAAAAATAATTGCTAGACGCTAAATAAATAATAATGATATCAGAAGTATTTATTAAAAGGCCAATAACGGCGATGGTTATATCCATCCTGATCACCATCGTTGGTGTGATTGCCGTTTCGACATTGCCTATCAGTCAATACCCCTCCATCGCCCCACCTACAGTTACCGTAACGGCCAACTATACTGGAGCAGATGCGCAGACCGTAGAACAAACAGTAACTACACCAATAGAGAGCCAAATCAATGGTACTCCTGGAATGATCTATATGTCTTCCAACAGTACTTCAAATGGTCAATCACAAATAACAGTAACATTTGAGGTTGGTACGGACATCGATATTGCTACTTTGGACGTTCAGAACAGAGTAGGTATCGCCGAGCCATCTTTACCAGAGGCTGTCCGTCGTCTCGGTGTTACTACACGTAAGGCCAACACGGATATCCTGATGTTGGTATCCCTCGTTTCGCCGAAAGGAACGCGAGATGATAAATTCTTGTCCAACTACGCCAACCTTTATATCAAAGATGCGATAATGCGTGTTAAGGGAGTGGGTGATGTTACTGCATTTGGTCAACCGTTTTCTATGCGGGTGTGGTTAGATGCAAACAAACTTGCCAACTTAAAAATGACTCCTTCGGATGTTTCTTCAGCCATAGCGGAACAAAACATACGTATCCCAGGAGGAAGTGTTGGTGGTAAACCACAAGAGTCGTCAACAGTGTTTGAATATCCTGTAATCACAGATTCTGATCTTTCCGAAGTTGAAGATTTCGAAGAGATAGTCGTTAAAACCAATCAAGACGGATCAATTGTATTGCTAAAAGATGTTGCTCGCGTGGAGCTGGGACAGTTCAGTTACGGTACCTCGACAAAAGTAAATGGTATGGTATCAACCGGTATGATGATCAGTCAGACTCCGGGAGGTAATGCCGTAGAAACTGCTGAAGGTATCTTTTCATCACTCGAAAAACTAAAAAAATCCTTCCCCGAAGATGTTGATTATGTCATCGGTTACGAAACGGTTTCTGTAGTAAATGCATCCATCGAGTCGGTGATCCAGACCTTGATAGAAGCTCTATTGTTGGTAACGTTGGTAGTTTTCTTCTTCCTACAGAGCTGGAGAGCTACGCTAATTCCAGTACTTGCTATTCCTGTATCTATTGTAGGCACCTTTATCTTCTTCCTCGCATTTGGATTCTCGATCAACAACCTGACGATGCTCGCCTTTGTATTGGCCATCGGTATAGTTGTGGATGACGCTATCGTTGTTGTGGAGGCCGTACAGCACTATATAGATAACTATAAGATGAGCGCAAAAGAAGCTACTATGCGAGCCATGAAAGACATCACAGCTCCAGTAATCGCTATTGCGTTAATCCTATCAGCGGTATTTGTGCCTGTAGGTTTTATCCCAGGAATGGTAGGTAAATTGTACCAACAATTTGCGATTACGATTGCCGTTTCGGTAATGCTTTCTGCCTTTATAGCCTTAACATTGACACCTGCCCTCTGTTCTATAATGCTTAAGCCGACTTCTGTCACGAAAGAATCCAGAGGCCTAAACAAATTCTTCTACAAATTTAACTTGTGGTTTGAAAAAGTAACATATTCCTATTCTAAAGGTGTAAAAAAAGCGATCAAAGCGACTCCATTAGTACTGATCGTATTACTATGTATATTTATTGGCACGGGGTGGATGTTCCAAGTCAAGCCTACAGGTTTTATACCTTCAGAGGATGGCGGAATGTTTTTTGCCGGTGTTACCCTGCCAGAAGGTTCTTCTTCAGCACGGACAGATGCTGTATTGGAAGAACTGGAAAAAGAATTCTTAAAAGAATTCCCGGAAATAAAATATGTGACATCCATCTCGGGTATCAATATCTTAAATAGAGCATTTAAACCCAATGGTGCTACACTATTCGTATCGCTAAAGCCATGGAAAGAGCGGAAACGTACTGTGAATGAAATCACAGGTACCATCATGAAGAAATATGCACAATATAGTAAAGCAAGGGTATTAGCCGTTACACCTCCTGCTATTCCGGGTCTAGGTGCTTCCGGAGGTTTCTCGCTACAGATTCAAGATCTACAGACCGTAGATATCAAACAGTTCGAGGCTACCGTGGGTAAATTCTTAATGGCAGCCAATCAGCGTCCTGAAATAGGAATGGCTTATACCCTATTTAACTCCAACTCGCCAAACTATAAGTTGGAAGTAAACCGCGAGCAAGCGAAACGCATGGGAGTGCCAATTTCAAGTATCTATGCTACTATTTCATCATACCTAGGTAGCAGCTATGTCAACGATTTCACCAAATATGGCCGTAACTTCCGTGTTGTAACACAAGCAGATGTTGGTTATAGAATGGGGATCGACGATATCAACAAACTGTATGTGAATAATGTTCAAGGCAATCCTGTTCCTTTAGGAACTTTGGTCAGCTATGAACTGATCACTATGCCGTCTTTGATCAATCACTATAACATATTCCGTGCTATAGATATTTCTGGTGGTGCTGCCCCTGGCTACAGCTCGGGAGATGTGATCAAGGCACTAGAGGAAGTCGCGGCACAGACTCTTCCTGCTGGATACGATTATCAGTTCTCCGGACTGACATTACAGGAGAAACAATCGGGCTCTAAGACATTACAGATTTTTGCGCTGTGTATCCTATTTGTTTTCTTATTGTTAGCTTCTCTTTATGAGAGTTGGTCGGTACCATTTTCAATCTTACTATCCGTTCCTTTAGGTATATTCGGAGCGATATTAACGTTAATGTTTATTCCGCAGCTCGACAATAACATCTTTGCACAGATTGGTCTCGTTACTATCATTGGTTTGGCTGCCAAAAATGCAATTTTGATCGTAGAATTTGCAAAAGAACGGGTAGACATCGGTATGAATCTTATTGAAGCGACACTAGATGCTGTTAAACTTCGTCTCCGTCCGATTATCATGACGTCGCTCGCATTTATCTTAGGTATTATTCCTTTGATGCTTTCTACTGGAGCAGGAGCTGTATCTCGTCAGACAATTGGTTGGACTGTATTCGGAGGTATGACGGCAGCTACATTCTTAGCCATCTTTATAGTACCCGTGCTATTCGTTGTTATTACAAGAATGGCTTATGGCAAGAAAAAATTGGCTGAACTAGAAGCTGGTTTTGATGAAGAAAAGAAAAAGCAACTGAGTGCACACTAGTTAATGTCCACTTAATTTTATACCTCGCAAAGGCCAGTACATAAAACTGGCCTTTATTGTTTTAGAATACAGCCCATCTCTCAATAGCTTTTCTATGGGCTTGAACCTTGTCAAAAAAACTTTCTATTTCATAATCAGACACTTTGAGAAAATACATTTTTTTTCTTTGCTTTATTAAGGATTAGACCTATATTTGCATCGTCAACAATGAAACAACAGCATGCCCAGCTGGCGGAATTGGTAGACGCGTTGGTCTCAAACACCAATATCTTCGGATGTGCCGGTTCGACTCCGGCGCTGGGTACAAAAGCGATTCGTAATACGAATCGCTTTTTTTATTCTTACCGATCAGAAGGAGATCTAAAGGGATTCTTATATAGCTAGAGATTCCAAAAAGAAAAAGTATCTTTATCATTATATTAACCGAAATAATTCGTAAACCCTAGAAGCTATTTAGGCCGTAACTTCCGATAAATAATGATGAAAGTAAATAAATTACTCACCTATCTATTTTCCCTTACACTGGGACTTGCACAAACACAGGCTCAAGAAGTCAGCAGTCCCAAATCTCATTTTGGATTTAACATCGGCGACGATTATAAAATCGCAAATTACAAAGCGATGGAAAGCTATTTTCTAAAAGTAGCCTCATCATCCAACCGCGTACAGATACAAAAAGCAGGCCTGACGGAGGAAGGTCGGCAACAATATCTTTTAATTATTTCATCTCCTGAAAACCTTGCTAATATAGAAGAGTATCGAAAAATATCGCAGTCCTTAGGCCGTGCCGAAGGTATAAGTGAGCAAGATGCGATGCAACTAGCCAAGACGGGTAAACCTATTGTATGGATTGATGGAGGAATGCACTCAAATGAAACCGTAGGATCGCACCAACTGGTCGAGACACTTTATCAACTTACCTCACGCAACGATCAGGAGATACTAACCTACCTCGATAAGGTCGTCGTATTGATGTGGCATGTCAATCCTGATGGACAGGATTTACTTGCGGATTGGTATATGCAATATGAAAATCCTAAGGATCGAAACATGTCTATTCCTACGTTATACCAAAAGTATGTCGGACATGATAATAACCGGGATTTCTTTATGTACAACATGAAAGAAGCGAGCAATCTGGCAAAAGTCATGTATGTAGACTGGTTGCCGCAAATTGTGTACAATCATCATCAAACGTCACCCGAAGGGACAGTTGTTGCAGGCCCTCCTTACCGAGACCCTTTTAACCAGGTTTACGACCCCTTAGTCGTAAGCGGAATCGATGGTGTGGGATTTGCCATGATAAACAGACTAAATGAAGAGGGCAAGCCTGGCTATGTGCGTATGGATCAGTCCACATTTTCCACTTGGTGGAATGGAGGGTTGCGTACAGCACCTTACTTTCATAATATGATCGGTATACTGACGGAGACAACAGGTAGTCCTACCCCGGCGGAAATCCCTTTCATAGCTGAGCGACAGATGCCAAGAAATGGTCTACCTAATCCCGTATCTCCCCAAAAGTGGCATTTTCAACAATCCATAGATTACTCTGTATCAATGAACATGGCCATATTAGACTATGCCTCCCGAAATGGGGATAAACTGCTGTACAACTTCTACAAAATGGGCAAGAACTCCATTGAAAGAGGTAATACAGACCACTGGACGGCGTATCCACGATATATTAACGCGCTAAAAACAGCCTACGAAAATGATATTAAATCAAAAAAAATGTCCTACGACGGGACCTCCGCTTCTCGATCAAAAGGTATCCCAACTTCTTATGTAGACAGTCTATATCGTAACTCCGAAAACAGAGATCCTCGTAGCTATATCATTCCAGCAGACCAGGCAGACTTTGGCACAGCCTTAAAATTTGTCAATGCGCTAATAAAATCAGGAATATATGTATATCAGGCTCATGAGGACTTTTCTATTGCTGGTAAATCTTATCCAAAAAATTCCATTATTGTAAAAACAAATCAGGCCTTTCGTCCACAAATCATTGATATGTTCGAGCCACAGGATCATCCGCATGATACCGAATACGAAGGTGGCCCACCCATCCGACCTTATGATGCTGCAGGTTGGACACTAGGCCTCCAAATGGGGGTACAATATGACCGTCTTTACGAGGACATTGCAGGTCCTTTTGAACGGAAACCGTATGGAATAGCTCTTACTCCGCCTACCGACAAACTGCTGACCAGCCGAGGAGGATACCTTATCAACGCAAAAGCAAATGATGCGTTTTTGGTCGTTAACAAATTAATTGCTGCGGGTCTAAAACCCCAACGGGACCTTCATTCAAAAGACTTTTACATCGACGGAAAACAGCAGAACCTCCTTCAGAACACTATTCATGATCTAAATCTTAATATCCAAGCCATAGACAAGAAACCTAAACACCTAATCTCTATAAAACCACTGAAGATCGGGTTATTCGATCATTATGGTGGTTCTATGTCTTCTGGTTGGACGCGTTGGATTCTCGAACAATACGGCTTTAACTATGAGCTATTCTATCCGAAAAATATAGACAATAATGATATTAAAAAATATGACATCTTGCTTTTTGTAGGTCAAGGCATTCCCACCCGACGAGAGGAAACAACTAAATTCAGGCTACCTGAAGACCGTCTGGTTCCTACTCAATTCACTCATTTACTTGGACAGGTTACGAAAAGTAAGTCTATCCCAATATTAGAACAATACATCGAGCAAGGTGGAAAAATATTGACCATCGGTAGTTCTTCAGATCTGGTATACCATTTTAAGTTACCTGTAGTAGACCCGCTCTTGACAACTGATAAACAAAACAAAGCTGTGGGACTAAGCAGTTCTGATTATTATATACCGACAAGTATTTTGCAAGCGGAGCTAGATCTTTCACGAGCAGAAAATTTTGGCATGAATAGTAAGGTAAATATCGTCTTTAACAATAGTCCGGTCTTTAAAATCGAAAATACAGATATGTTGTACTCCTTAGGCAGTATCAACAACAAAAAATCGCTTTTGAGTGGATGGGCACACGGTCAGCATTACCTAGAAGGCGTAAGCATAGGCCTAACTGCCAAAATAGGCGACGGAAAGCTTATTGCTTTTGGTCCTGAAATTACGAATCGCGCACAAAGTCATGCCACATTCAAGCTTCTGTTCAACCAGTTGTATAATTAGTCTGAACAATTACAAAACGGGCCAATAGTTTCAAAACTATTGGCCCGTTGCACTTTAAGCAAGGGTCTATGGAGTCTGCATGAAGATACCTACCTATAGATAAAAGCTACGCTTCTAAGGCTTCATCTTGTAATAGCGTTTCGCTACGCTCTAACTGCTCGATCAAATTGCATTTTGCCTGAGTAAATGCGTAATCCTTGGCCTCAGCAAAAGATATACCGTACTTACGTTCTATAACACTAGCTACCTTTTCAGGCAGCCTTCGCAATAGAGAATCATAGTATTCATCCAGTACATTTGATGCGGGCAGTGTGTATTCAACTTGTATCTGAAAACGTCGAAGGATTGCCTTATCGATAACTTCAATATGATTGGTAGCACAGATTAACAATGCCTTTTCAGGATAGTAATCGATCAACTGTATCAATGTATTGACAAGACGACGTATCTCCCCAACATCTTTATCTTCGCTCATACGGGATTTCCCAATCTGATCAAATTCATCTAGAAAAAGGACAGCTTGATCACGGCCGGCTTTATCAAAGACCTGTTTCAAATGCTGAGATGTCTCTCCGATCTTGGCACTGATTACGTTACTGAGATTAAGAATATAGATAGGTTTGTTTAACGCATTGGCCAAAGCTTTGGCTGTTGTCGTCTTACCACAACCAGAAGCCCCATACAACAGTATTTTATTATTTACAGGGAGTTCATATCCCTGCAATATATCCAGATACTTATGCTCTTTCAGTAAACGATCTAATTGTACTTTACTATCTTGAGTTAGGATGATGTCATCTAAAGAAACTGCTTCCTTTCTTGTTATCAATAAATCAGCTATATTCATTCTACTATACGGACTATTCTACGACAAAGGTACAAACTTTTAAAGTTTGTGTGCTATCTACAAAGATGAACAATATTGATAGTTCATTCTTCCTCCAGTTTCTCATTTTTTTCATAGTCCATATTTTTAAAAGTTGTAACTTTTAGCGTTCTCACCTACTCTATGTAATTGCCAGACAAACAATTTATAAAGAGACCTATGTTACAGATCTACGAAAATCTTTATCAAGACCTCACCAATGGTAAGACAGCGAATTCAGTTATGATTTCTATAGAAGCCAGTAGCTCCTGTGAGATTAGTAAAAATGATATTGTACATTCTCTTCAAGGAATAGGTATAATTGTTAATAGTATAGACTTTACAGATATGAAAGTTCTTGATGTCCATTAAAACCGTACGAAGTAAGCTCATTGATAGGATAAAGAGTTAAAACGAATCAATTATACGGACACTTTCAGAAAAAAGGAAGCGGTAAAATCGGGGAGAAAATACCGCATTCCGCATCTACCATTATAAAATCATACTGAATCGTATGATAAAAAAACTGAGCTAGTTAATAAGCAATCACTTCGACTTCTGTCCGCCTGTTTGCCTGGTGTTCTTCCGGCGTACACTTCACTCCATTCGAACATTTATTTACCAATCTAGTTTCTCCGTATCCTTTGACGACCATCCGATCTCTTTCAATTCCTTTACTGACGATATAATCGACAGCAGATTGGGCACGCTTTTGTGATAACTTCATATTATAACTATCAGATCCTCGACTATCAGTATGACTTGATAATTCGATTTTCAATGTTGGATTGTTGCGCATAGTAGCGACCAACTTATCTAAGATCAAAGCAGCATCTGGTCTAATATTATGTTTATCGAAGTCGTAATAAATATTTTCTAGAACAAACTTCTCACCCACTTTATTTACCGGTTGTAAATTTAATGTAACTCTAATCGTGGTATCTTGCTTTGGAAAAACAGCATTAACCAGTATACTATCGGCCATGTACCCTGGTTTCTCGCCGTAAACTTTATACGCCAATCCTTTATCCAGATCAAAATTTATAGTTCCATTGATATCTGTACTACCTCTGGCGACGACATTCTTTTGATCATATAACATGACTATCGACTGTTCCAATATTTCGCCCGTTTTCTTATCTTTCACGATCGTAATCAGCTCAATATTTAACCGAGGTTTTGTCAACGTAAAGGAATATATATCATCAGACCCAACTCCTCCTAAACGATTGGAAGATAGATACCCCATCGTATGATTGTCATCATCCATACTGTTTACAAAAGCAAAGTCATCAGAAGCTGAGTTTACCGGATATCCCATGTTGATAGGTTTTGAAAAATTAGATTTCGCACCTTTGGCTCTAAAAATATCCAATCCGCCCATCCCTATATGGCCTGTACTGGAAAAATAGAGATTATCTCCCTCTATCGCAGGGAACATTTCATCGCCTGTCGTATTGATCTGGCTACCTGCATTCTGGGGATCCCCCCAGGTGCCGTCGCTCTGCAATTCGGAATACCAAATATCGACACCTCCCTGTCCACCCGGCATATCTGAAGCATAATAAAGAACCGTTTCATCTTTATTTAATACAGCATGTCCCAGTGAATACTCTTTTACATTATTGAAAGGAAAGTTCCCCTCCACCCAAGCATCTCCATTTTTCTTGTAAATGCTTAGCTCCAAGTTCTGCTTTTTCCAACGTTGCGCGTTTTCTTTGTACTTTTGCGCATCTTTACCGGCATAGGTACGTGTTAAAAACAACATATCATTTGCTAGGTTTACAGCGACAGGCCCTACATGATAGGTAGAATTATTAAATGCTTCTGTCATCAAGTTAGGATAATTAAGACTCCCATCCATCCGACGCTCGGCCGAATATACTTTCAGATAGGCCTGACCAGTCATTCCACTCTTCTCCTTTAACAAGCTATTGGGTTCGGCCGCATATAAAGCGCCGTTTGCCGTTGGGGTAAGTCCAAATTCGGCCAGTGCGGTATTTACTGCCTGCTCATTCTTTATCTGATGTTTAGTAGGGTGTTGCATCCAGTAAGCCGCAGAATCAGCACCGATAATAGCGCGATCTATTTCTTGACTAGCTCCATACTTATTGATATACTTTCCATATTGTTCTTTCGCCTCTGGGTATTTTCCCTGTTGCTTTAATACCTCAGCATATTTCAAATGCGCTTCCTTGCTGGCATCACTTAACATGACTATTCTGGAGAACCAATTCTCCGCCAGATCATAACGCTTTATATAGTAATAGCTCTCAGCCAACCGCTCCATGTCCAGTGTCTTCGGATTCTTTTTATCCAACACTAGTTCTTCGTACGACTGTGCTGCATTAGCGTATTCCATTCGTAAGAACTGCTGCTCAGCACGAGCTTTCCGTCCCGGTTGCTCTTGCGCCAGGATAGACTGTATATTTAGAGCCAATAGTAAAACTAAAGCTCCTATTCCCTTATAATATCTTCTGTTCATATGTTTCACAATTTGTAGTTATCTAACTAGTTTTTGTCATCCTTAATGATCTTAGAAATACCTCGGGCTTAAGACCTGTCTTCCTGTTCTTCCAAAAGTAACACCTAAAGTCACCTCGTGCGTTCCATTCTGCATACCACTCATACGGTTGAGCATATGATCATAAGAGTATCCTATTCGGAATTTTGGCGAAACATAAAATTGAGCAACACCACTAATAGAATTCAATGAACTTAGTTTACTTGCAGAATTTGATACATACTCCCGATTAAAAATCTTTGCTCTCGTTCTGTATCCTGCACCTATCCAAAACTTGTCATTAAAGATGAACATGGCGTTGACATCCATAGAAGTCGGTCCTTTGAAATCATCCTTTATAAGAATACTTGGCCTCAACATTAAACCTCGATCCAGTTCTACGAGCATCCCTGCAATAAAATAACCATGGACTTTACGGTACAGACTTTCAAGTGAATTTTGATTGAACTGAAAATCCTCACCGCTATTACTATTGCTAAACAAATCCTGAACAGAAACACCTGCGTACCACTTCGGATTGCTGTAATACACCCCCAAACGAACATCCGGTCTCCAAGTAGAGATCTTTCCATCCGGAACTACCACATCCCCCTGATCGTGATATTTTAGTTTATTACCATCAAGACTGTACTGTGTCACTCCTGCCGCAATACCTAACGCCAACCGGTGTTCATCTCTACGATCCAATTGTAAACGCAAAGCATAATTCGCATAGACACTGGTTGCTGCTTGCGCTCCCAATTGATCTGCGGTAACCTGAAGCCCTACCCCATGTCGCTTATCTTGATCGAGCACTCCGTCTACCGAGATAGTTCCTGTTTTTGGAGCCCCATCCCATCCTGCCCACTGGCTACGGAGCCCCATCTGTCCAAACCATTCCTCCTTATAGCCCGTATAGCCTGGATTAATACTTATCGAGTTAAATATGTACTGCGTAAACTGAATGTTTTGTTGGCCGTAGCCCTTCCATACTAGAAGAGCCATGGTCAACGTTAGTGCGCATTTTATTCCGTATCGTTTCATAACGCGTATTACTTAATTACTTCAATTAATTTGATTTGATTGTCACCCATCCTTTATGTACCTCTACTTTTCCACCTTTCATCAACTCTAGCACATAGAAGTAAGTGCCTTCACTCAATCCCAATCCACCCCAATCATTATTGTATGTATTACTCTTGTACACTTCATTCCCCCAACGGTTAACAATTGTAAGTGCGACTCTATCATACAGCTCAAGCCCTTTGACACGGAACACATCGTTTTTACCGTCACCATTCGGCGTTATGATGTTCGGAATACCCAAGTCGTTGCTAACCACTGCTATACGCACTGTTGCTATATTACTCCATCTGCCTTTTACATCCTTCACGCGATAAGTAAAGGTATCTTCACCGATCATATCACGCGATGAGGTATATGTCACCTTACCATCTATCTCGACATTAACCTGAGCGCCCGAAGACGATGTAACTACCTCTAGACTCGTTGGGTTAATATCCCATTTTGTAACGACATCATTAGCCAAGACATCCACTATCACCGGTATTGCTGTCTTTGTTTCAGCAATATCATCTACCGCTTGAATCAATGGATAGACTACTGGTATCTCCGGAGTATCATCTTCATCGTCCGGATCTTCCGTATCAGGCTTACCTGGTCTCCAAACAGAGATTCCGTTGGTAATCTTCTCTGGAGCTTCATCATCTATCTTAGCGGTAATCTTCACCGTAATAGTACCATTTAAAGCCAATTTAGCCGTAGTTGTTACGGTAACTTTATTACCTGAAGCTGCTATTGTCGCATTATCACCGACTACCTCATATTTCTCTATAGTCACTCCAGCACTTGGACGCTCAGTTAGCTTGATCTCTTTGCCTATCTCCATCACAGAAGGACCATTATTGGTGATCGTCACTGTAAATGTTGTAGTCTCACCGGCTTTAACATGTGTCTCATCCGCTACTTTTTCTATTGTCAAGTTGTAATCACGGTCTACAGGAATTGGAGGTGTATCGTCCTCATCGTCTTCTGGATCCTTTCCTGGATCTTTATCAGGCCCCCATACTGTAATACCGTTGGTAATAGTCGTTGGTGCATCTGCATCGACTTTAGCTGTAACTTTTACTACAATCGTTTGTCCTTGAGCTATCTTGGCTGTTGTAGTTACTATTGCATTATTAGCCGTTCCATTGACCGTTGCATTCGTACCTATTATTTCATATTTATCGATAGTTACGCCATCACCAGGACGTTCTGTCAACTGGATTTTTTTGCCAATATCGATAGTAGATGGACCATCGTTTGTAATAGTCAATGTAAAGGTAGTATTTTCTCCCGCTTTTACGCGAGTCTGATCTGACTTTTTAACAATACTCAAATTCGATTCGCGATCTACCGGAACTGGTGGCGTTTCATCTTTATCATCCTCAGGATCAGTACCAGGATCTTTATCTGGTCCCCAAACTTTAATACCATTTGTAATGGTAGATGGTGCATCTGCTCCTACCGCCGCTGTTACCTTTACAGTGATCGTACCTCCTACTGCAATTGCACTACTTGTAGTTATCGTAGCAGAGTTACCCGTTCCAACAGCTGTACCATTTGCTGAAGTCACTTCGTAGCCTGTAATCGTCAGACCTGTGCTTGGCATTTCACCGAGAGTGATGACCTTACCCGCTGCAATGTTGGCTGGCCCGTCGTTCTTAATCGTCACAGTGAACGTTGTATTTGTACCAGCTTTTACGCGGTTTTGATCAGCTACTTTGGTTACTTCTAAGTTATTAGCGATAACAAATCTTGCCGTTGCTGGGCTACCGTTAATAGACTTTGCATCTACCTGTGCGTCTACAGTAACTATTCCAGGTTTTGTAGAAGTCGTCGGGATAACAGCTTTACCGTTCGCATCCGTAGTAATTGTTTTGCTAGTCTTACTCCCGTCAGGATTTGTAATACCGAACTCAACATCCTTATTGGCAATTGGATTCTCAAACTTATCAAGGATAGTCGCAGTAAACTCGTTATAATCAACACCGTCGGCGATAGCGCCATCTTTTGTGACCTTCAGATTCGATTTGTCGTAATCGACTGCTCCTACGACAAACGTAACCAACGCTGGGCTACCTACCGTGATCGCAGTACCATTTGCCGTAGCCGTGATACTTGCCGTACCGATCTTCTCACTAGTCAATGTCAATTCGAACTGACCATTTGCATCCGATGTACCCGTCAATGCCGATGGCTGAGCCTCTGGCAGGCCTGCAACAGTATATGCTACTGAAGCATTAGCAACCGGATTACTGAACGCATCCATTAAGTTGACGACAACTTTGTTCTTAGATATACCATCCGCTGTAGCATTGTTATCTACAACCTCGATGTTTGATTTACGGAAGTCGATAGCTCCTGCCACGAACGTAACTAATGCCGGGCTTCCCAATGTAATCGCAGTACCACCAGCAGTAGCTGTGATACTTGCCGTACCGATCTTCTCACTGGTCAATGTCAATTCGAACTGACCATTTGCATCCGATGTACCCGTCAACGCGGATGGCTGAGCCTCTGGCAAACCTGCAACAGTATATGCTACTGAAGCATTAGCAACCGGATTACTGAACGCATCCATTAAGTTGACGACAACTTTGTTCTTAGATATACCATCCGCTGTAGCATTGTTATCTACAACCTCGATGTTTGATTTACGGAAATCAATAGCACCGGCAACAAACGTAACCAATGCCGGGCTTCCCAATGTAATCGCAGTACCACCAGCAGTAGCTGTGATGCTTGCTGTACCGATCTTCTCACTAGTCAACGTTAGTTCAAACTGGCCATTAGCATCTGAAGTACCAATTAATGTAGATGTCTGAACGCCTGTCAAACCTGAAACGGTGTACTCCACAGAAGCATTAGCAACCGGATTATTGAAAGCATCCACTAAGTTGACTCGTACTTTATTCTCTTCAACACCATCTGCAGTTGCGTTATTATCAATAACCTCAATATTAGATAGGTTGAAATCAATAGCACCGGCAACAAACGTAACCAATGCCGGGCTTCCCAATGTAATCGCAGTACCACCAGCAGTAGCTGTGATACTAGCTGTACCGATCTTCTCACTGGTCAACGTTAGTTCAAACTGGCCATTAGCATCTGAAGTACCAATTAATGTAGATGTCTGAACGCCTGTCAAACCTGAAACGGTGTACTCCACAGAAGCATTAGCAACCGGATTATTGAAAGCATCCACTAAATTGACTCGT
>NZ_WFKN01000002.1:0-202196 GCF_011007405.1 Sphingobacterium sp. xlx-130
ACGTTAGTTCAAACTGGCCATTAGCATCTGAAGTACCAATTAATGTAGATGTCTGAACGCCTGTCAAACCTGAAACGGTGTACTCCACAGAAGCATTAGCAACCGGATTATTGAAAGCATCCACTAAATTGACTCGTACTTTATTCTCTTCAACACCATCTGCAGTTGCGTTATTATCAATAACCTCAATATTAGATAGGTTGAAATCAATAGCACCGGCAACAAACGTAACCAATGCCGGGCTTCCTACCGTGATCGCTGTACCACCAGCAGTAGCTGTGATACTTGCCGTACCGATCTTCTCACTGGTCAATGTCAATTCGAACTGACCATTTGCATCCGATGTACCCGTCAACGCGGATGGCTGAGCCTCTGGCAAACCTGCAACAGTATATGCTACTGAAGCATTAGCAACCGGATTACTGAACGCATCCATTAAGTTGACGACAACTTTGTTCTTAGATATACCATCCGCTGTAGCATTGTTATCTACAACCTCGATGTTTGATTTACGGAAATCAATAGCACCGGCAACAAACGTAACCAATGCCGGGCTTCCTACCGTGATCGCTGTACCACCAGCAGTAGCTGTGATACTAGCTGTACCGATCTTCTCACTGGTCAATGTCAATTCGAACTGACCATTTGCATCCGAAGTACCCGTCAACGCGGATGGCTGAGCCTCTGGCAAGCCTGAAACGGTATACGCTACCGTGATACCCGCAATAGGCATATCAAACTTATCGCGTATCTGTGCTTCGATCGCATTCATATCCGAACCATTTGCAACGGCTGTACCTTTTTTAACTACAAGTCTCGAATTATCATAATCAACCTCTTGAGCTTTGATATTTAATACAATTTCACCTGTATACGCATCACATCCTTTATCAGAAGTTAATAAAGCTCTGAATTTGACTTGAGAACCAGCCGGTTTTAATGGCACATCGTATGTAAATGTTTTCGCTGTACTAGCTATAGTGTAATCATCCCACGTACCATTTTCATTAATTTCCCATTTTGCTATAGTTGTAGTCGCATCTGTTGTAACCTCTACATTTAATTCCTCGTATGGCGCCAACGTAATTGCTGTTTGTTCCACATCATTGAGCTTGACAGTCGAAACTGGTGATGGTAACAAAGTCAATAAGACTTCTTGGGGTTCGCCAAAGTTACAACCGTAGCGTTTTTGTTGTACCAACAAAGTATACTCACCTGCTGTCAACCCGCTAGGTAATTTAAATCCTCCTGGGGTTCCTTGGATAGGATCCAAAAGCTGGCCATTGTAAGACACCTCGTAAGTAACGCAGGATTGCGGTATAGTCAAGTTCAACGACTCACTAGGACATAACTCAATTTTACCATCTACCACAGGATTAGTAATTTCAATCTTCGGTGTCCGCTTAATGTAATATACATTCAAGAAATCAAGCACATTCACTGTACCGCCTAACGAAATTTTCACTCGATCGTATGGTAAATCATCTTGAGGATCTACTATAATCCTTCCATCATTGTTTCCAGAAAGTAACACCAATTTCAGCAAGTTTCCATCAGAACTCAATGCTGAACCCACAGGTGTAGTACCGTGATAACGTTGCACCTCCATCCCGCTCAACAAACTCAACTGTAGTATCTGATTTGGATTAGAAACTTTAATTTCCAGCTTATCTCCTGGAAGACTGACAGATTTAAAGGTTGCAGTCAATTGAGCAGCAGCTAAAACACCTACTCCACTATATAATTGGGCATAATTAGTAGAATCTGAATCTACCACATTCCAAGCATCCCTTACACCTATTGTAGCAGTAAGTGCCGCTAAACCTAAATCCTGTGTCCCAGATAGAACGTCTATAATCTCCGGTTGGTTACAATCTAACTGAGAAACTGGTTCATTAATATAGGCACCATAAATATTGAAGGTTTTTGCAGCGGACAATAACGCACCATAAATAATACGTACCTCATCATAATCCTGAGGCCCATTGGAGTTTGCTGGTACAAATGTATACTCGTAAGAACTTTCACCATCGATCAAACTCAATAGCTTACCATCCACAGGCTGAATGGTACTAATGTCACTTCCATTTCGTCTACCAACAATGGATAGCCCATCTCCCAATCCTAATAATCCGCCACCTGGGCCAACCTTTATGGTTACAGGAGTACCTTTATCAATTTTATCATTAAATTTCAAATCTTGATATGTCGTACCAAGTCCTAAGGCAACAGCTGTCACATATAATTTCGAATACGTTCTCGGATTGCCATCAACTGCATTGCCAGCATCAGTCACTCCATTCAATCCAGGTAGTGTGCTCACCCATTTCTGTGAAGAAGCATAATGTCTTTTATAGATTGGAGGACAGCCATTACTGTCAAAAACTGTAATAATTACCGTTGTTGACGCCATACATCCGCTCACATTATTATTGGCGACGATTGTATACGTATACACACCTGCCGAGTTTAAGGTAACCGGCAAAAGTGGATCAATCACTTTTCCTTTTTCATCATACCAAGTATAGGTGACATCGGCATCAGGATTCGAAATTGTAGGCAATGCAACAGAGCTACCCAAAGCTACTGTCATTTGAGTCTCTCCAATCAACGTAATTACCGGAAGTGGGTTAACTGTGATGACTGTAGGTACAGAAGGTAAACTTTCGCAACCTGTTACTGCATCAACTATCACCAAGGTATAGCTTCCAGATTTATTAACCGTAATTGTCTCTGCTGTCAAAGTATTACCGGCCTCATCCAACAACAGTACTCCATCTCTATACCACTTGTTATTAGTAGCACTATTAGAGGTCAGAATAATATTTTCTCCCGCACAAATTGACGAAGAAGATGGGCTTATTAATGCAACAGGTTTCTGGTTGACTACAACTTCCACAGCTGTCGAAGCGTCGCTTGTACAGCCATCTTCATTTACAGCCCTAACTGTATATTTTCCTGCATCAGATAATGCTCCAAGAAGAGTCAATGTACCGGTTGTCTCTGCAAGAGGAGTTGCCTCTCCAACTTTCGACCAGACATAAGTCACACCACCTGTAGCTGTCAATGTAACTTGTTCACCTTCACAAACAGTAGCTGAACTCGGTGTAATCGTTGGCGTAGCTGGTAAAGCATTCACGATAATCGATATCTTTGCAGGTGGATTGTCGAAACAGACCCCAGCTCCTTCAACAACAGCATAATATGTAATAGTGCCAACTCCAGTAGGAGTTACCACCACAGATGCCCCAGCTCCTAAAGAACCACTTACGGCCTCTGTAGTTTCATTATAAGCACGGTACCATTTGATCATACTTGGATCTACTCCTGCAACACCACTAACAGCACCTTCTAAGGTAATGGATCCGCCAATGCATACACTTGAGACAGAAGATGTCAATGTCAAATTGCCAGCCACAACCGGTGTACAATTCGTCAACATTGTATGCGGTTTCGTATCAGACACAACCGTATTACTAGCTTTAACACTATTATCGATAGAAGGTACTGTAACGTTATCTATCGTGCCCACTTTGACAACAAAACTATAAGTCGCTGTCTGACCAACCTTCAAAGTCGGTATGGTAAAAGTCAAATCTGTTCCATTGGCAGTAAAAACACCATCATTTACAGAAGTTGTATTTGTAGGAATAGTGGTTGCCAAATCAAGAGCCACTAAATCCTGGTTGCCTGTATTTGTTACGGTAACTGTATAAGTTATTTGATCGTCACTAGCTGCCATGCTAGAAACAGCTCCGTTACTAACACCTGCTAATGTTAAATCAATACTATTTACCGGAGTTACCGAAGTCACAGTACCCGCTGGTTTAGTCACATCCGGTTCGTTCGGATTACCTAAATCAGAAGGATAACTTTCCTGCTCAGTCGTAATCTCCGTACTAGTTACTTTTGCAATATTTTTAATTTCGCTAACATTTGTAAGATTTTGATTAACCTTGACTTTAAAGGTATAACCTATAGATGTGGCCCCCACCTTCAATGTCGTAATGGTGAATGGCAAACTACCGGAAACCAAAGTCGTACCTGCAGGCAAAGGATCGTTGATAACCACATTGGTCAAATCCTTATTACCTGTATTGCGTACATAAATACTATATTCGATTACTTCCCCTCCTTTTACTGTAGTAACAGCAGGGTCATTATTGACAACCGCATTCTTCCAAGAAACTAACGCAAAGTTATCTGTAACTAGCACCAACGTAGGGTCTCCTGGATTTTTCGTCACATCAGGCCCAAGCTTAGGATTTGTAGGGTCTGCCGGAGTCGTCGGCACTGGTGTACCTCCAGCTGTGACAGTAGCTACGTTGCTGATATTTGTTAAGCCTGTAAGATCATTCTTCACCGTAACAATGAACGTTACTGGAACAATTGCTCCTACAGGAACATCAATACCCGTAAAAGTAACTTCTGTTGCCGTATTTGACGTACCTCCAGATTTGTATGTGGTACCAGTCGGAATCGGATCTTTGACCGACAATCCGGTCAAGGCCTGATTACCTGTATTTTTAATATAAATTGTATAAGTAATATCTTCGCCTCCTTGTACAGCCGTTTTGTCTGCTGCTTTCCAAGTAGCGATAGTAGATACTGGTGTCACTGGTATAATAGTTCCCGTGCCACCTGTCTCATCCGGCTCGTTAGGATCCGTAGGTGATGGTGGCAATGTCTCCGTACCAGAATCCGTAGCGTCTTTCTTAACCAATGCTACATTACGTATTTCAGTAACACCTGTTAAGTCCGCATCCACATCCACTTTAAAGCTCACCTTTGCTGTAGCTCCGGCTGCAATATCAACACCATTAAATGTCACAATACCTCCAACCTCACTTCCACCGTTAGCGGCAGATGCAAAAGTTGTATTGGCAGGAACAGCATCCGTAATGATGAAATCATTCAATGCTACAGTACCTGTATTACGAACATGAATCGTATACGTTACCTCTTCGCCACCTTTTACAGTTTTGACATTAGCGTCAGTACCGACGACAAATGATTTCCAAGATTTAAACATCGGCGTATTACAATCTTTCTCGATTGCATATACACGTAAAGCCGGAAGTACGCCTACGGCAACAGCACCACTCAATCCTACACTGATACGATCGAACTCAACACCCGGTGCAAACGGAATAATTCCAGTTGCTCCATTGTTCAATATATCTAAGACATTCAGTCCGTTAATCAATCTACTTTGTACATCCAAGGTTTTAACTGGAATAGCGCCTTTATAAGCGACGATTTCCAAACCACCTATGAGGTTGGCATCTAAAGCGCCTGAACCATACTGCAATTTAATATTAACAACTTCACTAGCTAATGCTACTTTACGGAAGTCAAATATCTGTTTTACTGACGTGCCCACTCCTACTACACCTAGACTAATCTCCGAGTAGTTAGTGGTATTCGCATCAATAGCATGATTTGCATTTGTAACGCCACTACCTCCAGCCAAACCAGCCGCGTCCAAAGAAAGCCCTTTAGCATCATATGATGTAGTAAATACTGGCTGACAGTCTGTCAACGGATTATCTACACAAGCACCATATACATTCATTGAATTTCCATTTGAAGTCAATGCAAAAGCTGTATTGGTATGGTCAGTAATACGAATGGCATCAAATTGTTGCGTTGGCGTAATAGCTATGTAGTAACGTCCTAATGCATCCTGAACAATACGGATACCATCATTATTATTTCCAAAATTATTATTAGTAGCACCTTCCAGTACAATAGCGTTTCCATTTTTCGCTTGAATACTGAAGTAATGATTTCCAAGCAACAGATTGTCGACCAATCCTGCTAAAGCACCACCAACACTTCCTGCTAACAACTTACTTAATAATGTTGGTTCAAAATCAATGCGTACGTAGGCTGTTCTATTTGCATCCACTGGTGCATCAAATCCTAGCTCAACAAATCCAGTATATTGATTCGGTTGACCTCCTAATAACTGTCCTAATAAAGAGTTAGATCCAGATCTTAGGGTTGCATACGAATCAAAATCGTTATCGAATAGATTCGAAATATTATCGGCATTTGAGGATGCTCTAATTGTAGTCACACATACTGGATTTTCGAATGGAGAAGGAGTCGTTGTTAACCGACATCCTGCACCTATACGTTTCACTTCGTAAAGACGAATTGCAGGGGTTAGAGCTGCATTTAGCAGTGACCCAGCAACTACATCTACACGATCATAAGATGTATTAGTCTTGAAGGTCAAGGTCTGTACTCCTCCAGAACTGAACAAATCCAACAAATTAAGGTTATTAATCAGTCCTTGCTGTAAGGTGAATGTTTCGGCTACCGCACTTCCATTGTAAGTAACGATTTTGTAACGTCCAGCCAAATCTACTGCTACTAAACTAGCTGGGTCCATCTGTAGACGTACTTTTAAAGTATCTCCAGCAGCAGAAAGCTTATTGAAATAGATGCGTTGTGCAACTTCTGCCGCCACCGCTACAGTTCCCGTGCTAATCTCCGAATAATCGGAAGAGTTATCACTGATTGCATGATCTGCATCTTTTACACCAGCACCATTTAAAACTCCTAACGAAAGTCCCGATTGATCAAAAGACGTAAACTGAGCTGGCAGACAGTTGTCTGTTCCAATTTCTCTACAAGCCTCAAAGATCTTCATTGTCGCACCATCTTTCGTAGTTCCAACTAATGCAGGGAAGTGCTCTGTGATTTTAATATTTTTATACGCCTGATTAGGTGTAATAGCTATGTAGTAACGTCCAATATTGTCCTGAACAATGCGTAAGTCTCCACCACTGGTTCCAAAAAAAGCATTTGCACTTGAGCCTGTTAGTACCGTAGTTCCTCCAGTTTCCGTTTTAGCCTCCACTGTAAAATAGTGATCACCTAGAACTAGCCCCCCAACTGCCCCTACTAAATTACCTAATGTACCACTTAGCAGACGATCCAAGATATTATCTTCCATGTCTATACGTACATAGGTAGTTTTATTAGCTGCAACTCCATTAGCTATTTCATATTCTAAGAATCCTGAGTACGCACCAATTCCCAATAAGGATCCACTGCCAGCCCTTAAGGTTGCATAGGACTCGTTATTACCATCTCCAGCTAGCCAAGGGTAATCCGCGTGTTGTGAATCTATAACTTTGGCATCACAGGCTGGGACTTCGAATGGCGTTGGAGTGGCTGCAGGCAACACAAAATCTGGATCAGGACAAGCTGAACCGTCAGGCCCAAAACGTTTCACATTATATACTTTTACGGCTGACTCAAAAGCGCTAACTCCTAACAAGCCATTTACTCGGATCTCAATACGATCAAAAGCCTTTCCAGGTGCAAAAGTAATTGTTGACTCTTGTCCTCCTAACAAGCCGAGAAGATCGGTGCCGTTTAATAAACCTGAACTTAATGTACGACGATATACTTCCGTATTGCCATTATAAGCCAGTACTTCATATGCTCCTAACAAGTCAACATTTAATGTTTTGCTAGCAGCTAAAGCTAGTTTTATTTTAAATACAGATTTTGAATCACTTAGTGAGTTATAATTTATGAATTGCGACATATAGCCTGCCACACTCAATACACCAAGGTTAATTTCAGAAAATGTTACATCACTGTCATCAATCGCATTTTGAGCATTGATGACGCCTGTCTTGCCAAGCTGCAGTAAATCTACTGAAATACCACTCCCCTCGTAAGAGGTAGAAAAAGCAGGATCACAAATTGCGTTACTAGCATCGTAGCATATATTATAAACATTTAAATATTTATCAGAAGATAAAAGCCCTACAGCAGAGGTGGTTTTATCTGTTAACCTAATATTCGTAAAAGACTCATTTGCCTTAATCGCAATATAATAACGACCGGCCTTATCCTGTACAATTTTAACCTGACCTGCTGAAGAAGCAAAAAGGTTAGCACTCGATGTATTCAATGTTTCTAAATTACCATTCTTGAGCTGTACTTCGAAGAAATGATTCCCCAATACGAGACCATTTACCAGTCCTCCGACTAAGTCCCCTATACTTCCAGCCAATAGAGACTTCAAGACATCTTGATCGTAGTCTATACGGATATAAGTAGTTTTACCAATAGGAACTGGAGCATCAAACTTTGCTTCCAAATATCCAGCTCTACTAGCAAGGCCTACTAGAATTCCTGCATCGGAGCGTATCGTAGCGTAGCTATCAAAGTTGCCATCTACCGCAAATTGAGGATCATCAGCATTTGATGACGAAACAATGGTGGTATTCGCACATTCTGGGCTAAATAACGGATTTGGTGTCGGTGTCGGCGCCGGACAAGACACACTTGAACGTGTTACACCGTAAATGCGTAAATCGGAAGCTGCTAAATTTAAACCTACCGTACTGTACAATCCTATCTCTACACGGTCAAACGGACTGGCCACCTCAACCGGAATAGTCGCAATTCCCCCACTACTTAATAGTCCCAATAAATCCAGACCGCTGATTAATCCGCCACCCAAACTCACATTTTGAACCAATGTATTGCCATTATATGCCCGAATATGATAAGCACCCAATAAATTTGCATTTACGGTCGAAGAACTCACCTGTAAGCGAACCTTTAACGTGGAATTTGCCTCGGAAAGTGTCGGAAAATAAATGTTTTGAGAAGCAGATCCTAAAATATTTAACGTACCTGTCGAAATCTCAGAATAATTTGATGTGTTAGCATCAATAGCGTTTGATGGATTTTTAACCACATCTTCTAGATTAACAGAGATTCCCGTTGACTTACCTTGATCCGTAAAAGCAACTTCATCACATGCGTTTGCACCATTCAATACAAACGCACTATTAACATTCATTTCTATTGAAGCACCTAGTGCCAATCCCAATAATCCTCCACGATATCTCAGTTTTACACGAATAGAATTATATGCTTCATTCGGCGTTGCTTTAATATATAGATTTCCTTCTTCATCAGCAACAATATCACCTACAACATTACCTACCTTATTCCCATCCGAATCAGCACTAGCACCACTATAAGCCTCTAAAACGACAAGCTCTTTAGAAAAAAGGCCAGTCAAATCACCTATCAGTCCTAACAAATCAAGTGATACTCCTTTTAAGACAGGTTCATCTATTCGAATATAAGCCGGTGTGCCAGCCACAAAATTGTCATCAGGAAACTTAACCTGAATCCACGCCTCACCTTCCGCCTTAATAAGGCCCAAAATATTAGTATAATAAGCTTTTAAAAAAGCACTATTGTTACTATCATCCATTACATTGGTAGCTCCACTTACCTCTGCTGCATTAGAATTTTCAGCAATAGTTGGAATTCCTAAAGTAATATAATGCCCTAAATTAGCTGAACTCGGCCTAACCGTAGCATACTGCTTCGTCTGCCCTCTAGCCCAGCCAGGCATCAGCAATAATATACAATAAGTAACGAGCATAAACACGAAGCTAAACGAACGGCTTCGCAACAATCCAGGGGCTTGATTTGCGTTTTTCATATAATCAACAACTTGGTATGGTCTTTTCAGATCACAAAATTCATGACCTCAAATACAACATTACAATTTCTAATAGGTAGTAATCACTATGTCTAGCATGATGATTACACTACAAATCTATATGTTACTTTTTATTAAAAAAAATTATTCAAACGAAAATTTAAAATTTATTTTCAGAATATTTATTAACCAAAACAACATAAAACAACAAAAAAAATAAACATGCTTAAACAATAATCATTATAAACACAGCTATATTTTCCTAAAACGATTCAAAAAAAATAAAGTCATTAAATACTTTCACCACAGAGTTAACACGCGTCACTAAAAAAAGTGATATATATCACTTTTTTTAGTGACGCGTGTTATAGTTTTAACTCTAGAGAACTTTTTAATTTCATTTTGTAAACTTTTAGCTACAAAACACTCGCGTATATATTAATGGTTGTCCACACAACGTTCAACCACAATTGAACAACAACAAAAAACCTCAGACTTTTCGCTGAGGTTCGTTTAAAATATTGGAAAAATTAGATTGACCTATCTAAAAGTGAGCACGATTTTGAGTTGACTACAAGCGTTTTTCAGCCCGCAGGAAAAAAGAAAAAACACTACCTACCCCATACTCACTGTCAACAGTGATCATTCCACCTTGCGCTTCAATAAAATCCTTACTAATGCTGAGTCCCAGTCCCGTTCCTTCTTTTTTTACGCCGGGTACCCGAAAGTAACGATGAAAGATCTTGTCCATGTACTCGGGCAAAATACCTTGACCTGTATCACCCACCGAAAACCAAACTTCATCTTCCTTAACATATACCCGTACATACACATGAGAATCGTCATGCGAATACCGCAATGCATTAGAAATCAAATTCGTCAACACCCAAGCTGTCTTTTCTGAATCTGCCTGAACTTTGACCATAGGCTCCTCGATATCCACAGCAATCTGAATATGACGTTGCTCCATCAGTGCGCGATTGGCCTCTACAGCGTAGTTAACAATAGGCTTCACTTCGGTCGCCGTTATATTCATCTGAATAGCGCCACTTTCCACCTGAGCCATATTCAACAACTCCCCAGTAATCTGCAACAAGCGTTGCAAATCGTCTTTGATCCCTGTAACCAAATTCGACTGCTCTTCGTTTAATACCCCTATTTGCTTATTCTCCAACAGTTGTATTCCTAATTTAATAGAAGCGATCGGTGTCTTAAACTCATGCGAAACCGTACCTATGAAATTAGTCTTTGCTAAGTCCATCTCCTTAAACGTCGTAACATTCTTTAATAAGACCACACGCCCGATAAACTGTTCTCCACGTTCGCCCGTAGGAACTATCCCTATGTCAATAAGTTCCTTCTCAAAGTAGCTCTCCTTATCGTCAGCATATATTTTAAGCGTACCGTTTCCTAAAAAAACATTCCCATCCCTATTCCAGTCTCTATACACATCACGGATCAAATCATTTCGCAATGCCAAATCCCGGATAGAATAACCGACCAATTCTTCCCTTCTCATTCCGGTCACTTTACAGGCTTGCTCATTAGCAAACAGAACGATCTCATCTTCATCTGTACCGATTACCGGATCATGCATTCGGTCTATCAACGTCTCGATGCGTTTCTTACTTTTCAATAGTTTATCTAATTTACTCTCCGCATACTCTTCAAGCTTTTCAGCCATCGTATTAAAAGAGTCTGCTAACTCCACAAACTCCTTATGCCCGGAGAAAAATACACGTTTCTTATAGTTTTGATTCGCAATCTGTTTAATACTCTCCGTCAACTCCGTTATGGGATTCGCAATCGAAGAGGGTAGATTTACTAATAGAACGAAAGCAATCAAAAAGCATAAAGCTCCTGTTATAGATATTATGATAATTGCTCGCTCGGCGGTCTCATCGGCAATGACACTCTTTCGTTCGATAGCTTCCATATTCAAGCGCATTAATTCAGCGACATCCTGACGAATTGCCGACGTTAAGTTCTGATCTTTCGGATTCTTCATCAATGCATCCAAATGTTCGACAATAAGCGTTGTAGCCTCCTGCTCGCCAAGCTCCGTCACATTTAGTTGTTGCTTATCCAGATTTTCCCGAAAACGTTTTACTGACACAGGATCCCTTTCCAAATCTTCCAAAGCCAATAGCATATTATTGCTATACTGCAACGTATTATAGTTGGCCACCAGTATATTATTCGTATCTCTTTTCAGTTGATTTACATACCAACCGCTTACAGATGCCAACAAGACGATCAGCAGGAAGAGCATCCCTACACCAAACGTAATTTTTGCCTTTATGTTCATACCATTTGTTCTTTAATTGGGACTATAACTATCAGCTTAGAATCACCAAATCTATATTTTCTTTTGATAATTTATTTAATAAAGTATTAAAAGTATCGGTAGCCAAAATTATCCTTAACAACGTCAAATGCGGTTTACCGATACATACCGTTGTTATTCTTCGGTCTTCGCATTGTGATAGAATAGTTTGGGTAATACGATTGCTTTTTATTTTGATGATTTCTGCGCCTAAATCCGTAGCCAACTTAAAGTTATTAATGAGATGCCGCTGTTTATCCAGCGCAATCTTGTCCAGTCGCTCTTTATTGGTCTGCACATAAAGCACGTACCAGATCGCGTTATAGTAATTGGCCAATCTAGCCGTCTTACGGATGATGGTTCGCGCAGTCTTTTCATTTGAACTGATACAAGCTAAAAGACGTTCCTTTTTAACAGAGCGCAAGGGAGCTATCTCCGATTCGACCTTCCGCTGTACCTGCGAAGCAACCTCTTTCAGTGCCAGTTCACGCAACTGAAGAATATGATCACTTTTGAAGAAATTAGCCAATGCGGCATCGACTTTATTTTTGTCATAAATCTTTCCCTCTTTCAAGCGATCGATTAGTTCTTCTGCACTTAAGTCTATGTTCACCACTTCATCGGCCAATGCTACGACGCTATCGGGGATACGTTCACGGACCTCCACACCTGTGATGGCACGAATCTCATCATTCAAACTTTCGATATGCTGTATATTCACCGCGCTAACCACATTAATTCCAGCTGCCAGAATATCCATCACATCCTGCCACCTCTTTGCATTGGCACTGCCTTCCATATTGGTATGAGCCAGTTCGTCAACGATTACCACTTCTGGCCGTACAGACAAGATGGCCTGGAGGTCCATTTCCTCCAGTTCCTTGCCTTTATAAAACATGCGTTTCCGCTGAATGATCGGAAGTCCCTCTAGGAGCGAATGCGTCTCTTTTCTATAATGTGTTTCTATAAAGCCAATCTTTACATCAACTCCATTCTTTAGCATCGAATGCGCCTCCTGTAGCATACGATAGGTCTTCCCCACCCCTGCGCTCATCCCAATGTAGAGTTTAAATTTTCCTTTTCTTGACTTTTTGATCAGTTCAAGAAAATGCTCCGCACGTTTATTTTCTTCCATACCTCTTTATTTATCAGGCTGTCAAAACTTAACAGCCAACGCAGTTGTCGCGGTCCAATGCTGCCTTTTGTCCTGCATCAGGTCTTTGACTTCTATCCGCCACAGCAGATTTGGTAAAATATGATAATCTGCATTCACCGATGCTCCAAAGCTACGCATCCCTTCTACAGCTGGAACGGAAACAATAACACCTTTGCGATCTTTATAATACTCGGCACGTCCAGCAAAACGCCATGCCGTACCAACTTTATAGCTCAATATTAGTGCTGGCGAATACCATATATTATAGTTGTCACTTCCCTTCTCCCGTTGCTCTGCACCTATATCAAATACCGCAGTAATACTCAGGTTCTCGGTCCAGTGAAACTGTCCATACAAATTGTGAAAATAACGCATCTGCCTTGTACTATCCGGTTTATCACTACCTACAAAAGAACTGCTATTAAATGTTAATCGCTCTGCGGGGCGATATGTCAATTGATGCCCGAAAGCAGGTGTTGTATTTCCGTCGACCCGTTGTATGCGCTGCCACCCATTGAGCACCAATAACGCCAATTGCCATTTTTTATTAACCGTCTGATACGACAGCTTTGCTCCTGTTTCAAAATAAGGCGAATTCTCAGCCATCAAACTGCGTGTCAAAGTCGGACAATCCATACCTATTGCGCTCTCCGCACCAATATGAGAAGGTAATATACCAACATCCAACCACAAGTCTTTAGTAGAAGAAAGCCGCACACCAACATTGGCTTCATAAATGTTTTTTAAGACATCAGGCTCCGCAGCATAGTTGGCGCTCATATACGACCCTATCCCCATTGCTAAATTAGTCCGCATTCGCTCTGCCTCATAGGAAGCTTTTATAACCCCTAAATTCAAGCTTATCTCGTTGTTGCGATTGTGACTATATATAAAGTTAGGTCTTTGATTTGATTTATGAGAGCCAAAATCATGTTGGTAATAAACTTCAGCGTTGCCACTAACCTGCAGTCCCTTATTATCTTGTGCACCTGCTTTTAAAAAAACTCCTCCTAATAGGATAGCACCTACCCATGCAGCTATATATCTTTCCATATGTATATTACTTATTATCATCTTTTAATTATTTACCCAACTGATCCAAAGCGAGGTTCAATTCCAGAACATTGATTTTCTCGGGACCAAACAAACCTAAGAGGGGATGCTCAATACAGCTATCAATCAACACGTGAATACGTGCAGTATCCAATTGACGTTGCTGTGCGATTCGATCCACCTGGATGCGTGCCGCGGCAACAGAAATATGAGGATCTAATCCACTGCCACTAGCGGTGACAAGATCAACCGGAATATCAGAGACTTTTACCGTAGGATTCTGCAGCACAAACTCATCTATCCGCTGCTTGACAAGCAGAAGGTATTCCTCATTATTAGGTCCTTTATTACTAGCGCCCGAACCAGCTGCATTATAATCAACAGCAGAAGGACGTGACCAGAAATACTTTGCTTCTTTAAACGATTGACCTATGTTTTTATAATACGCTTTCCCATCCTGTGTGACCAAGATTCCCCTTCCATTGTCTTTTGACAATTGTCCTACACCCCATAATACGCATGGGTATAACACAACAAATAAAAGAATTAAGATAAATGTCAGCTTTATAGCTGGTAATATATTTGTTTTCATATGTATAACTATTTAAAATACTAAAAGAATAAAGCCACCAGTATGTCGATCAGTTTAATACCGACAAATGGCACTAGCACACCCCCTAGACCATATACCAATAGGTTACGTCGCAATAACGCACTTGCACCTATTGGTTTGTAGGCCACACCCTTCAATGCCAGCGGGATCAATATGGGGATGACAATAGCATTAAAAATTACAGCCGAAAGTATAGCTGTTTCCGGACTGTGTAGACGCATAATATTAAGCCCCTGCAGCGCTGGTATCGCCGCAACAAACAATGCCGGAATAATAGCAAAATACTTAGCTACGTCATTAGCTATACTAAAAGTCGTCAAAGTACCTCTGGTCATGAGCAATTGCTTACCGATTTCAACGACCTCAATCAGCTTGGTAGGATCATTGTCCAGATCTACCATATTACCGGCTTCTTTGGCAGCTTGTGTTCCGCTATTCATAGCGACACCAACATCAGCTTGTGCCAGGGCAGGAGCATCATTTGTACCGTCTCCCATCATTGCTACCAAGCGACCTTCCTGTTGCTCCTTCTTGATATAGTTCATCTTATCTTCCGGCTTTGCTTCGGCGATAAAATCATCTACTCCTGCTTTTTCAGCGATATACCGCGCGGTCAATGGGTTATCCCCCGTTACCATAACCGTCTTAATTCCCATCTTCCGAAGGCGTTCAAATCGCTCCTGAATACCTGTTTTAATCACATCTTGCAACTCAATCACACCCAACACCTGATTATTCTCCGTTACGACCAGTGGTGTACCCCCATTTTCCGAAATTGTTTTCACATGTTCTAAAGTGTCCTTCGGAAATACATTTCCAGCTTGCTCCACCTGTACACGCATGGCATCTGTAGCACCCTTTCGAATAGACCTATCCCCTATATTCACACCAGAACTACGAGTCTCTGCTGTAAAACGAATAAAACTCAATTCCGATAGTTTATGGTCGAATGACACCACCCCATCTTTTATATAAGAGATACTCTCCTTATCTGTGATAAGCCTAGCATTATCAGTTACACTCGCCAACTCCACAATAGATTTTCCTTCCGGAGTTTCGTCCGCTACAGAACTCAGTAATGCAGCCTCAATTAATGCCTTACTACCATGCCCCTCTGTCGGATAAAAGTGAGTAGCCTTCCTATTTCCTATAGTGATCGTACCGGTTTTATCCAGCAATAATACGTCGATATCTCCTGCTGTCTCTACAGCTTTACCACTCTTCGTGATAACATTCGCCTTCAACGCCCTATCCATACCAGCAATACCAATCGCAGACAACAGTCCACCGATTGTAGTCGGAATAAGACAAACAAATAATGCGATAAATGAAGCTATAGTGATGTGTACATTAGCATAATCAGCAAAAGGCTTCAAGGTGATGGTGACTAAAACAAACACCAACGTAAATCCTGACAACAAAATGGTCAAAGCGACTTCATTTGGAGTTTTTTGGCGACTCGCTCCTTCCACAAGGGCAATCATTTTATCCAAAAAGCTCTCTCCTGGCTGAGCAGTTACCTGCACCACAATACGATCAGAAAGCACTTTCGTACCTCCAGTGACCGAACTCTTATCTCCTCCCGATTCCCGAATGACCGGAGCAGACTCTCCTGTGATAGCACTCTCGTCTATAGTAGCCAATCCTTCGATAATCTCCCCGTCCGAGGGAATAATATCACCAGCTTCACAATAAAACACGTCACCTTTACGAAGTGTCGCTGAGGAAACTATCCTACCGTCCGATAACTTTGCAGGCGTATCTTCACGGGTCTTCCGAAGGCTATCGGCCTGTGCTTTACCACGAGCCTCCGCTATAGCTTCTGCAAAATTTGCAAAAAGCAATGTCAACAGCAATACGAGAAAGACCACAAAATTGTATAGTAAGCTACCTTGTTCTTGTTCGCCAAAGGCAATCCATCCACAGACAAACAGCATAATCACGGTACCCAATTCTACGGTAAACATTATAGGATTGCGGTACATATGTCTTGGATGCAGCTTTACAAAAGATTGCTTCAAGGCATCATTTATCATATTTCCTTGAAACAAGGATTTAGTATTTTCCATTAGTATAGTATTAATAGTGTATTTCCCTCTAAAAGTCTTCTATCTCTAAATTAACGTGCAGAAAAGTATTCTGCCAAAGGGCCTAAAGTCAGGGCTGGAAAAAAGGCTAATGCGGCAACAATAATGATAACTGTAAAAATCATCATACCAAAAGTAGTCGTATCTGTTTTTAAGGTTCCTTCCCCTTCAGGTATAAATTTCTTTTGCGCCATCAATCCCGCAATCGCCACAGGACCTATAATGGGCAGAAAACGACTTAAGATCAACACAATCCCCGTACTGATATTCCACCAAAGCGTATTATCTCCCAAGCCTTCAAATCCGCTACCATTATTGGCAGATGCAGAAGTATACTCATATAATATCTCACTAAAACCGTGAAATCCCGGATTATTTAATGTTCCTGCCGTCAACTGAGGAAATGCTGTAGAAATACCCGTGCCGACAAGAATAAGAAATGGATGAATCAGTGCCACAATCATAGCGATCTTCATCTCCCGCGCTTCTACTTTTTTACCAAAAAGCTCTGGAGTACGTCCCACCATAAGGCCGCTGATAAAAACAGCAAGTATCACAAAGACAAAAAAGTTCAGTATACCTACCCCCACACCACCGTAAAAACTATTAATCATCATAGCCAACAGTTCATTCATCCCAGATAGCGGCATTGTACTGTCGTGCATACTATTCACCGAACCCGTGGAAATAACGGTAGTAGCAATACTCCAAAAGCCCGAAGCTGCGGCCCCAATACGCAATTCCTTCCCTTCCATAGCCCCTAGTCTATTATCGATCCCCATGTTCCCTATTGCAGGATTTCCTTGCATCTCCATATATACATTGGGTATCACCAACAGTAAAAAACCAAAGGTCATGACTGAAAACATCATCCATGAAAAACGAAGACGCTTCTTAAAATATCCGAAAGCAAACAACATAGCCAACGGAATAATCATCTGCGCCATCATCTCCAACATGTTTGTCAGGTAAGTGGGGTTTTCAAGAGGGTGAGACCCATTCGTACCAAAGAATCCACCTCCATTTGTACCAACATGTTTTATCGCGACAAAACCGGCTACCGGCCCACGAGAAACCTCTACCGTATCCCCTTCCAATGTTTGCATCGTCCCCTTACCCTCGAATGTCATCGGCGTACCTTGAAAAATCAAAACTATCGCAACAAAAAGTGAAATAGGCAATAAAATTCGTGTACAAGATAACATGAGATAATTATAAAAATTCCCCAATTTATCTGCCGTCTTATCCCGAAACGCCCTAAATACCACTACCGCTGCCGCCATCCCAGTACCTGCACTGACGAACTGTAAAAACATCAGCCACAATTGGGCTAAATAGCTGACCCCTGTCTCGCCCGAATAATGCTGTAAATTACAGTTCACCACAAAAGAGATCGTTGTATTAAAGGCCAAATCAGCAGACATACTAGCATTGTTATCTGGATTCAACGGCAGACTACCCTGCGTCATCAAGAGTAGCATACCTATAATAAACCATAGCATATTGATGGTCAACATCGCGACCATCTGTTGCTTCCAGCTCATCTCCTGCGATGGATTAATACCACTGATCTTAAAAACGAATCTTTCAAGAGGTCCCAAAACACCATCAAACAAGGTTTTATCACCACTATAAACCCGAGCTATGTATCTCCCCAATGGAATAGCCAGAACTATGGTCAGTAGGAAAAGAATTACAATACTTAATATTTCTGTGTTCATATATGTATATTTTTTAAAATATCCGTCTTCTAAAATTTAAAACTTCTCCGGGTTGAGCAGCACATAAGCGATATATATAAATACTGCAACTGCGATTATAAATAGGATACTCATAGTCTTGATTTTTGAGTTTGATTCTCGATTACCTGTTGTTGATACACCCCCTGTAGCTGATATGGAATACGTCTATAAAACTGTTCCCATTGCTGTTGGTCACACTGTCGTCTAAAGCTCTCAAACGCACGTACTACCATATTTTCAATTAGATAGCGCACGTACTTATCCCCCTTTTGGTATACCTGTCCTAAGAACCGTATATGCATACAGGCATCCTTTAAGCGATTTGTCAGTAATAACGTCCTCAAAAAATTGACCACTGCCTGTAGCACTCCAGCGATGTTGCGCTTCTTTGAAAGCAGATCTATCTCTTCTTCGATCTCTTTACAATCATGTGCTAGATAGGTAGCCATGTTTTCTTCATTTACCCTTTTCATATTAATTAGTTCTCTAAGATAACTTTCAAATATTCCTTTCGCAGCTCTTTGGGCAGCAGAGCCATGTGCTGCTTTAGACTGGCTGGACATTCTTCCTGTATCAGTTCGCACAGAAATTCATTTTCTATGGCGTTTTTGGTGTACCTATTACCACTTTGATATAGAAGATTCACCACCTTGCCTATATCTTCCACCCATTGTAAGTCTTCATCTGTTCCTGTACGGATTCTATCCATACAGGAACAGGCCAGACGTCGCAACATCTGATAATCTGACTCTTCATCGCAGGCTTGCTGGATTCCCGGAATCCATTGCGTTAGCGTACTTTTAATTTTGGTTTCCATTTTTACTGTCTTTATCATCTAGATATTCTCGAAAAAAGAGACTGATCTGAACAATAACCAAAAACAGATAAGCCCCACAGTTAATAAAATAATTGACAACATATTTTTCTTTGTTTACTCCTTAATGCCAAAGTTTATTCCAAGTCAATCCAAAAAAACACAAACAACTATCTATCAACCAAAAACAAACAGAAGTACTTATTCATCAACAAAAAAAGCCTATCAAAATGATAGGCTCTTTCTCAAAATGAGTGCGTTTTATTTTAATATGATTTACAATTTATATTCGTCTATCTTCCGATACAGGGTAGCTATGCCAATCTGTAAAAGGCGTGCAGCCTCCGCTTTATTACCACCAGTGTGCTGTAGTACTTTATGAATATGGATACGTTCTATTTCAGTCAACGCCATAGAAGATGAGCTACTGTTTTTTAAACCGTCGTACTGCATTTCTAAAGGCAATGTTCCTACATCTACACTATCATTATCTGCTAAGATTACACTTCGTTCGATAACATTCTTTAGTTCCCTGATATTACCTTTCCATTCGTTTTTCTCCAGTAGCTCTAGATACTCTGGACTCAGGGACAAGGGCTTTTTACCCGCCTTAAGTGAAAATTCCTGAATATAGTGTAGAGCAAGGCCCTTTAAGTCCTCCTTCCTATCACGCAGAGCCGGAAGGTGAATTACAAAAACAGAAAGTCTGTAAAACAGATCACTACGAAAAGTATCTTTAGCAATCTCTTCTTCGAGATTCCGATTAGTTGCCGCAATGATACGCACATCCACCTTCGTAGGTTTAGAATCTCCTACCCTTAAAAACTCTCCTGTTTCCAGTACCCGTAATATTTTAGCTTGAAGCTCAACTGCCATCTCGCCTATCTCATCCAGAAATATAGTACCTCGATGCGCTTCTTCAAATAATCCCTTTTGGTCTTTGTTTGCGCCAGTGAAAGCGCCTGCGCGATGTCCGAAAAGTTCATTTTCCAAAAGCTCACGACTGAATGCCGAACAATTTATAGCGACGAAGTTTGACTTGGAGCGGGTGCTTTCTTGATGTATTGACTGTGCAAAGACTTCCTTTCCGGTTCCTGTCTCTCCTGTAAGCAATACCGTGGTATCGGTAGCAGCTACTCTTTTTGCTAAATCTATGGTTTGTTGTAAAATTTTAGATTTACCCACTATTTTATCAAAAGAATATTTTTTTACCAATCTATTTTCCAACTGATTCACCTTCTTCGCCAAAGAAGCTTTATCATTCGCCTTATATAAAAGTGGGATTATCTTATTATTATCGTCTCCCTTCGTAATATAATCAAAGGCACCATTCTTCATCGCCTGTACACCGTCGGGTATATTGCCGTAAGCTGTCAATAAGATAACCTCCACGCAAGGATATTTTTCCTTGATATACTTTACGGTATCCACACCACTTCCATCGGGAAGCTTCACATCGCAGATCACCACATCGATATCCGTAGACTCCAACCTTTTCAATCCCGCTTTAATATCAGCTGCCTGAAAGACTTCAAACCCCTCCAGACCGATAATCTTGGCCATTAACTGCCTTAATTTATCTTCGTCATCAATAATTAGTACCTTATTCACTTCATGTTCATTTGAATACGAAGCTATTAAAATTCCAGCTATTCCAACAACATTCTCTATTAAAGATTTCTTCGTACCTATTCCTCCCTTATCCGACCCAAATACCACAGAATATTACTATTTTTAGTCTTCACCGATAACTTAAGTATTACAATCATGGAGCAAGTGGATCGTCAACAGGAACTAATAAGAATTAACCAACTAGACTCCATCCTATTAGCGGATGATTATCAAATTCCCCTATACCAGATTTTACTAGTAGACAAAGTTACTATTACACAAGTCGATTTCACAGCATACACTATTCCTGCGCATTCGATTCTTTTTCTCAGTCCTTATCAACACTTACAAATCCACGGCGCTCCTCATTTATGTTACAGACAGCTCACCTTTCATGGAGATTATTATTGCATCGAATACCATAAAAAAGAGGTAGCCTGCAACGGCATACTATTCAATAATATTTATATACAACCCTATGTAACAGTTGGAACATCCTTATTCAACGAAATGGAACGGATATACCAAAAAATAGCAGACGAAATCTCCTTATCTCCTGACAATTCAGACTCTATCATAAAAGCCTACCTACAGCTATTATTGGCACTTTGTAGTAAAGAGAAGAAGTTAATAATGGAAGGATTCACGCCATTAGACCAGATTAACCACACTATAGGTAACACCTTTCAGAAACAGTTAGAACAACTATTCCGCACCCAAAAATCGGTAAAATATTATGCTGATCAAGCAAATATAAATTTGGACAGTTTCAGCAAAAAAATCAGACAACAACTCGGCAAATCCCCATCCTTACTTATTCAGGAACGCACTGTTTTAGAAGCAAAAAAACTACTCCACCTCACCCATTTACCTATTAAAGAGATTGCAGAAACCTTAAACTTCAATGACGAATATTATTTTAGTCGATACTTTAAGAAAAATGTTGGCATCTCCCCGTCTCAATACCGAGAGAAGGTAGGCATATCCATCGTAGCAAAATAATCTATGGTATAGTCGAATTTGTCCATTCCGTGATCATCAAGTATAACATATTTTTGTGTATACCAAAGAAAGTCACAGATATGCAGTACATCTTACAGTTTCTAGCAAACTCACAATCGAACTTCATACATTTAATGCGAATCAGTATCTTTATTGTAATGGCATGGATAGGTGGGTTAAAGGCTTTTCAATATGAAGCCGACGGCATTGTCCCCTTTGTCGCCAACAGTCCATTTATGAGCTTTTTCTATCAAAAATCAGCCCCTGAATATCAAAATTATAAAAACCCAGAAGGCAAAACCGTACAGAAGAACATAGATTGGCATCTATCAAACGGTACCTATGCATTTTCGTATGCACTCGGTTCGGTCATTGTTATTATCGGTCTTCTCACCTTAGCGGGGATATGGTCTGCGAAGTTGGGGTTGATTGGAGGAATACTGACATTTGGTATGTCCTTAGTCACCTTATCCTTTCTTGTTACTACGCCTGAGGTATACGTTCCTAATCTCGGGGGCGACTTCGCTACTCCCCACTACGGATTTCCCTACCTATCGGGTGCAGGTAGATTGGTACTGAAAGATATCATCATGCTCGCAGCTGGTCTAGTGGTAGCATCCGATTCGGCACAGCGTCTGATCAAAAGCAGCTGTTAACCTTTTTAAACCCGCAAAATACAAAAAATCGAATAACTAATTGTGATTGCAATAGATATAATCTATGCAATAATTCAAGGCAGCACCTTCTGTTTTTCCTATTTTAGCAAGGCTTAGAAAGGAAAAGTACAATCTCCTGCTAAGCTTTCAACGGCTATTTTAAAAAGTGTAGATCAGATACGTGAATAAAAATACGCCATTGCCAAACATAATTTAAAAGCCTCCAAAGGGTTCATATTTTAACTTTATCGTAAGCGATGACAAAACTTATCAATTTAAATGTCTTTAAAGACTTTTTTCAATCAAGTAATGCAGGCGGGATTATTCTATTTATCTGTGTTATTATCTCCATGATTTTAGCAAACACCGATTTTGCCGTCCCCTTGCAAAATATACTTGATCATCCTATCGGATTTGAGAACGAAAGTGTTCATCTCCGCTACCCTATCCTTCTCTGGATTAACGACGGTTTAATGGCTATTTTCTTCCTTCTAGTTGGCTTAGAGATCAAACGGGAGATTGTAGAAGGAGAATTGTCATCTCCTCAAAAAGCATCTTTACCTATTTTATGTGCTATAGGCGGAGCCGTAGTACCAGCCATCATATACCTGGGTCTCAATGCTGGACAAGAGACCGCATCAGGCTGGGGAATTCCAATGGCGACAGATATCGCTTTTGCATTAGCTGTGATCAATCTATTGGGCAACCGTATACCAAGCAGTCTAAAGATATTTCTAGCCGCTCTGGCTATTGTGGACGATTTAATAGCCATCCTCGTCATTGCATTTTTCTATTCCTCAGGTATCGAGACAACCTACCTATTGTATGCAGCTATTGGCCTCGTAGTTCTGATTATCATGAATAGAATGAACGTACTCAATCCTTATCTATATCTTATACCAGGAATATTTATTTGGTATTTTGTCCACCATTCGGGCATACACGCTACGATTGCTGGTGTATTGGTAGCCATGACTATTCCTACCAACGATACAGATATAGAGTCCCCGTTAGAACGTCTTGAGCATGCGTTGACCAAGCCGGTCAACTTCCTCATCATCCCACTGTTCGCCTTTGCCAATACAAACATCACACTTGAAAGCGAAATGCTGGCTGGACTAACATCTTCACTGGGATTAGGTATCTCCTTGGGACTATTATTGGGCAAACCAGTAGGTATCCTGTTAACTTCTTACCTATGTACAAAACTAAAATTAAGTAGTCTACCGGAAGGTAGTACCTGGCGTCATATTTTGGGGGTAGGTCTCTTAGCCGGTATTGGTTTCACCATGTCCATATTTATAGCCATCCTTTCTTTTGGTGACCCATTACATGTTTCTGAAGCTAAGCTTTCCATTTTAATAACGTCTTTATTGGCCGGGATTATCGGTTATCTGACCTTGCTTTCGGGCAAAGTCTCTTCAAAATAAAAGTCTTAAATAAATTAAATACAGCGCGATCTATCGACGACGTAATTCTACAGATCGCGCTGTATCATAAATCAAACTTACATTTCAGCTTTACTCACCCGTACCTTATCCGAATTGAGTTTCGTCCGCAACCAGTTCTCCAAAGTTTTTACGGACTCTGCTCCCAAATCTTTCTTAGCACCATACAGCAGTACATCTTCATGATAGCTGCTATCTACATTCACCACGACCAACTGCTTTCCGATAGAAAACGGGGCTAGATCCGGGAACAAGATATTGATCTCTTGAATCAACTGCTTATCGTCAAAGGTATAACTAGCCAATTGCTTCCTTAAATTCTGAATAGTGAGGTCTTTTTCAGAAACATTATACGACTGCCTATTTATTTCCTTGAGGATATCCTGTTTCAGATCGGTACTATCCTGTCTGATACGCAACTCTGTATCTCCTATCTGATAGGCTTCCAGCCTATCGTTCAGCATGGTCAATTCCTGGTTTGTAAAGCGTTTATCCAAAAAGGCCAATTCAATTTTCTTCGGACGGCTGTTAAAACTTATCTTTTCATAAATCAACGTATATCCTTTGTCGATCAATTCACTTTTGATAAACCGATCTGCATTTTGAGCGTATTTTTTTTCTTGCAACAGCGCATAAGCCAAATAAGAACTTGGCACCAACATAACCAGTATTAATAAAGATATGATTCTTGTTATCCGCTTTTCCCGTTCCTCATCAACAAATTTCACTTTAGGATACTTCAATAGCTTTACAATCAGGAATGTTGAAATACAGATAAAAAAACAATTTATCGTGTATAAGTATAGGGCACCTGCAAAGTAACTGATATTACCTATTGCCAACCCATAACCTGCTGTACATAATGGTGGCATCAACGCTGTCGCAATTGCAACCCCCGGAATGGGGTTTCCTTTCTCCACCCTCGTAATAGCAATAACGCCTACCAAGCCACCAAAAAAGGCAATCAATACGTCATAAATATTCGGCGAGGTACGGGCCAAAAGTTCAGATTGAGCATCTTTAAACGGGCTCAATACAAAATATAAAAAAGATACCAAAAGACTCACCAATGTAGCGATGGCCAGATTTTTTAAGGACTTTTTCAACAACTCAAAATCGTACGTACCTAGTGCAAATCCAGCTCCTACAATAGGCCCCATCAATGGTGATATTAGCATCGCTCCAATGATAACAGCTGTCGAGTTCACGTTAAGTCCGACCGATGCAACTACAATAGCACAGGCAAGAATCCACAGGTTAGCCCCACGAAAGGATATGTTAGACAACACATTCTCCAGGACTTTATCTTTAGCGTCCTCCCCTTGGTGTAAATTAAAAAAATCATAAATTTTATTCATAAATCACTAATTAATCAATCCCACCATATTATAGAATTGTAGACGAATATATGTATATTCTAAAAAACAACAAAGGCAGCCAGATATTACAAAAGCATTATGTTTTCAGCACACATATTCGTATTTTGTATTCCAAAAAAGGAATCTTCCGATTCATTAGCCATGTTGTAGTAAAATGAACTTAAACTTCGATAGCCCACATTTACGCACCAATATATTAACAGGTGAAAGAGTATTGGTATCTCCTCAAAGAAATAAACGCCCTTGGCAGGGACAAATGGAAGACATTATTGTCGACGCCATGCCTCCACACGACCCTAAATGTTACTTATGCCCCAATAACTCGAGAGCAGGAGGAGCCAACAATCCAGATTATAAAGACCCCTATGTATTTATCAATGACTTTTCAGCACTGTTAGATAATACTATTAACGAGCCCATTGTAGAACCAGCAGACACAAAGTACTTATTACAAGCCACTCATGAAAGAGGTATTTGCAAGGTTATTGTTTTTAGTCCTCGGCATGATCTAACATTACCCGAAATGGAACTTGACAAAATAACGTCTGTGGTTGATCTTTGGCAGAGCGAATTTATAAATCTACAACAGATAGAATGGATCAAATACATACAGATATTTGAGAATAAAGGGACTATCATGGGATGTAGCAATCCACACCCGCATGGCCAGATATGGGCACAGCAGTCGATACCGACAGAGATTGAGAAAGAGACATACCATCTTGAAAAACACTACCAACAATATAAAACATCTCTTCTTTCAGATTATCTTGAACTCGAGTTAAGAGAACAAACACGAATAGTCACCGAAAGCCGTCATTTTGCAGTAGTAGTTCCATTTTGGGCATCCTGGCCTTATGAGACATTGATCATCAGCAAGAGGCATATACAGCACATAGGTCAATTTAAAATAGACGAAAAAAATGACCTAGCCAACATCCTTCAAAAGCTTACCATACGTTACGATAATCTTTTTCAGACCTCATTTCCTTATTCTGCAGGTATGCACCAGTCTCCAGTCAATAGCGGAGCATACACAGGTTGGCATTGGCATATGCACTTTTATCCACCATTGTTGCGATCTGCAAACATCAAAAAATTCATGGTAGGTTATGAAATGCTCGCCAATCCTCAACGAGATATTACGCCAGAATCCGCCGCCGAGATATTACGCAATCAGTCAACCATACACTACAAAAGCACCCGATAATATATCATGTACACCAAAACATACCTTAATCAACAATTTATTCAACACTTTCAAGTCGTCCCTAGCTGTATAGCCAGATCACCGGGACGTATAAATCTTATCGGCGAACATACCGATTACAATGAAGGCTTTGTTTTTCCCGCTGCAATAGACAGATACATATATGTAGCGCTATCTATCAGAGAAGACAATGAAATCCATATCTTCTCTGCCGCCTACAATACCTACTTTAAAACTACACTACATCAACAGGCCTCGGAATCAGCTCCCGAATGGGCTAGGTATATATTGGGGGTCGTACAACTAATAAACGACAAAAAAAGTATAAAATCGGGTATCAACCTCTTTCTAGACGGAGATATTCCTCTTGGGGCAGGCCTATCCTCGTCGGCCGCGCTAACCTGTGCCACAGGTTTTGGAATCAATACACTTTTTCAACTGGGATTATCGCGTTTAGAAATAGCACAAATAGGACAGCAGACCGAGCACAGATACATCGGTGTCAATTGTGGCATTATGGATCAATTTGCCTCTATTATGGGCAAAGAAAACCAAGCTTTTGTCCTAGACTGTAAAGACCTATCATACCGTTATTTTGAATTACAATGGCCAGAATATGAAATTCTCCTTCTCAATAGCAATGTGAAGCACAATCTCGCCTCCTCAGCATACAACAAACGTAGAGAAACCTGTGAGCAAGGTGTCGCATGGGTAAAAGAAAAGTATCCTGAATTAAACACCCTGCGCGATATCAATCTACAGCAGTTGGACGACATAGTTCGTCCTCTATCCGAGGATATATTTAGAAAATGCAGGTTCGTTGTCCAAGAGAATATGCGAGTACAGCAAGCCAGTGACACTATTCAACGTAAAGACATCACGCAGTTTGGCCGGCTTCTTTATGAAGCACACTGGGACTTGAGTAAGGATTATGAAGTCAGTTGTGCAGAGTTAGACTTTTTGGTACACTTTGTACAAGGACTTCCCACAGTAGCAGGCGCCCGTATGATGGGCGGTGGTTTTGGAGGCTGTACCATCAACATTATCAAAAAAGGCGGTTCAACCGCACTGATTGATAAAATAGCCACCGCTTACTTCGATCGATTTGGAAAGTCTATTTCGCCAATACAAGTAAAACTAAGCAACGGGACCTCACTATTAGAATATTAAAGTCAAAAAGTAATCCGTGTATTTCCATTGAGAACAATCTAACCAAACAACCTTTATATAAACCCAATATGGCTATTCAAGATTATATCGTTTTTTTAGTGTATTTCATTATCGTGGCAGGTTATGGAATATATATCTACTTCAAGAAAAAATCTGCTATCGAAGGTTCCAAAGACTATTTTTTAGCAGAAGGTTCTTTGACATGGTGGGCTATCGGTGCCTCCCTGATCGCTTCTAATATCTCCGCCGAACAGTTTATAGGTATGAGTGGCTCTGGTTTCAAAATAGGGTTAGCTATAGCCACCTACGAGTGGATGGCCGCTGTTACCCTACTAGTTGTAGCGGTATTTTTTCTTCCAGTCTATCTAAAAAATAAGATTTTCACCATGCCACAATTTCTCCATCAACGGTACAATGGGACCGTTGCTTTAATTATGGCGGTCTTTTGGTTATTACTTTATATCGTTGTCAATCTCACCTCCATACTTTTTCTTGGCGCTCTTGCGGTATCCAGTATTTCAGAATTAGACTTTAATCTATGCATGTATGGGTTAGCCATATTTGCGATATTTATCACCCTGGGCGGTATGAAAGTAATCGGGTATACCGATGTTATACAAGTATTCTTTCTAATCTTTGGCGGACTGGCCACCACCTATTTGGCCTTAGATTTAGTATCCAGCCACTTCGGCGGCACTGGCATTTTGGACGGTTACCGGCATGTCACGACCCATGCCTCAGAACATTTCCATATGATATTACACCCCGATAATCCCAATTACATAGACCTGCCCGGACTAAGTGTCCTAATCGGAGGTATGTGGGTGATCAATTTAAGCTATTGGGGCTGTAATCAATATATTACCCAACGGGCCTTAGGAGCAGACCTTTCGACTGCACGGAATGGACTCCTATTTGCGGCCTTTTTAAAACTTTTAATGCCTATTATCGTTGTTTTGCCAGGCATTGCTGCTTACGTACTCTATAAAGAAGGACTCTTTCAACAAGAAATGTCCAGCGGTGGAGAGCTTAATCCAGATCGGGCCTATCCTGTCCTCCTGAATCTTCTCCCTACAGGACTAAAAGGCTTATCCTTTGCAGCATTGACTGCCGCCGTCGTCGCTTCTTTAGCAGGAAAAGCAAATAGTATTGCCACTATATTCACACTAGACATCTACAAAAACCTCTTTCACAAAGAGGCTTCAGAAAAAAAACTGGTCAATATTGGTAAGATAACAATTGTAGTCTCTATGCTATTAGCCGTAATAATAGCCCCACACTTAGGAATAGACAAAAAGGGAGGCTTTCAATATATACAAGAATACACCGGATTTGTGTCTCCCGGGATTTTCGCTATGTTCTTATTGGGTTTCTTCTGGAAGCGGACTACCTCCAACGCGGCTTTGTTTGCGACGATCGGAGGTTTTCTATTTTCTTTGCTTCTGAAATTTTTACCCAAAATGGTAGACCTGTCCTTCTTAGCGTCCGCCGGATTTGCTGTTCCGGTCAACGGAATCTATGAAATACCGTTTATAGATAGAGTTGCTATGGTATTTATTACCTGTTTAATAGGAATGTATCTAATAAGTATATATGAAAACAAAAAAGGAGTGATACCAAAGGGGCTTGAGATAGATGTAAAGATGTTCAAACTCGACCATTCGTTTGCTGTCGGTGCATTATTGGTATTAGGTATTACAGCAGCTTTATATACGTTATTCTGGTAACATCACATGGTTACAAGAGCTCGCTTAACATATATAAAAATAAATTTGCATTTGTGTAAAAGATACACTATCTTTGTGGCATCATAATTTAGGTTTATAATTGGTTATAAAGGTTTTCATTCTCCCCGTTTGAAAACCTTTTTTTATGCCCCTATTTTCACGGTTTACCCCCTATTTTGTAAAGCTTCTTTATAGGTACGCAATGCGCGTTCTCTCGCAAAAACATGTTCGACAATACGATTCATTGACTTAGATTCAAAATCAGGATTCCAACGTCTTACATAACTTAAGTCCTTATCAAACTTTCTAAGCTGTTCATCCGGATTGAATACCCGAAAATACGGAGCCGCATCACAACCACATCCCGCCGCCCATTGCCAATTTCCTACATTTGCACTACAATCGTAATCCAATAGCTTTCCTGCAAAATAAGCTTCGCCCCAACGCCAATCAATCAAAAGATGCTTGGTCAAAAAGCTAGCGACCACCATCCGCACCCTATTATGCATAAATCCTGTCTCATTCAGCTCGATCATACCCGCATCAACCAGCGCATACCCCGTCTCTCCTTTGCACCACCGTTCGAATGCCGACTCATCATTGCGCCATGGTATCGACTCATATGCAGATTTAAAACATTCACGTTGCGACTGCGGATAATGAAAGATAATCTGCATAAAAAACTCGCGCCAGATCAGTTCATTCAGCCACACTTCATTCCACCGTTGGGCCATTGACACACATTTACGAATAGAAATAGTCCCAAACCGTAAGGCTATTCCAATTCTGCTAGTAGCATCCAATCCCGGGAAATCCCTGTTTTTATCGTAGTCTTTGATATCTTGCCCTTCCAATTTAGGCTTCACATAATGAATGTCCGTCTTTTGAAAACCAATATCTGCCAGTGTAGGTATCTCTTTAAAAGGAAGTTTTTTGAAGCCAGCATCAATGATTTCAAAGGGAACCAAATCTTTCGCAGACAATTTAGATTTCCATATACGACTATAAGGAGTATACACCGTATAGGGGGTTCCATCCTTTTTTAAGACATCAAATTCCTCAAAGATCACCTGATCTTTATAGGACTTAAATCCTATCCCCTCATTTTTCAACCAAGCTCCAACTTCAATATCTCTTCCAACCGCATCGGGTTCATAATCTTTATTGCTGTACACCTTATCAATGTTAAACACCTGTGTCAACTCCTTAAAAACAGCAAGGGGCTTTCCGACATATACATAGATATCCGTACCTAATATCCTTAACTGTTCCTGTAGCGAGCATAAGGCTTGATGAATATAATCCACCCTCCGGTCCTCGACAGTCGGTAGTTTAGATAATATATCAGGATCAAAAATAAAGATTGGGATCACCTCTCCCCCCTCATTCAAGGCCCTAAATAAACCATGGTTATCCTCCAACCTCAGGTCTCTACGAAACCAAAATAAATTCACTTTCTCCTGCATTCACTCCTTAGATTTAATACCCATATTATCTTTGTCTGTTAACTCCTTAATCTTCATAAATTGTATACTTTTTACGCATCAGCTTATACTTGGCCAACGCATCTGCCCAGCTGGCGCGTATCTCTTTCTCACTAGTACCTCTCTCAATCTGTAGACGTAAATCATCTACACCCGACAAGTTTTCAAAACGACCGATCTGATCTGAAAAACTTTGGTCAAAGAATTTATCCTTTTCAGGCGATTTTTCATACAATTCCATAATCCATGCTAAATTAAGCTTTTTACGCTTTACCAAGCTATGCAGATCATATCCGCGTAAATCCAGTCCATAACACTTTTCATTCATAAACAACGGTTTCTCACTCATGCCCTTCTTACTCACCGGCGTAAAAGAAAAGCTATAGATACCTTTGTAGGCAGGGCTCCCAATAACTGTAAATGGATAATCAGTACCTCTGCCATGATTCACTTTAACGCCTTCAAACAGACAGGTACTCGGGTATAAAAGAATACTTTGTTCTGTATTTAGATTAGGCGAAGGGCTCACGGGCAATTTATACAACATATGGTGCGCATATCCTTCTACAGGAATAATCTTTAATTTGCACTTCTTCGCAGTTGACATCCAGCCCTCTCCATTTATCATCTGTGCAAATTCCGCTATCGTCATACCGTGGGCTATCGGCACCGGAAATTGACCTATACCTGACCTGTGCTTCATATCCAGGATAGGTCCATCGATCAGATACGCGTTCGGGTTAGGCCGATCAAGGATCAACAATTCTTTACCCTGCTCCGCACAGGCTTCCATAATATCGCGTAGCGTATTGATATTCGTATAAAAACGTACACCCATATCCTGAACATCAAAAATAAAAACATCGATATCGGCAAGATCTGCAGCAGAAGGCTTCCTTTTACTGCCATACAAAGAAAAGATCGGTATTCCCGTCTTTACATCCACCTCATCACTCACCTCTGTACCATTACTCGCATTACCTCTAAAACCATGCTCAGGTCCGAATATCTTTACAATCTTTACCCCCAACTTCAATAGACTATCAACCAGATGCTCTTTTTTAATAACTGTAGAAGGGTTTCCCAAAATAGCGACACGCTTGCCTTTCAGATAAGGAACATAGCTTTCTGTCCGCTCAGCCCCCGTCCGAATCCGGTCGTTACAATAGTCCAAAGACGTTTGCGCCTTTAATCCCCATATCGTCCAGAAAAATAGACTAAAGAAAAATACTATTTTAAAATTCATCGCAATCTTGATTTAATTTGTTCCTTAAACCTAAAAAAAAAATCCCTTATCTACAATTAGACGCCTTATTACCAGTAGTTAACTTTGACGGTTAGACGTCTGTCTGTTAGTTTTTATCAAATAAAGTTTGTATCTTTGTTCCAATATCACAAAGGCCCCTATTTCTTATCCTTGAGCCAAGTCCGCTAATTTAAGACATACACCTTTCATTTTTATTTATATAATAATCTTTAATTCTATTTAATGGCTAAAAGTCAACTTACATTCAACAAAAAAGAACGCGCGAAGAAACAACAACAGAAGAAAAAAGAAAAGCAAGAAAGACGTGAGGTAAACAAATCCAATAATAACAAAGGAAAATCATTGGAAGAAATGTTTGCTTACGTTGACGAATTCGGAAACATCTCGGATACACCTCCTACACAGGTTTATAAGTTTAAGGAAGAAGATTTGCAACGCCCTGTTGATAATGAAGACGAATTCCTTTACGGTAAAGTTTCCTATTACAACGAAACTGGAAATTATGGTTTCATCAGGGACAACGAGAGCCGCGAGACAGTATACTTTAACGACAAACTAGCGGGGATGGTATTGACGCTAAATCAAAAAGTAAAGTACAAATACACAAGAACCAAACAAGGCAATCAGATTTCTGAAGTAGAACTGATGTAATTTTGTTTATAGTTCATCGATACATCATAAAGGTTGCTCAATTATCAGGAGCAACCTTTTTTTGCGAATAGTATTTGCAGATAACCTAATGGTCCCCTAGGCCTTCGGCCTGTGTATACTTATCCTTCGGCAGCATCCATCGTATTACAAAATACAGGGCTACCGCCGACAATGCCAATATACTTCCAGTTCCCAACCACAATGTATCAAATCCCAATTGATGTACGATTTGTGTCCCCAATAAGGGCGTAATAATAAAAGAGAACGAAAAACTCATCCCATTCAACCCCATATAAGCACCTTGGCTCTGTTTTCCAGATCGCAACGCTGTAATTGTTGACATAAACGGTAGCACCAATATCTCACTAACACTCAACAACGTTATAGACAGTAACAATATAGAAATATGATGATTGAATGCTAAAATAGCATAGGCAATCGCACACAACAAGGCTCCGTAAAGAATAGTTTTAGCAATCGTCAGGTATTTATCAGCAAAATTAACCACCAACATCTCTAACAAAACGATTATAAAGCCACTATATCCCAACACATAGCCTATCGTAGCCTGATCCATTTGGGCAACCTCCTTATAGAAGATAGGAATGGTATTGAAAAACTGAAAAAAACAGATGGAAAATATTGTACAGAAAAAACAAAATACAACAAACGGTATATCACGGTAAGGTGATTTACTTTTCACCGTAGATTGCATATTTAGCTCCTTTCTATGTTTTTCACGTTCTTGGACCTTTGCCTGATACTGTTTATGCCTTTTCCTAAAAAACTTGACATAGACAATCCCCGCGATCAAAGCTCCGGCCGTATTTATAGAAAACAAAAACTCATAAGAAATAGCAGAAAGAATCCCTCCTAAAGCGGGTCCAATGGAATAACCAAGATTCACAGCCATTCGATTCAATGAAAATGCCCGCGTCAGATTTTGGGGTTTGGCATACTTTGTTATAGCTACAGAATTGGCGGGTCGGAATGTTTCGCTGATAATACTCTGCACCAATATAATACAAGCCATCCCCTCTACAGTAGGAAAAAATGGAATTAGCACAAATAAAGGTGCACTGAGGAATAAGCTTAAGCTTTGCACCCTATACTCGCCAAATCGATCCGTAAAAAAACCACCTAACCAAGATCCGATTACCGAACCTATACCGTAAAAGCTAAGTACAATACCTGTGTGCGTAATGTCAAACTTCAGGTGATCTGCCATATACACCCCCAAAAAAGGAATAACCATAGAACCGGTACGATTGATCAACATCACAATCGAAAGCATCCAAGCCTCTTGAGATAAGCCCTTAAAGGAATCCGTATACGCGCGTAGTATTTTCACCTGACTGTTTTTAATTAATAATCCAACATTTTATCCCTATCTGCCCAAAAGTACAAAAATCTTTGTACAGGATCCTCATAAGACTATTTTATAACAAAACTTTAATAACATGTCACTACTATAAAGTAAAGCACTTATCTACAACATCACTTTCACTTAAATTAACAAACACCTTATTTTCAAAAAAAGTAAGATGTACTAAAAAACGTAAGACAAAGAATAGATGTACCGAAATAATATCAGAACAATCCCCAAAAGGCACTAGAATTCTACAAAATATTCGGAAGTATATGGTGATCGAACACAAATCGCTCAAGATACTTTACTTTTGTTAGGCTAAGGATTTTTCAACACCCCTTAAGGTGCTCGATGGTGTATTTTTACATACAGTCCGTAACTAATAGAACTAAACAGCAAGATGAAATACTGGAAAAAAATAAATTTTGACGAACAGCGCCAACATATCGCAGATGCGCTTTCAAAAAACATAGACTATCAAAAGATTATAACCCTAGGCGTACCTGGTTCCAAATTGGACAGTCAGGTGTTTTACGACCAAGCCTCCTTTCTCAAAGAAGCTCCTTTCCTACAGTCAATCGTGCAAAACCCCAATCATATCGGTTGTCACACCCTTGGCGAATCGGAACCTTATTTTGCAGGAACTCAGGAAATCGAACGGGAAGTCATAAAAATATTGAGTGAGGACATATTAAAAGCCACAGAAGACAGTTGTGATGGCTACATCGCAACAGGTGGCACCGAAGCTAATATTCAGGCCTGTTGGATGTATAGAAATTTTTTCATGCAAGAGTACGGAGCCTGTCTCGACGAGATCCTATTGATCGCTTCCGAAGACACTCATTATTCCGTCCATAAAGCCTCTAATCTGCTTCAGATCGACTTTCTCTCCATCCCTGTTCAAATGGATACCCGAGAACTTATTGAATCCGAACTAGACTGCTTGGTAGCACAAGCTCAACGGTCTGGAAAGAAATACGCTATCGTAATTTCCAATGTGGGCACAACCATGTTCGGTAGTGTAGACAATCCAGATAGTTATGCAACAGTCCTTGCCAAATACGAACTGCACTTCAAAATTCACATGGATGCAGCTTTTGGAGGTTTTATATACCCCATAGTACAATCGGAGAATAACATAGGATTCAATAATCCGCATGTATCTTCCGTCACCTTAGATGCCCACAAAATGCTTCAGGCACCTTACGGAACCGGCATCTTTTTATCTAGAAAAGGACTGATCAACTATGTGCTCACTGCCGAGGCCAAATACGTTAACGGCATGGACATCACCCTGAGTGGTAGCAGATCCGGTGCCAATGCCATAGCAGTATGGATGATATTACAAACCTACGGTCCACACGGATGGCTAGAAAAGTTGAACACCTTATTGTACAGAACCACCGTATGCTGTGGAGATCTGGACGAGCTAGGTATACGTTATTATAGAAATCCACAGATGAATATCATTACCATACGTGCCGCAGATATCCCTATCGCATTAGTTACCGAATTTGGTTTGGTACCAGATTCACACGGCGATGCCTCACAATGGTACAAAATAGTGGTTATGGATCACGTACAGATCGATGTTTTAAAACAATTTATCGAAAAATTATCCCAACACTAGGTTATAAGGGGGGCCTCCCCCCTTATAACTTTGCTTTTACAATGAGAACCAATAATTGATTTTAATCATAAAAGTATTGCTGGCTGGCAATCCAAACATCCTGTCCAGATTATTTCCCCAGCCTGGTTGATACACCATCTCATTTCGCGATTGATTATGTTCCCAGACCACATAAACCGTAGACCCTGGTAGATACTCCCAGCGTGCCACCAGATTGGAACGAAATTCATTAAAACTAAAATTAGGATTCTTAAACGTATAGGTATGATTACCCGATGTACCAATATAGCCACCATCCCCCGCTGTGAGAGCTTGATCCTCAAAATCAACAAATCTATTCTCATAGCGTTTGGCATCCATATTTTGTGCCAGCTTAAACTTATCATAGGTCGCTGTTGAAGTAAAAGGCGAACCATAATATTGGATGGAAATATCCGGTGTCACATTCATCTGTAGATTTAACGTGACACCATAGGTCTTCTGATCCATACGGCCCAAAATATACGCATTTGAATTCTCAGGATTATCAGAAGGTTTTACCGTGCCTACATATTGCAGGTTATCTTTATTCCAGGAATAGTTAAATTGTCCCGCCACCCGTACATGATTACCTACACGAAAGACCATGCTCGGATGTAGCGCATTGTATCCCGTTTTTTCATCCAAATAATGCCGTCCATTATATTCCATCTTAACCATCATAGGTTTCGCCCGATCGGTACTAACCATTGCATTTGTTTCAAAATTCGAATTATAGCGCATATCCGGTCCTCCTCGCAACCTCCGGCTGTCGATAGTATTCCAGCTAAAAGTCTCCTTGATATCCATCTCAATTCTCCGCTTGATACTCAAGCTACGCCATCGGACCGCAATATCATTATTGACAGCTTTCCCTCCATAGTTCCAAATATTCTTTTGCGTCAGGTTAATTCCTGCAAAACGAAAAGGTCCCCATGGATCCGTCCTCCTGAACACCACCTCCGACTCATTTAACTTATAGTCAGACTGTTTCATATACCCCACATCATTCAGATCAAACCCTGGAGATGCCCAACTGAAGGTCTGCGAAAAGTTCCACACCGCATTTCCCTTTTTACCTACTTTCACATAGCCACTACTGCCCTGCATCGACGTCTGGTCGGGCCTTAGATCCAAATAAGAAGCACCCGACTCCCGTTGAAAATAATGAGCTGCATTTCGCTTGGTATTCAAAATTGCCGTCGACGAACCATTTAGCGTACTGAACATTCCCTTCGCATCGACGTAATACAAGCGATTTGCAAAATACTGGGTAAAATCAATTCCTGCAGCAAATGCATTTTCGATCAACGCCTCCTTCAGATGACCCGCTTTGAGATTCCGATTTACCGCTGTCACCATTCCTCCCAACAAGGTATTACCTTCCCAGTTTTTTTGTACCCGTGCTACCGTATAGTTAGTCAGTGGTTCCGTTATTTCGCGATCATAGACTCCCTCACGCATCACCCGGGATGTAGTTTTTGCAGTTATACTTTCCAAAAGTCCTACTGTCACTCCACTTTTATTGGTTCCTGTCAGTTTCAGGGCACCGAGTATCGGTATAGGATTCGCCATACTCGCGTAATTGCTGACATTATCTATTCCTTTAGGTTGATAAGAAGGCATTGCTCCTATTCTTCGCGAATAGAACATCATTCCCCCCTCATTATTATCAAACTCTAAAATATGCTTACCTTCCAAAAAAAACGGTCTCTTTTCATCATAGAATATTTCGTAAGCAGACAGATTCATCACCGAAGGATCCAACTCTACCTGACCATAATCCGGGTTGATCGTAAGATCCATCGTAAAGTCATTCAATGCCACCTTCGTATCCAGTCCTATATTTCGTCCCCACCGATTTCCCTTCTGAAAAGGACTGTTCAGGATTTTAGGCTCTTTCGTAAATTTAGCCATTGCATATGGTAAAAATTCAATTCCCTTCGGTTTAGGTAGCTCGCTCATACCATGCATCTCTCCAAAAGAAAAGACATGACCATTATTCTTAATCGGGATCAAACTCCAATTCTGCACTTCATTATTCCTACGAATGATACGGCGCACATGCAGTCCCCATTTTCCATCCCCATTTTTCTGGTTATACCGCAACTGGCTAAAAGGAATACGTAATTCAGCAGTCCAGCAAGAATCTGTTTTATTGATATGCGTCTGTCCTTCCCACACCGCATTCCAGCTCAAATTTACAGACAGCTTATCTGTAACAGTCAGATCTGTCTTATTTCCACCCAGATTAATATTAAACTCCGAGGCCACCCTATAGTCATAATAGGTATCAAAAGCAATACTAACCAGATCCCCGTTACTATTATCATCTCTATTTCCGATGAAAGCATTCATCGTCTCTGGACGCACATCCTTGCAATAGACCCCTATATAAATGTTGACGTCGTCATAAAAAAGCTTCACTCGGGTCCAAGATGCTGTATAGGCACGTTCAAAAGGGATAACCTGTGAGAATTTCTCAGACCATTCGCCTTGTTCCTGCCATATATTTTCATCGAGCTTACCATCGATACGCGGACGCTCCTCCGAAAGTTTTGTAATATTGTATATGCGTTTATAGGCATCTTCAAAAGAAACAACTTCCTTTCTTTCATCCTGCGCCCAACATAGCGAAGAGAATAAAAGACAGCAGAAAAAAGAGCAATAATACTTCATTAATGGCTTATCGTTTTGATTAGGTTGAGATTACGATATTCCAAACTTAACTAAAATGGTTTACATATATTAACAATATCTACAATTAATTTTGATTATTTATCTGTTACGTTAATATCCAAATTTTATCCACTATATTAGTACGTATGAACATCAGGCAGGAGCTCCCACAAGATTATGCAGCAGTATTTGATTTGATACGCACCGCTTTCGAATCGGAGACACACAGCGACCATCAGGAACAGCATTTAGTAGATCGACTTCGCAAATCGAAAGACTTCATTTCAGAACTCTCCTTTGTTGCAGAAATTGATGGACAGCTTATCGGTTATCTCCTTTTGTCCAAGATTCAAATTGTCAGCGATTCGTCGACAATGGACGCCCTCGCCTTAGCACCTGTGGCGGTCCATCCCCATTATCAAAATCAAGGTATCGGCAGTAGTCTGATTCGACATGCGCACAGCAAGGCTCAAGCATTAGGTTTTGACACTATTGTAGTGTTAGGCCACGAAAAATACTATCCTAAATTTGGATATGAAAAGGCCAAAGATTATGGAATTTTTCTTCCTTTTGAAGTACCCAAAGAAAATTGTATGGTTATAGGTCTGACCGAGGATGCTCTTAAGAATAAGTCAGGTGTAGTGGTCTACCCAAAAGAGTTTATGGAATAAGTTTACTCCCCCTTTTCCAGTTCCAAAAAAGCCTGCGGCAAAGAACTGATAATATCCGAAGGCAATAAACCATAAGTTCCATATTGCTGCACAGCAATATCTGCGGCCCTACCGTGCAGGTATACCCCCATTCTCAAAGCATCAGCTGCAGTATATCCTTGACCGATTAGTGCCGTCAAGATTCCCGTCAGCACATCACCGCTCCCGCCTGTAGCCATGCCCACATTCCCAGTACTATTGAAATAAACCATCCCGTTCGGTAAAACAATGACACTATTAGCACCTTTGATCAATATATGCAACTCATATTCTGCAGCCAAGAGTTTCACTTTCTCTATTTTATCCCAGTCGTTATCCCAGTTCCCGATTATTCTTTTCAATTCTTTGGGGTGCGGGGTAAGGATGCTATGCAACGGGATTTTCGACAACAGAGTAGGCTCTTCCGCCAATATATTCAAGGCATCAGCATCGAGCACCAGAGGAGGATGTTCTAATGCCGATAAAAATTCACAAAACGCAACCTTTGTCTTTTCATCTGTCCCCATTCCTACCCCAATACCTACCGCCTGATATGTCATCACTTGGGGCATAGAAGAAATCAAATTTGTTTGTACATCCGTAATAACCATCGCTTCGGGCACTGCTGTTTGAATAATCGGGCAGCCACATTCCGGGACATAAGTTGACAGTAGACCACATCCCGATCGTAACGCCGCTTTCGCAGCCAGTTGTACAGCACCGATCTTACCATGACTTCCTCCAATAATAAGTGCGTGACCGAATACCCCTTTATGGTCAAATTTCTTACGCTTCTTATAAAACATCCTAACATCCTCCCTTGTCACGTACGAATAGGGCGAATCAACTGCATCCGTAGCATCTTTGCTAAGATCGATATCCAAGACCTCGAAAGATCCAAAAAACTTTTGATTTTCCGGCATGAGTAGCGCTAGCTTCGGACTCTGAAAAGTCAAGACTTCATCGGCATATACCACCACGGCCTCCTTTGGAGTAGGACTATCAGAGAGTAATCCTGATGGCATGTCTACAGCTATAACGCTACACACTGAGGTATTGATCTCCTCTACAAGACGGTTCCATGTAACATCCAGTTCCCTCTTTAAACCATATCCAAACAGGCAATCCAATATTACAGCATCTGTTGGTATATCCAGTTGTTCATCAAGTGAAAACTTCTGAGTCAGCGAAATGGGGTTACGCTTCTGTGCCTCTATATTATCCTTCGAATACGAATCAGACTCCAGCAGATACACCGTCACTCTGGCCAGATGCTGGCGAAGATACTGAGCGAGGACCAACCCATCACCGCCGTTATTTCCTTTTCCACAGAAAATCACAAAGCGCTGCTTTGACAACACAAATCTACGGCTCAAAGCTGACAGAAGCGCCCCGGAAGCACGTTCCATCAATTGAAAACTAGAGATACACTGTTGTTCTGCGGTCACCTTGTCTATCTCCTTCATTTGTTGAGCTGTATATATTTTCATCTGTTTTCCAAGTTATTTTTTTCGTAAACAATTGATAACCGCTATTACATCCTGTTGTCCCAAGCCCTCTTTTTGAGCCGTACGGTAAGTCTCAATCAGCGGGTTGGTCAATGGGTAATCTACTCCTGCTTCCTGTGCCAGCAATACATCCTTCAACATCAGATCTAACGCAAAAGCAGGCTTATAATCTTCATTTAGCAGAAGTGGAGTCTTTACTTTAGTCGCTCCGCTACCGCTTGCACTTTCATTAATAATCTCTAACATATCTTTCCGGGCTAGCCCCAAGCTTTCCGAAAAAAGAACCGTCTCGGCTAATCCCTGATATAACGTGGATAGAAAATAATTAATAGCGAGCTTCGCAGCTATCCCTTGTCCATTTACCCCCACATGCTTTGTTAACTTGCCCATCTTGTCAAAATAAGGCTTAGCGCGGGCAATATCCGCTACCTCCCCCCCAGCAATAATGATCAATGTCCCCTCGGCTGCGGGCACCGTACTTCCAGCCACCGGAGCATCTACAAAAGTAGCCCCCTTGCTACGCAAGGCCCTTGCAAGTCCCAGGCTTCGTTTTTGCGAGATTGTACTCATATCTACAAACAATTTTCCTTCGATATCCTGCTGTAAAATGATATCATATATTGTGACCACCGCCTCGTCGTCGGTCAACATTGTAAAGATAACATCGTTATTGCATACCAATGTCTCTACATTTGGCGACACCTTCGATTGCGCAACGAAGGCTGTAGCCTTGGCTGCCGTTCTATTATATACGGAGAGTGGAAACCCGGCTCTTTCCAAATTCTTCGCCATGGGGTACCCCATACTACCTAAACCTATAAATCCTACCTTTTCCATTGTCATACTATTGGCTATATATATGCTAGTATACGAAATTAAGGACAAAATAATAAAAGACATTTTCATCTTTTATTAAATAATCACTACCTTTGATCTATGAAATACCCTTTAAAGGGAATTTAATGTTATGGAAATTACGTCACTACTAACAAACATCAACTACGCGGAGAACCACCCTTCGGCGCAAGTATTGATCAATAACGACTATAGCAAAGAAATACGCATTGTATTTCGCGAGGGTCAAGAAATTAAAGCGCATAAAGCGCCATTCCCTATTGTCATTGAAGTTGTGGATGGTTTTATAGATTTTGGTGTAGGCAACCAACGCCACGACTTGCCCAAAGGCTCTCTTATCAGTCTAGAAAGTAATGTGGTCCATGAGCTCAAAGCATCTGTAAATAGCATTATCAGGTTATCTTTATATAAAGGAGATCGGGTAGAACGCGTACAACAGGCCGTAGAAGGTAATTAGACAAAATGGGGTTGTTTTCAAAAACATGTGAGTATGCGATGCGGGCCGTTTTTTATATTGCCAGTCACTCGACCAGTAGCAGTCGTCCTGGTATAAAAGAGATTGCCGAAAACATCAATTCACCTGAGCATTTTTTAGCCAAAATACTGCAAAAACTCACTAAAACAGGAATCATATCCTCCATTAAGGGTCCCCATGGCGGGTTCTATATTGAATCGAATGGAATGAATAGACCACTGGCCGATATTATCACCTGTTTAGAGGGGGATGAAATATTCACTGGCTGTGGCATGGGATTAAGCTATTGCTCCGAAAGCAACCCTTGCCCCCTTCACAACGAATTTAAAAAAGTAAGAAATCAGTTGACTCACATGCTTTATAATACAAGTATAGGCGAGTTTAACCAAGATCTATTGTCTGGAGCACTCACACTGAACAAATAGTTTTTTTTAACAAATAGAAGACAAAAATATCCACTATACAATAAACAAGCCTCTCAATAAAAGACAAAAATATCCTTTAATAATTTAATACACGATGACAAAAGAACAAATACAACTGGTAAAAAGCACTGCCCCTATACTACGTCAGCAGGGTGTCCTATTGACTAGCCATTTTTACAAACGTATGTTTGCGTACAATCCAGAGCTAAAACATGTATTTAATATGGGAAACCAACAAAACAGCAAACAGCAGACTGCTTTAGCGTTAGCCGTGCTCGCTTATGCCGAACATATTGAAAACCCTGCCGCCTTAATGCCTACAGTCGATCATATCGGTCAAAAACATACCAGCCTAGATATCCGTCCAGAACATTATGCCATTGTAGGAAAACATTTGATAGCCTCCATTTCTGAGGTATTGGGTGAATCCGCAAGTCCAGCATTATTAGAAGCATGGACACTAGCCTATCAGCAACTCGCTAGCATCATGAGTGGTCATGAACAAAAAATATATGATACACAGAGTTCCAAACAAGGAGGTTGGACGGGCTGGCGTCCATTCATTGTCAAGCAAAAAGTACGAGAGTCTTCACAGATCACCTCTTTCTATCTCTACCCATCAGACAAAGGACAGGTAGCGGATCATCTTCCAGGGCAATACATCAGTCTACGTTTGTTTCTACCGGAGCTCAACTTGTTACAACCCCGTCAGTACAGCGTATCCAGCTCGCCCAATGGCGCATATTATCGTATTTCTGTAAAACGCGAAGTGGGTAGCCAACATCCCGATGGTATGATCAGTAACCGCCTACACGACCATGTACAAGAAGGCGACGCTGTCGATCTAAGCGCCCCGGCTGGTTCATTCGTTCTGAACAAAGAGAGCCATGCCCATAAGGTCTTCATCAGTGGAGGAGTAGGTCAGACTCCCCTACTTTCAATGTTAGAAGATATTGTTTCGCGGCCACAGATAGACCATGCCCCCGTAACCTGGATTCATGGTTGCCGTAGCGAGCAGATACACGCATTTAAGGACAGACTTACCGAGATTAGTAGTGTTTACCAACAGATCAATCAACATATTTTCTACGAGGATATAACTGCTCCAGTGGGAAATAGATATCCAGGCCGTGTCGAATTAGATGTATTGAAAAATGAAATTCTGGGATCTAAAGCAGACTATTATATTTGTGGTCCGGCACCCTTTATCCGTAAACATTACGATTACCTGATAGCCAATGGAGTATCGCATGATGCGATACATTTTGAAGAGTTCGGCCCAGCCTCCCTGCAATTAAATTAACAAGTTTTTAACCAATCACTAACTATAATAGGGCCTTCTACAGAAATCATCAAGATTGCCCAGTAGAGGCCCTTTACTAATGATACGCATAGCTACCATCTGAATAAGTCCCATACATCTCCATTATGCGGATTCTATCTTATTGTTTATTCACCGTAATTTTTCTAAGTTTAGCATACAATTTAACAACAGCATACAACCATGATCGAAGTCAAACCAAACCCATCCATGCTCGCTTATCAGGGAAACTATGGAGAATATGGAGGATCTTATATCCCTCCTGTACTCGAAAAACAACTGCAGGAACTTGCAGTTTTTTTTGACAACGAAGCTAAAAAAACCGAATTCAATGAAGAGTTTATCCAGCTCTTGAAAAATTACGTAGGAAGACCATCAGCACTATTTCATGCTAAAAATCTAAGTGCCTACGTAGGTTCTACGATATATCTAAAACGTGAAGACCTCAATCACACCGGATCCCACAAGATCAATAATGCGATCGGTCAGATACTGTTGGCAAAGAAAATGGGAGCCAAAGAGATCATCGCCGAGACAGGCGCCGGTCAGCACGGTGTAGCTACTGCCACAGCAGCAGCTTTGTTAAATATCCCTTGCAAGGTATTTATGGGCGCTGTAGATGTCGAGCGACAGGCACTCAATGTCCGTCGTATGCGCTTATTAGGGGCGGAGGTTATCGCCACCGAACTGGGCAGTAAGACTTTAAAAGATGCTGTTGATGCCGCATTGGGTTATTACATCGAAAATCCAACGGCTTACTACCTCTTAGGTTCGCATGTAGGGCCACACCCCTACCCTAAAATGGTAGGTTATTTTCAGTCCGTTATCGGCCAAGAAGCGAAACAGCAAATACTAACTTTTGAAGGCCGCCTTCCCGATAGCATATTCGCTTCAGTAGGAGGAGGATCCAATGCCATAGGTCTTTTTTCAGGTTTTTTGGAAGACAATAAGGTAGCAATCCACGGCGCAGAAGGAGGTGGAGATGGGACTTACCCCAATACTGCCGCTACACTTTCTTTCGGCAAGCCTACCGTATTTCAAGGTACACGTTCTTATTGTTTGGTCGACGACAACGGCCAACCGATCGCTTCCAAATCCATCGCTGCCGGATTAGATTATCCAGGAATATCGCCACAGCATGCTTATCTCAAAGATACCAACCGTGCGCAGTATTATCCGGTGACCGATCAAGAAGCCATCGATGCCTATAAATTATTATCACGCTTAGAAGGTATTACAACAGCCATCGAGAGTGCCCATGCAGTAGCGTTGGCTATTAAATTATTAAAAGACAAAAATGCTTTAGCTATCGTCAACGTATCCGGAAGAGGAGACAAAGACGTAGAGCGTGAGATGTAATAACTTTTCACATTATTTGTGCGGATAGAATCCGCACAAATATTTGTTAACTTTACACCCATGTCAATACTAACACGCAAATTTGATACGCTGTACGATACAGCGCCCTTTTCAAAAATCAACATAGAGGATTATATCCCAGCCTTTGAAGAGGCTATACAAAAGACAAAGGATGAGATCGATGCCATCGTCAATAATCCCGAGCCTGCTAGTTTCTTAAACACCTTAGAAGCCATGGCTTTTTCAGGAATGACCCTAGATCGCCTTTCCAATATATTTTTCAATCTACATTCTGCCGAGACCAACGACGAGCTGGAAAAAATAGCCCAGGAAATAGCACCTAAGCTTTCTGCATTGGGCAATGATATCACCTTAAATTTTGATCTATTCAGACGCATCCAACAAGTATATGAGCAGCGGGACGATCTCCGTCTCACAGCAGAACAACATACCCTATTGGAGAAATCATACAAAGATTTTGTCCGTAACGGGGCTTTACTTCAAGATGGAGATAAAGAAGAATTACGCCAGATCGATGCAGAACTCGCCGTTACAAAATTAAAATTCGGCGAAAATATTCTTGCGGAGACCAATGCTTACCAGCTCCTAATCGAAGAGGAAGCCGATTTATCCGGTCTACCAGAAGGCGTCATTGAAGCCGCCAAAGCCCAGGCAGAAAGCCAAGAAAAAGAGGGGTGGTTATTTACGCTAGATTACCCGAGTTATATTCCATTTATGACCTATGCCGACAACAGAGCGCTACGTCAGGAATTAGCCCTTGCAGCAGGACGCAAAGCATTTCAGAACAATGAATACAACAATGAAAGTAATGTCCTTAAAATAGCGCAATTACGTTTTCGACGGGCACAGCTTTTGGGCTATGCGACACACGCTCACTTCGTTCTAGAAGAACGTATGGCGCAGTCTCCCGACAAAGTAAAGGAGTTTCTACAAGATTTATTAGAAAAAGCAAAACCGGCAGCAGAGCGCGAGTTTCAGGAACTTAAGGATTTCGCAAAGAAAACAGATGGAATCAGCCAGTTGCAAAAATGGGATGGTGCATACTATGCCGAGAAGTTAAAGCAAGAGCGGTTCAATCTCGATGACGAAAAGTTAAAACCCTATTTTCAGCTTGAAAAAGTACTGGAGGGCGCTTACGAAACAGCAAGGCTTTTGTACGGGTTACATTTCAAAGAGATAACTACAATCGACAAGTACCACGAAGAGGTTCAAACCTTTGAAGTGACCAATGATGCCGGAGAACTCGTATCTATATTTTACACCGATTTCTTCCCCCGCAAGGGTAAACGCAACGGTGCCTGGATGACCTCTTTCAAGCCGCAGTACCAGTATCAAGGCATACAAGAACGTCCACATGTATCTATCGTTTGTAACTTTACGCGACCAACACCGTCCAAACCTTCCCTATTGACATTTCAAGAGGTTACCACTTTATTTCATGAATTTGGACATGCGCTACACGGCATGTTGGCCGACACCACTTACCCCAGCCTTTCCGGCACTTCGGTATACTGGGATTTTGTAGAGCTGCCGAGCCAAATTATGGAGAACTGGTGCTACGAAAAAGAAGCGCTAGCACTATTTGCCAAGCATTATGAGACCGGAGAGAACATACCGATGGAATTGGTCGAGAAAATAAAAGAATCTGCTTCTTTTCAAGAAGGAATGGCTACCGTAAGACAGATCAGCTTTGGTTTATTGGACATTGGTTGGCATGGTGGCGATCCAAACCTCATAAAGAGCCTAAAGGCTTTTGAAACCGAGCAGTTTGCTTCCACACAACTGTACCCCGATGTCGCAGACAATGCGATGAGTCCCAGCTTTTCCCATATTTTCAATGGGGGTTATTCTTCCGGTTATTACAGCTACAAGTGGGCCGAAGTACTGGATGCAGACGCCTTTGACTACTTCAAGGAAAATGGCATTTTCAACAAAGAAATCGCAACAAAATTCAAAGACAACATCCTTTCCAAAGGAGGTACCGAACACCCTATGACGCTGTATCTACGGTTTAGAGGGCAGGAACCACAGGTAGAACCCCTATTAAAAAGAGCAGGCTTATTAAAGTAAGAACATGAGAAAACTGATAGACAATCTTCTGTTCCGCGTTGTCCTAGCCATAGCGCTAGGCATAGGTATAGGCTATATTATTCCCGAGCCGATAGGTCGTATTTTTGCCACTTTCAATTCTCTATTTGATCAACTGCTCAAGTTTTTGATCCCGTTGATCATTGTAGGTTTGATTATTCCTGCTATTTCCAAGCTAGGCAAGACCGCCGGCAAACTCCTGTTAATGACCGTCGCTATAGCCTACGGATCGACCTTATTTGCTGGTTTCTCTTCCTACTTCGGTAGTATGGCTATCTTTCCTTCTCTTATCCAAGGACAGGTAGCTACCGACATCGCAGAGTCTACCAAAGCCCTCACACCTTATTTTACATTAAGCTTTCCGCCACTATTTGACGTGATGACCGCGTTGGTGTTTGCATTTCTGGTGGGCATAGGTTTAGCACGTTTAGAAGATTCCACCTTGGAAAAAGCAGCAATAGATTTTGAAAAAATAATATCGTTTATAATTGAAAAGCTGATCATTCCTATCCTTCCCTTGTTCATTTTCGGGATCTTTTTGGATATGACCTATTCAGGCAAAGTCGGAATGATATTGTATGTATTCATCAAGATCATCGGCGTGATTTTCATCATGCATGTCCTCTTGCTCCTGACACAATTTGTTATAGCCGGCATTATCGGCAAAAAGAATCCGATTCGTCTTCTGTCCACGATGCTGCCGGCCTATTTCACGGCATTGGGCACCCAATCTTCTGCAGCCACCATTCCGGTCACTTTGGCGCAGGCAAAGAAAGCTGGTGTCAGTGAAGACATCGCCAACTTCACCGTTCCTTTGTGCGCCACCATACATCTTGCGGGCAGTATGTTAAAGATTGTAGCCTGTGTTGTAGCCCTGATGCTTATGCAAGGTATGCCAATAGACCCTATTCAGATGATAGGTTTTGTATGCATGTTGGGAGTTACTATGATTGCTGCACCCGGCGTACCCGGCGGCGCTATCATGGCTGCTATTGGTGTTATCGCTTCCATGTTAGGTTTTGATGCGCAGAATCAAGCTTTAATGATATCCTTGTACATTGCCATGGATAGCTTCGGGACAGCCTGTAATGTCACCGGAGACGGTGCTATCGCGGTTATTGTAGATAGTATTTATAAGAATAGAAAGTAATCTTGTTATCGAGTTATCTTGTTAACCTGTTATCTTGCCTATCCCGATATAAGCGGGATTATCTAGTTAACTTGTTCACCGGATAACTTGTTAACTCCATCACCTCCTTCTATATATCTTGCGCTATCGCATAGCCTGCGGCCCAGGCCCATTGAAAGTTATATCCACCCAGCCAACCTGTTACATCCACTGCTTCGCCTCCAAAATACAACCCTGGATATTTTTTAGATTCCAATGTTTTAGCTTTTAACTCCGTCGTAGACACACCGCCACGCATCACCTCAGCTTTGTCGTAGCCTTTATCACCAGCAGCTTTGACTTTAAACTTATGAATAGTCTCTACTACCAGTTTTGCATCCGCTTTACTAAGCGAAGCTATCTTGATATCCACCGGTAAAAAACGAGCTAAGGCATCCACCATCTTTTTGGTAAAATGGCTTTGCAGCATCTGTCCAACAGTACGTTTGCCGCCAAAATTACGCTCTTCAGCAATTAGATCCTGTAGCTTAAATCTTGGTAAAAGATCCATGGTAAAAGATTCACCCGGCTGCCAGTACGAAGATATTTGCAGGATAGCGGGACCGCTTAGCCCCCAATGGGTAAACAGTATATTCTCTTCAAAAGATATTTTATCGCTATACACCCGGGCATAAACCGAATTTCCAGAAAGCGAAGCATACCATTCAGCATCTTTCCCCGTAATAGTAAGTGGTACCAAAGCAGGTGCTGTCGGTACGATTTCTAATCCCAATCGACGAGCGGTACGCAGGGCAAAATCAGTAGCCCCCAGCTTCGCCACAGGGAGTCCGCCCGAAGCAAAGACAACCTTGGAAGTCTGTAGGTCCTCCATTTTCCCATTCCGCTCTATAGTGACGCGATACCCTTCTCCATTTGGAGTCACCTCCTTAACCAAGGTATTTAACCAGATATCTTGCCCTGTATCGTACATCAATTGGGTAAATGTGGTTACGATATCTTTAGCTTTATTCGATACGGGAAAAAGCTGACCTAGTGTCTTCTCTTGCCCCGTAATCTGTCCGAAATTCTCAAAAAACGCTATCGTATCATCCACAGACCACTGTGCAAAGACTGCATTCAGAAATTTTGGATTCTCCGATACGAAATTATCGGTAGAGGTATATAGATTTGTATAATTACAACGTCCACCACCAGAGATCAATATTTTGGCCCCTGGTTTATCGTTACGTTCCAGGACAAGCGTTTTCTTACCCAACAATCCAGCCTGTACCGCACACATTAACCCACAAGCCCCAGCCCCTATTATAATAGCGTCGTAGTTATTCAAGTTATAAAAGTTATGATGTTATCGAGTTATCGAGTTATCCTGTTCACTTGATAACTTGATAACCCGATCACTTGATCACTTATTTTTCATTAAGAAATCAACTGTCCTTCAGTTTTCACCGTTCTTTGTTCCGCCCAGGATTGTTCTGCCAGTTCCAAAATACGGATTACATCCCTAGCCTGTTCCGGTTTGACGAACAATTCTTCCTCTCCCGACAACGCCGCGACAATGTTTTTATAAAAATCCTGTCCCGTTCCGATTTCGCTAAGCACATATTCCTCTACATCTTCACCATTTTCCAACAAAGAGAGTTTCCCCTGTATCTCGGCTGGTTCCACCCCCCATTTAGGGTCATTTTCAGGACGTACACCAGCACGCAACATGTTTTCCTGAGGATCTACACCACGTTTTACAAAACAGCCATTCATACCGTATATTGCAAATCTTGGCGTAGGTTCTTTAGCGAGCATCTGTCCCTTTAACGAAACTTTTAAACTCGGGTAGGATAAAATAAACTCAAAATCATCCACTGCTTTGGCCCCATCGCGCTGTGCTCTCAAGTCTGCAAACACTGCATCAGGATAACCAAACAACTGTAATGCCTGATCAATAAGATGAGCTCCTAAATCGTAATGAATACCCGATCCTGGAAGCGCAGCTTCGCGCCAAGCACCCTCGCGCAAGAAGTTACGAAACCGATCAAACCGAGCTTCGTAATGCACTACACGTCCCAGCCTTCCTGAGGCTAGTACCTTCTGCACTGTTTTATAGTCCGAATGAAACCGTGCATTATGGTGCACCGATAGCAATACACCTTTTTCCTTGGCCAATGCTATTAAGATATCTGCCTCTTCCGTCGTATTGGTAAACGGCTTCTCTACAATCACATTTTTACCCGCTTCTAAAGCCGCTTTGGCCAAGCTAAAATGAACATCGTTTGAAGTAGCGATAACCACAATATCCACCTCCGGATCTTGGATAATATCTTCCGCAGACAATACGCCTATAGTATTAGGATAGCGTTCGGCCAACATCTTCTGTTGCTCTTCTTTTCGAGCAGTTACTTTGTATAATTCAAGATTTGGATTACTAGCGATAAAAGGCGCATGAAATACATAACCTCCTATCGAAAATCCTATTAACCCAACTTTAAACTTTTTCATTTTTCTAACTCTTTAAAGTGAACACCTATTATGTTGTTATTCTGTGATCTTGCCTGTCCCGATCTAATCGGGATTATCCTGTTAACTTGTTAACCAAATAACTTCTCTTTTCACTTACATCCTCTCTGGCGAATCAATCCCCAGCATGCGCATACTCTCAGCGATGATACGGACCGATGCTGCAGATAGATGCAGACGGAAAGTCTTCACATCCTCCTGCTCTGCCTTAAGAATACTTTCTTCGTGATAGAATTTATTGTACAGCTTGGCCACTTCATAAACATAATTTGCCAGTTGTGCCGGACTGAACTCCTTTGCTGCAGATTCAATTACCATCGGGTAGTTGGATAGCGCCAAGATAAGATCCCGTTCGTAAGGCGAAAAAGAAGAAGGCACCACAGTAGCAGCAGCACTGTCAAAAGATGCCCTACGTAATACCGACTTGATACGAGCGTGTGTATACTGAATAAATGGCCCTGTGTGTCCTTGAAAATCGACCGACTCCTTTGGATCAAAAAGCAACCTCTTCTTCGGATCTACTTTTAATAAGAAATACTTCAGCGCCCCCATACCGATCATATCGTAAAGCTGTGCTTTTTCTTCCTCGTCAAACCCCTCCGTTTTTCCCAATTCTTCGGTACGTTCCTTTGCGGTATCGACCATTTCACGCATCAGATCATCGGCATCAACAACCGTTCCCTCACGGGATTTCATCTTACCCGAAGGCAAGTCGACCATTCCATACGAAAGATGGAATAATCCCTCTGCCCAGGATTTACCCAGTTTTTTCAATATCGCAAATAACACCTTAAAGTGGTAGTCCTGCTCATTGCCCACCACATAAATCGACTCATCCATGTGGAACTCGTCGTATTTTAGCTGTGCTGTACCCAGATCCTGTGTGATATATACCGAAGTACCGTCACCACGGAGTACCAGCTTTTCATCCAGGCCTTCGGCTGTCAGATCGATCCAGACCGAGTTATCTTCTTTCTTAAAGAAAACCCCTTTTTCCAATCCTTCCTGAATGATATCTTTACCCAATAGGTACGTATTCGATTCGTAGTAATATTTATCAAAGTCAACGCCCAACTGTTTGTATGTCGCTTCAAAACCTGCGTATACCCAGCCGTTCATCGTCTTCCACAAAGAAATGACCTCCTCATCTCCAGCCTCCCATTGTTGCAACATAGTTTGAGCTGCTTTGATCAGAGGCGCATTTTTCTTAGCTTCCTCTTCGGACTGTCCTTCCGCTTTCAGGGTCTCTATTTCCTTCTTATATTCTTTATCAAATACAACATAGTACTTGCCCACAAGGTGGTCACCTTTCATCCCGGCAGATTCTGGGGTCTCTCCATTACCGAATCGTTGCCAAGCCAGCATCGACTTACAGATATGAATCCCCCTGTCATTTACCAGATTAGCTTTGACAACATCATAACCATACGCCTTCAATATCTCTGCGACCGAATAGCCTAATAAGTTGTTGCGGATATGGCCGAGATGCAGTGGTTTGTTGGTATTTGGCGAAGAATATTCCACCATCAGTTTCTTCCCATTTTTTGCAAACTGACCAAAATCCGGTTTAGAGATCCTGTCATTGAGCATGGAGATCCAATATGCATCGGACAAGCTGATATTCAAGAACCCTTTGATGACGTTATAGCCCGAAATCGAGTCAATATGCTGTTGCAAATATTCGCCAATTTCCATTCCCGTCTGCTCAGGCGACTTTTTCGAAAATCGAGTTACCGGAAACGTGACAATGGTTATTTGACCCTCAAATTCCTTGCGGGTTTCCTGCAAAGTGATCTGAGTTTCTGGAATATCAGCGCCATAAAGCGACTTTACCGCCGCTACAGTTTCTTGGACGAGCGTAAATTGTATAGAATTAGTCATGTAAATATTATGTAATATTCATATCCCATTGATAATGAACGATAAAAATAACACCCAAAGTGTTTAGGTATTCATTACGAAAGCATATCTTTGCCAAAAATAATAAAAAATGCAGAGCTATCAGGAATTTCTTGACTTAAGTGTTGGTTTTCCGCAAGACGGATTCGAAATAATCGACGACGAATTGTACTTCCATGATTTGAATTTAATGGAAATGATAGAGACATATGGAACTCCATTGCGGTTTACCTATCTACCTATAATTAGCAAAAAAATTCAACAGGCGAAGATTCTTTTTCAAACCGCTATCCTTAAACATGATTATAGGGGGTCGTACAAGTACTGTTACTGTACCAAATCTTCCCACTTTAAACATATCGTAGAGGAGGCCCTTAAAAACGACATCCACCTGGAGACTTCATCGGCATTTGACATGCCTATGATCGACTCTCTAGAACGCGCGGGTACGGTCAACAAAGACATTACAGTAATCTGTAATGGTTTTAAGACCTATCAATACAAGCAGTATATCATCGACATGATTCACGATGGATATACCAACATCATTCCTGTATTAGACAACAAGGAAGAGTTTAACCTATATGACGATGAGATCGAATTGGATCAACCTTGTGCTTTAGGTATCCGTATCGCTTCCGAAGAGCAGCCTGATTCGCAGTTCTATACTTCGCGTCTAGGTATCCGTATTGAAGAAGTTATCGAGTTTTACAATAATAAGATCGCGGACAACCCCAACTTCAAAGTAAAGTTGTTACACTTCTTTATCAACTCCGGTATTTCGGATACCCCGTACTACTGGAATGAGTTAGAGAAATACGTTACGTTATACTGTAAATTCAAAAAAGTAAACCCTGATCTAGATACCTTGGATATCGGTGGCGGTATGCCGTTTAAAGATTCTTTGGTTCATGATTTCGATTACGAATACATGGTCAATGAGATCGTAAACCGTATCAAGCAGATTTGTGCGCACCACGAGGTCATGGAACCGGATATTATTACCGAATTTGGTAAGTATACGGTGGCTGAGGCATCAGGCATACTTTACAAAGTATTAGGACGTAAGCTACAGAATGACCGTGAGAAATGGTTTATGATCGATGGTTCATTCATTACCAACCTACCGGACGTATGGGCGTTGAACCAAAAATACATTCTATTACCGATCAACAACTGGGATTCGGAGTACGAGCGTGTCAATCTAGGTGGTATTACTTGCGACGGACAGGATTATTACAATCAGGAAGCACATATGAACTCCGTGTTTATGCCTAAGACACGTAAGGTACAATACCTTGGATTCTTCCATACAGGTGCTTACCAAGATGTATTAAGCGGCTATGGCGGTATACACCACTGTTTATTACCATCTCCAAAACACGTGATCATCCGACGTAATAGAGACGAGACATTCAACTACGAAGTATTCGGCGAGGAGCAAAACTCCAAGCAGGTTATGAAACTTCTAGGATATCAATAGAAACAAAAAAGGAGCTTTAAAAGCTCCTTTTTTGTTTAATCATAGTGATAGCGACACTTGACAATTTGAATTTCATCCTCTTCTATTCTATAAATCAAGCGACTAGCATTGCAAAAAGACACTTGTTTATCGCCAAATACACTTATAAAGCAACCCCAAAACCTACAGAAAACACTCGGTTTTTAACATTATCTGACCATTTGAAGCCACTCTCTGCAATATTAGCCATCCCCACCCGATAGTTGGCTGTCACAGAAAATCGCTTGGCAAATTTAATCCCTGTTAAAAAATTGACGCCATAATCAAAGCTTCTCATGGCATTATCATCATATATAATCACGGCTGTGGTAGTACCTTTTTCGGTATATTCATTAGTCCCGTCCATCGCAAATCCAACATAAGGCCCAGCACCAACAAATACCTTACCTATTTGCCCAACAGGCACTTTACCCAAAAAGTTAAAAGCAAAATCCAACCATTTGGTTTTCTGTTCAATCTGCCATGCCCCTCTTACCTGCGACTCTACCAGCTTGCTCCCCTTTTCTTGCAATGATACTTCAGGTTGAAAATAAAGTCCTGAAGCAATACGGGTATCGAGGTATCCTGCTAAATAAAAACTGGTAAGAGGTTTTGTCTCTCCAAGCACTTCCGAATCAGCGCATTTATAAGACGAAAAACTAGCTCCTGCCTTGAGACCAAATTCAGTTTGTGCCTGTGCGGCGGAAACAATCGTAAAAATCCCAATAATAGATATTAATATGAATTTCATTTCTAAAAAACTTTAACACCAATAAATATTATATTCACCGTCTAGATAGCCCATAGATGTCTCCACAAGGTCCCCGATAAATCGATACTGGAAGCTCGTCGACGACAATCGTGACGCTGCGACATGACGTACTCGACTACTTCATTAAATACCCTAAGGCTTTAGGCCGCACCATACTTTCCTGATAAACCTTACCAAAGCGATCTGTAACCCTGATCTGTAACGTGCTAGTTGGCGATGAAGCTTTCACCTTAAACATATGGGCCGTCAAAGACGTTACAAAATCTTCCGTAGGTACCGCATTCCGATTCAATCTTTGCGCAGAGTACGAAATAATATGTAATGGATCCCGCATACGCACACGGGTTACCTTCAAAGGCTGTCCATTTTCTATTACCTCTACCTTCCAGTTTTTATCATAATTCCACACATTGATCAGCACCTCATTGGCTGTACTTGCATTCGCATATTCAGCGGCGTAGTTGTTCCATTCTGCGCCGTTGTATGCAGGCGCATATTTTTCCCTGGTCAAGTGTACCTTATTAAGGTCATATGCTCTAAACTGGTAATCTTCGTTCTCACCAATCGCTTTGTACTTCCATTTCAAATCTCTACCCTGCATCTCCCATATAGCATAGCCACCTGGCGCACCATCTTTACAGATATGATTTCCAGCGTAGCCTACATTGCCTGTCCACCACCAGGTCGCACACACCGCTCCAGTATTATGCTCCATGATATTAGGTGCCGCCGCCGTTTCTACATTATAATTGATATGTGTATGTCCCGTAATCACATGCACCGTCGTGAAAGCTTTTAACGCATTGACAAAATCATCCGCATTAATAATCCTATAGCCTGATGTCTCACTACCACTACTATTTAATGAAGGATTACTATGCAAATGTGCATGCATCGCGACTACTACAGGTGTACTTTTGTCGGTTAATGTAGCAAGATCCTTTTTCAACCATTCGATCTGGTTTTCCACGATTTTCGTATTGTAATTTCTCGCATCATTTACATTCAGGTACTCGATATTGTCCAATACGATATAATGGATCTTACCCAGATTGAAGGAATAATAAGTAGGTCCAATAATCGATCTATAGGTATTTTCAGACTCCCAATCGCCAACCGCCTTAGGGTCATTATCATGGTTGCCCATCGTATTGAATACCATAGCCTCTATTTTATTCATCTCGGTCAGGTACTGTGGCAGGGCATAATTATTCGAATACCAATAGCTTTCCCATGTCATATCACCGAGCGTCAGCGCGTACACTTTATTTCCTGCATTCTTATAGGCCTGAATAGATTTATTGACATCTGGCAAGAAACCTTTTTGAAACTGATTGAGATCATCCGTACGTCGTGCCAGGTGCATATCGCCCAATATCATGACCGTATGTTTCTCGTTATTGACCGCTTTAAGTTCAAAATCTTTGGTTTCAACAACATCTATCGGTTGGTTGAGCCGCTGAAAAAACTGCGGTGCATTCATTGTTGTTACCACCTCATAGTTCCCCGGGATGGAGACGAAAACATACCTCCCCTTTTTTGTTGAGGGCAGATAGTAGACTCCGTTTTCGTCCGTTGTGGTCACCTCAAATCCATCTGATACAACCACATTGGCCAATCCTGCACCTGCAGCGTACACCACACCTTTTATAGTCATCCCCGCCCTATCTGGTATATTAGCGTTAAAGTATAGATTAAGGATAGTCGTCCCCAACAGCAACGACTGTGATCCCCGTTTTACAGATATCCTATAGCTATCCGAAGGAATATCCATTGGGAAAACAAAACTAATCTGATCTGCTGTGACAGTTTTACTCGTTATGGTGTGTTTTCCTGTTGCTGTCATATTAGCCCGCGATTCAAAGTAGAGCTGATCACCGACTGCAAATCCTTTTCCACTAATACTATATTCTGAACCTTTGGTCGCATCTATATATGCAGCAATAAGCACCCCCGTAATGCTGAACTTACCATCATCCCCTCCTCCAGAATCTGGGGTAGTAGGTTCTTTTGTTGGTTCGGCTACAGATTTTGTACAGCCGTATAGATTTAAAGACAAACCTAACCCCGTCACTAAAGAAGCTTGAATAAACGAACGTCTGCTATAGTGAAATTTCTTTCTCATCGTTGAATGTTATTAAAAAGCCCGTGCGGAATACTCTACACGGACTTTGATCTGGGTTAATTATAGGTGATAAATTATTTAACAGTGACGACTACATCATCTATAAAAATACGATTTGTCGTTTTAGGCCAATTGCCGGCACGTTGATCAAAAGCTCCTCCCAAAAACCACACTTGCGTTTCGGCAGTCGCACCTGTCACGACAAAAGAATATGTCGCTTCTGGAGCTTGCCATGCCGCTCGGCATGCTTCTAGGTTCGAATTCGGACTAGCCACATTCATAACGTCAAACTCTTTTACACTGACTGCTCCTGGTCCATTAACTCCCACTGTAAGCAGGTAATGATCCCCTGTTGCATATCGTACCGCTTTAAAAGTCACTAACAGGTCCTTCGTACGCTGTACTTTTTCCAACTTAGGCGATATCAGATCTCCACCATAATTGGTACGTCCTAATTTCACAAACCCTGGACGTGCGTAGATAGAGGCATAATCGCTAGCTCCTGTTGTTGTATTAATAGTACTTGTCCAACCTTTAGCCAGCTCTTCTGCTTTCCAAGAGCCAATTCTTGTCTCGCCTGTAGTCGCGTTAAATATTTCGCTCCCATAGTTCAACCAACTAAAGTCCTCTTTCAAGACTAAATCTCCTGAAACCTGTAGCTTCTGACCTTTTTGATGGATACTCAACACATTTTCCTGCTGTATACCATCCAAAAAGAACAACAGGTTTGCTGTACGTTCTAGATCCGTATTTTTATCAATGGTCACTTTTACCGGCGTATCCCCTTGACCTTCCTTTGGCTCCACATTAACCCAGTCTGGTTGATCTTCCAACTCCAAGCGCCATTTTCCATTAGCACGCAAGACATAATTTGTCACAGCACCAGCTTCCTCTGATTCCAGTTTAGTCGGCTTTCCATCAAGGTAAATATAAGGTTCCTCATTTTCTCCTTCTCCTGTCCCAGCTGCCTGTTCTATCTTAAGCACGCTATTATGAAGCTGACCATCTACTGTAAAAAAGAGCGTTACATTACGGGCTTCCTGAGCCATATTCTTATTCACCGTCACTGTAAATGTACCGTCGCCATTACCTTCCATTGGATCGATCTTTAGCCACTTCTCTTTACGCTGTGGTTCCACCTTCCAGTGACCACTAGATTGCACGGTATAGGTCTCCGAAGAGCCCCGCGAAGACACCTCCATCTTCGATGGATTGTCCTTTAACATAAACCGGCCCTTCACCTCATTTTCATCTTTACAGGACGTCAATAACATTGTCAGGGATAGGACAAAAGAAAAAACCACTCTTGCCATCGCCTTAATTTTATGATAATTAGTCGTTTTCATGGATTCCTTCATTTATTATTTAACCTGCATCTCCACGCGTTCTTTCATCTTACTGTAAGTTTTCCCCCCATCAACCGAATACTGATAAGAGAGCAAGAATACATTCGTTTTCTTACCAAAAGACTCTTCTACCTGAAATATATTCGGATATTTAGGATCGTTATCCAATTGCACAACATGTATAGTCTTATACGGCCTGATAGTCACCCGATTAGAATCATCAATTTCCAATATCATTGAGTTTTTATCAATGTTCGCAAGCTTTGGTTCGAACAATTCATTACCTGCAGTCAATCTTACACTATTATGAGTCAATGGAAAAAGCTTTTTATTGGCCGCAACCGGTATGACATCATCCTTCACCCCCGTCATCATATACATCGAACTATTCACTTGCGAGGCATAATCATTCTGAAAAGACACCTGGTATAGCATCGTACTTTTCTTCGGATTGATCTCGACACCTGACTGATCAACAACCTTCAATCCGATAAAATAAGTCGAGTCTGGTGATAGCCCCTCTGGTCTCAATTTAATCATCGTCCTTCCCGTACGCTCACCAGCCTTGATCACCACTTTATCATCCATGATCTCGTACTTATCCTGAGGCAACAGCCTAGCATAGAGCTCCTCAGCAGCATCAAAATTAGCCCAGTTATATTCCTTTAGCGGCTCGGCATCCTCTTCCAATCCTACGACTAGATCCTTTGCTGGAGCCAATGTACCACCAGCAGAAGCAGCTACAAAGCCAATGATTTCTTCACCTGTCATATGCACCACCTCTTGAAAGACATTGTGATTTTCGCTACTAATCAGGGAAACCTCATTTTTATACATTTCTTTCTCAAACACTTCATTATCCTTGCATGAAGCCAATCCCAACAGGAGTGCAAGAACTGTTATATATCTTCGTTTCATCTGTTATTTCTTTAGTTTTCAGGTACTACTTTTTTAATTATATCCTGGGTTTTGATCCGCAGAAGGCAATCTTCTCATTTCGGCACGCGGGATAGGTACCCAATTCAATCTCTTGTTCACTTCTCTTGTCAAGAAAGATGACGTCCCAGGGATCACACGTCTATAATACGCTTCCTTAGTCGCACCATCCGGATTCATTCCCATAATAGGTTCACGCTCGGTTTCCTCATACATTCCCCAACGACGTACATCGTAAAAACGTCTATTTTCCCACAAAAACTCCACCATACGTTCACGTACAAGCTCTTTTTGAACAGTCGCCGCCGAAGTTAATTGATTTGGAGACAATCCTGGTAGACCTGCACGGTAGCGCACCTGGTTAAATGCTTTCTTAATCTCTTCCACATCTCTTGACATCGTATAATCTCTCTCTCCCATCTTGACCGTATGACTACCGTTCAGATTGTTCAATGCCTCAGCGTAAGACAATAAGATCTCCGCATACCGGATAATAGGGTAGAATTTCGGAAGTGTGCGAGCTCCTGTACCAGTTTTTGCATCATACGAGTGAACCCATTTTTTAATAATATATCCAGTAATCGGATAGTTAGGTGAGCTCGCAGATACACCACCACGGCCATCAAGGTCCTGAAAATAATACTTCGCAGTATGATTCTGTAATGCAGCATCAGACGTTGACAATGCCTGCCATACGGCTTCGTTAAAACCAACAGAGGCATAAAATCGCATTTCACGATTTGCGTACATTTTATACACACCAGCATTGAGTGGGTATCCAGAGAAAGTTTTAGACTGCTCCGTAAAGAGGTCATTAAAAGTTCCGCCTGCAGGTAGATCGGCTACGCTTTCAAAATAGGTATCACCACGAGCTTCCTGTATGCTACGTCCGTCTTCCATCAGATAAGCATCCACTACTTTCTGCGTCACACAGAAACGCCCCCATCCACCCAGTGTAGGCGGGAAAGCCCCCTGATTGATGTCCGAGTTGATATAGGGCGCACTAACTCCCCAGATAAACTCCGGATTAATCGCCGCAACAGACTCACCGGTAAATATATCCGAATAGGATTTGAAGGCATCTATACCCAAAGCACCATTAGGATATGATCCATAGAAATTTGGATCCGAAGTTACCCCCGAAGGTAGTTGAGCGGTCAGGTTGTCTGCAGGAACAGTATATAACTGGTATTTCCCCATATCCATAACACGTTTCGCAGCTGCCGCTGCCACGGCCCATCTACTCTCATCGTACTGCTGTGATACATAATGCACACCATCAGTCTTACGCGTCCAGCTTCCGAAGTAAGAGCGCGCTGCATTACCTCCATTATACAAAGGACTAGCATGTATCAAACGTAGACGAGCGATCATAGCAAAAGCAGCACCTCGAGTAGGTCGTCCAAAATTTAAAAGACCGACATCAGGAGGCATTAGTGTACCCGCTTTCTCAAATTCAGCGCAGGTATACTCCATGGCCTCATCGTAGGTAGATCTCGGACGGTCATAGTATTCCATACTTTCATTGGTATTTACAACCTCATCGCCCAATAAAATAGGAGGGCCATAATCCACTAAGATGTTGTAATAAGCATAAGCTCTGATAAAACGGGTATACCCCTCTATACGAAGCCTATCTGTCGAAGTAATATCCTTTGGCTTTTGCAGATTCTGCAAGATTAGATTACACTTACGGATTATTTTATAATAATTGCCCCACTGATTAAGCCCACCAAATTTATCTGGAGTGATATTCCCTGTTGCAAAATCCATCCCATAATAGATATTGGTAGTTCCCGCCCCCGTCAAACCGTTAAAACCTTCATCTGTAGCCATCGGTCCCGGCGTATAATTTCCTCTTATCGTTCTGGATTCGTCTGGAAACATAGCTGCGGCTCCCCACATATAAGCTTCCATATTCCGCGCATTACTAAAAGCGGAGTCTATATTAAATTCATCATCGAAATAATTATCGATATTCAGGTAGTCCTTACAGGATGTCACCAGAAAAAACAGTTGAATAATAAAGGCCGCTTTCGCTATTCTCTTTATGATTATTGACGTCTTCATATCGTTGATCTATATCTAATCGTATTAAAAATTAACATATACCTGCACTGAATAAGTGGACGGTATTGGATATTTACGTCCATTCCAGGCAGCCTGTTCAGGATCAAATATTTTGACATTATCCCAGATGTACAGGTTATTTCCTACAAACTGTAGATCCATAGATTTAACCCCTACGCGCTTAAGAAAATTAGGGTTGACCCGATAATTAACCGTTAGTTCCTGTAGTCTTATATAGCGTGCATCATCCTTCCAGAATGTAGACAACTGGGTGTTGTTTTCATTATTACCGTATTGCAAACGAGGAAAACGGGCATCCGGATTTTCTGCTAAGGACAGATCCATTCCCTCCTGCAAAGCATATTCGCGGGGTATCCAACGGTTGGCAGGATCATTAGCCATAGTAATTACATTCCCTTCACTACCATTATAGAATGGCATATAGCCCTTTCCATTGATCTCTGTGACATCTTTATACTTTTTAGGCATTCCCACATAGTAGAAAGGTGTACTACCTGTTCCCTTAAACAAGACCCCAACCGATAGGTTCTTGTAGCGAAATTCACCACCAAATCCGAACATTGTTAAGGGATAGTCATTGTGCGTCAATGGTACTTTATCTAAGGTATTGATTACTCCATCTCCGTTTACATCTTTATACTTGATGTCACCGGGCAATACTGTTCCAAAAGTTTGTTTGGGACTATACTTGACATCTTCTTCATCCTTAAACAAACCGAGAGACTGATAACCACGGATAGAACCATAAGGGAATCCGTTGTACTCTAGGTATGAATACTCCATATAAGGCTGCTCCCAGTTCTGCACCATGTTCTTAGAGTAGGTAAAATTACCCCGCACCGTAAATCCCATATCTTGATTTATCTGCATATTGTAACTAATATTACCATCTGCTCCTGCGCTCCACATCCGTCCCACATTAGCCCAAGGGTTGGAAATAACCCCTACATATTCAGGAACCTGCACACGGGGCTGGAATATACCGTTACGTTGATCTTTAAAGAAGTCTACCACAAAGTCAATTTTGTTATTGAAGAGTTTACCCTCGATTCCAAGATTAGCTTTTACAGCTCTTTCCCAGGCTAGGTTATCAGCCCCGATACGGGTTTCAGCAATTGTTTCTACACCTCCTATTCCCCATACATTACTGATATACTGATCCGCTTTAGTCAGATAAGGGAAACGTATGTCATCTGTGATACGGTCATTACCTACCGTACCGTAAGAAGCTCTGATCTTAAAATAATCCAACCAAGGAGCTTTCTCCTGTACATACTTATAACCTGTCGGCACCCAACCCAAAGCTACAGAAGGGAAGAAACCATATTGACGTCCAGGCTGAAAGTTTTCCGATCCCGTATATCCAAAGTTGACATCCAATAAATATGTATCTCTAAATCCATAAGTCAATCGACTAGACACCCCTTGATAGCGTTCCGGAATAGCCGTAAGATTATTTGTTGCCTTCCTTGTATCTTTAGAGTCACTCATATAATAATACAGCAATGCTGACGTACGGTGATCTTCTCCAAATTTCTGGTCATAGTTAAGTGTAGTTTCGAAGTGGTATTTACGAAACTGCCTCTGTCCGCTAAGATATTGAGCCGATCTCTCCTGTACCGTCTCTTTCATAATAAGCGACCCGTCATAATTACGACCCATCGCCTGATAAAGAGCCGGTTGTACCCAACGGCGCTCGTTAAAATTAGCATGAATATCATAGGCTCCTTGCATACGTAACTTAAGACCATCTAATATGCTGGTCAGATCTTGATCTATAGCTAGCGTAGTCTTGCCTTTATACCACTCCTCCGAAGCGCGGCCTGTACGATTGATCAATACATAAGGCGATGAAAGCTCCCCTCCTCCTGCCGCAGGAAACAAACCATTAGAATATTTTGTAGGAACTGACAGTGGGGTCAGACTAGATTGTGCTCTCCATATATAATCCGTATTTGAGATACCCGGCTGTAATAGTCTGGATAAATATCCGTCCGATCCCAGATATACTTTGGTCGTTTTAGTTAGGTTCAAATCCAAGTTTACACGATAATTATAGGTATTGAATCCTACATTGGAACTATAAGGGCTATTTTTATCTACTTTATAGGCAGCCGTTTCACTCTTACCACCGAGACTCAAGAAGTAACGTGCGATTTCGGATCCACCACGCCCTGAGGCATAATAACTCTGGCGCCAGAAGCTATTGTTCAAAATCTCCTTCTGCCAATCGACATCGGGGTACATATCTGGGTCTAGCCCATTCTCAATAATCCCCAATTCAGTAGGGTTATATATCGGTGATTCTCCACGCGAGAAAGCTGCTTCATTAGCTAGCTTTGCATAGTCATAAGCACCTAGATATTTAGGCAACCTATTAAGCGTAGAGAGTGTAGAGTTAGCTCGCGCAGTAATCTGTATACGGTCTACCGTACCTCTTTTGGTCGTTATTAAAACCACCCCATTCGCACCACGCACACCATATACCGCCGTTGCCGATGCATCCTTCAAAATAGAGAAACTTTCGACGTCTGCCGGATCAATTGTATTCAGGTCACCTTCCAACCCGTCGATAAGTACTAGTGCTTTGGCATTTGCTCCAAATGTACCAATACCACGTATCCAGAAATCGGCAATATTAGCACCTGGCTCTCCGGATGCCTGCATCGAGATCACTCCCGCAGCGCGTCCACCCAAAAGATTGGACATCGATGGAGCTGGACTCTGCAATTGCTTGACATCTACCGTGGTAATGGCTCCTACCGAACTGATTTTCCGTTGCTTAGCCCCCAGACCGACAACTACCACCTCTTCCACATCAAGACTTTTGTCCGTAAGCTTAATACTCAAATTAGCTTCCGACTTTGTAACGAGATGCTCTATCGATTCGTAACCTACATAACTGAATACCAACATATCGCCATATATCCCTTTAATGCTGAATTTTCCGTTCTGATCGGTAGATGCTGCTCCTGCAGGTCTATCCTTTATGTATATAGAAACACTTTGTACAGGTACATTTTTTTCATTGACAACAGTACCTGTAATTATCAATTCTTCTGTTTGTTGTGCAAATACCCCCGTAAACCATAGGCATAGCGGTAGCATACACAGAATGTAAATAATCCTCATGATATAGAATTAGGTTAATTATTCAATAACTAGTTTGCGAATCCGTGAGTTTCCATAGTCAGCAATATAGATTTCGCCCTGTTCATTGACTGCTACTCCCCACGGCTCATTGAACATAGACTCCAACGGACCACCATCTCTATAGCCTTTTACCTTAGGCTGACCTGCTACAGTCGTAACGATTCCATCGGCTGATACCATACGGATACATTGATTGCCCGAATCTGCTATAAACATATTACCAGCATTATCAAACTTAATATCCTTTGGGTAGTTAAATATAGCATCTTCTAATGGGCCATCGCGATGATCGCTTCCCCCTGTACCATTCACTCGACGAAACCCTTTACCGATATGCTCTGGCCTTAGATCCAGCACCATAAGTCCCTGACGGTATTCTATCGGACTGGCATTCGAGTGGAGTGTCATCCACAGCTCCCATGGTTTTGCCGGATTGATTCCTTGTCCGTACTGTGATCCATAAGGCCATGTAGAACCTGCTGCTTTTGATCCTTTATGGACCAGTGTCGCTTCATACGTATCTGGATGTATTTTGATCACACTTCCATCACGTGAGCGGCTGTAGAGATAACCATCATAAGGACTGAAAGTAATAAAGTTCATATATTGATCCCCATTGGGTATACCGTGGGCCTGAGCAAATTTGGCATTACGCTGGCGCGGATACCAACCTTCAATAGGATCGAACGAGAAAAATGTTTCAACAACAGACTCATGCGAGACCGTCATTACTCCAGTCTTTCTGTCCACTGTAACTCCATTCGCATAAGGATAAGGGCTTTCTTTTACCTGATACATAGCCGTAACCAAGTTTTCCTTCTCACTGACTCTACCTACGCCATATTTCGCATTATCTTTACCATCCCGCCAGGTCATAAAGAGATTTCCTTCGGCATCCAGCTCCAGGTATTTGGCGCAAACGCGCGCCTGATCCAGCGTACCCGCGATAAATTCTCGAGATCCAGTTCCTGTAACTGTAGTCACCTGTGCCTGTACATGATAGGCGAATGTATTATCGTATACAACAGAATCGTTACCGATTACTACCGATATCTTTGGATTTTCTCCTGGCAAACGTGGAACGATAGCGTAAACACGACCTCCACTAGCTGAAACTACAGCTGCTTTGGCATTGTTAAAATAAACTTTGATTTTCTTAGGGTTAGAACCAAAATTCTCACCGTTCAATAGGATTTTGTCTTTTGCCCCACCTTCTGCAGGGTAAAATGAGGTCAGCACGATTGGTTTGTTGGGATCATGCTCACTCTGTGTTGATGCAGAATCCTCTTTGCAAGAAGAGAAAAACAGCAACAATAACAAAGGAAGTGTTAATAGATTACGTTGTTTCATAACATATATGGGTTAATTATGCTCACGGGTTGAGGAGTAAACTTCATTTCGAAGAGTCACCAGCTTCAAAAAGAAACAAAACAAAAACATTTCAACAAAATTCGAAATCACCAGAAACATACAATACAAGTTAATACCGGTTGACGGTTTGTCTTTTTGACGATGCAAAACTAGCCAATACCCTTGCACAAACCCTCAATAAAGGCGTTATATTATCTTTAACCTTGCGTTAAATTAAGATTAACATCTACCTCAAAAAACAATCAATAAACGAAAGAGTACAAAAAGAAAGCTCTTTAAAAAAGCAAATGAAACAAAGTATTGCAACAAAGAGATCGGTTTCTCAATAGGATGACACTATATTGCCCTTAATTTTATACTTACGCTAAGTATATCTATTTTTAGCATTAGCATCGGTACAGACATCGTACGAGCACATTAAACACTAAATTCGGATGAAACCTATTTTCGCTAAAGTAGTTGAGACCGTCGGGCAAGAAATATTTGCCGTACGGATTACCGAAAGGAAGACTTTTTCCACGGAATTTCACTTTCATAAAGAGTGTCAGATGACCTATATCGTAAAAAGTAAAGGTAAGCGGATGATAGGAGATAATATCGCTAACTTTGACAACGATGAGTTGACTTTTTTAGGATCCGACCTTCCTCATGTATGGCATAATGATACGACAGACCTAACGGAAGAAAATGAACATCAGGCTTATTCTATCGCACTATTCTTTGATCCACAACGATTGGTACAACATCTTAGTGTTTTCTTCGATACGACCAAACTCACACAATTCTTAACTCAAGCGCGAAGAGGTATTATTTTTCACGGAGCGAGCAAGGAAAAAATTAAAACCATTCTTCAACAGATGGTAGAAGCAACAGGCATGCAAAAAACAGTCCTATTATTCCATCTTATAAATGAGTTAACGGAGACAAGAGAAATTACATTCCTATCTGGAACCAGTTATACCAATAATTATATACCAAAAGATATGCAACGTATTGATAAGGTCTTTCAATATGTGCTTGAAAATTATGGAACAGCGATAAGTCTTGAAAAAGTGGCTTCGCTAATGAGTTTAAGCAAACATGCCTTTTGCCGCTACTTCAAGAGTCGAACACAGAAAACATTTATCCAATTCGTCAATGAAGTGCGCATTATGCATGCCTGCGAAATGATACAAGAAAATAATGATCAGATTAACAACATCGCCTACTCCTGTGGCTTCAACAGCTTATCCAATTTCAATAAGATTTTCAAATCTCTAAAACAAAAAACACCGAGTCAATACAAACAGGACATTATTAGCAATCTACCTCAATAAAACGGTAATCCTTTAGACATTACGTCTATACCCCAGTTCGGCACCTCCCGACACAGGCAGGCTTACCCCTGTGATAAAATGTGCTTTATCAGAAATCAAAAACACGCAGGCATCTGCTATAACACCCCCCTCTGGACAATAGCCCAAAAGATGAATATCTTCTAAAAACTGATTCATATTACGGGAATTCTCCTGTTCACTGATCCATTGCTTTAAGGTAGGTGTCATGACAGCCACAGACAGTACCGTATTGACGCGGATGCCATCTTTAGCATAATCAATTGCCATGGACTTGGTCAACGCATCGACCAATGTCGTGACCGCATAAGAGTAAATGGGGTCTTTATGTATCGCATCACTCCCCGCCCCTACCTGTAGGGGAAATCGTCTGTCCTGGATCTTAAATCCTTTTATCATGTTATATAATCGTATTGTTTAGGTATTATTTGCTTTACAGAAAAATCTATACTACATCAATGAAAGCGCAACCACATAATTCTGCGTATCCTTGCGCTGATGCGGCAAGTTCAATAAAAGACTGTCCCCTTTGACCTGAACATCGACAGACTCCCCATCGATCACCTGTGCCTTGGCGACCTTACCTAAGGTAAATGCCGGTAGCTGAACCTCCGTCTTCGCCGTATTGAGGATATGGATATACAAGGTTTTTTCACCTCTGGTAGTCGTATAATCTTCCGTAGGAGCATACGGTCCCGCCGTAGTTCCATATAAGGCTACACCATAGGTCTTCATCCACTTCCCTATTTCCAAAAGACGTTGCTGCTGTCTTGCTTCTACACGCCCATCGGGCATAGGCCCGATGTTCAACAGCAAATTACCACTTCCACCAGCGGTCTTCGAGATTATATCCAGACAATGCTTTAGGGGTTTCATCTCATCGTTTGCTTTCCATGACCACTGTTTACAAAGCGTAAAACAGCTTTCCCAAGGCAGCTCGAGGTTGTAGTGTCCTACGACCTGCTCAGGTGTGTCAAAGTCGCCAATCATCTTACTAACATCGATCTTCTTGTTATTTACAGCCGCGATCTCTTTGCCGAGGCGATTATTGACAATCAGTGCAGGTTTCAATTCTTTGAGAAACGAATATACCTCCCTGCCCATAGATTCTGTCCAAGGGGATTCCCAAGCACCGTCAAACCAGAGCATCTCCGGATCATACTTGGTGACCAGCTCTTGGAGCTGATTCTTCATATACTGTACATAGTTGGCCATATTGGATTTTGGATCCAACTGCTTATCTCCAGATCGATGGATCGGATAATCGGGGTGATACCAGTCACAAACCGAATAATAAATGCAGAACGCTATATCCACTTTTTTGCACGCTTTAGCTAGCGCCTTTATGACATCCTTTTTGTAAGGTGTGCTCGCTATATCGTAGTCGGTAAATGCTGATGGCCACAGACAAAATCCATCGTGATGCTTGGCTGTAATGGTCAGGTAACGCATACCTGCACTTTTGGCCATGGCGACAATCTTTTCTGCATTGAACAACATGGGATTAAACTCCTTGTACAGCTGGTCATAATCGGCACTCGGCACCTGATGTCCGCGGGACCAACCGATCTCTGTACCACGTAACGACACAGGCCCCCAATGAATAAAAAGACCAAACCGCTTCTCCATAAAGGCACGCAGCGCTTGCTGATCAACTTGTTGTGCCTTAGCCATAAAACCGAACGAAAAAAGCAGCGTTGCTGCCAACAATAAATGCTTTAATAGGTTCATAAAAATTATTATTATCGTAAACCGTACATAGTAACATGTAGGCTAATCCAAAACTATCAAAGAATGATTTTATAGGCTTAGCCTATATTGGTGGATGCTAATCCAAAATTGACGTTGGTGGCGTATCCGCGTTTTACATTTTGTTATTTCACAACATTCCATAATGTTATCTTGCGTCAAGCGTAAAATAGAACTATTCAATAACGCATTATACGGACATACAACCGTTCAAACTCAGACAGTAAGTAACAGAACAACCCCAAAAATGTGAATGATCGTCGGGTTTCAGTTATCACTCGATGGAAACGAGCGAACATTCTTTGCAAACAAGGGGGGACCCGTCAGCATATTGTGAACAGATTTTCAGCAAAGTTGATCACCAAAATACAACGAGGCTCATATCCTTAAACATACAAATAAATTGGGGCTTGCGCTTTTTTTTAACGATAGCACACCCCGGTTTATTAAAATACCCTAAGCAGTGAAACACCAGCTTTGTTTTGTTGATAAAAAGGCATGACTGTAACGGAATTCTTCTTGTCTTTCCCATCAAATAGAGACGAAAATCTTGGATAGAGCAGGTATGCGAGTTCAGTCGAAATAATACCGATACCAGCACCCGCGACTACATCGCTAGCCCAATGCTTATTATTTATGACCCTATAAATCCCTGTAAATGCAGCAAAAGGATACCCCGATACACTCAACCAAAAATTTCGGTCACGGTATTCCTTATACATAAAGTGTGCTGATGAAAAGGCTGTAGCCGCGTGCCCAGAGGGAAATGAAAGGTTGTTCGATCCGTCTGGTCTCTGCTCTCCGATTAAATACTTACTAGGGACCACTACTGCAGCAGCCAACAATTGGGATGTACCGTAAATAAAAAAAGCCTCTTTAAAAGTATTACGCCCACTGTAACCGCAAAGGTTCAAAGTCAAAGCAACAGCCGCGGGGGCGTATTGGGTATAGTCATCAATCCAAGTACGCCTAAACTGTTCATGCAACACTTCATCGCGGATCGATACATCGATCTGTTTTAGCTGAGGTACAGCAAAACTAACGACTCCATATGACACCAATACACTCGGGACAACCCATCTTTTATAGATTGACGTTCTGTCTGATTGATGATGCATCATGGTGCTATCCGATAAGTCGGAAACCGACAGCGCTTGGCTTATGGTAGTTCTAAAAAATAGTATGGTAAAGAGCAATAAAAACGCATACTGTGCTCTCGTTAAAATGAAAACAGTCATTTCTTAATGTTTAAAATGGACAATAGGTTGGGAAATAGCAATTGTTGCTATTCCTGAAAAGTAACCCTACAAAAAATGGGGTGAGGATTTAAATATCCATTTGCGGAGGTTGCCATACCGGGATTGACGACCAACTGTCATGTCCAATGTTTTTAAACGGAGGACGGTAATTATCATAAAATAGTGCTAACAATTTCCACTCGCTTAAAAACAACGAATAAGAGGATAATTTAATACCACAACAATCGCAGGCGCAGAATGGGGAACAGGCATCTTGTTCGCTTTCTGAATGTACATTCTGTTCGATCTCTTCCATGTGGAGCGTAAACGTATTATCGTGGTCGCACAGTATACGAGCGAGACTATCGCTACAGGGAATTGTAGTGAGGAACAACATGTAAACCGACATAAGGCTCATTAACAGTCTCATCGAATCAAAAATAATAAAAAAACTATAGAGATCAATACAATTGATAAAAGACAAAACCGGTTTATAATAAAAAAGCTGCCTCAGCAAATCTGAGGCAGCTTGCAACTATTAAAACAAAATGTAAAATTACTTATACATTAACGTTCTAAAACTTCGACTTCTGTTCGTCTATTGGCTTGATGTTCTGCAACACTACACCTTACCCCATGTGCACATTGATTCAACAAGCCGTCGCTCACCATAGCATTGTGCAGCAGTTACATACAATACATTCCCGCTAGCATTCGTGGATACAGGGCCAATATGGTAGACAGAATCGTTGATGGATGATCTCAATTGATCCGGATAAGCCAGTGTACTATCCGTTTGACGATCTGCCTTATATACTTTTAAAAAGGCATGCCCAGTCCTTCCACTTTTAGTCTTCAATAGGCAATTGGATTCTGCTTCATACTAGATTCCTTTGGAATAGGGTACTGCACCAAACTCGGCCAATGAGGTATTCAAGAACTGTTCATTTCTCAATGTATGGGGCGTAGGTTTACGCATCCCTACTTGGGCAGAGTCTGTTCCACGTATTGCAGCTAGCTATTCCGGCTGCTGACCGTTATCAGCGATAATCTTCTTGTACTGCACTTTGGCCTCAGCATATTTGCCCCTGCTGCTTTAATACCTCAGCATAATTATAGCGAGCCTCTTTTGAAGCGCCTTGTTGATCGATAACGCTTGCATATCAATTTTCAGCGAGATCATATTGTTTAATATAATAATAAATATGCGCTAAGCGCTCCATTGATTTTATAGCCGGCTCTTTTACATCAACGAGTTTTTCGTATGCAGATGCAGCCTTTGCATGCTGCATCTACTTATACAACATATTGGCGCGGCTACACATACTCGGCTGTTCTTGCCCTTGTGCCATAGCCGTAACCAAAGCGAGCCACAGCAGACCGCTTCTTTTATTTAAATAAGATCTATTTCTCATGTGAATAATCCATTTAGAACAGTACAAATTATATCTAAAAATATCTTGGACTCAGTATCTGATTGTATCAAGGCCCGAAGGTGATGCCTAAAGTAAGTTCATGCGTACCATTCTGTAAACCATTCATGCGGTTCAACATATGATCTGAGGAATACCCTATTCGGAACTCTGAACTTACATAAAATTGTGCAATACCACAAAGCGAATTCAGCAAGCTAAGTTTATTGACAGAGGCTGTATTGTACACCTGGTTAAAAATCTGGGCACGCGCCCGATATCCGGCTCCAATCCAAAATTTGCCGTTAAAAATAAACATCGCATTAAGATCTAGCGAGGTAGGCCCCTTAAAATCATCTTTGATCAACAAGCTAGGTCTAAGAAGCAATCCTGGATCCAATTCGAATAAATCCCCTGCGATGAAATAACCATGTACTTTTCGATAGTGACCTTCGAGCGAGTTCTGATTGAACTGAAAATCTTCGCCACTATCGCTATTCGCAAAAAGATCTTGAACGGATACCCCAGCGTACCATTTTGGATTGCTATAATACACCCTCAAACGGATATCTGGCCGCCATGTCGTGAACATATGAGCGGGTAGGACAAAGTCTCCTTTATCGACAGAGGTTAGCTTATTCTCATCAAGACCGTACTGGGTTACCCCTCCAGCCCCCCCCCAAAAGCAAGTCGATGTTCATCGGAACGGTCCAATTGCAGGCGGCTTTCCCCCTCCTTTTTCCATATCAACTGAAATACTTATAAAGCTCAGGTATTAGGACAAAACACAAAAAGCCTCTACGGGTTTAGCAACAACCGTTTATTACCACACAAAAAAACTTCGAAAAAACTGACACATGTTAAATCGATGCGACAGATAGGGCATTCTCTTCTACTATTTTCATGTGGAAATTCTATCTCTAGCAGCTATGCGGTTAATCATTCCTCTGAAAATAAACCCATGAAAAGGTAAAACGGCGTACCAATATAATCTCCCCGAAATCCCCAACGGGCGAAAGGTAGCTGTCTGTGTGAGCACATTGTCTTGATCGATTTTAAATTCTAACCAAGCTTCTCCCGGAAGTTTCATTTCTGCATATAACAGTAATCTTCTTTCACTTTTGTCGGCTATCAGCACCCTCCAAAAATCTAACGCGTCACCAGGGTATAAATCCAAATCACTCTTTCTACCACGTCTCATACCTACCCCGCCTACGAGTTGATCGATAAAACCTCGGATCTCCCAAAGCCAATTTCCATAGTACCAGCCTACATGCCCCCCAATAGACCATATTCTAGCAAGAGGACCTTCGGCCGCACTAAGTTGTACTTTACGCACATCTTTGAAACAACCGTACTCAGGAACCTTTAATAAACGAACTATACCATGATTTAAAATAGTGCTACTTTGCGCATCTTTCCAACTCGAAAGCACATTATTTTGTTCAATTTTTTCAAAAGCAAGTTTGATAGAAGTATTATAATCAATAACCTCTATGTGAAGCATGTGTATTAAATCATTCGGCTGTGCAATCACCTCGACCTTCATGCTATCTACTAGATTTCGGGCTAAAGGATATGATGTCGAAGTGACAAAATAGAGCCAGTAGGACGATAGTTTCGGAGTCATCACCGGGATGATAAAAATCCTGCGCTGCAAACCTCTGATTTGGGCATACCGCAGTAACATCTCCTTGTAACTCAAAATATCCGGGCCTGCAATATCAAAACTTTTGTCATAAGTCTCAGGCTTGTTAATTACGCCCACCAGAAATTCAATAACATTTCTAATAGCAATGGGTTGACATTTTGTTTTTAACCACTTAGGTGCAACCATCACGGGAAGTTTTTCGACCAAATCTCTAATGATTTCAAAAGAACCGCTCCCGGATCCTACAATAATTCCGGCCTTTAATACAGTGAGCGCATAATTCCCTTCTGAAAGAATGGATTCTACATTTTTCCGTGATTTTAAATGTTTGGAAAGATTCTGTCCATTATTTATCCCTCCTAAATAGATCACCTGCATCGTTGCTGTCTTCGATAGCCTGTCTTTAAAATTATGGGCACAGATTTCTTCCATTCTCGAAAAATCGCCCTGCTTGGTAGACATAGAATGAATCAAATAGAAAGCTACATCAATATCTGAAGGGATTTTCGCAAGTGTATCTGTTTTTAAAAAATCTACTTCAATTATGGATAAACGGTCATTAAATTCCGGATTGTAAGAAAATCGGTTTTGATCTCTGACACAGCATACCACATGGTACCCTTTATCGATAAGCACTGGAAGTAGTCTTTTCGCGATATAGCCTGTTACACCGGTTAATAATATTTTCATACCTCCTTCTTTTTACCTAGATTTTTCGCTTTTTTACTTTTCAGTCCTAATTAGCGTCCATGTGAGAAAGGCAAGGATTAAAGTTAAAACTGAAAACATCTTCTCTAAAGCAGTAGTCGCACACAAATTTCCAATTGTATTGAGTATAAATAAGCAAATGAAAAGCCAAAGCACAATATCAATAACATTTTTTCTGAAATAATGTTTGATGAAACCGCCCTTCATAAGTACGATAAAACCAAAAAATAAATTGAACAGTATAGAAAAGAATTCGAAAATGTACATCTCTCTTTCATTCTTTAATAAACCGCCCCACACGATAGTGTAAGGGATTATTTGGGTTATAACACATAGATGAAATATTGTCACAGCCGATATCAGTCCTAACAAAACTTTGGCAGATAATTTACTTCTCATTTTTTAAAAATTTATTAATTTATTCCTCCTCCTTAAAATACATTTGTTTCGCGAAAAATTTACCCTAAACTTAAGTATAATTAAGAAACTTTTTTTATTGGAATAGGAACCACACACTTACTTTGGGATTCATGTGTTTTGGTATAGTACCCTTAATGCTTATCGAAAACGAATAACAAATTGTTTGTTACTAGGGGGTATTCCAAAATTGGGAGAAAAGAAAGAAAAATCAAGAAAGGGTTCAGCTACGCTGAACCCTTTTGGTTTTAATATCATGATCTTATTTCTCTACGCATAAAGTAATAATACGATATAGCAAATAACAATAGTGTAAACGCTATTAATCCACTTAATTGTGGCCACACCAACATTAAACTATCCCTCAGTCCTATGCCGTTGGGTATAGCCCTTACCATCTGTTCCATGGATACTGGGCCTAAGCTTCTCACCGTAGGCATCAGTAATGTAGTGGAAGCATCTACATAAAGTTGGCTCGGAGAGATCCGCAAAACGTCAAGAATGCGTTCATTATAAAAGGATATTTGTTCTGGAGAAAGGTAAGCAGGATTGGGTATGAGCGCTTTTATAGCGATATTGACTAGGACCTGATAAAAGACTGTAAAGAATAACCAGATCCCTATTGCGGTCAATGCAGAAGTTGCAGGTTGCTTAAACCTGATGGATAAAAAAATAGCTATACTAAGCCAGAAGCCTACATACAAAATGGTATTGATATTGAAAGCCAAAATACGTACCACCTCTTGCCACTCGATAGCAATACCACTCAAGCACATGGCGTAGCCGACAATCAGAAAAGTGAGCGAGAAAAATAAGCAGGCAACAATCAACAAAGGCGCGAAAAATTTAGCGAGTATCAAATTATCTCTAAATAGCGGTTGGGCCATTAAGCGTACTAGCGAACCATTGTTATTTTCTGAATTGATAGCATCAAACCCTAAGCTAATGCCTAGTATCGGAGCAAGAAAGCTGAGAAATACATGAAATGGAGGCACGGATTCATCTGTTGAGGTCAATAGCTTTAAATAGAAAAAAGATTCCTTACTACTATCTGTTGCTTCAAATACTGATTTAATATTACTTAAAGACGAATATATTGACACTACAAAAGTAAGAATGATCAATATCACGAGAATGATAAACCTCCAACTTCGGATATGCTCTGCAATCTCCTTACGCAACAGTACATGCATGGGTGAGCTGGCACCATGATATCTTTTATTTTCTAAAACTTTTTTTCTTAAATATCCCTTTAGATTTTTCATGGTTTACATCTTGATTTTTTTCGTTCTTAAAATACTCGAGATAAATCTCATCCAAGCCATAAGTCTTTTGCTGCACCCCCATTAGATCGTATCCCCTTTGGACGACATAACGTACGATGTCAGCGGTCTGCTCTACAGTAGACATTACTTCAATTTTGTTATCAATTATGCTCAAATTTTGTATATGAGGCAGTTTTGCAATCTCCTGTCTTAGCTTTTCAAACCCAGCTTCATTTTTTTGCATTTCCAGTAAGGTTACATGGCCATTTTTATTAAATAGTTGTTTAGAAAGACTTGTTATATTTCCTTGCGCCAACAATCTGCCGTCGACAAAAATGCCTACCCGGTCGCAGACCTGCTGCACATGATGGAGGTGATGCGACGACAAAAGTACCGTTAAGTTTTGTTCCTTATTAAGCTGTTTTATAAGATCCAAAAATTCCCGGACTCCACTAGGATCTATACCTAAGGTCGGTTCGTCAAGAATAATAACCTCCGGAGACTTTATCAATACATCAGCAAGGCCAAGCCGCTGTTTCATACCTCGTGAAAAAGTTCCGGTCTTCCATAAAGCATTACTTTTCAAACCCACCACATCAAGTAGCTTCATCGCCTTGTTCTCGGATTCCATTTCCGTTAGTCCATTAAGCCTTCCTACAAAAGTAAGGTTTTCCAGAGCGGACATATTATCGTAAAAACCTAGATTATCAGGAAGATATCCGACTCGCTGCTTGACCCGTATGGGATGCCGCGTTGTATGCTGACCACATACATATGCTTCACCCGAAGTCGGTTCGACTAAGCCCAATAACATGAGGATAGTGGTCGTCTTTCCCGCCCCATTAGGTCCCAAAAGTCCAAATATTTCACCCTTATGTATATCAAGGGAAAGGTTGTCTACAGCAATTTTGTCTTTATAATGCTTGGATAACCCTTTTAGTTGTATAATAGGATTACTCATATCGTATGATGGTTGAATAATTGCGTACAAAAATCTTTTATACGGTTACTATCTAGCGTCGTCCGTATCTACGAATCAACACATATATAAACGCTACTGCCAATAGAATTAAAAGTATCCCAAACCAAGCCGTCAGCAAAGAAGTTTTAACTTCAACACGATAGGCTAAAGTGGACTCTAAATTGCCATTCTTGGCCGATACATTGATCATGTAATCACCGGCAATGGTTTTGTCTGGAACCTTGATATGTGCTTTGATTTCCTTGGCTTTGCCTGGTTCAAGCTTTTCTATTTTATCGATATCAAAGCTTGACTCCCATTTGTTTGGCAATTGTGCTGTCAGTTCGATATTTTCTAAAGGCAGCGTACCGGTGTTTTTCACGGTAATGAATATTTCCTTGCTGCTTCCTGTTGTGGTACTGCCACTCAAAATTTGATTTTGAGTACTGACTTCCATTTTATAGCTTCCTTTTATAACGGCCTGCAAGTTAATGGTAGTCGTATCGCCATTTGCAATAGCTTTGATCGGAATGACGTGTTTTTTATTATCTGCAGTATAGGACGGTGTGACTTCTATGCTCAATTCTTTACTGGATTGAGGATCTAGGTTGACTGATGTCACCTGCATTCCCTCCGTTTTATAAGCAATAGTCCATCCCGGGGGCAGATTAGATTGTAACTCGTATATTTTCTCTTGACGGCTGGTATTAGTGAGCGTACCATTGTACCTAAAAACATCGGTTGAAGGTACTTCCAGATTAATTAGACGAACTTTAAAACTGGATTGTTCCGGTTTGTCTCTTTCTTGCCCCAACAACTCTGAGGGAGCTAATAGATTACTTAATGCGAGAGTTAGGGTTAATAGAAAAATTCTCGACTTTAAACGTTCGGTAAAAATGAATCCTTTAAACATAATGTAATAACTAACAATTTTATATTAATAGCTTTTAGAAAATGTCTTGAATAAAAGTTGTACCTATTAGGTTTTCGAGTCCAAATTTAACTACTGGAGATATTCACGTCAAGTAAAATTTTATTTTTCTATCTCGCGTACTACACTCTGCTAACTTATCATCAACATCTAAGGAATTAAAGCAGCAATCTTTTAGGCACGTCGACCAGATAGTTTAGTGTATTTATAACCCATAACCAAGAAACAAAAGTAAAATAATACACAAAAAAACTTTTATTTAGTATAATTGTACTGTATTTAACAGAAAGCTAATTTTTGAATTTTTATAAACATCAAAATGACATCCATGAAATCAATTATCAGTCATGTATTTATAGTAGCCACACTACTGAGTGGCTTCTCCTGCAATGGTCAACAAACAAAATCCACGGAAACTAAAACTATTCCAACAATGAATACTTCATTCTACAATCTTTCCGTAACACTGAACAACGGTGAAAAGCTTAATTTTTCAAGTTTAAAAGGTAAAAAAGTGCTTTTGGTCAATACAGCTTCAAAGTGTGGTTACACGAAACAGTATGAAGACTTAGAAAAACTATCCAAAGCGTACAAAGATAAATTAATGATAATCGCTTTCCCAGCAAATGACTTTGCAAACCAGGAGAATGGCAGTGATGAAGAAATTGCGCAATTCTGCAAATCAAATTACGGTGTAACATTTCCGATAGCTAAGAAAGCGGGAGTCATTAAAAATGCGGAACAACAAGAGGTATTCAAATGGCTATCCGACAAACAATTAAATGGATGGAATGACCAAGAACCAGAATGGAATTTCAGCAAATATCTGATTAGTGAAGATGGACAGCTACTTCACTATTTTAAATCAAGTGTAGCCCCACTAGATCAAAAAATGATTGACGCTATTGATAAATAATATCTAAAAAATACTTTCGAAAGAAAAATCATGAATAAGTCCCTTCAAATATTGAATATCGTCGCTTTGGTAGCAACAATAGGAATCAACTACCTCTCCAATAATGGACTTTTTAACGGGGAAACAATGGCTACGATTTCAGGGAAATACCATAATCTGTTTACTCCGGCCGGCTACGCTTTTTCTATTTGGGGATTGATTTTCATAGGACTTTGCGGATTTGTGTTTTATTATGGTCCATTTACTAGACAAACCAAAGCCAAGGAAAAAATCCTTTCAAATGTTGGATGGTGGTTTACCATCTCTTGTGTAGCCAATTGTTTATGGGTAATAACTTGGCTGTATGAATATACCTTACTCACAATTCCGATCATGGTTTTGCTATTTGTTGCGTTATTAAAAATTATAACAAATACGCGACGGGAATTAAAGATAGAGGATTGGAAAACAAGTATTTTTTTTCGATTGCCTTTCTATATTTATTCAGGTTGGATTTCTGTAGCTTTAATTGCCAATGTAGCTGCCTATTTGAAAAAAGTACAGTGGGCAGGATTTGGAGTATCAGAGACATTATGGACAATTGTCATGTTTTCAATAGCCGCACTTATCCATCTATTCATGATCTGGAAACGAAATATGGTAGCGTTCGGCTTGGTGTCAGTTTGGGCATTGATTGCCATTGCGATGGCCAATAAACCAAGCAACCACACTGTTTATCTAGCTGCGATAGTAACAGCAATAATCCTATTTGTAAATGCGGTCGTGCACATCATTAAAAAAAGCAGTTGAATAAAGTAGCAGGAGAGGTGCCTTTTGACAAATAAGAGACAGTACAAAACTAGAGTTTTGCTACTGTCTCTATAGATAAGCGATCTATACTATTGCCCACTTAAAGGACCTAGAGGAATTAACACCCAAAAAGTCGAAAAAACATCGATATTCATCGGATCGATATCTACAGACAAAACATAATCCAATATTTAGTGTGACTTCTTATTTTGTTCTGTGATAGCTTTGTTGGGTACAATTATTCCTATTCCTTGAATAAAAACAAGTTTTAATATACTATGATCTCATCGTTAAATAGATAGCCGCGCTTCGGGTTACTTGCTTTTACCTAAATATAACGTGCGTGATGTGTGCTATCCAATTTCAACTCAAATCGTTTGAATGTCAGTTTAGCCTCTTGATCCGAAATATCATTAAAGACTTTACCTGCGGACTTAAAATACTTTCCATATTCAGAAAGTAGTACTTCAAGTTCGCCCGGCATATCCCCCCCCCCCCCCCGGACCTATCATCTGCATAAAATTCATAGCTACTAGACTAACCGACTGCGACTCATGTAGGTCTACAATCAGATCTATTGGCCTGGTAAAGCCCTGACATTGCCCGTCATGATAAGTAAGTCCCCCCTTGTAGGCCATTTGTCATTGTAAGTTCCTTTTGTGCATCATAGCCATCCCATTAGCTATTATATTTGACGGGCTTGCCTATAGCCTTGTGGATATCCGTATCAACAATCAATGAAGGACCTATAGCAATCGAATCTAGAAAATATTGAGCTGCTCTATACGTGTGCTCCTATTTAACACAAATGGGCCTGTATAATATGGAGAATTTACCTGTGGCACACTGCCATCCAGCGTATAGCGAATATTTTGTGAATCGATCTGCTCCGTAGCCAGACTAAGGGCTTTTTCTCTGCGTTCAAAATCAAAAACATTGGTATAAGTAACATGGTATCATGGGCGATAATAATTAACATGCAGATCTTGCAGCAATTTATAATGTTTTTGCATCCGGATATGAAAATCTGTCCAATTCTTATCTTGTTCGGCGATCCAATTGACCTCAGTCAGTGCTAATGCTCTCGGAAATACCATATACTCTATATGCTCCTTCGTGGGCACATATTCGGTCCAAATATTAGCCTGTGCTCCTAAGATATGATGCTTTTTATTCCAGCGATGGCCGCTGGCACCGGATCATAGCTATATACCTTTTCCAAAGGGAGATAGCCCAACTGAATCAAAGTGTAGACAGCAGAAATAATCTGCTCTCGATTCCAAGCTTTAAGCGTAATACCTGTAGGTCGAATGGCTATCGAATACGCTTTTTTAGGTAATTTATCTCTTTCTGTAGCCTTTAGGAGTGTTATCCCACCTGAAACAAATTAACTATCATCTCCCAGTTGCTTGACAGAAATCGTCTTGATGGCAGGATGTTCGATCAGTAAAGAGCCTGCTTTGAACGAGGCATAATCACATCTATCTGCACAAGGAAGTACCTACAACAAATCATGAATATTATCAAAAACAGATAAGAACAATTGCTTTCCTAGACGTCGCGTTCCACAAATGCTTACCCATGCTTTCGATATATGAACCATGAATCGTACAAATGTGCTATTTTCAGTATGTTGTTTATGTCACCTTTTTCGTATCACACCTCTCAGCCTGATGTTCCAATTTAGCTATTGTCATCCGAAGAAGTTTTGAACGGCGGTGCTTTGTAATCATGCGGCAAATATTCAACGGGGGTTGTCGTAGCATTTCCATCACGCAAGGCTTTATAATGTGGAGACATAATCTCAACACCTGCGCTATTGAAATGATCCTGAATATTAGCATGTAGCGAAGAGTAAATTAAAGCCTGTCGATTAGCCTGTTTAGTAAAGGCATTGATTCTATAACTAACGTAATAATCGTCTAAACTAGTTTGATAAACATAGGGTTTCGGCTCTTGTTCTATATATTCTGAATCTAATGCCGCCGCTATCAAAAGCTCATGAACCTGTCTCCAGGGAACATCATATCCAATAGTCACTGTCGTATTAATAATAAGTCCATTGCTACTCGCTTCCTCACTGTAGTTGGTCGTGTGGTTGCCCATCACCGATGAATTTGGGATGGAAATGATCTCATTCTGAATCGTCCGTACCCGGGTTACTAATAGTGTCTTCTCCATAACATCACCGGTAACCTCGCCAATTCTCACCCGATCGCCAATCTTAAATGCCCGCATGTAGGTAAGAACCAAACCAGCCACCACATTACTAAGTGCACCTGCAGAACCGAAAGTAAACAAAACCCCCATAAAAACCGACACTCCTTTAAATATATCAGAGTCATGACCGGGCAAATAAGGAAATATAACCACTAACATGAAGGCGAGCAACAAAACTCTAACAATTTGATATGTCGGGTTCGCCCAATCTTTGTAAAATCCAGAAATATTCAATTTACCCCGCTCGATTTCAGTTTTAATAAACCGTAGAAAACGTAATAAATAATGAAAAACAACGATAAGCACCAAAATGGTAATCATATTAGGAATATAGTCCCAAACAGCCAAACTAATCTTCTTTAAAGGGGAGACTATATAACTCAATAAGTTTTCAGAAAGATCCTTGGTAAAAGGAAATATACCAAACAGCACAGGTAAAGCCAAATAAATCACTAGTACAATGACAACCCACCTCAAAAAGTTATTTAATGTTTCAAAAAAACGTAGCTTTCGCTGTGCGGTGAGGAGTTCATAATTCTGAATTTTGATCCCCTTATTAACCTTTCCTTGATAAGTCTGCAATTTCAGTCCGATCGAGCGAAAAAGACGGTTCACTCCTTTAATCAAGAGTATCACCACACCTATAACTAAAAATGTAAGTAAGATTTCCTTCAATAAGACCTGCCAGCTATTAGCCTTCTGATAAGCAGCAATGGAATTTCCAATTTGCAGTTTGATCTTTGCTGCTAATTTTTCCTTGGTACTCTCTTCCCAAAGCGCATCTTCTTGTGATATCGAAATAAGCAAGCTTGTGTTATATATCAAATCGGTGGTCTGTTCGGCTGCAATGATCTTTATAGAATCCATTATAAACAAAGGATCTTCCGTAAGTCGCAATATTCGTTTACTTACCGCCTCAGCCCTATCACTTGCGGAAAAACTGCCTTGTCTTGTATAGATATAAAATAAGGTATCATTCGCGAGAACTACGGGGTTTCCTTTGACAAAACTTCGGAGTGAATCTACTTGTTTGCGCTGTCTAACCTCGTGTAGAGAATCTCTCCTTTTTAATGCATTCAGTTCGTCCAGCAGTTCCTTCCGCTTTATTAAATCATTTTCACCTAAGTCATTTACTTCCTGCTGCAATGCATTTCGCTTTAACGAATCAGCGTATCTTTCGGCAGAAAGTTGACTTACTTTGTTAAAACTAGTACTTAATTGATTACTAAGTGTGTCATTTGAGGCTTGTGCTGTATCTCGCTGTGCAAAAGAAACACACACAAAAAAAGCAAACGATAAACAAAGGAATATTTTCTTTTTCATAAGTGTTAATGAAATATGATTCTTCTTCTTTTAAGTTCACCAATATTAGATCTAGACCGCAACGCATTCCCTTAAACGAAAAATAAACTATAAAGATTAATAAACTCTCAACTGTTGTTACGTGTAATATCAATGATTAAAACATCCGCTTTTTAAATGATGGATATTACCTATGATCATTGAAAATAACCATATTTTTGTAAAAAACATATTTATAAGCTAAATTTTTAAAGATAGTAAAGAAATGTACCGAAAGCATCCCATGTTTATATCCTTGGCGCCACTGTCCTCAAATGGTGTCATATTTTTTAGATGCTAGGTATATGGAATAAAAAGGGGCAGGAGCTGACTATGTCTTTAACTATGACAGCTGTAATGACCAACAAACGATTCAACCTGCAGAGATTACAAAGAACCCAAATTGCAAATAAGCCCCAGGTTATTAGAAGTTTATTTATCAAAAAGACCTTTAGCAACATGAAATACTCATGTTTAGCGAAGTCCCCCCATGAGTATCCCATCGCGACCAATCGGAACAAGTCAACGATGCTATAAACGAGAATCTACCGCTGTCCTAATAAGCCGGATTCCTGAGCTCGTATTTATAGCGCAGACAGAACTAAAACATGGAAAAGGATTATTGTTTTGAACATCTTATAAAAATAGAACTATTACACATGTTTTAAAAGAATCATCATATTCTACTGGTTTTTAGCACAAAACACAATGAAAGATGTGATTGATATTCTTACAGCAAGTCGATCACAAAATGAAAAGCCACATAAGGGAAGAACTGATGAGGTCTTCAGCATTCTTAAGTATTTCGATATTTTTATCAATCATTAAGCTAGAATGATAAAATTGAGTATAGCTAAGGTTTCGAACAACCATGGCTACTTCTATTTTGCACTTAAAACGAAGATTATTATATTAGTAAACGCCATTACAATAAATCACAAAATTTGAGTACGACATCTTATATTAAAAATAGTGCAACGTCGCTTCATAGGTACCTAACCGGATGGATCTTTCGCTTAAGCTTTATTTTAGCCATACTATATAGTGCAGTCTCTGCTTTAGTTCAGGCTCAAAACATCATCCGTGTAGGAAGCCCGTCTGTCCAACAATTCAACAAAACTGCGTACAAAGCAGGCAACCAGAACTGGAGCATGTCCGTCGGTGAGGATGGCATTATATACTGTGGAAACACAGATGGACTGCTTATATTTGACGGACAGTACTGGAAACTTTATCCACTGAAAAACAAATCTGCTGTACGATCCGTAAAAGCAGACAAAAGTGGAAAAATCTATGTCGGAGGACAAGCTGAATTTGGATATTGGCAACGCCAGTCACATGGGCGTATGACCTACACAAGTATCTCCAATCTACTTCAAGATAAAAGTTTGTTGACCAATGATGAAATCTGGAAAATCATCATCCAAGATGAAACGATATACTTTCACGCCTTTTCAAAAACCTATATATACAGAAATAATGCAATAACAACTATAACTGCGAATGGAGAACCTTTTCTCTTTCCTCATCAGGTAGAAGATCGGCTTTATTTTGAACAGATACCATCAGGTTTGCATTTATGGGAGAAACAAAAATTGGTTCCAGTCGAGGATAAGGATTTTCTAAAAAACAAAAATATACTTTGTATCCTACCTTATGATACCGAAAGATATCTATTGGGAACAGCACACCATGGGTTATTTTTTTTAAATAAAAATGGGTCCATTGAAAGCTGGGACACGGAAGCTAGTAGATTACTTGCCAAAGCGCAGATAAATAACGGAATCCCCCTTAGTAACAATCAATATGCATTCGGGACGATACAAAACGGGGTATACATAATAAATAAGAATGGAGCTTTAATACAGCACATCAACAAAAACAATGGTTTACAAAACAATACCGTACTAAGTATCGCAAAAGACAAACAGCAAAATCTCTGGGTAGGTCTTGATAATGGAATAGACCGGATCGAAATAAACAGTTCGCTATACTTTCATACGGACTTCTTAGGAAAAATAGGAACTGTATATGCTACAGCCATCTTTAAAGATCACATCTATCTAGGCACTAATCAAGGGCTATTCGTAAGTCCCTGGAAAGGAATACACACTTTTCAATCGCTGGATTTTAGGCAAATTCCAACTTCAAGTGGCCAGGTATGGTCACTCGACATGATAGGCAACAAGCTGCTCTGCGGCCATAATGATGGGACTTTTGAGGTAGAAAACATGCAACTCAAAAAGATTTCGCAGTTGACTGGCGGATGGTTTTTTGAACGGATCCCAAATTCTGATTATATCTTACAAGGTAACTATACGGGTATAGCACTATTTCAGAACCGAGAAAATCTATCTTTTCTCCAACAATACCCTGAACTTCGGGAGCCAACGCGCTTTTTTGCTGCAAAAGACCAACATCACTATTGGGTAGGAAACCGCAATACTATTAATCTCATTGAACTGAGTTCTGATTTTAAAAACTTAAAAACAATCGTCAGAACCAAAGACGATAAATCTATAAGCGGGATAGGCTTTACCGGGGTATTCAACCTTGAAAACAACATTGTATTCACCTCGGATTCAGGATTGTTTATTTATGATGATATCGTTAAAAAATTTAAATTACACAAAGAATTAAACCAACAATTAGGCTCTTTTCAGTATACCAACAAGATCATTCCAATTCAAAAAGGCCGATATTGGTTTATCAGACATTCGCACATTGCACAGGCATCCTTTGGACCTAATGGTCTAATCGAGATAGACTCTACCTCACTGAATGGCTTGCAAAATCGACTGATGGACTATTATGAAAATATATTTCCCATTGACCAAGCCCATTTTCTGATAGGTCTAGATAATGGATTTGCAGTCTATAGAGATCAACCCAAACAGCAAAAGATGATGCTTCCATACCCCATCATTTCAAATGTATGGAACATATCGAAAGAGCCATTACTTATCGATGACGAAAAAATAATCCTGAACTATACAGACAATAATCTACGCATTGCATTTTCGACTCCATTTTATAGTCTTTCGCCACTGCACTATCAATACCTTTTAGAAGGATACTCGGAGACTTGGTCCAGTTGGGATCAGATGACCTATAAAGATTTTACGAATCTCTCCTCGGGAAAATACATTTTTCACCTGAGAGCAAAATCGGCAGATGGCCATATATCCCCTGTCACCACATTAACTTTTCAGATAAATAGTCCTTGGTACCTCTCATGGTACGCCTTGATAATATATGCCTTGATTGGTTTTCTATTATTTATTTTCCTCCGATCCCAACAGCTTAAAAAAGAGCAAAAGCGTCAATTTCAAATTAAGCGTAGGTTACTCGAACAACAGAAAGTGGCCATAGCCCGAGATGCTGAACTTAATGAGCAAAAACTCATCAAACTCAAAAATCAACAACTCGAAAGTGAACTAGCGATTAAGAACAGAGAGCTAGCCAATGCAGCAACTAATATTGTCTACAAAAATGAAATGCTCAACAATCTACACGAGCAACTCAAACAATTGAAAGATGCGGAAGGAAATCAACTTAGTGACGAAGAATTGCACAAAATAAACAAGCTTATTGACGAGGCACACAACGATGACCGAGATTGGGACATCTTTGAAAAAAGCTTTAACGAAGCACACGGTAATTTTTTTAAAAAACTAAAAGTAGACTTTCCTGCATTGGTCCCAAATGACCTCAAACTCTGTGCTTACCTGAGGCTTAATATGTCGAGTAAAGAAATAGCATCACTCTTAAATATTACAACCCGAGGAGTAGAAATACGTCGCTATCGATTACGAAAAAAGCTAAATATACCATCTGATAAGAACCTAAGTGAGTTCTTATTGGAGCGCTAAGGAGCGCAAAACACTACATCATTACCTCTCATACCTTAAAGTGTAAAAAAAACACTTAATAAAAATTTATGTGCATCAAAAACAAACCATAAAACAATAACTAACAACAGATTACATTTCTCATCACCTATATTTTAGAAACACCATATCCCCTTGTAGTAGTAATGTGAATTTCAAAAAATTGGATACATCACAATACATCAGCAAATTTGAAATACAATAGACAACAACCAGTGTCTATTTTTATAAATCTAATTAAACCAAGTTATATGAGGAGTTTATCTATTCTTATTTCCTTGTTGCTCATGTCCCTTATCACAGTAGGGCAAACGACTGTCAACGGAGTAGTCAAAGACAATAAGTCTATGCTGTCTATCTCGGGGGTCACTGTCAGTATTAAAGGAAAGCCAACAGCAACACAGACTGACGCCAAAGGACAATTCACTATCACTGCCTCTCCCACGGATAGTCTACAGTTTGTCTTTTTAGGCTACGCATCCCAGACGGTACCGATCGCTAATCGAACACAGCTGAATGTATTTTTGGAAGGCGAAAATGAAAGCCTCGATGAAGTGGTGGTCATCGGCTACGGAACAGCAAAGAAAAGAGACCTTACGGGTTCTATCGTACAAGTGAAGGGGAGCGATATTGTGGATCGCCCCGGCACCAATCCGGTAGCGAGTCTACAGGGAAAAGTATCCGGATTACAAGTAACCAATTCAGGACGTCCTGGACAAGAACCAGATATCCGTATCCGTGGTACCAACTCCATAAACGGGGCTAAGCCCATATATGTTGTTGATGGTCTATTGAACGATAATATCAACTTTCTAAATCCTGATGATGTAGAAAGTATTGAAGTACTAAAAGATCCTTCTTCACTCGCTATATTTGGTGTTGCAGGTGCAAACGGTGTCATCGCTATTACGACAAAGCGCGCCAAAGCCGGGCAATTGAATTTCGATTTTAGCTCTAGAATAGGTTTCAAAGATGTCTCTCATCGGATGAAATTGACGGATGCTACCCAATTTAAGGAATTATATGAAGAACAACGATTCAACCAGGGGGACGCTCCGTATGACTATTCCTTCTGGAATGCGAATACGGACTGGCAGGACGAGATATTCCGCAATGGTATACTCAACTATAATAACCTAAGTGTAGCTAGCGCAACGGACAAGAATTCATTTCGGATGGGCTTGGGCTATTCTTTAGATCAAGGGATTATCAATTATGAGAAACACAGTCAAATCACCCTCAACCTCAGCAACGAAGTTCGAGTCACGGACAATTTCAAGACCGGTATCGTATTAAATGGTTACCGTGCACAGCTACCTCAAAACCGTGATGTGTTCGGAACTATATTGGCAGCTCCTATTGCTCCTGTATTCAACGAGGAGTATGGTCTTTACCATACGATGCCTAGTTTTCAACGGGCACAGGTAGGCAATCCGTTGACAACTATAGAGGAGCGAAAAAACACGTTCATCGGTAATAATTACCGTATCGTAGGAAATTATTACGCTGAGGTCAAATTCTTAAAGAATTTTTCTTTCCGGACAAATCTATCCGCGGATTATGGATTCAACCAAACAAGGAGTTACGATGGGCTTGTCTCTGTCTATAATCCAGAAATCGAGGGTGACAATAAAGCAGAGCGTATCGGCAACCTGCTTACAGCAGTCAATCAAGATCAAAACAAATACTATAAGATACAAACCGACTGGTTATTAAACTACAACAATTCGTTCGACAAACACAATATACAGGCTATGGTCGGTTATACCACCTACATGAGTGGTTTTGAAAATACAACGGCTCGCCGTACACAAGGAGACGGCTATGAAATACCAAATGACAGCTATTATTGGTATGTAGGCATTGGAGATCCTAAAACACAGACCGGCAACGGAACAGGCTGGGAAACCCGGACATTGTCTTATCTGGCCCGCGTACTCTACAATTACGATGGCAAATACTTAATCAACACCTCTTTCCGTAAAGATGGAAGCTCGGCTTTTGCTCGATTCGGTAAGCCTTGGCAGGATTTTTACGCCCTAGGTGTGGCTTGGGTCCTGAGCCAAGAGAATTTTATGCAGAACCAGACTGTGATCAATAACTTAAAAATAAAAGGATCGGTCGCCAATCTAGGAAACCAGAGCGTAGGCAGTAATAAATACCCGATGCAGGCGCAGATGGTGGCCGGGAATACCGCTGTATTTGGTAATCAAGTCGTACCGGCTTATGGACCGGAATATATCCCTGACACCAATCTACACTGGGAAGTTGTCAAAGCTTGGGAGGCCGGATTTGAACTCAGCACATTAAACAATAGACTGAATATTGAGGCTGTATACTACAGCAAAAACACGGACGGTGTATTGGTTCGAGTCCCAGGTATACTGGGCAGTCTACCTGGATTAAGCAATTTAGGAAATATCCGTAATAAAGGGATAGAGGCTTCAGCTAGATGGAACCAAACACTCTCCGAAGACTGGAAATTTTCAATAGGTGGAAATATCACGACAATAGACAATAATGTCGTCAGTCTATCCAGCAAGGGATACGATATCATTGATGGCCCCTCGCGTACCACGGAAGGTAATCCCATTGGCTATTTCTGGGGATATGTACACGATGGTATTTTCCAGACACAGACAGACGTCAACCAGAGTGCAAAAAATGGCCTCGGTGGAGGTGATTTCAAACCTGGAGATATCCGATATAAGGATATAGATGGTGATGGTACCATCACGACCAAAGACCGTACGCGAATCGGGAATCCTACGCCAGACTTCTTCTACGGTCTATCTCTTTCGACTTCATACAAAAGATTTGACCTTAATGTCGAATTTCAGGGAATATATGGTAATGAAATCATGCGTACCTGGAATCAAAACCAATTTGCCACCTACAATTTCCTAACGGACCGTATGGATCGCTGGAATGGCGAAGGCACAAGCAATTGGGAACCCATTATACACGAAGGACGAGCTAATAACCGGGTATATTCTAGCTACTTTATCGAGGACGGTAGTTTCTTTAGATTGCGTGACGTGACCCTAGCATATACCTTTCCACAAGAAACACTTGGTAAACTACGTTTGAAAAACCTGCGCTTATTTGCCAATGCGCAGAATGCCTTTACATTCTCCAACAATACGGGATTCACGCCAGAAATTGGAGGGAGCGCTACATCATTCGGTGTCGATAGAGGTACCTACCCTGTTCCAGCTATCTATACACTCGGTGTAAATCTTAATTTTTAACCTTTAACGGATCGACAAGATGAAAATAAAACAGACTATATATAAAGTATTAGGATTAGGAATACTTACTGTTGCTATTCTGAGTAGTTGTGGAACAGATTGGCTGGATATCAAGCCTAAAGGCCGATTTACAGAAGAAGATCTACCTGTTGGATCGTTGGAAGGACAGGTATTTGCGGCTTATGCCGGGCTGCGTAGTGAGGCTACGAGTGGACTACCTTATGTAGCCGTACACAATATACGGGCCGACGATGCGCATTTAGGTAGTAATGATGGTGACTACGCTGCTGCAGGACCTATATATGATGATTTTAAATACCCCCTCTCCCATTGGCTCACTAACAGTTACTGGACAGGACACTATGAACTGATCAATCAGTCCAACAATGTAATCGCTATCGCTGATTCTTTGGATAATCCTAAAGCAGAGACTATGGCAAATATTGGTGAAGTGAAATTTTTAAGAGCCTGGGCCTATTTCAATCTGGTACGTACCTTTGGTGAGGTACCTTTAATTGATTTCCGGATTACCGACCAGGCTTCTGCCAATAAACCAAAGTCACCCATTTCTGCTATTTATCAATTGATCGACCAAGATCTTAAGTATGCAACGACGGCGCTACCGGAGACCTGGCCCAAACATCCCGGTAGAATCACAAGAGGTGCTGCGCTGGCTTTACAGACCAAAACATTCATGGCTCGTCAACGCTATGCCGAAGCACTCGCCGCTGCGACACAGGTAATAAACTCTGGTATCTACGACCTTAGTGTACCCTACAATATGATTTTCAGAGAAGAGAGTGAGAATAGCAAGGAGTCCATTTTTGAGATTCAGGCGTTAGCCGATGGGGTTCAGAACTTTGGCGTCACCTATGCCAGCAGACAAGGGATACGCGGTTCAGGACAATTTAATCTAGGATGGGGCTGGAATATCCCACATCAAATCTTAGTTGACGCTTTTGAGCCTGGGGATCCTAGAAAAGAAACAACCTTACTGTTTAGCGGACAGACCAATACCCCATACGGTGAGACCTTACCAAGTAATCTACCTCGAGCGTACTGGAACAAAAAGGTCTATACCAACCCTGCCTTGCGTGCGCAATATGGTAGTCAGGCCGGAAATTGGTTCAACGTCCGTATCATCCGCTACGCCGATGTCGTACTACTTGCTGCTGAAGCCGCAAATGAGCTTGGCGGTGACAACAATACCGACATTGCATTAGCGCACCTCGAACGGGTAAGAGCACGTGCAAGAGGTAACAGCAATACTATATTACCTCCTGTCACGACGCGCAATCAAGAGGAGCTCCGACAAGCTATACGTCACGAAAGGCAAGTCGAAATGGGTATGGAGAATGAAAGATTTTATGATCTAGTGCGGTGGGGAATAGACGTAGAGACCTTACATGCTGCAGGTCATGTAAGCTATCAAATAAAAAACCGCTTCTTTCCTATCCCACAACCTGAGATCGATAAATCGGGCGGTGTTTTAATCCAGAATCCTAATTATTAACTCACCATTATGAAATACTCATGTTTAGCAAAGCACAAGGACTCATGAGTATTCCATATAACTGATGAGAAACAAACTAGACACATATGAAAACAGCTATAAAAAACAAAAATATACTTATCAAAATGTTGTTGAGCATTTTGATTGTAGGCATCAGCTTTGCTTCTTGTCAAAAAATGGAGCGTCCGGAGATGAGCTATGTACAGGATCCTCCAGATGATGGTACCATCCGGATCCTGACAATCGGAAATTCATTTTCCGAAGATGCCGTAGAAAACTACCTATATGATCTTGCGAAAGCAGAGGGCAAACAAGTGATCATCGGAAACCTTTACATCGGCGATGCTTCGCTCGCTCAACATGCCGAAAACATATCTAAAAATGCCGCGGTATACAGCTATCGGAAAACGGACAAAGACGGCAAAAAGACCACCACCGCCAACCAAACGATCGCCAATACCTTAGCCGACGAGAAGTGGACCCACATTAGTTTTCAACAGGTAAGCTCTAAATCAGGCATGTATGACACCTGGGCTGCATCATTAAAAAAAGTATATGACTACGTAACCCCCAGAGCCAAGCATCCTGACGTAAAATTCATCCTCCATCAAACATGGGCCTATGCTCAAAATTCAACGCATAGTGGCTTTGCCAATTACAATAAAAATCAGCTGACCATGTACCATGCCATCGTAGATGCCGTCAACAAAGCCAAATCCCTGGTGCCTATCGATATGATCATTCCATCGGGAACAGCCATACAGAACGGAAGGACATCGGTAGTTGAAGACAATTTTACAAGAGATGGTTACCACTTAGCTATTCCTATAGGCCGATATACCGCCGCGTGTACATGGTTTGAGGCCATCTTTGGAAAATCTGCCGTAGGCAATACCTATAAACCTGAAGGATTATCCGCATTTGAAGTCAGCATAGCCCAAAATGCGGCGCATTTGGCCATAACCAATCCGGACAACATCACGGAAATGACCGAGTTTCAAGGAGGTACCGGTGGACCATTATCTAGTGCCGTATTACTGGACTTTGGAAATACCGCAGCATCAAATCACTGGAATCAGATCAACAACTTCCTAACGGGTACTTCGATCAATTTAAAAGACAGTATGGGTTCCTATGTAGGTATAAAGTTGACCATCACAGAACGTTTCAACGGTGTTAATGGCGATGGCCCATCAACGACCAACACCACCTTAAATATGCCAACGGCTGTTTCTAAAACTTCCTACTTTGGCAACTCCAAAGCGGCCTTCAACAATATGACAGTTGTGCAAAGTGCATTAGAAATAAAAGGACTGGATCAAAACCTAACGTACAACCTTAGATTCTTCGGTGCACGCGGAGGAGTGAGCGACAACCGTGAGACAAAATATATCTGTAAGGGAGCAAACGAGGTCATCGTACGATTAAATACATCCAGCAATACCGATAAAACGGTTTCGGCAAATCAAATCAAGCCGGATTCCGAAGGAAAGATAAAAGTCACGATCACCTCAGGTGAAAATAACACCAATGGTTCAGGATTTTATTATATCACAGCAGCCCGACTAAGCTCAAACAACTAACTATTAAAACTAAGCTTTCTTCTAACTATGCGCATCAATTTATTTATACTAATTGCCGTAACTTTTTTCTCTAGCTGTGCAGAGAACAAAACCCATAATGGGAACAATTCTCACATGGAATCGTCGACAGATTCGCTACTAACGGAAATCCAAAAAAAGACTTTTAATTACTTTTATGAAGGCGCAGAGCCCCTTTCAGGCCTAGCACGTGAACGCATACATATCGACGGGGATTATCCGCTAGATGACCAAGATGTTGTCACTATCGGAGGAAGCGGCTTTGGATTAATGGCCACAGTTGTAGCTATAGAGCGAGGCTTTATCACAAAAGAGCAAGGTAAAGCCCAATTGAACAAAGTGATCGACTTTCTAGGGGCAGTACCTCGATTTCACGGTGCATGGGCACACTGGTACAATGGAGACCAGGCAACAGTTAAAGCCTTTTCGGACAAGGATAATGGAGGAGACATTGTAGAAACAGCTTTTCTTGCACAAGGCTTAATCACAGTTAGGGAATATTTTAAGGACGGCGACTCCAAACAAAAATCTATCGCTGCCAAAGCAGATAGCTTATGGCGAGGTATAGAATGGGATTTTTACACCAATAACAAGAACGTCCTATACTGGCACTGGAGTCCAGATCATGCTTTTGGAATGAACCATGCTATCCAAGGATTTGACGAATGCCTTATTGCATATCTACTCGCAGCCTCCTCCCCCCTACACAGTATAGATCCGAAAGTATATCATGAAGGTTGGGCAAGATCAGGCGCTATTAAGCAATCCATATCCAAATACGATATTCCGACCGTACTAAAACATAATGCAAAAGCAGGTCAAGTAGGCCCCTTATTTTGGTCGCACTACAGCTTTCTTGGACTTAACCCAAAAGATCTGACAGATCGCTATGCGAACTATTGGGATCTGGTGGTCAATCACACCAAAATCAATATCGCCTATGCGGATCTGAATCCGGCCCACTACAAAGGCTATGGTGCAGACAAAGGCTGGGGCTGGACGGCGAGCTACTCCCTCAAAGGATATGATGCCCACCATCCGGACAACGACAGTGGCGTAATCTCTCCTACTGCAGCGCTATCGTCGATGCCCTATACACCAACAGAGAGTATCGCCTTCGCCAACTACCTCATGCGTCATCTAAAAGATAAGATATGGGGAGATTATGGCTTCTATGATGCTTACAGCGAGACGGTAGATTGGTTCCCCAAAAGGTACTTGGCTATTGATCAAGGCCCTATCGTGGTGATGATCGAAAACTATCGATCGGGTTTGATCTGGGATCTTTTTATGCAGGCTCCAGAAATCCAAAATGGATTAAAAAAACTAGAATTTAAAAGCCCTTATCTGAAATAATGAACAGGATATACCTACATATTACCTGGTTATTAACGGTTATCCTATCGATACCGACAATGCTATGTGCACAGGAGCAGGAAATGAATCGTTTTATCGATGAGTTGATGAAAAAGATGACCCTGGATGAAAAGATAGGACAGCTTAATCTTGTTACTGCCGGTGAAGCGATAACGGGATCGGCGGTATCGACAGATGTCGAGGCCAAGATCAAGAAGGGACAGATCGGCGGAATATTCAGCATGAGCGGACCCGAAAAAATACGCAAGACACAAGAATTGGCAGTCAAACATTCACGACTAAAAATACCGATTATATTTGGCATGGATGTTATACACGGGTATCGCACAGCTTTTCCGATTCCACTTGCGCTAGCCGCGAGTTGGGATCTGCCTCTCATTGAAGAGACCGCGCGCATTGCGGCTACTGAGGCAACAGCCGACGGTATTTCCTGGGCCTTTTCACCTATGGTAGATATATCTCGTGACCCCAGATGGGGACGTATCTCTGAAGGTTCAGGTGAAGACACCTATCTAGGCGCACAGATAGCATCGGCTATGATCCAGGGCTTACAAGGCCATGATCTTAAAGCCCCCAATACGATGGCTGCTTGTGTCAAACACTTTGCACTTTATGGTGCATCTGAGGCTGGTCGCGATTATGGCAGCACCGACATGAGCCTACACAGAATGTACAACGAGTACCTCCCACCCTACAAAGCAGCTGTGGATGCGGGTGTGGCAAGTATTATGACTTCGTTCAACGATATAAACGGTGTCCCTGCAACAGCTAACAAATGGTTATTAACCGATGTCTTACGCGCGCAATGGAGATTCAAGGGTATGATCGTGTCTGACTATACTTCAGTCAATGAACTAATGGACCACGGATTGGGCGACCTACAGACAGTATCCGCACTGTCGTTGCAGGCAGGACTAGATATGGACATGGTGGGTGAAGGTTTTCTAAACACACTTAAGAAATCTTTGTTAGAAGGAAGAGTCACAGCACAACGGATTGATGATGCCTGCAGGAATGTTTTGGTATTGAAATATAAACTTGGACTATTTGAAGATCCTTTCCGTTACTGCAACGAGACAAGAGCAAAAAAGGATATATTCACGGCAGCGCATAGGGAGAAAGCGCGTGAAGCTGCGACAAAAACATTTGTCCTACTCAAAAATGAGAATAAGACACTCCCCTTACAGAAGAAAGGAACTGTAGCCGTAATCGGCCCATTGGCCAATACCGGGGCTAATATGCCCGGTACCTGGAGTGTCAGTGCTGACCATGCCCTTACGGCTTCACTGGTAGAAGGGATGAAAGAAGCCTTAGGAAATCAAGTCGAAATCCTGACACACCTCGGCAGCAATCTGCTGACGGATTCTTTATACCAAGAGCGAGCAACCATGTTTGGACGGACAATACCTCGCGACAAGAGGCCAGAGCAAGACATTATCAAAGAAGCATTGACCATAGCTAGACAGGCAGACGTTATCGTAGCCGCTCTGGGAGAATCTTCTGAAATGTCAGGAGAAAGCTCAAGCCGTACCGATCTTAATATTCCGCAGACACAACAAAATCTGTTAAAGGCTTTACTGGCTACAGGAAAACCTGTAGTCCTGGTATTGTTCACAGGAAGACCATTGACATTAACATGGGAGCACAAGCATGTGCCAGCCATACTCAATGTATGGTTTGGTGGTACAGAAACAGGTAAAGCTGTCGCAGATGTCCTCTTCGGCGATGTCAACCCCTCTGGAAAAATCACAGCTACTTTTCCTAAAAATGTAGGACAGATTCCACTTTACTATGCCCATAAAAACACAGGTAGACCGCTGGGAAATAGCCCATGGTTTCAAAAATTCAAATCCAATTACCTCGATGTAGACAATGCTCCTTTATACCCTTTTGGTTATGGACTTAGCTATACGGATTTTGAATATAGTGAGATCGTATTAGATCATCACACCCTCACTCCTGAAGTAAAAATAAAAGCATCCGTAAGCATAAAAAACAGCGGTGACTATGATGGCGAGGAAGTCGTACAGCTGTATATACAAGATCTGGTCGGTCGTGTAACCCGGCCTGTCAAGGAATTAAAAGGCTTTCAGAAAATATTCTTAAAGAAAGGGGAAAGCCGGACGGTGGAATTCATACTTTCGGAAGAAGATCTAAAATTCTATAATGCAGATTTGGCTTACGTTGCTGAACCTGGAGACTTTAAAGTATATATAGGCACCAATTCGCACGATACTAAAGAGGCTAATTTCACATTCATTCGCTAGACAGGCCGTTCTCTTTATGATTTTTGAAAACCACAGAATCCCTCCCGTGTTTATCAGCCCGCACAAGAGACTCTCCGGAACATAGGTCTACCAATAAACAAAAGAAGGAAGGAACAAGATTAATTTTGCATTTTTCGACTACTTGCGTATCTTTCGGCGCAAAAAAAACCGAATTAAGATTAATCACAGTATAGCGATGAAACTATTTTCTAATAATAGTATTATTGAAGATGGAAATAGTCCAGCTTTTAAAACGCTTTTTGAACAGTACGCACCACGGATTTACAATTTTGGGTTTTCCTACCTGAAATCTGTAGAAGATACCGAGGAACTTGTTCAAGACGTCTTTTTCAAATTGTGGCAGCATCAAAATCAACTCGACGAAGACAGAAACATAAAAGCATATATTTTCAAAATCGCAATTAATCTCATCTATGATCAACTAAGAAAACGTAAATTGGATAAGCTTGCACTGGAATTGAACGCCATGACAGCTACAGAACTGGATTACGGCACCTGGAATACATTGCAGTATAATGAACTACAGCAGCAAATCGATACGTTAATCGCACAATTACCTGATCAGCGAAAAATTATATTCACTATGAGTCGAGTCGAAGGGTTAACGCATGAAGAGATTGCTCAAAAGTTAAGTCTATCCATCCGCACAGTGGAAAACCAAATTTATAGGGCACTGTCCTTTTTGAAACAGCATATCGACAGTAAATATATGCTCTATCTCGTATTCTACTATTTTTATTAAAATATTTTCGCTCGGAGTGAGTACCTTATTGGATTTGTCCGTATATAGTTATATATGCACAACGAAGAATTTCAAAAGAAGATAGATCGTTCCTTTTTTGAACCTCAATTGGAATCTGAGGCAAAAAAAGAATTATATGATTTGCTAGACTCTGGAGCTGAAAACTATGAATCAGACCATGATCTAAATCACGTCTATCGTCGCGTACAAGTAAGAATAGAGCAAGAGGTGCTTAAAAATAAACGCATCGCCCGTACGAAGCTCTTTAGAGCAATAACATCCCGTGCCGCGATCTTTGTCCTCGGATTACTAAGTAGTATGCTGATCTGGTACAATTACCCTAATTCTGCTGAGCAAGAAACTCCGATTACGATTATAGCACCAACCAACGCTATCACACAGGCTATTCTACCAGATGGGAGCAAAATCATGCTAAATGCTAACTCAAAAATCAGTTATCATAAAGACAACAGGGATCATCAGCGCATAGTATCCTTAGAAGGTGAAGCTTGGTTTGACGTCATTAAAGACGCCAAAACCCCATTTATCGTAAGCACAAATTCTTATAAAGTATTGGTCCACGGTACTGCGTTCAATGTCCGCTCATTTCCTGATAACAGCCCGGTAGTCACCACACTGGAACATGGATCCATAGAAATACTGCCGTTGGTTGAGAATAATAAAAGTCCTAAAGCAGTCATACTGAAACCTGGTCAACAATACTATTTTGACCCTAAAAACAATGAATCGCATCTATCAAAAGTCGACAGCAGATTTGCGTCACTTTGGAAAGAAAGCGAGATTAAATTCGAGAACAAAAACTTCAAGGATTTACTTAAAATTCTAGAAGGTAGATACCATGTACATTTTATCGTTAAAGACCCCGAATTATTTGACTACCATTATGATGGTACGATTCGCAACGAAACATTAGCTTCTGTACTAGACATTCTCAGACTGACACTTCCTTTTCAGTACCGCATGGGAGAAAATAATACAGTAGAAATCAAAAAATAAAATAAAACAAACCTTAATACCTAGGCTTATGTAAAATGAAGAAGCATTAAAAAATGCCGAAAGACCCTTCGAAAACTCCTTCGGCACCAAAGACCAATTAATAAAGGATTTAAAAACTAATCTTTACTTAAAACTATGCAAAAAACACCTAAAAAACAACGTCTTCTTCAAAGATGTTGGTACGGGACTCACTTGTTTTTATTTATGCTCTGCTTAAATACCGGCTTTGCACAACAAAATCAGTCCCTTGATCTTGATTATGATCAAACAAGTATTATCGACATTCTCAAAGCAATAGAGAGACAAACAACCTATCGTTTCTTCTACCAAAGAGAACAACTAGATATCCCTAAAAAGGTGAGTATCCATGTAAAAAACAATTCTATACAGCAAGTGCTCGACAAGTTGTTTCCAAACGAATCGATCAGCTACGAGATTAAGCCTGATGGCCTAATCGTCTTAAAACCGAAAACGAAAGCTACGAGATCCAAAGAAAGTGCGCAACAACGAAAAGTAACAGGCCTTGTCACAGATGAAATGGGAACTCCTCTCCGCGGTGTATCTGTCAAAAGCGAAGGCGCCTCGAGTGGAGTTAGTACCGATAATAACGGTCGCTATGAAATCACTGTTGGAACAGGCAATGCTTCTTTAATTTTTTCATACTTAGGTATGGAAAATAAGACAGTATCTACCGCGAGGAGATCCAACATCGATGTTACGCTAGGCAATTCCGCTGTCGGACTGAGCGAAGTTGTCGTATCGGTAGGTTATGGTGCTGTGAATAAAAAAGATTTAACAGGATCGATATCATCACTCAAAGACAAAGACTTTAACAAAGGACTGGTGACCAACCCTGTTGAGTTAATGCAGGGGCGAGCTCCTGGGATCAATATTATCACCAATGGAGGGGAACCTGGCGCTGGTGCAATGGTTCGTGTACGGGGATCCAACTCGGTACGTTCGGGGCAAGACCCACTTTACGTGGTCGATGGGGTTCCACTCGACATTACCGATATCCAACCCTCTGGTGCAACAATATCGGGTGCTGGAAGCAATGCCACTAAAAATCCGCTAAACTTTCTAAATCCCGATGACATTGCTTCCATGGATATCTTGAAAGACGCTTCGGCGACTGCTATCTATGGATCCAGGGGAGCCAACGGAGTTATTATCATCACCACAAAAAAAGGAAAAAGTGGCAAAGGTATTCTCAACATAAGTTCCAATGCCTCCATATCTACGCTGCCGAAACAACTGGATGTCATGAGTGCCGAAACATTCAAATCCTACCGTACCTCCAAGGGGATCTCGGGTGGAGACTATGGAGCAAGCACCAACTGGCAAGATCAAATATACAGGCCAGCCTATTCCCAAAACCACAATCTCTCGTATGGAGGAGGAAATGAAAATGGCAACTATCGGGGATCTCTTGGCTTCATGGATCAAGAAGGTATCATCCGTAAAACCGGATTAGAAAAACTAACCGCAAGATTCAACATCAGTCAAAACCTAATCAACAATAGGCTGAAAATCGAGGCCAATATTACGGCGGCACGTACAAAAGACCGACGTGTACCTATAGGCGAAACCGGAGGTTTTGAGGGAGATGTCATTCTTTCGGCTTTAAAAAACAACCCTACACTACCTATTTACCACCCGGATGGAAGTTATTATCAACTAAGCAAGGATGTTAGAAATCCTTTGGCGATGATCAACCTGACCAACGATAACAACCAGAATGACCGTATCTTGGGGAATATAACAGCGTCATTGGATATTATTAAGGGCTTAAAATACAAAATCAATCTGGCTTCGGATCGTTCCAATGCTTCACGAAAAGTGACACAACACCACAGCCTCATCTATTTGACCAATAAGGGCACAGTCGATATCAGTAATGTGGAGCAGAATAGTAGTTTGGCTGAAAACTTCCTGACCTATGACTTCAACGTTGATAACAAACACCGATTCAATCTTTTGGCGGGGCACTCCTATCAACAGTTTAAAGCGCAATCCTATAAGCTTACTGAAGAAGGATTTACTATTGATGACTTTGACTATGTCAACGATCTCAGTTTAGGTAATTCAAAACAAGCGGCGGTCAGTTCAAGCATATTAAAAAATGCACTGCAATCATTCTTCGGTCGTGCCAACTACAACCTTTCCGACAAATATTTATTGACAGCAACTATGCGGGCAGACGGTTCGACAAAGTTCGGTAGCAACAATAAGTACGGCTACTTTCCTTCGGCATCTGCAGCCTGGCGTATGAATGAAGAACAATTCATTAAAGACATCGATCTATTTAGCAACTTGAAGCTAAGAGCAGGCTGGGGTATTACAGGAAATCAAGAAATACCCAATAAAATCTCACAAATGCTCCTAGGCTCATCGGGTGGTGCTATCTTAGACGGATCAAGCAAAAATGTTATTCAGGGTGTGACCTTGACACGCACCCCAAATCCAGATATTAAATGGGAGAAAACCGATCAGCTAAACCTAGGTTTAGATTTCGGCTTTCTACAAGGTCGTCTGAATGGTACAATAGATTTATTTGACAAAACTACAAAAGACGTGCTTTTAGAGGTCTTTTCAGTCTCTCCTGCTCCAACCACCAGAGTGTGGACCAATGTTGAGGATATGCGAATCAATAACAAAGGAATAGAAATCTCTCTAAACGGTGTTATCTTAGAAAAGAAAGATCTCACGTGGGATTTGGGATTCAACTTCACGACTATAAAAAATCGGGTATCGGGATTGCCTATTAGCCAGATCACAACTGGATCGCCTAGTGGGCCAGGTATCACAGGCCATTCCTCACAGATTATCAAAAACGGTTATGCTATAGGCACCTTCTGGGGCAGAAAATTCTTAGGTTTTGATGAACAGGGTAATAGCCTATTTGAAAAGGATGAAAACGGCATTGAACTTCAACAGACTTTGGGATCGGCTCTACCCCGTTTTTCATACGGCATCAACACCTCTCTAGCATACAAAAGCTTCGATCTAAACGTAGCTTTCAATGGTGTATATGGCAACAAAGTATACAATAATGTCGCAAATATCATCAATCAGAATACACTCATCGCGAAGGAATGGAACGCAAGCAACTCAGCCATAGAGACCGATGAAAATCCAAATGGAACATTGACCTATAGTAGTCGATTTATTGAAAACGGTTCGTACTTGCGTCTTTCAAATGCTACTTTGGGATACAATCTCAAGCTAAGGGATGTAGATTGGATCAATTCAGTACGTTTTAATCTCTCGGCCAATAACCTATTCACGATAACAAAATATTCAGGATATGACCCTGAGGTGAATGCGGACCACTCATCTGGGGGAGTACCATCTATCGGGATAGACTGGACGACTTATCCTAAAGCACGGACAATACTTTTTGGCGTAAACGTAGAATTCTAATTATGAAAAATCTTAATGCAGCACATATGAAACCCACATTTCTATTACTTTGTCTTACATTTTTGCTGTTTCACTCCTGTAAAATAGAAGAACAGATACTTGATGAGGTCAATGGCAATAAATTAGTCAACAATCCCGCAAATGTGGAAATGATCGTTGCTCCGGCCTATGCCTACATGCGCGATCTGCAAAACCGATCGGGTGTATGGGGAACGCTACTCGCGACTACAGATGAGCTGGCCTGGCCTGCACGCGGTTCGGACTGGGTGACTCCGGATCTTCAGACACTATCCACACATGAATACACGCCTACCAACATCTATATACGGAATACCTGGAACAGCTTTATGCTGGGAATTACCCGTTGCAACGTCGCTCTGCAGTATTTATCTGCTTTTCCAAAATCACCTGAGATAGATCAGTACATAGCCGAGGTAAAATTCATCCGGACGTTATGTATGTTTAAATTAACAGATAATTTTGGCCAATTTCCGTTCCGAGAACATACTGAAACTGATTATTCAAAAAAACCGGTAATTCTAGACCGTAGCGCGGCAGTACACCGCATGATCTCAGATCTCAATGAAATTATTCCAGCATTGAAATCCAAAACCGATGTCCCTTATGGACGTGTATCCAAAGCCGCTGCTCAAATGCTTTTGGCAAACATCTATCTTAACCATCAGGTTTTTCTAGGTACACCTAAATGGGACGAAACCATACAGCAGTGTAATAACATTATCAGTTCGGGGCAATATAACATTGCAGATGACTATTGGGGTTTATTTCAGTATGACAATGCCAAATACCTACACAGCACAGAGTCGATCTTATCAATTATATACGATGAGACCGTAGGGCTAACCGGATCGGTATGGATCCCCATAACACTGCATTACAACCAAAAGTTTGGCAACTTTACCAGTCTATGGAATGGCTGCTGTACTACTCCTTCCTTTGTCGACACCTGGGATACATCCGACAAACGCTATAAAGACAAACGCCTTATTGGACAACTAGGATTTAACCAAGGTCTACTCATCGGGCAGCAGTACTCGCCTACAGGTGTAGCACTAAAGACACGCACTGGAGCACCATTGATCTTCACTAAAGAGTTTAGTATCAAAAACTCCAAAGAAGAGGCTGGTGTACGAATTGTTAAGTTTGCTCCAAATCCATCCACGACCAACACGAGCAATGCAGGAAACGATTTCCCGCTGTATAGGCTTTCCGATACGTACCTCATGCGTGCAGAAGCAAAATTCCGATCTGGTGATGCTACAGGAGCCCTTGAAGACATCAACTATCTACGTAACAAAAAACGGGGCATGCCTGCCTATACCACGGTAGATCTGGATAAAATATTAAAGGAAAGAGGTTATGAATTATACTGGGAAGGTAATCGTCGTACTGATTTAATCCGCTTCGGTAAATACCTTGACGCCCGAGAAGAGAAAGATTTTGTATCCGCAGCATATAAAGTACTGCTTCCTATTCCGATCAGCGCCATAGAAGCAAACCCAAGTTTATCTCAAAACCCCGGTTACGAAAAACAACAAGTATATACACGCTAAAAACGTTAATTTTGGTTAAACAAAAATGACATTATATTAAATTGGCACAGATTTGGATATTATATTAGTATTCATAATTTAGGTTAATAATTGGTTAGTTTAAAACGCCTGAAGTTCCCCGCTTCAGGCGTTTTTGTGCTTGACTGTTAAAGCTCGCGCCTGACTGTAGGTCTGCAATAATGGAATTTCAGTACAGCTAGCATACTTTGAAACTTATCCTCACCAAAACAACTCATCAGCTATACATTGTATCGCAGTCACTAACCGATATTCTGGGTGTAGTCATGATCTCCATCAATTCGGATATCGAAGGTATCTACGTCGATACTTTCATCGGAAGAATTCTATCGATAGAAGGTGTATTGGATATAACGGTCTCATTTGGATCAAAGCTTCAAATCGTAACATATCAGCTGAAATTAGGTTCAAATAGTTTAGAAAACCTAGATATCCTAAAATCCCATAGCACACCAATAATCAACACCGAAGCGATCAACTACTCATTCTACATTTCGCATTAGAAAGAGACATAAGTGCACGCATGATAAGCTGAATAACACCTCTCTACCAGATTTTTGAAAAAGACCTCTAGCTTTTGGTCAATCATCTGCGTGAAAACAACTACGAACCACACGACACGTAAGATTACTCGGAAAAAAAAGCATTATAACACCAAATAAATCCTCGCAATAGCGAGGGCTGTCCAAACAAATCTGGCACCGAGGGGATCGGTTACCATGTAAAATATGAAACTTAATAACTAATACTTCAGCACCTCGACTTCGGTCCTACTATTAGCCTGATATTCTGCTGCTGTACATTTAACCCCGTCGGCACAATGATTAACAAGCGACGCTCTCCGTATCCTTTGGCGACAATCCGGCCCCATTCGATTCTCCTAGAAATAATATAATCTACAGCGCTCTCTGCACGACGTTAAGAAAGTTGATCATTAGAGCGATGACTACCCCTGCTATCTGTATGACTGAATAACTCAATCTTAAACGTTGGATTGCCTCTCAATGTACGTACCAGTTGATCCAATACTACTGCTGCATCTTTCCAGTTGTACTGTTCGCCTCCATACCATATAGCGTTACATTGATACTCGGATAATTCGATCCACCTATCCAGTTTTTATAAACAGTCACGTCAACTTTTGGAACTACAAATGTGTATTGTGCCTCATTTACATCATGACCTCCACCAATTCCATGAATCGTAATGTAATTTATTCCATCATTCAAGTATGGGAGCAATGTAATTCTGTCAAACCTAAATGTCCATTTAGCATCATTCAGATTACCTTTTAGTCCTGTTTTTGGATCTGTCCCTGGAGAATTGCTATTAACGATCAAATTAACCCCAACTCCACACGCTTCCTTATTCGTTGTGGTAACGGTAGGCGAGTTAATGTACATATCGGCCAAGTCGTGGGTAGAATTTATAGCGACATATACTGTATTATTAAACGTCCATACAAATGCTGCTTCCATAGGTCCATTTGTAGATACCCCGACAAGATTTACAACTGTAGATCCTGCATCAATGTTATATGTACATTGCGACTTAACTTCATGTGCAAACATTACAAGAAAGAAGAGTGAAACACCTGTTTTTCTAAAAACAAAGTTAAGGACAATGTCCCAAACACATATTAATAACCTGAAAAAACACACGATTAATTGATTTAATTAACCTTTTTTTAGAAAAGATTAAGTCGTCCCATTCAATTAAATAGCTTTTCATAACATCAATATTTAACAATTGTCAAACATTCATTCATAGCTCTAGGCCAAATCCGCTGATCTGCACACTTCTTGGTTGGGCCTTTCACTGTGAAAAACAATGTGAAGTTTGGAAGAAAAAGAAATATTGTAATCAGATTTAAGTAGACACTATTATTCTATGGGTAGTTTTTAAAAAAAATAAAACCACGCAATTGGACTTAATAAACCTAAAAAACTATAAACAAATGAATTATAAAAAAACATAAGAAGACCGTATAGCGGTACAGAAAAAGCAGAAAAAAACAAAAAAGAAATTTAAAATTACATTTATAACAAAAAAACACAGGTTAAAACAAGTTGAACATAGTCACATGTCATCCTAATAGATAAACAATACTAATACTCAATAACACTAGTACTAACCTATTGCAGAACCAATAATTCTTCCGCGCTCCTACTGACCAAAAAAACAAAAACAAATCAAGAGATTTCTACAGAAAGCAATATTAACTTTCTATTTTTGTAATCTTAGTAAGTATAAAATATCCATGTAATGGAACTGCACAAACAGAAATGAGCGCGAAGCAGCATGTACACCATTTCGAAACAAAAACGTGCAGAAAACACTTTGGCCCCGTCAGCTGGCGGATTATGAAGTAATTATTTACATTTGAAAAATAAGGCGATGGATTAAATTCCAATATTTTGTTACGATTCGTTAAAAATGAGATTATCCGTATTATTTGCTGTACTACTTTTTACATTTTCTTGTACCCCGCACAGCCCTATTGATCCAGTCAAACTGCATCAAGAAATTTCTGAACTCAATGATAAAAAAGGTTATGAGGCTTCCCTATTAAAACTAGATAATATCATCCATACCGACAATGCCTCAAATTATGACAGATACAATGCCTACCTCCAAAAAGCACTAACCTATAAAAGGGTATTCAACTATCCAGAGGCGATTAACAATCTGGATAAAGCACTCGAATATGGGATAAAAACAGACAAAAAGGAAGAAGCGGAAATTCGAGTACTTGTTGAAAAAGCGCTAATTACATTTGATAGTCAGAACTATGAAGAACTGACAAAATTACAATTAGAGATTGACTTCAAGAACTTAAACTTACTAAATGCGGAAAGTCATGCCTTCTATATGAATGTGCTAGCTGTACTCGCTATAAGAAATAAGGAATTTAAACAAGCAGAGTCCATATTAAACAGGGGGATTACGATCTTAGAGATACAAAGTCCGAAACACCTACCCATTATCTATTCCAAGTTAATAGGGCTTAGTGAGCACCTCGAAGACCAGGAAAAGGCAAAGCAGGCATTTGACCAAGGTATGCATTACGCAGAAAAGTATAATATGGATCTTTACAAAATCATATTACACTATGCCATGAGTCACTTCTATACCGTAATTGAGGACTATAAAAATGCATCAATGCATGAAAAACAAGGTGTAGCGATATCCAGTACGTATAATGCACCTTTTGAGAATGGCAAACTTACCGTTCTAGAAAAGGAGCTTCTCGCAACACGAAAGAATGTAGAAATTCAATATGCTGGAAAAACACGTTTTTTTTTCACTATACTTTCTATTCTCTTGCTTGTATTAATTACTGTCTTATTACGCCTATTTAAGGTAAGTAAACAACGTAATCTCCTCTTGGAACACGAAAATTTACTGATGCGGAAAGAGTTGGAACGAGTGACCATGGCAATAAATGATCAAGGTGAGAATAGCCTAGATCTAGAGCAATTTTCACTTACACCAAGACAAAAACAAATCATTGAACTATTAAAAGAAGGTAAAACAAATAAGGAAATCGGAAATGAGCTCTTTATTTCAGAAAATACGGTAAAATATCATCTGAAAACGATTTATACTATTTTAGGAATAGGAAGCCGTACGGATTTATTCAGTTCTAACTAAAAAACAAAAATGCACGCAACCTATGTAAACTTCAACGGAGTTCTGATTCCAGAAAAAGAAGCAAAATTAGCTACAAATGATCTTGCAATCGCCCGTGGTTATGGTATATTCGACTATTTCAAAACAGTAAACAATACAGCAATCTTTCTAGAAGACAATCTGGACCGCTTTTATCGATCTGCAGAATTGATGGATCTCCCCGTGAAATATTCTAGAGACGAACTCAAGAATTTTATAGAGGTATTAATGCAAGTAAATAACATCCCCCAATCGGGCATCAAGATACTATTAACCGGCGGATACAGCAGCGATGGGTATAGTATCGCTGAGCCCAACCTGATTATCAGTCAACATTCTATCACACGGAATATTGGTCAAGAAGAACAAGGAATACGACTTTTCCCCTTTGACTATCACCGACCTTTCAGCCAAGTCAAATCGATAGATTATGTCATGGGGATACAGGCATTAAAAGTAGCCAAATCGCATGGGGCAGACGACGTAGTCTATGTGCAAAATGGGCTCATCTCGGAATGTCCACGTGCCAATTTCTTTTTGGTGAGTTCAGAAGGGAATCTATTAACAGCAGCCGATGATGTATTGCAAGGGGTAACGCGTAAAAAAATCATTGAAGTAGCAAGGGAAGTAACTGAAGTCGAGGTCCGAGACATAAGTATAGTGGATCTGCAATGGGCACGAGAAGCTTTTATTAGTTCAACAACCAAAAACATAACTCCTATCACTTCTGTGCTGGGATATAAAGATTTTGAATCTGGCGCAGGCCCTATCACCAAACAATTACAAAGGCGCTTAGAAATATTGGTTTATCAGCGGTGAACGACCTAAAAGTTAGCAAATGGTAATCTAAAGGTTTCAAAAAGGGTGACTTTATTAATGGACCAACTTATCAAACGATTAAGTTCGTACGGCTCTATACGGAACAACGTATTTCTATCGGCATAATGGCTAGGGGCAAAAAGCAACAAAATATCTTTACCGTTGTAATGAAAATAAACCTTTCTACGACTTTATCAAAAATGATCGAGTTGTAACAAAAAAAATCACCGTTGTACAAACACTTTTTTGTTATCTTTAACCTACTTAACAAGTAATCATCATCATCCTATGTCAACACAATTTTTCATCTGGAAAAAATGGCGTTCTCTTCTGCTTATCCTTTTCATTGTGCCTGTGTATAGTACCGGGCAAGAGAGCAATCTCACTGCCGATGAATTGTTTCTACGCGCACGTAGTAGTGCCTTTGATCGAAAAGACTACCCTGCAGCAATTGACCTCAGTAAGCAAGCCTTAAAAAAGGCACCAAACTACACGGATATCCGTATTTTTTTAGGTAGACTCTACACCTGGTCCGATAAAATCGATTCTGCGCGATATGTATTCGAACAATTGGATAATCAAAAAGTAGAAGATGAAGATTTCTTTTTAGCCTATGGATCCTTGGAATACTGGAACGATCAATATAACAAAGCAAATACACTAATTGACAGGGGTCTTTATGTTCACCCATCATCAGAAAACCTACTCCTACTAAAAGCAAAAATAAATAACAGCAGTAGCAACTACCAGCTCGCAGAGAAAACGATAAATCAGCTTTTAGCAATTAACCCTAAACATACTGAGGCTCGGGCTCTATCCATAAGTATCAAAGAGTACACCGCCAAAAATGCAATAGGTCTCACATACAATTTTGCTCATTTTGACAAGCAATTTGCAGACAACTGGCATATTGTAGGGCTGAGTTATAAAAGAGCAACTCCTATTGGATCTGTGATATTCCGTACCAATTATGCCAACAAGTTTGCAGACAATGGTGTGCAGTTCGAACTGGAAGCTTACCCCAGACTTTCAAAAATGTTTTATCTATATGTAGGCGCAGGTTATTCGGACAATGTCGGTATTTTCCCAAAATATAGGACAGGCGTATCTTTGTATGCAAACCTACCTCATAGCTTTGAAGGGGAAATAGGCTACCGCCAGCTCTATTTCAGTGACAATATTTGGATGTACACAGCCTCAGTGGGTAAATATTATCAAAATTTCTGGTTCAATTTAAAGACCTACCTCACACCGGACAACAAAAACATCTCGCAGTCTTACGCTGGAACAGTGCGCTACTATACAAAGGGAGCTAATGACTATCTTGGATTTATCATAGGGACAGGATTAAGTCCTGAAGAAAACCGCAACAACCTACTAGACAACAACATATACAAGCTAAAGACATTTAAAGTAGGAGCAGAATACAACTTCTCCATCAAACGTACCAATCTTTTTTCGATATCATCCACATACTACAATCAGGAGTTCAGACCAAAGGAAAAAGGTAATCAGTTTGACTTTACAGGGAGTTACATCAAAACATTTTAATGTCTTGATGTAACTCCCTGAAAATATCGGGTATAAAGGCTATCAGGAATCAATTGCTTCTGCGTAAAAGACCTCTTATTAGCCTTCTTAAAAGCTTCAAAGCGACGTATTAGCGCTTCATTCATAGCGTCGTCCGATATAGGCTCTTCATTTAGTTTGGCATCTAGCTTAAAGAGTTTATTATCCGAGATATGATAATTGCCCCATACGAAATCGATCAACTGATTTTTACTTTGCATCATCGCAGCACCAGCGCTACGACTAGAAGGCCCTTCAGAAAGCCCACGGCCTATCCAGGTTACTTGATCAGGTGTCTGTAGCTTATAGTTTTCTCTATAAAAAGCCAATAACGAAGGTGTAACATCGAGATGACTTACGATATGGCGAAAGGTGTGAGCAGACTTTAACAAGGGTGAATATATAATTAAAGGAACGTGATAGCGATCAATCTTACTCTGTAACGGTATTTCAGGCATAGCGTGATCTCCTGTAATAACGAACAGGGTATTTTTAAAATCTGGACGTTTCTCATAGCTTTTAAAAAATTGCTGGAGGGCCTCATCCAGATTCAATACAGACACCAACTGTTTACGATTTTCCAATGCCCATTTTTGGTTTGCGGCAGACAAATCGGCCCCTTTCAAACGCTTATCAAAGATCTTTTCATAATGTTCCACATTATTGATCAAAAATGGATTATGCGTTGATAGGGTGAGCAGCACATTAAGGTACGGTTGCGATTGCAGTCGTTGTGTTTCTAACACTTTACCAAATACTGCTTGATCTTCGTACCCCCAGCTCTCGCCACCACCATTTGCAGGCAGCTTTCTATAAGGGGGTTCGTATGCCCATTGATCGATAAGCGTGTCCACTTCACTATAGCGAACAAATTTCTTCATAAAATCGAAATCAGCATTTCCTCCATAATAGAATCCCGTGTGGAACCCATTTTTCTTCAACACATTAAAAAGATTAAAATGTTTGGGCAGGATCTCTTGCTCCAAGAAACCATGAGTCCCAAAAGGCAAGGACCCTAATAGGCTAGGCAACACGGAGAATGTCCGACCTGATGTACTTAGGTTGTTCGGCCAATACAATGCTCGTCGAGTTAACGAATCAATGAACGGTGTAAAATTACCGATATATCCGGATGGCGAACTATAAGCATGCCCCAATCCTTCTACAATAACAACAACGAGATTTGGAGGACTGCCTGCTAAATTGAAATAAGGTCCTAACAGATCTTTAGTATCTTCTACACGTAGAAATGGAAACTCATCATCTTTTCCCATGGCATCGACTTCATCGTCTCCTAATATACCGGCAATCGATGGATGCTCCTGAATGTAATTAGTCGCATTCGAAGCCAAGAAATACCGCCATTTACTGCGTTCGGCATTCTGTACAAACTCATCTCCACTAAGCGAATTGTTAATCCGGTCTATAGGGACAAAACAAACGAGAAGTCCGATCACAAAGAAAACACAGCCAACCAAAACGGTCTTCATCTGCCATTTGCTAACAATCCAAAAAGGTGTGCCCACCAGTAGCAGTAGCGTAGCGAACAATCCGATATTGGTCCAACTCAGCATACCACTTGCCTCCAAAATCTGACTCAACTCCTCTGTCGTATAGTAAAATATATCTGCACCGAGTAGATTCCGGGATTCGGAAAAGTATAAAAACAACACAAACTGTGTGATAATGATCAGCGAAAATGAAACGATGGCAAAGGTTCTTGCTAAGGAACTACTGATGGCACCTATTAAGAGGTAGAAAAGCCCCCCCGCAAGCGCAAACTGTAAGCCTACACAAAAATTATCTGTAAAAAGCGGCCATCCTATAGCAGCACCTTCCAGTTGTTCAAATTGCCGAGCGTACCACCAACGCTCTACACCAACCGTCAAAAGAAAGAACAGCAAAAAAACAGCAGCTATAGGTGTATAGTTCTTCACTACCATCCGCAGGTATTCTCCAAACTGTTGCCACCATGGCAGTCCCTTTACTCCTTGCTGAAATCCTTGTCGGGTCATCTCTCCCCATCCCTGTTTTTTTCGAAAATAATCGATTGCTCCTTCTACTCCCGCTTTTACCACTATAGGATGGAAGTAAATAGGCTCTAATATTGCTGTCGTTATGAGTTTAGATAGATCTTTTCGTTTTGTATATACCTGATGCCCCACTAGATCGATCAAAACTGCATAAATAGAATATAATATACCTGATGAAACTACTAATGCCAATAGTGCGAAGAAGAATGGCCAATTGATGATTCCTAAGATCCAAAATATTAAAAAGATAAAATACCCCGTAAACTCAACAATAGGCCCCAAGAGTTCAAAGAAAAACCAATATGGAATACTGACCATCCCGAGCCTTCCATATTTCGGATTAAGCATTAATTTACGATGCTTCCACAGGGTTTCTATTGTACCTCGCATCCATCTGTTGCGTTGCTTTTTCAACACATCCCTTGATTCTGGCACCTCGGTCCAACACAACGGATCCGGTATGTTCACCACTTCATAAGGTCTCTTTTCCTCTTCCATGTAACGGCGCATGCGTACCACGAGTTCCATATCTTCCCCCACCGTATCGCTATCATAGCCCCCACAAGCCAATACAATCTCCTTATCAAACGCACCAAATGCACCAGAGATCAAGATCAAACCCGATGCCCTGGACCAAGCCATGCGTCCCAAGACAAATGCCCGAATATATTCCAAAGCCTGCGTACGTCCCAACCAGGTCTGGGGTAGGTTGACCTCAATTACTTTACCATTTTCAATTTTACAGTTATTAGCTAGACGGATTACTCCTCCACAGGCAATCACCCGTTTATTGGTCTGTTCCAAAAAGGGTTTAGCTAGTTTTAAAATAGCGTCTTGTTCTAAAATACAATCGACGTCTATACATACGATGTACTCGCCTGAAGATATATTCACCCCGACATTGAGTGCATCCGCCTTACCTCCATTCTCTTTGTCCACGACAAGGAGTTTTTTGAAAGCTGGGTTTTTACTCTTGTATACTCCCTTTACTTCCTTCGTACATATATTGCCCTGAATAAAGAACGAAACCATCTCCAGATCATAAGCATGGATCAGCTGCTCCATAGAGTCATCCCGACTGCCATCGTTAACGATAATAATTTCCAGTTTATGATAATAGATGGAAAGAAGCGACCGTACATTGTCAACTATAGTCTTTCCCTCATTAAAAGCGGGAGCAATAATACTAAACCGAGGGGCATTCGGATTGACTGCAATCAGATTGTAATCTGTGAAAGTATTTTCATGCTTATACCGTAATACCGCCCCATAGGCATATAAGCCCACCCAGCTGTAAATCAAGAATATGGCTATAGCATATAAAATAAACAACCATATTACTACTTCATATAGAATATGAGCAAATTCTAACATATCTGTTGTTGTAAAGCATGTTTAACAATATGTACAATCTGAATTGGCGTATCCTGCGACTCCGCGATATCCTTTAAATAAGACTTACCTTCCAAGATCATTAATACCTCTGCTGCCGCCACCTTAATCCCTACATTAGGATGTTGCCATAACTGTTCTTGAAGAAACGGTTCTGCCTGCTTACTTTTTGCGACTTTCAAAGCCTTTAATATCTCCAACTGCACTTCATATTGCTGTTGACCAAAAGAGGAAATCAATTGGCTTACGGTGTAACTATTCTCTAGTTTCTGTAATATCCGAACAGTATGTTTACGTACCGTTATTGATTCGTGGTCTAACATAGATAACACTTTTGGATAATAGGAAAGAAGCTGAAACTGCCCTATAAGCCGCAATGCGAACACAGCCACCGTTTCATTTTTATTACCCAACCAACTTACAATGTGCTGCATCTGTCCGTCGGGTACTGTATCTATAGAACGTAGCAACCGTAATTGTTGCCAATCGGACAGCGGTGTTACAAGTTTATCCAGAAAAAACAAACCATCAAACCCTTTAAAACTCACAATAGCATACTGTGCTTCTTGATAGACCTGTCGACGAGGATGGTTTAAAAAAAGGGCTATCTGTGGTACCGCCGACTCGACCTTCATCACGGTGAGCTCCTGTATCCCTCCGGCTATGAGATAGTCCCGTTTGGAACGGATTTTCCTCCAAGCTTCTTGTTCTAGATCATAAACCCTAAAAAGGTTATTTATCTCATCCCTTGCTTTACCCATAAATTTCTGTTCAGACGAAACTAAGGTGGACAAGAAAAAACGACGAAAAGAAGGCTCCTTGAGATGGAGTGAAAACGAATTATCTCCCGACATCTTCTCTGCCCCTTCCACAATAGCTTCCGTTATTTTTTGTTGGATAATTGTTGACCACGCAAACCGATGCTGTAGCGACCTGTATCTGTAAAAGCTAAAGATCAAAACAGATATAATCAAGATCAAAACGATTAGCAATACAACAATAATTACTACAACCAGTTCATGAATGGTGATCAATTGTGACATAACTCTTAATTAAAACACCTTTAATTTATTAACCTCTTGATTCTCAAAACCAGTTCATTCGGGCTAAAGGGTTTGACCATAAAATCCGATGCTCCCAGATCGAAAGCATCCACCACGACCTCTTCTTGCCCCATACTAGAAAGTACAATAACGGGCACTTTTTTTCCAAATGTACGTATAGAAGAAAGAATTTCAATCCCGGATGCAAAAGGCATCATTATATCTGTTATTACGAGATCAACATCTTTTTCCCGTATTGTATCGATGGCTTCTTTACCATTTCGAGTCAATAAGACCTCATGCCCCTCCTTCACTAGTTTATGCTCGATAGTACGTAATATCAGTTCATCATCTTCTGCTATTAAAATCAACATATTATATCTCTTTTAAATTAGTAATTAAATGTATTCCTATTTCGATCTCTTCCCTGATGGCATGGATGCGGTTTGCTAAGTCTTTCGTAACAGTAAGATCATTTTCCAACTGAGTAGCCAATCCATCTAGTCTGAATAAGCCAGCTGTAGCGGCTGTTCCTCGTAATTTATGCAAGACCATTCCTATAGCTTGCAAGTCGTAGTTTTTACTAGCCTGTTCTAAGTTCAAAGCCGATTGACGGATCTCCGTGATCACTAGATTTAAGAAAAAAGATCTAAAATCCTCGTCGTCTCCCACCTGTTCTCTTAGTGCCCGCATGTCCAAATGCTCTTCCAAGACAGCCCGAGCCCCAAGTTCATTACTTTCAACCCGTATATACTTTTGCAATACAGTTTGTAGATCCTTCTGTCGTATAGGCTTGGCTAGAAAATCAGACATTCCTGCTTCTATGCATTTTTCCTTCTCACCAACGACATTACCTGCCGTGATACCTATGATAGGTATATCAGTATATCCTAGAAGTTGTCGAATCTGTTTGGTAGCCTCGATGCCGTCGACCTGAGGCATCTGTACATCCATAAGAATAATATCAAAAACGTGATCCACACAGGCAGCTATAGCTTGTGCACCATCAGACACTTCTACTAAAGAAGCATTAGGCATCAATGAAGCCATAATTCGCAAATTCAAGGCCATATTTACAGAATTATCATCGGCTAGTAATATATTGGCAGATTGTTCATAAATTTCTGTTATTGCTTTAGGACTCACTTTTGCCATCTGCTTGTTATCCGTCTTATTTTGTTGCATAGCCCTGCGCAGCATCTCATAAAGTTCATTGGACTTAATAGGTTTCAACAAACAAAAAGATCGATCTTCTTGTCTGAATGAAGATATCACCTCATGTTCTTCCGAAGATGTGTGTAGGACGACCAAAGGCACAGCCTCTCCCTGCTTTTGAAAAAGTTCTTTTATCTTATCAATAGTCTCTACGCCAGACAAAATGGGCATGTGATAATCCATCAGAATAACATCAAAACGTTCGCCCCGCATCAGCAGTTGCAAAGCTTCCATCCCATTCTCTGCTGTTATGGAATCTATCTTTTTATACGCAAGCATGTGCTGCAGTATACCTCGATTGTTCGCATTGTCATCTACTATGAGTATCCTGTTAATAGCAAAATCTTCCATATCTTCTTCACTGGCATACTCGTAAGGTACTTCTATATCAAAAAAGAACTCCGATCCTTTACCCAATTCACTATCCAAGCAAAGTTTACTACCCATGTATTTCAACAGATTATTAGAAATCGTAAGTCCTAGACCTGTACCCCCATATCGCTTACTAACCGAGCTATCCTCCTGCGTAAAGGCATCAAAAATGCGTTGTTGCTTCTCGATCGGAATACCAATCCCTGTATCTCGAACGGAGAACCTTAAAGTAAGCCTGTCATCTTTGAGCTTTAATTTTTCAATTTTCAGTTCGATTTCGCCATAATTTGTAAACTTCACAGCATTCCCTAACAGGTTAATCAACACCTGTTTGACACGAGCCTCATCTACCCAGATATATTCAGGCAGCCCCTGTTCAATATTCAAAAGTAGCTCGATATCTTTGCGTTGCGCCTGATAAATGATAACATTTATTACTTGACTGGCAAGCTCATACACATTGAATCGATCTATAAATAACTCCAACTTACCAGACTCGATCTTTGAAAAGTCTAGAATATCATTGATAATATTAAGTAGATTATTACCGGATTCGTTGATATAATTTAAATATTGTAACTGAATATCATTTAGCGGCGTTTTCATTAACAAGTCGGAGAATCCTATAACCCCGTTCAATGGTGTACGTATCTCGTGACTCATGTTTGCCAAGAACTCAGATTTGGCCTGACTGGCCAAATCTGCACGCTCCTTTGCCATTTTCAACTCTTCATTAATCTTGACAGATTCGGTTATATTTTGGATAAAAATGGTAATCCCACCTATATTGCCATCGGCTAGGTGCCAAGGTCGAACCTCCCAGTTATAATGTAAAGGCTCTGCTATCCCAACAGCTTCTATTACTTCATTTGTATTTTTATATGATTTACCTTCTAAGGCATCTTGATATATCTTACTTCGTCTTTCCGGAATATCAGCAAATAGGTTAAATAGATTCTCCTGCAATGGATTATTATTTCTACGGTGAAAATCCTCCAACCACTGGTTACTGACCGCCACATAATTAAAATCCCTGTCAAACATAGCTACAGAAGCTGGAACATAGTTCACAAAGGCCTGCAACATAGCTTCCTTGCGTTCCAGTTCTAAATACAACGTCTTACTATGGTCGATATCCTGGATGATACCAAATACTCTTTTACATATGCCATTCTCTAATTCAGGAATCCCCTTGACCCTAACCCAAATTCGTTGTCCATCATTTTTCTGGAGCCGCAACTCCATGTCATAGGGTACTCCATTCTGTACAGCACGTTCAAATGCAGCACGTAATAAGGGGCGACTTTCTTCATCAAAAAAACCGACAGCATTTTCCAGGTCAGGGGTATAACCTTTATCTACGCCATGTATCAGTTTGGTAGAATCTGACCAATACACCTTCTTCTCTTCAAAATCAACTTCCCAACCGCCTACTTGAGCTACCATATTGGTCTGTTCTAAAATTTGTTTGGTACGTAATAAATCACGTTCCAATTGAATACGTTCGGTCATATTGAGCGCCGTACTCACCACATAAGGCTCCCCTTCTCGACTAACCTCTACTGTATTGCTGTACAACCAGTACGTTTTTTCTCCCTCCTTCGTACGGAGCACCATCATACCTGAGTCCTCTTTGTTGGTTGTTATCCTTTTTAGATATTCTTCAAAAGCTCCCTGTAAGTTTTCTGGGACTAGCTTTTTTAAATTCAGACCTATTACCTCATCCAGCTTGTACTTCAATAGTTTACGGCCTCTTTCATTAACAGCCATAATGTTCCCGTCCATATCGTGCATGCTCATCAATCCGATAGCATTTTCGAAAAAACTACGAAAACGACGTTCCGAATTTTCTAGTTTGGCTTTCTCTTCTATTTCATGGGTCACATTCCTGCCGAATGCCAGAATCTCGCTATTTACCTTATCATACTTAAAATACCACTCTATGACTATCTTCGTTCCCCCTGCCCCTAGCGTGACCGAAGTAAAACGTTCGCCTTCCTGTTCTAATATAGCCCGCTTTATCTCCTGATAAAGAGGTTGACGATCCGTGTTCAGTAATTTATCAAAAGGTAGACCTATACAATCATTGACTTGGATCCCCAAGGCTCGAGCCAGCATTGGATTGACTTCTTTGACCTCATTTTTATCATTAAGCACACAGATCATATTATTTGTCACCCGAAATATTTCTTCAAAGTAACCGGCCTGCACTTTGCGCTTTTTACTTAGTAGAATTTTAGATACGGCCTGCCCTAGCTTCTCTAGCGATTCAATCTGTTTTTCTGACAATGATTTCGGGGCGAAGTCTATGACGCATATGGTTCCCAAAACGTAACCTTCATCATCCAATAATGGTACTCCCGCATAAAAGCGGATATTTCCTTCTCTTATTAGCGGGTTCGTAGATGATCGAAGGTCTTCAAAAGTATCTTCTATGACGAGCACATCTTTACTCATGATCGTATATTGACATACCGTATTACGTCTCTCTACAGAATCGAGTTCCATACCGACACAACTCTGGATCTGCTGGGCTTCTTCTTCCATCATGGCGATAAGCGCCGAAGGGCAGTCCGCGATAAGACACGCTGCCTGCGCAAACACATCTAATTCGGGTTCCTTACCAAGTCCTAAAAGCCCATACGACTGTAACCGATGGATACGTTCCAATTCTTCCGACGGAACTGGGTAGTTTTTCATGTAATAATATAATTAGCGTAGATGTAGTTTGTTTACACGGTGAAGTTAATAAAAACAATTGAAATTGGAATTTGTAGATCAATAAAGATTCGTATGACTTTTACCCTAATATCCTATATAGAAAAAGAACCACATGAATACCTCACAAAACACATTTTCATCAGGCTGAGCACGAGTGAAATAAGTAGCTTTAATAAAAAAAATAAAAAGAGGGCAATACGACAATAACGATACCGCCCCAATAGGATTCCCAGTTTATCACCTACTTTCGGTCTTTTATAAATAATTTTACCAAACTGTTATTCAATTTCACCTATCTCCGTGGTATACTTTTCTAAAATTATTGTTACGCGATACAGGCATCCACATAAAGCCCTAACTTTACTGAATAAAGTAACCAAAATAAATCACACATATAAAAAAACAGAATCATGAAAAAAAGCAAGTTAGTTTTAGGTCTATTTGCAATAGGCTTGTATCTAGGGCCTATAGCGTCATACGCACAGACCCAAAAAAAATGGGAAGGTTTTAGTGACCAAGAACGGTTTAACAATAACTTCGAGCTAAAAACTGCAGAACTTCTAAAAAGCAGTAATTTTATAACTTCTGAACAAGCTGCCATCGATTTGGCCGCTGTAGAAGGAAAAAAAATAGAAGCGAACTTAGCAAAACCTCGTAAAAAATTACTGGAAGCATCTGAAATCGCCACCCTAATAAAACCTTCTTTTGTCGCTTTTGCAAGTGCCTTTGACTGTGGTAAATGTCATCGTACACATCTTAGCACAGCTTCTGGATACATCATCAGCGAAGATGGCTTAATCGTGACCAATCACCACGTTATACGGGGATATATCGAAAACAAAAGCGGTAGCGGTAAAAACCTAGCCATGTCTATTCAAACAAATGATGGGGATGTGTTCCTTGTTAATGAGATTGTATCCGCTTTCAAAGACGCTGACTTAGCGATTGTAAAGATCGACACCAAAGGAAAAAAACTGACCCCAATTCCTTTAGGCAACACTGCCCAAGTTGGAGACAATGTATTTGTAATGAGCAATCCTGCTCCGATGATTAACTATTTCAGTACTGGTAAGGTAGCACGTAACTATTTGAATCCAATATCAAAAACGGACAAACTACCTCAAACCGATATTACTGCGGACTATGCTGCAGGATCTAGTGGCGCTCCCATTGTAGATCAATGTGGTAACCTGATCAGTACGGTATCTGCAACTAGATCAATATATTATGACATGAAAGAGCAGAAGAACCTTCAAATGGTCGTTAAAAACACCAAGCCGGTGGTATTATTGAAAGAACTTATCAATAGCATTTAATCAAAATCTAATCTGAACCAACGAAGGGAAAGGGCTATTTCGTATTGGAATAGCCCTTTTCCTTTGATCAATATCACAGATTGTTCTTCTGTATGAAGGCATTGTATTCCTTTTCGTAGCGACAAAGGTTTTCATACCAGTTCTTCTTTAAGATTAACGACATTATAACCAAGACCAATATACTTGTTAACAAAGCCCCCCCCTCTTTTACGACTATATACATGGCTATGAGCGTAAGTGCACATTGCCATATGATGCCAATTCCGACATGAACACTACTCCGCATTGGTAACGAAATTAGGCTGACTATGAGAAATTTCAAAAACAAGGTCTATACCATCTACTCTTATTCCAAGGTATCAAATAGATTAAAAACCTTCACCAAAACAACTTATCAACAGAAATGTCATATATAGATTGATATCTTTTTCCTTGAATATCATACGAAGTGTAGATAAAGCTTTCGATCTTGCGAAATATACGGTGCTGGCTGTGGTGCCCAATAAGTCACAAATTTCTTTCGTATCCATTCCTTCTAGGTAGGACATCCGAAAAACATCGGCCTGCTGTTTGGGCAATTTCTCTAGTTCTTCAGCAATCTGCATGATCAATTCTACATAGATAATCTGTCCCAACATATCACCACCCTTTCCTTGGATACTGGTCCAGTCTGTGTGTGATAGAGATACCTTCTTCTGATATGCGGAGCCCATATGATCGTAGCAGGCATTACGAGTTACTAAAAACAAGAAGGACTTTATGCATTCATAACTTGTCATCTTCTCTCTTCGCTGCCAGAGTTTACAAAAAGATTCCGAGACGATCTCTTCAGAAACTTCCTTATTCTTCGTGATCTTGTAGGCAAAAAAATGTAAAGGGTCTCCAAGTCGAGCAATAAAATACCGTAAGCCTAATTCATGCCCAAGGCATAAAATTTCAACATATTTTAGGTCGTCTTTCACGCTCTAGAGGTTTAAATAATTTTGATAGCATAACTAAGTTAAGCAATTTAAATTAAACGCCGCATCAAATAAACTTCAAAAAAGAACCTACAGCAGCGAATTAATAGTTCGGTGCAAAAATAAGTAAAACCAGTCGGAAATGACCGTGCCAACCAATTACATAACCATTATATAACATGCTCCTAACACAAGGAGCATGTTATATCCGGTCTGGCAACAGCGTTTATTTCAACATTCCTTTTTGCCAGACTAACCTTTCTCCCCAAAAAGGCAAAATAGTATTTTCACAGGTTACATTAGGAAGATGCTTTAGGGTTTGTGTAATAGAGGCCTGGCCTTTCGGATAAGGCTTATGTCTCATTTCAATCAAGTGCGATAAGAGTGCATAATTGGTTTGAATCTGCCCTTCTCCCGTGCCTAAGATATCATTCTCTCTGGCTGCTCCCCACCGCAATACCACGAGGTCTACCGGCCCTTGTACTTCTTTGAATCGTTGTGGATCGAATCCAGAATCTCCACAATGGAGCATCGAGAAGTTCCCGGTATCCTCCCCACAGTCAATACGAACTACAGCTACAAAATTTGGCAAATCGGGACTTCGCAGATGGTCTGATATATCCGTTCGTAACATAAAGTTACCAATCTTATAACTCGTAGCAGTGGTTGAGAAATAGGGGTTATTGCCGACATCGAAGTTGGTGATCACGGGCTTCCCCAACTGTTTCATAGCTGCCATCAACTTCACATTAGCATGATCGCCGTGATTATGCGTGATATATAAAAAGTCTAGATAAGGGGCCAATTGTTCCGCCAAGCGATGGTCTACGTCTATGCCAAAGCATCCCGAAGGGGTCTTGATTACAAAGCCCATATTGTACAACATCCAGATCGACGCCGTCCCCTTTTTGACCTTTGTACTTTTCACCTCTTTCAGTACCTTCTCAAAAGCTAGTCTATAAGCATATAGAATAGGTTCTTTATGCTCCAATTCTTCTGCTTCTTCCTCAGACTTCTTCAGATACTCTTTAAATGGAACGTCAGAATAAGGGTCAGAATAAGTCTCAATCGTTTTCAACAAGGATACACGTTCCTCACTCAATACCAGAGGACTCGTTTTATTCAACTTCTTGATCGTCTCTACCCCAATATTAACGTAGCCTTTCTGGTCTTTTTCAAAAGAGCGCTTTTGCGCTGTAGCAAAAAATGTTGTTGCCAACATCAAAATAGGTAAAAGTATCTTTCTCATATTACTATATTCTAAATCGAGAGAAACGATGTCCGACTATCGCTAGCTAGACATCGCTCTATCAAATTTATTTTCATTTTAAACTAAGGGATTACTGTTTCTAAATAATTTGCTGTAACTAATGTATCTAGATCATTAGAGTTAATTAAATAGCGGGATTTACTACGTACTTTCCCTCCTTTTAGTGGATTAACTAATGAAAGACTCTTCTCCACTTTAACTTCGTCTGTAAACTGTCCCCCCGTTTGTTGATAACTCACTAGGTTATCGACTACTCCTATTTTATTATCAAATTCTACGGTCTTATTTCCTGTAGAGAATTTCGCCAATGCTGGTAGCAGGGTTTTAATATAGTTTTCACCATACACAAATCCGCCTTTACTGGTCAATAACGATTTATTTCCAAAAGCATCCACATTCCAAGCTTCGATTAATACATTTCCCTCAATGGAGGGCATATCGATGATAGCAAAGTAACTCTGCAATGTACTATCATAATTATCCGCAGTGTAGTTTACTTTAATAGAGTCTCTATTCCCTGACCCAGTATTCCACCGCAACATACAATAAGCTCTATTGACATCCTCAGCAGGAAATACACTCACCCCCAAACGTTTATATCCAGATTTAATATTCAGATCGGTAATACGGCCTGCATATACAATAGGACCATCTTTAATATATTGATTCAATAAATCATCTGCATTATCACAGCCGACCGAAAATAAGGACAAAGTGGCGACCATTAAATATACTATCTTTTTCATCTTCAAATAACTATTTTAATAAGACACCTATTAATACTTCTTGAGCACTTCACCAAATAATTTAAATTCATTGATGGTATAAAAAGTTTCTGTTGCTGTATACGACTCCATCATCTGAATTCTCATATAGCGGAAAGATTCAGCAGGCTTAGCTTCAGAATTGATATTATCGTCTACTATTGCATACTCCTGCTTATTATAGAAGTAATCCGTCTCTTCTTGCGTAATGGCAGCCATAAACTCAGGCATCTTACCAACATATTCACCAATTAATGTCCATCCCTGTGGAAATTTTGACCAACGCTCTGTATTTGCATCATTTGTCCCCCATATCTTAAACCGTTTTACACTCGACCTAGCATAAAGATAACTACTGGAAGGACGGGGGTATATTTGTACACGGCTAAGTCGTAAGTCCTGATTCAGGTCGAATGTAGCATATAAGTCTTGCACATAAGTCTTTTGGGACTGCCCTACGGGTTGAACAAAATACTTATAAGCTAAATAGTCATTTGCGGCAGTAACCCCGTTAAAAATGGTCTGGGGCTGAAAAGTAGCCGAGTGCGCCACTCCGTCATTCGGGATACCCGTATTAGGGTCAATCCCAGACAGGTTATAATCCTTGCCGGTAGTACCATAAGATGGATTAAAATAACTGACTGCTTTTACCATTTTGTAATCTATGACTTCTTCCTTATAAGGTATAATCATCTGTACCAATGTATCGGTTCTATTCCCCCATTTATCAGATATTACAAAACCAAATTTTTGTTCGAAGCTATCGTATTGCCTCAAATACACCGCCGTATTTGAGGCGCTGGAACTGTATACCGTTTTAGAGGGATCTTCCATCAGTGCGATCACGCCTTTTTGCAGTTCCTGTTCAGTCAATACATGGATAGCAAATGGATTAGAACCTTTATTTTCCCAAAGTAATTTTACACCACCGAAAGCCGGAATCGCAGACAAACTAGCTCTAGCAATTTCTACGGGAGAGATTAAAGGTCTATCTTTCACTGTAACAACATCCGACCTATTTCCACTTTCATCCACACTTACCAGTTCTATTGTCACTTCATCCGTACCTGTAAGCCCTTCTACCAAGATCTCATTGCTATACCGCGACACCTTAAACTCTACAATTTTACCGGCTTTATTTTTATAGGTCGCCACGACCTGAACATTATTGGGGCTTCCCTTGGGTAGCGTAAAGTGAATTTCCAAGCCCCCAGACTTGGGTACAACTTCTTCTACAGTCAATGTACCTGGCTTATCCGAACTTATATCCAGCTTTTCCAGTCCCAGATACGAATCCATACATGATAGTAGTATCAGACTACTTACTAGTACAATGAATAGATATGTTATATGTCTTTGCATGATTATACTTTTTAAATTCTATCGAATGATTTTACCAGCCCGGATTTTGTATCAGATTTCTATTTTGAAGCAATGTATTCGTTGCGATTGGCATTAGATAATCTTTCATCGAAAATCGAGGTTGTAGTAGCACTTTTACGGTATAGAAATCTTTTTTCTTTTCCCCTTCTTTAGTCCAGCCCAATATCGGACGATTATAGATTTCTTCTGCTGTCATCCATCTCCGTACATCATAGTAATATTGCCCTTCAAAAGCAAGCTCATTGACACGTTCTTGCTGAATGATCTTTCTTAAACCGATCTGATCATTTGGCTTGGACTTATACATCGCCGAGGCATATTTAGCCCAACTCTCTACAACACCTTCCATACCCGATCGTGCGCGGATCACATCTAAGTAATAGTATGCATTATTCCCCTTTGAATCTGTCTTACTTGGTCCATTGACTTCATTCAGACACTCTGCCAATAAGAGATACATGTCGGCCAAACGAATAATAGGGAATGAATACGGTTCATAAACCAATTCAACCCGGGTGTCTCTATAAGTTGTCTTTAAATGGGTCAGCTTTTTAGCCAAATATCCCGTGTAGGAATAAAACCCATAAGTTTCCGCGTATTTAAACCCGCTCCCCATGTGGCGCATAAAATTAGGGAAAGAGGGATCCGCTAAACTTTTACCGCGTCCTTCCCAAATGCCACCGTCAAATCCCACTGAGGCATAAAACCGTAGGGAACGGTTGAAATGCAATATTGCAGTCTCTTGCCCTGATTTAATAAAATATTTGGTATGGGTGGCGTCTGGTACCTGGGTCACATACCTATTCTGGTACCAACCCTTTGTATCCCATTCTTCGTCCTCTTCGATAGGCACTCCATGTGAAGAGTAAAATTGTTCGACCATATTCAATGTCGGAGCATGGCGCTGACCGATATCAGGAGCGCCAGAACCAGCTATATTCTCCCACTCTGAGTTACTCAACATGCTGGCAAACTTTTGCAATAACCTCGTATTTTCATTTGTCCCCCAGATAATCTCTGCGTTCCAGGGTAAAGTAACTGCCTGCCGTAGGCTGAGCATCGCTTTAGTCTGAGAACTAATGTTGTTAGAATTAACGTCTGGAATAGCTCCAGCTCCGGCATCCGTAGTCACTAAAATAATATTTCCATCATCTTCTGCCGACCGTACCGCCTCATCCGTAGCCTGTAGTGCTCGTTCCCATCTTTGCCTACTATCTCCAATAGGGAATAATTCTACTCCTCGATTATCTTTAAATCCAGCATAATAATTATTGTTATTGAATAAGGGACTTGCAAGAAGCACTAGCGTCTTCGCTTTAATTGATCTTGCTATGGTTTTTGTGAATCGACCAAATTCGGTGGATGGATCTTGCTCACTCGGCGTGGGTAGACTCTCCATAGCTTCGTCCAAAAGCCCCACGATATAGTCTGCTACCTTATCTACAGGCTCACGATATAAAGCCAATTCTTCTCCTTTGGAAGAAATTGGAAAAGCTTTATCCACAATCGGAATAGGCCCGTACAGTTGAAATAGATAAAAGTTAAGGTATGCTTTTATCGTCTTTACTTCGGCAATCCACTTGGCGCGCTCCATTTCGTCCATATCACGTGGACCACCATCCTCTAGATTGATATGCTCTAAAAACACATTACAGTGCCGTATTCCCTGCCAGATATTTTCACTAGCCCCTTTATTGCCATCCCAAAAATTCATATAAGGACTTACTGCATTATTTCCATTGAACAGCATCAAGATGGTATTGGGCATATGAGCCGTATTACCTCCCGGCATATTTTTTTCGTCATACACCACATCCCCACCCCCAGTAAGCCCCAAAGTATTATCAGGGTTAGCAAAATTCGGAAGACTGGCGTAACAGGTAAATAGGTACTTCTCTGCATTGTAGCGATCCTTGAAAGCATCTTCCAGGACAGGCTTGTCATCGGGCAGGATATCTAAGTACTTATCGCAGGAAACGAGTAACATCAAAAGGACAGCTACCGTTCCATACATTATTTTTTTCATCAGCATAAACTGTTTCATTTTATCTCAATTTCTGTTAAAAATTAACTTGAACACCTAGATTGAACACCTTTTGCAATGGATAAGCGAGCCCGTTACCACGCATTTCAGGGTCCCACAATTTGAAATCCGATATGGTAAATAAATTGGTCCCACTCGCATATACGCGTGGGCTTACCCCCCTAAAGTCTTTAAACTTATATCCCATTTCTACTGATTTTAGGCGTATAAAACTTGCTGAACGCATCCAGTAGTTGCTACGTACAAAATTATTACTGTTACCTATCCCCGTGTTACCAACATCGGGAGACAATCGTGGCCAGTTTGCGTATTCATCTCGATCCGTTTCAGTCCATAAACTCTCCTTTATAAAGTTCAACATCGCTCTATTCCCTCTTCTTCCTCCCGATGTGACGTTAACAAAAGGAGCCATAGCATTGGCATCCATAAAAAAAGAATAGCGTGATGAACCTTGAAAAAAGGCAGAAATATCAAAATTCTTAAATCCAAATGAACCACCTATACCGTACTGTATCTCTGGAGTTCCTGGATAACCAATAGGGACAATATCATATTCGTTGATCATCCCATCGCCATTGATATCTCTATATTTGATATCTCCTGCTTGATACTTCGTACCTGAGCCAGCAACCATCTGCACGGGTGAATTCAACACCTCGTTTTCGTCAATAAATAAGCGCTCTGCTACATAACCTTGCGATTGACCGACTTTACGGCCTATGACAGATCTCCATGGTGCGAAACCCGAATAATTCAATTCATCGTATTCGGTAATTTTAGATGAGCCGTAGGTAAAGTTCCCTCGCAAGATATACCACATACCGTTGAAAAATGACTTATTATAATTCAAAGTCAGATCAAGCCCTTTTCCTACCGCAGCACCATAATTAGTTTTAATCTCTGAAGCCAGACCTACAATAGAAGGTATATCTTTACGCACCTGTACGATATTAGTTCGGTTTTCATGGTACACTTCAGCGATCAGCAAGAGTTCGTCATTCAGAAAGCCCAGCTCTACTGCTAAATTTGTTTTATAAGAAACTTCCCAGGTGATCAAAGGATTGGCATAGCGAAGTATATCTATAGTCGGTCGGGTGAAGGTAGAATTGGGATTATTCCCGAAATAGCCAGCATTAGGCCCATTAAGGTTAATATTGGAGGTAAAAAAGAAGCGATCTGTATCCTCAACAATCACATCATTCCCCACCAAACCATAGGTACCACGCAATTTTAGTTTAGAAAACACGGGCTTCAGTCCCTCAAAGAAAGGCTCGTCTGACACCTGCCAACCTAGACCGATAGATGGAAAAAATCCCCAACGGTATTTAGGATCGAAACGCTCGGATCCATTTAATCCAAAATTAAGTTCTGCAAAATATTTGTTGGAATAGCCATAGGTAAAACGTCCCGCTAGAGCCACATTTCGGGATGGAAGTGACGAATCTAAATTTTTTGGGCTTCCATCCATCCTGTCCTTTATCGACCCTACCAATAAACCACCTAGATCATGCTTGCTGAATCTACGATTATAAAGTAGCGCTCCTTCAGCATATCCTGTTGCTTCTACAAACTTATTACCTGCGGTATAGTCAATATTATCGGAACCACCTTCAATATTGAGGTTAGCCAATTGATATGGATAAGGATTTGTAGGGTCATAAGTTCCTCTGATGTATTGGTAATAGAATGGCTTATAGCTCCGTTGAATATTGAATCCAGAGTAGCGTGTCAGACTACCAATAAAACGGGCTTTTAGACCAGTGGTAACCGAGGCAAGATCCTGATGCAATTCCAATTGCGTCAATAACGTATTATTACGCACATCCTCGTAGCCACGCATCACATCCGCATAAGGATTGATATAATCAGGCCCACCATTACCATAATCATCCCCCGAATAATTCCCAAATAAAATCCTATTAAGATATTGGGTATTGTAATCTGGTTCATAATAAGCAGGAAACAGCACCGGATTGGCCATCAATGATTTACCATAGGTATTTGCGCCCCCACTTCCAGATTCACCGATAGGCCCCGTATAATCATCAAAATTCGCACTCACGCGTACCTTAGCCTCTAATGATTTGTTGAGATTTAAATTTACATTAGAACGAACGGAGTATTTTTTAAGGTTGATATTAGAGTTGAAAGGGTTTTTATTATCCACTTTTAATATTCCATTATCTTGCGAGAAGGAGCCTGCTAGGTAATAGGTTGCCGCATTTCCGCCACCAGTAAGGTTGATGTTAGTGCGGTGGTTCAAGGAATGATTTTTAGTCAGCATGTCCTTCCAATCTACAGCGGGATATACATTTGGATTTCTATTTGGGTCTTTGGTAAAATCTATTTTGCTCTGCGAATAAGTTAGTTCGCCGTGACGGGTCATACTAGCTATATTAGCATACTCCATATAAGTGACAGGATCAGCCACATCTACCTTAGTAGTGGGTGTAGACATGGATGTTTCATGTCTAAACGAGACTTTAACACTTCCTTTCTCCCCTTCTTTAGTGGTCACCAACACTACTCCATTAGCTCCACGCGCCCCGTAAAGAGCTGTAGCTGAGGCATCCTTCAAAATTGAAAAACTTGCAATATCATCGGGATTTAAGCGGGACAGATCTTTTGCCGTCATCTCCACATTATCAATAAGAATAAGTGGTGATGTCAATCCGCTTCCAAAAGAAGTCACACTGCGCACAAAAAATTGCGCATCCTCCTCACCTGGAGCGCCTGTAGACTGATAAGCCACTAAACCTGCCATGCGACCAGCCAGAGCGGTTGTCAGGTTGCTGGATGGAGATCTTAGATCTTTGACATTGACGGTGGTTATGGAAGATACCACGCTCTCTTTGGCCTGTCTACCAAAGGCCACGACAACGGTCTCCTCCAATTCTTTATTATCCTTAGCCAATCGGATGTTGATCAACTTGGAAGCACCAACCTTCACCCGCTGTTGGATATAGCCGACCATCGAAAATATCAATGAATCCCCTTCATTAACCATCAATTCGTATACCCCATCGACAGCCGTATTGGTGCCTATTGTTTTGCCTTTTATCAATACGCTCGCTCCCGATATTGGGGAGTCATCTATAGCATCAGTCACTTTACCTGTAATACGCTGCTCTTGTATAACGGGCAATTCTCTAACTATACCTTGTGTCGGGTTGGGGACGGTTTTACTTAAGGAGGCTTTAGGTGCCTGTGGTTTTATCACGATGGTATTCCCCTCCAAGACCCACGCTGCAGGCTTGTCCTGCAACAGTCTCTGCATCGCCCTTTCGATTTGAAGACCTTCGATATCGGGATTAACCTTTATCTGCGCGAGGTCTCTACTTTTTATAAAAAACTCATATCCAGTCTGCTGTTGGATACTTTTCATGGCCTGCACCAATGACATCCCCTTCGCCTTCAGGGTGATATTCTGTGCAAACCCATCGGCCCATACTGCTGTAATATTTAGCAAAATAAGTACAACTATCAATTTCATAATTAAGAGCACACGGTTAACAGAAGGCCTATGTAGCCCTTCAGGTTTTGTTTTAAAAATCATACATTTGTACTGTTTAGATCATATTGTAATTTATTAAAATGAGAAATCTTCTCTTTGCCTAGAGATAATAATTACGATAGACAGCTATAACATTACGGGCAGTGTTAGCGCACTGTCCGCTTTTTTGGTCCACCTTTCTTTTTCCTTTCGTTTTATTCCATAGTAGTGTTATTGGTTTTTAGTTGAAGATTAATAATTTATTTCTTTCTCCGGTACGTTCGAGTCTAAATTTAATACCGCTACTTTCTAGAATATTAAGAACCTCTCTTAGACTTTTACCACGGTTGATACTTGCGTATAGATGTATAGGTTTTACTGCGTTATCGACACTGAAATCAAAATCATACCAGCGGCTCAGTATTTTAAGCGCCTCGTGTAGTTCTATTTCCTCAAAAACAAACTGATTGTCCTTCCAAGCGATGTAAGGGCCTACATCAACTTTTCTTTTGCTCAAGCCCTTCTTACTGCTCACGCCCTGCTCTCCCGGGATCAATGACAAAATTTTATCGGCTACGTGTAGGGACACCGCACCTTCTACCAAGGTAGTACGGGTATCTCCTTGATCATCGGCATACGCCTTCAGGTTAAATTGTGTGCCGAGCACTTCTACTTGCTGTTGAGCGGTTTTGACCATAAAGGGAGTTTTCTTTCCCTTTTCAGTAACCGTAGAGACATCAAAATATGCCTCTCCCTCCAGCTCTACGAGCCTGCTATCTCCCTTAAAGCGTGAAGGGTATATTAACTTTGAATCGGCATTCAACCACACCTTCGTACCATCAGACAGTGTTATCTGATACTGCCCTCCTTTTGGAGTAGCGATTGTCGCGTACACGACCTCCGCGTTATCCATTGCTTGAATCAACGTACCGTCCTCATACTGTAATTGATCTCCCAATACTACGCCATGCTGGTCTTGACTCAACTCGATAATACGTCCATCCGAGAGTGTGATAGAAGCCCTATTACTCCCTGGTGCCAAATCCTCAACTATAGCTATTTGCGGATTATTAAACATTCCCTTATAGTACAGTAAAGCACTTAACGACACGACAACAATTGCGGCTACATAAGGAAGAAATCTACGAAACAACGTTACTTTAGGTCTGCTATGAATTTTGGAAAGGGTATTTTCTAGCAATCGGCGCTGTCTATCTTCCTTTTCTTTGTCTATGGAAAGTCCCAAATACATCGCTGTATCTTCCAACAGCGTATGATCATCCTCCAAAATCACCAACAAACGGCTAATAGACGGATTATTTTGGACCAATTCATTAAGCTTGATCAACTCTTCGCCCGTAATGGTACCTTCTATTTTCTTCTTGATTAACTTGGCAATTTCTGAAGTATTGTACATATTCTTTCCCCTTAATACTACCAATACGAAGCAAAATGAAAAATCTTAGTAAAAAAGTGAAATAAAATCAAAACAGCTACCTAAAACATCCAATTCCTCTCAAAAACTTATTTATCAATATAACTATCAATACTTTACATCTATCAGTATCGATCTTTTGAATATACGGATGGCCTTTGCTGGATTGGTATTCGGAAGGCCTGCAATATACAGGTTAGTACTATCTTGATAAGTTACCTTAGCCTCAAAATAAAGGCGAACGGGTGTAAGATCAATAAATTTGGTAATCCCTGTTTCTTTGAACAACTGCTTCTTAAATGGGAATGAACCGTAGTAGATTCCTGACTTTTTCGGATACTGATATACTTTCTCCCACGACACCTGATAACTGCAGGGAAGCATTATCGGATAACCAGGATTGTTCTTATACCAATATTTGATCAGTTGAATTTTCTCTTCGGGGTAATCTCTACTTTTTTCGGACAAGGCATAGTATACCGATAAGCCTGCACCCGGTAATAAACTGGATAGCCCGGTACCAGCCTCACGTCTTTCGGAATGATCTTTATAGATCTTGCGGACAAGCGGATAATAGTAATATTCTTTGCCATCATTGGTCATGATATTAAAACCATCACCTTCTATGTCCTGGGTAAATTTTAAGGTGGAGATACCGGAAGAAAACTCAGGCACATCAGCAAAAAGGCCGCGGTCATATCGACTACTTCATTCTTGGCAGGATCTATTTTATATACTTTATTACTCTTATCCGCACAGATATAATATCTCCATATTGATGATTTATATTGACATTGATATCGTCATTATCCAAAAAATATTCGGCCCCACAATGATTACAGAGGTAATGTTATTCTTTTATAGTTTGTTTCTTTACACTCCCCCAATGTGGACATTTTAACGCCTTAATTTGTTTTGCCTTGCTCGCTACAACAGATTATAAGATTAAAAGTATAAAAAAATCAATTCTATGGTTCGCGAGTTCCAAGTCAGACTATTTCTTTACTTCTTTTATCCCCTACGTTGAGTTTCATACTTTATGGTATACCTCATTAAACGGAACGCGAAAGCGTTCACCCCAGATTCCCTCATTTCCTTTACGGATACCGCAAGAGATAATCATATTTACTTCTGCACCATGGGGCAATTTCAGTATCTTCTTTACCCGCCGATGGTCAAAACCTTCTAAGGGACAGGTATCGTAACCTTCATTGGCCATGGCTATCATAAAAGTCTGCGCAGCCAATGCACAGGTCTTGTGTACCACTGTGCGCACATCACACTCGGAGGTCTGTCGCACCATAGGCCGAAAAAGTCCGACAGTACTGACCAGTATCTTTCGAAACAGCCCGATAATTCCAAAAAAACGCGTGTAAAGGATTGGCATCAACCAGCCATAATACAGCTCCCGGTCACGGATACGGCTTTCCTGCCTATCCAAAGGACTATTCCGCTCAATATTCCCCTTTTCAAATGCTAATACAGCTTTTGCCCGCCGACGGTGCAAATCCTGCCGTGTCACAAATACCACTAGTTCGGAAGCTGTACCTACAGCAGACTGTCCTAGACTAGCATGGGTAAGCTGCTGCAACAGCTCGGGACTGCACACGTGATAAAACTCCCAAAGCTGCATATTAGAACTGTTGGGAGCCAATGTAGCCATCTGGACACAGTGCTTGACACGCTCGCTATCCATCGCTTTCTCGGGATCGTAGACCCTAACAGAACGGCGATAATTCAATACTTCTTCTAGATTCATCCTTATATTTAGTTAATACAAACCCACAATCGGTTCTCGGAGTTATTTAACGTTTACTCCTGGCACAGATTTCAACAGGTTATAATACGCTACAGTAGAATGATGCAGCATAATCTGTGTTTTGTCCTTACTATAATCAAACCTCTCAAAATAGCCACTATCCGGATATAGGACAACCTGTCTACCAGTACGGACGTATTCATTGCTATGGGCAAATTCGGGAATAACAAAATCGGGATAATATTTTTTAATCTGCTTGCCTGTAAACTGTCCTAAATATTTCTGATAGCGATCTACTGCTTTCTGAGATGGCCGGGTAATTTTTTTATACAGCGAATTGAAAAACAACCGTTTGAAGAAGCTTTGCTTTTTTAGTGTTGCCTGCAGGGCTGGAACGGGATTGACATCGGGCAGATCGGCTATCGTCTGCACCGTGAAAGGAGACTGGGGTACCCAATCTTCGGTATTGACCACATGTTGCGACCAGCCATCGCCAAAGGCATGTTCGTAATCATAAGCAAAATAAAGGTTCCCAGGTTTGGGACTAGCGCTGGTATAGACCTTGATGCGCATATCCGCGGGCAACCTACCCGTCTTTTGCAACTGTAGCAGGTATGCACTCATAATGTAGGTGATGCCACCGCCTTGGCTATGACCAGAAAGAACATAATCCCGGATACCAGCTTGATAACAGGAGTCAATCTTAGGCAATATATCGCGCAACAGGAAAGCCGAGCTGAAAACATAACCTGCATGTACAGCGGCCTCCGGATGCTCAGCCAACGTATAGCTAAATTCAAAATCCTTCTCGATCTTCAATACACCTTTAGCAGGAATCTGGGCCGCAAATAAATTGGCCAACCAGCTCTCCCCTTCACGGGTAGAGCCTCTGGTACAGATCACAGCCACTTTTTTATCCATCAACCATAGCTGCCAATGGTTGACCAGTCCGATCTCTTCACTTTTATAAACGAGGTGCGAACGCGTTGGGACAGGGACAAATTTTGCTATCTGGGGACTTTCAGAAAACCGCGCATTGATAGACAATATCTCCGCAAATTCGGCTTTATCAAATCCCGGCCGCAACACCTGTGCTACCCCGCTCCTATATAGTAATAAGGCGAAAAAGCAAACCAAAATGGTTTTTATAAAAGCTAATGATGTGATCTTGATCATGTGACGTCTGATAATAAGGGGCAATTTATGACTTTTAGATTAGAATATTTCGCATAACTTAGAGATACACTATATGATAAAGTTTTTAAAACGAAGTATGCAGGTTATATTAGCCCTCCTGATAGTGCTCGTCTTGGTGACGCTGCTCTACATGCAACACGACAGATTTGGTGCAAAAGCCAGCGGCGCGCGCCTAGCTCTTATGCAAAGCAAGCCCAACTACAAAGAAGGAGCTTTTGACAACCTGGAACATACGCCAGCATTAGCCGAAGGCACCAGTTACTCGAAGATGCTTTCTGAGTTTTTCTTCGCAAAAAAGGTAAGAAATATACCTAAGGCATTAATACCGGTCGAAAAACACGATCTCTATAAACTTCCGATCGACAGCAATCTCTATGTGTGGTTTGGACACTCCTCGTACTACATACAATTGGATGGCAAAAGGATATTGGTAGACCCGGTATTTAGCAAGTATGCCACACCGGTAAGGGTTTCTGTACGTGCTTTTGACAGCGAATACGATTATCAGGTGGAGGATATGCCGGATATCGACCTCTTATTCATCACGCATGACCACTGGGACCACCTAGACTATAACACCTTCATGAAGCTCAAAGGGAAAGTCAAACATATCGTAACTGGACTTGGTGTCGGGGCTCATCTAGAACAATGGGGCTACCCTGCCGGCCAGATCACCGAACTATACTGGGGAGATAGCACACAGGTCGATGGTTTTCAGGTTAATTCAACAACGGCACGACACTTTTCGGGACGTACTTTCAAACGAAATACAACGCTATGGTCTTCATTCGTCCTTACTGGCTCAAAAAAAATATTTATCGGTGGCGATAGCGGATATGGCAAACACTTCAAAGAAATAGGCTCAATTCATGGCCCTTTTGATTTTGCGATACTCGAAAATGGTCAGTACAACGCAATGTGGAAATATATCCATATGATGCCTGAAGAAGTGGTCGATGCGACAAAAGATCTACAATCAAAATATTTGATTCCGGTGCATTCGGCAAAGTTTCCCCTCGCCAACCATGCCTGGGATGAACCACTGATACGCGTCAGCAAGGCCGCCAAAGAGCAAAACATCGATATCATCACGCCAAAAATAGGCCAGGTTGTATATTTAGATCAGTTTGCCCCATCCTCCGCTTGGTGGCAGGCACTAGACTAGCAAACATATTTTTTATTTTATTAATCTACATTAAGTTCTATCAAAAAAACTTCTACGAACTTTGTAGTACATAAACAGAAAAAGAAATAAGACATGAAAACTCTATTAAACGTATTTATTGCATTTGTCCTTTTTACGAACATGGGCTTTGCTCAGGTAGGCTGGACGATAGATCCTGCACACACAAACGCTAGATTTGAGGTCAAGCACTTAGGTATCGCGATTGTAGATGGCGCATTCACCAAACTGGAAGGCTCTGTAGAGACTGCTAACGCAACAGATTTTAACAAAGCAAAGGTAAATTTTACTATCGATGTCAACAGCATTGACACCCGTGTGGAAATGCGTGATAATCATCTAAAAAGTGATGATTTTTTCAATGCAGAAAAATACCCTAGCATGAAACTGACCAACGCTACCTTAAAAAAAGCCAAAAACAACAGTTTTATACTGACTGGAGACCTAACCATCCGTGATGTCACCAAATCGGTTGTTTTTAAGGTAACACAAAATGGGGGCATCATTACAGATCCTTGGGGAAAAACCCGTGCAGGATTTACGGCAACAACAGCTATCAACCGATTTGACTACAATATAAAATACAACGATAAACTACCTACTGGTGTAGACGCCGTGGCTCCAACCGTAGAAATTATCGTTCATGTAGAAGTTGTGAAAAATTAGTCAAACCTTACTCAAAGCACAACAGGTGCTACATTATAATTGCCTTTAAATGCATCTTACAATATTGCATTTAAAGGCAATTATCGTTAAGTTTATACACGAAAAACAAACGAAACAAAAAGAATTAGCGCAAATGGAATTAGCGGTCAAGAATATGGTCTGCAAACGGTGTGTATCGGCAGTAGAGGACATCCTCAATCGATTGGAGGTACCTTTTTCGAGTGTACAACTGGGCACGATACAATTGGCAGACCCTATAGCGGTGGATAAGGTAAAACAGATCGGAGCGGAACTGGAAAAAATTGGTTTTGAGCTGATCGATGATCCGAAAGACAATCTAACCAAGGAAGTGAAGACCTTGCTAATTGAACTCGTAAACGCTGAAGATGCAGAAGCGATTAAACTATCGGTCTATCTCAGTGAAAAGCTGGGCATAAACTACCATACAATCAGTTCGATATTCTCTCAACAAGAGGGTACCACCATCGAGAAATACCATATTCAGTTAAAAATTGAGAAGGCGAAAGAACTACTATCGTACAATGAGCTATCGTTAAAAGAAATCGCCTACGTACTTAACTATAGTAGTGTAGCGCACTTGAGCAAACAGTTTAAAGAGATAGCTGGCGTATCGGCCACTACATTCAGAAATCAGAAAAACATAGACAGAAAATACTTGGATCAGCTGTAGCAAGCAACATGAGAAAAACAGAAGAGATAACCAGTTTTTTTTATAGCCAATACTTTGCGGAAGGCTTAAGGATTACTATTGGCACCATAATACCTGTCGTGATATGTGCGTTCTTTGGCGAATTCAAGACGGGCACGCTTATTTCTTTAGGTGCACTGATAGTCGGATTATCAGACACGCCCGGTGCGCCAAGACACCGTAGATTTGGGATGGTCTACTGTACCTTGCTCGGAATAATAACGATCTTTATCACGGCTCTCTTCAACAGCTCTTTACCATTGATGACGATCACCATCGCAATATTTGCGTTCTTATTTTCTATGCTTGCCGTATTTAATGCGAGAGCCGCTACGATAGGTACGATGTGCCTGTTGGTCATGTTGATCAACATTGATGATGTGTACACGCTCAAACAAGAATTCACCTATCTTTTGTATTTTTTGATCGGCGCTGTATGGTACATGATCATCAGCTTTTCAATCATGCAGGTGCGTCCATATCGATTGGCGCAGCAGGAGCTCTCTGAAACGATCTTGCAGGTGGCAGAATATTTACGCCTAAAAGCTAATTTTTATGATACCAGTATCGACGTAGATGACAACTATATCAAGCTAATCGAAAGTCAGATCGCCGTTAATGCCCATCAGGAAAACGTACGGGACATCCTCTTCCGTAGTAAACGATCTATCAAAGATACCACAAAAGAAGGCCGCTTTTTGTCACTAATATTTAATGATATTAACGACCTCTTCGAGCAGAGTATGACCACCCATTATGACTATGATAAGGTAAGGATAAACTATGGCCCCTCCGGGATCTTGGAAAAAATAAAAGATGTAATCGTTAAAGCGACACATGAATTAGACAATATTGCCTATAAAATCAATGCCAACAAAATTCCCAAGCCGATACATGACCTGGAAGCCGAAATCGATAAATTACGTATAGCGGTAGATAGATACGATAAAACCTCTGAACAAAGTGTAATTCCGTTAAAGAAAGTCCTGATAAACATCAGGACGATTACCAAACATATCCGGGATATATACAACTATGGACAATTTAAGTCTGTCAATGTAGAGAAAGAAGAAATACAGCATAGCCGTAAATTTCTCCGTAACGAAGCCCTTAATTGGGAAAAATTCAGAGACAACCTCAGTATAAACTCCAGTATTTTCAGGCATGCATTAAGGATGTCCATTATGCTTGCAGGGACCTACCTGACCCTCAACTTACTGAATTACCCTGGATTTGGAACCTATTGGATATTACTTACAATATTGGTGATATTGAAGCCAGGTTTCGGGCTCACCAAGGAAAGAAATGTACAACGTCTCATCGGTACAGTCATCGGCGGAATTATAGGCGGTATTATCCTCGCCACAGTTCCTGACCTGACAGCTCGTTTTGTGATACTGATCTTCTTCTTCTTGATCGCCTACAGTTTGTTCCGTGTCAATTACATTATGGCGGTTATTTTTATGACACCTTACGTACTGATCATGCTCAGCTTTACCGGTGTCAACACTATCGAGATGGCTAAAGAACGTATATTAGACACCTTTATAGGTGGATCGCTTGCTTTTTTGTCGAGTTATATCGTTTTTCCAAACTGGGAGAGTTTTCAGATAAGGGCTAATATAAGGAGCTTGCTCATTGCCAACTACCATTATCTAGCACAGGCTATAAAGGTATTATCTGGGAACACGGAAGATGTAACCTCCTATAAATTGGCGCGTAAAGAAGTGTATATCGCTTCCGCTAATATGGGTTCAACCTTCCAGCGCTTACTCACTGAACCCAAATGGAGGCAGAATCTAACCAAAGAGGTCAACCGATTTGTCATCCTCAACCACGTATTTTCCTCCTACACAGCAACCCTCTTGACGCAACTTCATGATGCTGAAGACCATCATTTTAATAATGCACACTTGAGACAGCTGTATAAAGCCTTGGGACATCTGGAGAAGACTATTAATTATGTCAGCGAACAGGATGATACAGCATTCGAACCCGTGCAGGGCGTAGAAAAACTGGATACGGATGAAACGGAAAGTGATGATGGTCGGTTAATCACGGAACAACTGCAATTTTTGATCAAAATATCGGCTGATATACAAAAAATAACGACCGACTTTACGGGGAAAAGCGAAATTATCGAAAAAACTAAACTAAAGATAAATGGAGAGCGTCTATGATGTCCTGATAATCGGGGCTGGCCCTATAGGTATTGCCTGTGGTATCGCAGCTAAAACAAACCACCTCGATTATATAATACTTGAAAAAGGGTGTCTGGTCAACTCGCTTTACCATTACCCCGTAAATATGACATTCTTTTCGACAGCAGAAAAGCTTGAAATAGGCAATATCCCGTTTGTTTCTATAAATCCTAAGCCAAAGCGGGCAGAGGCACTCGAATATTATAGAAGGGCAAATACCCACTTCCAATTAAATACCCGGCTTTTTGAGGAGGTGATAGGCTATAGCAAAGAGGGAGATTTATTCAAAGTAGAGTCTGAAAAAGGATTCTATATAACGAAACATATTATTGTAGCTACAGGCTTCTATGATATTCCAATGTACTTGAACATCCCTGGTGAAGAACTGTCCAAAGTAAGCCATTATTATAATGATCCGCACTACTATGCCGATCAAAATATTATTGTTGTGGGTGCCAGCAACTCTGCTATCGATGCCGCTCTGGAAGTGTATAGAAAAGGAGCAAACGTAACTCTGGTGATACGTGGCAATGAAATCAGTCCAAGGGTAAAATATTGGGTCAAGCCAGACATTGAAAATCGTATAGCAGCAGGAGAGATCAAGGCCTACTACAATAGTGTACTAACTAAAATTGAACCCGACAGTGTGCATATAGCCACCAAAAATGGAGAGGAAATTATCGACAATGATTTTGTAATAGCCCTTACCGGGTACCGTCCAAATTTTGACTTTTTAAGATCATTGAATATAGAGATCTCCACAGAATCACCCATGATCCCAAATCACAATCTAGACACGATGGAAACCAATATCAACGGAATCTATCTTGCAGGGGTGGTTTGTGGCGGATTGAATACCCATCTCTGGTTTATCGAAAACTCGAGAATACATGCCGATCAGATAATTAAGGCGATTATTTCAAAAGCTACGCTTTAAGCCCCCTTATAAAAATAGCTGCCATCTTTTTCTGCATGACAAGGATGGCATCAAACTCTTCTTTATTAGGGATAAAACTGCTTTTCAAATCCTTGACAACTACCAAACGCATCCCCATAGAGGAAAACAAGAATATTTTAGAGATCTCCGCCAGATCGACATCCATCAACTCTCCACGCTCTACCCCTTTACGGAATACATTCTGAATGACTTCTCTTTGGTTTTCGAAAGAATCGACAAGCAGCTGATCCAGTTCTGAAGAAAGATCTTTACGCATCAAAACCGTATATTCGAGGATGTAATAATATTTTTTGACAAATTCCATCCGTTTCTCCAGTACGATAACAATGGCTTCAGAAACAGAGTTTATATTTTTGATAGATGCTGCAATATCCTCTTCCAGTTCTTCTACTACATGCTCAAGAACAGCAGCGTACAGACTATTTTTATCCGGAAAATAGTAATATAGAAGGGCCTTTGAAAAGGATAGATCCTTAGCTATTTCTGCCATTGTGGTCTTCCCCATACCATAATGGGCAAATCTTCGTTTGGCGGTCTCTAAAATCTTTAATCGCTTTTCATCAGCATTTTTCGGCATATTGAAATAAAATAAGATTGTTTAATAATTCGCTTTATTGCTATCTTTACGCAACAAAACAATTTAAAGGTAATACTTTAATTTGAATTTTTAAAAGCAAAGGTCAAATCGATACTAAGTGGACGTATTAAGCAACATCTCTTTAAAAAATCTAAACACTTTTGGTGTACCAGCTTTAGCCAGACAACTCGTAGAGGTACAGGATGAGAAGGTCCTTGTAGACTTATATCGTAAAGGATATTTTCAACGAAAGTTCTTTGTCCTGGGAGGAGGTAGTAATGTCTTGTTTACCCAAGATTTTGAAGGAACCATTATCAAAATATCGAACAAAGGCATTCAGCATTTCATAGAAGGGTCACACATATTTGTCACAGCAGCAGGGGGAGAAATATGGAACACACTGGTTTGGTACTGCATCGACCATGGCTTTGCTGGCTTGGAAAACATGGCGCTCATTCCAGGTACAGTAGGAGCATCCCCAATTCAGAATATAGGAGCTTACGGCGCAGAGCTCATGCATATATTCTACAGTTGCAGAGCTTTTGATACACGCACTGGAGAGTTTAGAACATTTTCCAATAAAGAGTGTTCTTTTACGTACCGAGATAGTATATTCAAAAGCAAACATAAAGGCCGATACATTATACTATCGGTCACGTACAAACTGCACCTTCATGCCAACATAAACACCAGTTATGGCGCAATAGAATCTGAACTAGCGAAAAGAGGGATCTCAAATCCTAACATAAAGGATGTTGCGGAAGTTGTCTCCCATATTCGTGTTGAAAAACTACCTGATCCATCTACCGTGGGAAATGCAGGAAGTTTTTTTAAAAACCCGATCATCTCCAATACTCAACTGGCCGAATTGAAAAAGAATCATCCAGATATCGTATACTATTCCCTTGATAACGAGGAGTCCAAAATAGCTGCAGGATGGCTTATTGAACAAACAGGATGGAAAGGAAAAGAGATCGGTGAAGTAGCCATCTGGAAGAATCAAGCCTTGGTCATTACCAACAAAGGGCGAGCTACAGGAATTGAAATACTTGAAGTCTCTTCACAGATTATTAATACTGTCTATCAAAAATTTGGCATAAAACTCGAAAGAGAAGTAAATATTTTATAGAAAGTTTTCCACATTTCTTAAAAACTTCCTGGAGACTAAAAACGTTAATCTTTGTTAAACCTGTCGCCAGACTGGTTTTGCTATTAAATTTATCTACTCATAACAAAAATTTAATCTTTATCGATAAAAACTAGCACAGTCTTTGTTCATTATTACTTGAAAAACAAGTGAGGTATAAACTAATTAGAGATCGGTATATTTTCTGTACCTAGAGAGGGCCGTAGTTTATTTAAAAGCAAAGTAATGTAGAACAAATAAAACCAACGCTATGAACAGAATGGAATTTAACAATTTAGTTATTCAGCATTCGATTTCGTTAAAGTCGTATGCACGAAACTTTACAAAAGATCAAGAGGATGCCAATGACTTAGTACAGGATACCGTCGTAAAAGCCATCACCTATTTCAAAAACTTTAGAGATGGCACCAATTTAAAAGGATGGCTCTACACCATCATGAAAAACACCTTTATAAACAACTACCGCAGACTCACCAAAACAAATACCTTTATCACACAAGAAGAAGACATCTCTCCTTCCAACTTACTCGTTTCGGCTCACCTCAATACCGGCGAAAACAAGTTTATCATGGAAGATATCAACAAAGCACTGGCTACACTGAGCGATGAATATTACACACCTTTCACCATGTATTTTGAAGGATACAAGTACAATGAAATAGCCGAGTACTTACAGATCCCCATTGGAACTGTCAAGACTCGAATACATGTAGCTCGGAAGGTGATGAAAAAATCATTATGTGCCTACAAATTCAATTAAGATCTGTAGTTTTGCGTCTATGAAAATAGCGGATGACAACCTCCCTATCTATACAAAGACGCAACTAGCTTTGAGAAATGGACAGGATAAGCCCGACATATGGATAGCCTACCAAGGCATGATATACGATGTCACTAGTAGTAGATTATGGAAGAAAGGCATGCACTATGAACATTGGGCGGGACAGGATCTCACGGAGGAGCTTAATGATGCACCACATAGCGAAAGTGTCTTTGAAAAATTCCAGAAAGTAGGCAAATTATTCAAAAACATATAAGGAGATAAGCGGATTAGTATTCGCTTATCTCAAATTTTGCTAAAGCAATGAATTCCTGTATTCTATCGGTTATTTCTGCTTGTGTCAAATCCTCAAGACGGGCTGTTCCAAATTTCTCTACACAGAAAGAAGCTAAGGCTGAACCATAAATAATCGCGTTTTTCATGTTCGAAAAACTAACGGTATTAACTCGAGCTAAGTAGCCAATAAAACCACCAGCAAAAGCGTCCCCTGCTCCTGTAGGATCAAAAACATCAGCTAATGGTAACGCTGGCGCAGAAAAAACCTGATTTTCGCCAAATAATAACGCTCCGTGCTCTCCCTTTTTTATGATCAGATACGACGGGCCCATAGCCAAAATCTTCTTAGCAGCCTTCACCAAAGAGTATTCGCCTGACAATTGCCTAGCCTCCGCGTCGTTGATCGTCAAAACATCGACCTTCTTTAACACACGCATTAAATCGTCTAAAGCAACATTCATCCAAAAATTCATAGTATCCAGGACCACAAGTTTCGGTTTCGTGTTCAAACGTTCTAAAGCATTGATCTGTATTTGAGGGGTCAGATTACCCAACAGTAAGTAAGTGCAGTCCTGATACGACTCAGGAACTTTCGGATCAAAATCAGCTAACACATTGAGCTCGGTGACTAAGGTATCGCGGCTATTCATATCGTTATGATACCTACCGGACCAAAAGAAAGACTTCCCTCCTGCTATAACCTCTATCCCCGAAGTATCAATTTTTTTATCCTTAAGCAGATCGATATTATCCCCAAAATCCTCACCGACCACACTAATCAATTTAACATCGTTGCATAAAAATGACGCTGCTAGACCTGCAAACGTAGCCGCTCCACCCACAATTTTATCCGTTTTCCCGAAAGGAGTTTCAATAGCATCGAACGCTACAGTCCCTACAATAACTAAACTCATTACCCGTATTAAATAGATGAAAACAAAAAAACCGGCTGTAATGGCCGGTTTTTTATGCTCCTGAAGCTGGGCTCGAACCAGCGACCCTCTGATTAACAGTCAGATGCTCTAACCAACTGAGCTATTCAGGATCATATCTAGAAGTACTTCCTTCTAAAGTGATACAAAGATACGTTTTACAATTCAAGGTTCCAAAATATTTTTTCTTTTTTCTAACAGCTTTTTACCCCACTCACTATATCCCGAAAGACAATAAATACAACCATCTGATTTTAAACAGATTTAACAGACTCTTCTACGTAACCATCGTGGTGCACATTTGCAACAGCTCGCCCTGATGGATCATTTAAATGTTGAAAAGAGGCATCCCAAAGTAATGCTTCTGGCGTGCTACAGGCGACAGATTTAACAGAAGGCACTGTGCTCGCCGACGCAGAAGACGGAAAATGCAACTCAAACAACGTCCTATAATAATATTCTTCTTTACTCTTTGGTGTATTAATAGGGAACTGTACTTCTGCTAATTCGAACATTGCATCGCTTATCAATTCTTCTGCCTGTGCTTTGAGGGTATCAATCCAACTATACCCCACACCATCTGAAAACTGTTCTTTCTGACGCCACGCTATACTTTCTGGGAGATAATCTTCAAAAGCCTTACGAACTACCCATTTCTCCATTTTACCTTTACCGATCATCTTGTCTTTCGGATTGATACGCATGGCGATGTCCATAAACTCTTTGTCCAGAAAAGGGACTCTACCTTCTACTCCCCAAGCTGCCAATGATTTATTGGCGCGTAAGCAGTCATACAGATAAAGCTTTTTTAGCTTCCGCACTGTTTCTTCGTGAAACTCCTGCGCATTCGGTGCTTTATGAAAATAAAGATACCCTCCAAATAGTTCATCCGAGCCTTCCCCAGAGAGCACCATCTTAATCCCCATGGATTTAATGACCCGAGCCAATAGATACATCGGTGTCGACGCCCGGATAGTAGTGACGTCATAAGTTTCCAAATGATAAACCACGTCGCGAATCGCATCTAGACCTTCTTGAATAGTAAAATTGACTTCATGATGAATCGTACCTATATGATCCGCTGCACGCTGAGCAGCCAGAAGATCAGGAGCACCCTTAAGTCCTACAGCAAAAGAATGTAACTGTGGATACCAGGCCTCCTCCGCGTCATTAGATTCGATTCGCCTAGCAGCAAATTTCTTGGTGATAGCAGCAATAACCGAAGAGTCAAGCCCACCTGACAACAAAACACCATAAGGAACATCCGACATCAGCTGCCTATACACAGCATCTTCTAATCCCTGACGTAGTACAGACAGATCAGTTTCATTAGTATGCACCGCACCAAACTCTTCCCAATCTCGGGTATACCAACACTGCGGCTCGCCTCCTTGTTCGGCACTAGACATCCAAAATCCTGGAGGAAACTGATCAATAGTTGTACAGTATCCTTCCAAAGCCTTTAGCTCTGAGGCTACATAAAGCTGCCCTAAATCATCACGCCCGTAATATAAAGGAATAATCCCCATATGATCCCGAGCAATCAGATAAGAATCATCGCGCGAATCATAAAGCACGAAACCGAATATTCCATTTAATTCTTCAATAAAGGACACTCCTTTTTCAAGATATAAAGCAAGTATGACCTCGGAATCCGACTGGGTACTAAAATTATAGTCTGGTAGAGCTTGGCGCAACTCATGGTGATTATAGATCTCGCCATTGACAGCCAGTACCACCTGCCCATCCGGGCTGTATAAGGGTTGACTTCCCGATAAAGGATCTACAATCGCCAAACGCTCATGCGCCAAGATCGCTCTATTGCTACTGAATATACCCGACCAATCGGGACCACGATGACGAATACGTCTAGCCATTTCTAATACCCGAGGTCTAACTTGTTGCTCAGACTCTACCAAATCAAATGCTCCTACAATACCACACATATTTTAACTCTATTAAGTTATCACTAATACTAATTAGACAACAAAATAAAACAATTTAAATCAAAAATTCAACATATTTTTAGTTTTATTAAAAATTTATCATCAAATACAAGTTTTGAATAACAAAATAACAATAAAAAGATCATACTATTCAAAATAAACAATACAAAAAAAAGCAATGTCTTGTAAGACATTGCTTTTTCTAAATATAGGATATTACTACTTTCTTATCGGATTATCTCTTGTTGCCGAATCCCAAAATTCCAAACACCACTTTGAAAGCGATTATAGAAGCGATGATCACGGAAACATTAGCAATTAGAGAAAACATAAATGTATACTGATCTAATGCCGAAATTACATCAGGAACGAACCTTACAAAAACGCCAAACAAACCAATAATAATGGCGATAGTCAATGTAACGTAATAATGCGTTTGATTTGCATTGTTATCAGTTTTTTTAGGCTGTCTCTGTGCTGCTGTATTTTCCATAATATTGTATGCTATTTTTTCTTTGGCCAAAGGTACAAAGTATATCTACATTTTAAAAATATTTTCACGTTTAAAAACAAACACACAATTCTTTAGCGGAATTATTTAGTAATATTGCAAGGAAGAATAACACATGAGAACATTACTATTTTTTTTTACGCTAATATACAGCTCTGTGCATGCATATGCACAGACTACACCTCAATATATAGACAACTTTATTGTCAAAGAAAACCTGACTGCTAATGGCAAAGTAGCCATTGTAGCGGTGGACTCTAACGACATCGCCAACGAAGCTATTAATGGCACTTTCAAATTCAGCATAAATGGTTTTGAACAAAATCTCCCCTTCCATCAGGGAGTGGGTGTCCCCTCTCATCCAATAGACGGCTCTACCTTTGCCTACTTTAAGCATAAAAATCAAAATGGTAGCTCCGGAAAACTCTACTTTTTGTACAAAAAGGAGAACAATATCACACCCATAAAAATTAATGGTCTACTCCTTCTAATCATCCCGGCTGTAGCACTTTTGATTGCTTATGCTTTCAAAAGATTACTCACGACTTTTGTCGTGCTAGCCCTTGTGTATGGATATTTTTCTTTCAGTAAAGGGTTGTCCATAAGTCAGATTATGGAAAGTGCGTTCGAAGTTTTAAAAAGCTTTTTCTAGAAAGGTAGACCAACACCAAAATTATACTGAAAAAAACCATAACGATCTGGACTATTTGTCTGACGGTAGTTATCTTTAAAGTCCTTGGCATCAAACAAGTGCTTGATCACCCATTGATCTCCCCCTTTAAACTGGGGATCCTTAACCTTAAGTCCCGCATCCAATCGCATCGTAAAATAATCCATATCAAAACGTAACCCAAACCCAGTCCCTACAGCTACCTGAGACAAGAATTTATCGATTTTAAATTCTCCTTCCTGATTAAGCGGATTTGGACGTAAACGCCAAATATTGCCCATATCAACGAATGTCGCACCGTTCATTTTAGTTCCCAAAAAATTATCCAATAGACGAAACCTGTATTCAAAGTTGGTTTCCAATTTCACCTCTCCAAGCTGATCAAGATTACGCAAATTCAAACGCAGTTCTTCAGATTTGATACTACTACGGTTATAGTTCCCCGGCCCTAAAGTTCTCGCCTGCCATGCCCGAATACCATTCATTCCTCCCGAAAAAAAACTCTTTTCAAAAATCAACAACTCTGAATTATTACCATACGGAACAATAAGTCCCCCGTTAAAGCGAAATACAAACTGCCTATTACCCCCCAAGTAGCGATACCATCTATAATCTACTTCTCCTTTTATAAACTGTAGATAAGTAACTCCAAACAGCGTCTTCATGCCGGCACTATTTTCCTTAAAATTGAATAATGAGCTCAACGCTCCTAAGGTATTGCCACTGACATCAACAGCTCCACGCATAAAAGAAAAATTTTCCAATTTTTGAAGTTTTGGTGCATTCCAGGTAATCGCATACTGCGACCCTAAACCAAAATATTGACGATCATTAGATTCGACGTACAATTGGTAGCCCTCCCGCAATAAACGCGTCTTGAAATCCGGATCAAATCGACCATCTCTGTATTCTAACACTAATGGCGTATAGCTATGTTGTAGATTGCTCGACTGCCACCACGAATAATTCAAGGTATTTATAAAATAGCGATTAGAATAAGTCCCATCCTGATTAAAAAGCTGCAAGCTGGAAGAAAACATCGTACGGGGAAGACCATATCGTCCCGTACTTCGTACTCCAAAAGGAAGAAGTAGACGCGGAACAACCAGATTGACACCGACCTGAAAATCATTATTGAATATCTTTTGAGCTAAATTCCCTGGTAACCGTGGATCAAACAATACGCCATACCGCAACTTGACCTCCAAAAGTTCGGCCCCTCCAAACACATTACGATGCGAAAATGTATTGCCTACATTAAAACCACTCATCCCAGAACTAAATGTATACTCACCTTCCACCTGATTGGCCATCAATGGCCTAGGGATAAGCTCATAAGAAACATCCAACTGATTAGTATCGACTTTTTCATAGTTGATCTTCACACTACGAAAACCATTCATCTCGTAAAGTCTATCGTAGGACAGATTTTCATTGTCCAAGTTGTAAATCTGTCCGGGTCTGAAATACATGTAGCGTGCGATCGGCTTCAGTCGATATCGATCCGTATGGTCCTGAAAAACAATCCCGGTGAGCGGATCTTTAGAACCCGGAAATTCCTCCTTCTTGCCGCTATTGGGCACAATCTGAAGCGATACCTGTCGAATATAGTAACGCTGGTGCTCCTCCCCCTCTGGTCCGGCTAATTTTATAACAAGATCAGCATCATTACCAGGCATAGTCGTATCCACACCGATACGCATATATTGACGAAGAAAATCATAATAACCTTTATTTTTCACGGCACGAAAAAGCTTCTCCCGCTCTTCTCCTAATTTTGCTGCATCATACCGCATCCCCTCCTTAAGTTTGCTCGATGGAACAACACTTTCCTGATAAATAGCTGAAAGAATAGGATCATCAAAATCGTAAACTATTTTTCGTACATGGAATGGATCTCCCATATCCGCAACAAAATCAATCTTAGCTTTCTTCTTTTGCGTTTGAATATGCGGCACCACCTGCGCTCTAAAAAAACCTTTGGTATGCAGAAAGCGTTGAATCTGAGTCGCAGAAAGCTCTACCAACGAAGAATCCAATAAGTGCGGAGCCTCTCCTACCTGTCGTATTTTTTGGGTTTTATAACGGCCTTTCTTGGTATTGAATAAATTATATATAGTTAAGTTAAGCACCGAATTGGGCCTAATCTCATTGGACACATAGCTGTTTGCAGATTCTTTGAGATCTTGCGGTACACCACTCATATCCACATCTGTCACCAAAGCCTGATCTTCTTCTAAATATTTTGCCGAACGACAGGAAGCAAAACTTAAAAGTAAAAGTGTTATACTTGCAAAAAATAAAAGTCTTCTTTTTATAGTCATTAATCCAATGTTGTCAAAAGCGCAAATCAGTCTGATAACTTCTCTCCAGCACAAAAAGTTTCGCACCAAACATGGTCTCTTTATCGTAGAGGGAACCAAATCCATAATGGAGTTTGTTCATTCGTCATACAAGGTACAAAAAATATTTGCCACCGATCAGGCCTCCGCAAAATTGGTTAAAATACCGCAAAGTATAAAACCTATTACACTTTCTGAAAGTGATTTCAGTAAAATATCAGCCCTGAAAAACCCACAGGGCGCCCTTGCTCTCGTAGAGATCCCGGAGTCTCGAACATTAGATCTGAACGACATAAAAGGAACACACAGCTTAGTGTTAGACGGCATACAAGATCCAGGTAATTTAGGTACGATCATCCGAACCGCTGAGTGGTTTGGTATACAACACATTATATGTTCTACAGAAACTGTAGACGCCTACAACCCAAAGGTCGTACAAGCGACCATGGGCTCTCTATCTAGGATACATCTATACTACACCAACATTAAAGACCTGATCCTGAAAAAAGAAATTGCTACATTTGGGGCCTTACTAGAAGGAGAATCGATTTACGAAACCGACTTTGGGACAGAAGGATTAATCATCATGGGAAATGAAGGTAATGGCATACATACCGATCTAATCTCCTCCATAAAAAAGGCTGTAACAATCCCTAGAATAGGGCTAGCAGAATCGCTGAACGTTGCTGTAGCTACTACCATATTCTGCTCTGAAATCGCTAGACACCGTATGAAAAAAGGGAGATAACATATATAATGCAAGAAACAAAAACTTCGATATATACGCTACAATTTGCATTGCTGTGTTTAAGTTCGCTTTTATTCTCAGCCAGCTTTAACATGATCATCCCCGAACTCCCCAATTATCTATCAAGCCTTGGTGGAGCTGAACACAAGGGACTTATTATTGCCTTATTCACACTTACCGCGGGCATATCACGTCCTTTTAGTGGTAAATTAACGGATCAATGGGGGCGTGTACCTGTAATGGCTATAGGATCCATCGTATGCGTCATCTGTGGTTTTTTGTACCCTATATTGACAACACTATCCGGTTTCTTTATGCTTAGGCTAGTACATGGGTTTTCCACCGGCTTCAAACCGACCGCTACCTCTGCCTATATTGCTGATATTATACCCCAGGACAGATGGGGAGAAGCATTGGGAATGCACGGACTCTGCTTTAGTATAGGCGGTGCAGTGGGGCCTGCTGTAGGAAGTCTGGTGGCCCAAAACTTGGGTCTCAATACGATGTTCTTCTCTTCATCATTATTTGCTTTTTTATCAATTGTGATTGTGATGAACATGAAAGAAACGCTTCAACCAAAACAGCAATTCAAGCGGCAGATGCTGCGGATCTCTCGCTTTGATATCTTAGAAAAAAGAGCGATACCTGCAGGAATAGTAACCTTGCTCTCCTACTCTGCTTATGGGGTGATCCTCACGTTGATCCCAGACTGGAGCGAACACTTAGGGATTACAAATAAGGGACTTTTTTTTACGGCGTACACCTTAGCATCTATTGGAATACGGTTTATGTCGGGTAAGGTCTCAGATCGATTTGGGAGAATTAAAGTCATGCTGGTAGGTCTAGTGATTATCCTTATCTCGCTAATGTTATTAGGGAATGGCGATAGCATTTCGGGGCTTATTATCGGAGCATGTGTATACGGAATTGGAACAGGGATTCTTTCTCCTGCACTGAACGCATGGACAATAGACCTCTCTCTTCCTCAATATAGAGGTAAAGCCATGGCCACGATGTATATTGCCCTAGAGATAGGTATCGGCGGAGGCGCACTTTTGGCTGGTTATATATACCAGGATTTTATCTACCGCATCCCATATATTATGTATGGAAATGCGGCGGTTATATTTACTGCTTTTTTTTATGTCATATATTGGAATAGAACAAAAACATAAACTAACTATTGCTTGTTATAACTAATATGGAAAGTCCTTCGAAAAAACCGTACGCAATAAACCTATCCGCCAGCTTATTTGCTTTAGTACTGATACTAGCTCTATTGTATGTTGCACAAGGGGTATTACTCCCCATTTTATTTGCTACCCTGATCTCAATATCGTTATTCCCTTTAGCTAAATTTTTTGAGCGCCTAAGATTAGGCCGGGCTTTTGCGGCTATGCTAGCTGTTATCGTAGCGATTGCTATCATAGCAACGGTACTATGGTTTATAGTTCATCAAAGTATTATCATTGGAAAGGACGCCACAGCGATTACCGACAAGGTGCTATCCGTACTAGAAAATGGTCAATCCTGGCTACACGATCAATTTGGAATTGGGAAAAATCAGGTAATCGAAAAACTAAAAGAACAAGGGAACAAATCCTTAGAAAACATTGGGGGTGTAATAACGACGACGTTTGGCTCAATAGGAAATATGTTAGCCAGCGCCATTCTTGTACCATTGTATAGTTTTTTTATGCTATACTATCGAGATTTTTTCCGGGAATTTTTCTTTAAGGCTTTCAAATCCACACCACAACGAAAAGTAAATGAGGTACTGAACAAGATATATACAGTGGTACAAAGCTATCTAACAGGACTCGTTACCGTAATGGGAATCATCGCAGTTCTTAACACAGTAGGTTTAATGGCGATGGATATTGAGTACGCTTGGTTCTTTGGAACTTTAGCCTCCCTGCTTATGCTATTGCCCTATATCGGGATAGCTATCGGCTCTATCCTTCCAGCTCTTTTTGCGTTGGCGACAAAGGAGTCGGCCTGGTATGCACTCGGAGTCGTAGCCTGGTTCCAGATAGTCCAATTTTTAGAGGGGAATATCATCACTCCAAACATTGTAGGCAGTAAAGTCAGTATAAACCCCTTAATGGCGATCATTGGTATCCTCTTAGGTGGTATGTTATTTGGGTTAGCCGGCTTAATATTGGCACTCCCCTTTATTGCTACGTTGAAGGTTCTTTTTGACGCCATCCCTAACATGGAGGCCTTTGGGTTCCTAATCGGCGAACCTGAAAAACAACATCTCAAACGAAATTCCACCCAAGAACTTCTTATGAAATGGGGAATAGTTCGTACCCCAAAAATTAAGGACAAAATAGAAGTAGACATTAACATCACTACGGAGGCTAAATCTCCGAAAAACAGCTCCCAGATGGCTTACAAGGAAATACACGAAAGTGAGGAGATGCCTTATACCGAAGCTAAAAACGATGAAGATTCAAATTCTACGGCCTGATGGAATACTTGGCTCCTCCCTTCATTGATATACATACACATGATACCCGGAGTATTCCGGGTATTTTGCAGGTTCGAAATCATATTGTAGGACAAGATGAAATGGCAAGCAACTACCTATACACAGCTGGCATACACCCCTGGTACATCGATCAATCTCCATATCTCCAATTGAAACAACTGGAGTGTATAGCAGCAAAAAAAGAGGTCCTTGGCATCGGCGAATGTGGATTAGATAAACAATGTACTACGGATTGGGACTTACAGATTGAAGTCTTCCGGCAACAGGTAGAACTAGCCAATACGACAAACAAACCTATTATCATCCATAGCGTACGAGCTTATCAAGAAATCGTACAGCAACTAACGTTACAGCGCGTACAGACTCCTGTCATCTTTCATGGCTTTAATAAAAAAAACGAACTAGCTCAGGAACTCTTAAAAAAAGGCTATTATCTGAGCTTAGGAGCTGAGATACTATTGGGTAGGCAAAGTGCTTTAATCACCTCTATCCCACTCCACAGGATGTTTCTCGAAACAGACAATAAAACGACTAATATAGTAGATATTTTTTCTTACTTTTGTGCCGCTCGAAAAATCCCGCTTGCTGTCTTAAAACAACAAATGGCAGAAAATATGGAGCATGTATTTAATTACAGGATTGAAGAATGAAAGATTTATCTTGGCTATCTAGAACAGAAGCATTGATAGGCCGTGACGCCGTAAAAAAACTTAGCACATCACATGTCATGGTCCTTGGACTAGGTGGCGTGGGCTCATATGCGGCGGAATTTATCTGTCGTGCCGGGGTAGGAAAAATGACGATCATTGACGGAGATACGGTGGATCCCACGAACCGGAACCGACAGCTACCTGCACTATCCAGCAATCACGGCGTACCTAAGGCGCAAATCATGAAACAACGCCTAATCGACATAAATCCAGAATTGGACCTTACGGTTTTGGAAGAATTTATTATCCCCGAGCGATTAGAAACCTTGCTGGAAACAAAGCCCGACTATATAGTCGAGGCGATAGACAGCATAACGCCCAAGCTATTTTTAATCCGACGTGCCTACGCTGCAAAGATTCCCTTTGTAAGTTCTATGGGTGCCGGAGGAAAAGTAGATCCAACGAAAATACAAATAGCAGATATCAGTAAATCCTACAACTGTAAGCTGGCGTTGCATATTCGTAAAAAACTACGCAAACATGATATCCGGGAAGGCGTAAAAGTTGCTTTTTCCACGGAATTACCGAACAAAGCTTCCTTGATCTACACAGATGGGAGTAACTTTAAAAAATCGGCATACGGTACGATGTCTTATCTCCCAGCCGCATTTGGAGGAGCTATAGCTTCAGTAGCAATTCGGGAACTAATCGGGAAAGAAGCGTAATCACAATTCTTCATACGATATACCGACAAAAATATATTTTTCACCGAGGATTCGACTAGGTTTACCTAATTTGTGTGCTTAGTCTATGTATTACGTTCTATCTTTGATGCATACAAACAAGAAGCATAAACTTTAAAAAAAGAAAATCATGGCATTCAAAGAAACTTACAATATCTCTGGCGAGAATTTATTACGAAAAATTAAAGAGTTAATTGCGGATGGCAATGTAACAAAAATCACTATCGCAGATAAACATGAAAAAGAAATAATTAGCTTTCCTGTTACCATAGGAATCGTAGGATTAATCTTAGCTCCTATTTTTGCAGCAGTAGGTGCACTGGCCGCTATTGTCGCGGAGTGTAAAATTATCGTGGAGCGGAAAGATACAGAGCCTAAAGAAAATAATCCAGAAACAGAAAAAGAAGACAATCCGGTCGTTTAGTTTTAATTAATAAATATAATGATATTGATCGCCGTATTATTCCCGTGGCTTTCCTTCTTCTTACGAGGCAAGATATTTTCGGGGATTTTATGTTTAATTTTACAAATAACTTTGATAGGTTGGCTACCTGCCGCTATATGGGCAGTAGCTTCTAGGCTGGATGCAAAAACCAAGCAGCGCATAGAGAATCTAAATAGGAGATAAAGAAAAAGCCTTCGCAATGTGTGGAAGGCTTTTTCATTTATTCATTACGAGATAATCTCTTCTATCTCTCTGATTATCTTCTGCGCAATAGCATCGGCGGCATCTGGTGTTGGACCTTCCGAATAAATACGGATAATCGGCTCTGTATTAGACTTCCGTAGATGTACCCATTCATTTTCAAAATCGATTTTCAACCCGTCTACGGTGGAATGATTCTCATGCGCATATTTCGTCTGCATCTTTGCCAGTAATCCATCGATATCTAAACCAGGGGTCAATGTGATCTTATTTTTAGACATAAAATATTGCGGTAATTCAGCTCTGTAAGTAGAAGCCTTATTTCCCATCTTTGCTAAATGAGACAAGAAGATAGCAACACCGACTAATGCATCACGACCATAATGCGACGCTGGATAGATAACCCCTCCATTACCTTCTCCTCCGATCACTGCATCCACTTCTTTCATCTTTGTCACCACATTCACTTCTCCTACCGCAGCTGCAAAATATATACCACCATGCTTAACAGTGATATCGCGTAACGCGCGAGTAGACGACAAATTGGATACCGTATTACCACCCTTAGATTGAGACAAAATATAATCTGCAACGGCCACTAACGTATATTCCTCTCCAAAAAGCTCTCCATCTTCCATCATAAAGACTAAGCGATCGACATCAGGATCCACAGCAATACCCAAATCGGCCCCCTTAGCCAATACGGCTTCCGATAAATCTATTAAGTGTTCTTTAAGTGGTTCGGGATTATGAGGAAACTTACCGTTAGGCTCACAATGTATCTTAAATATTGTCTCCACACCCAAGGCTTCCAATAAAGCAGGGATAAAAATACCGCCCGTACTATTCACAGCATCTACAGCAATCTTGAATCCAGCTGCACGGATAGCAGCTACATCAACATATTCCAAAGCCAAAACTGCGTCGATATGCTTTTGCAGGTAACTGCCGTCCACGGTGACCTTTCCTAGATCCTGCACCTCTGCAAAATCAAAATCAAGACTTTCGCCCAATTCTAGAACTTCTTTCCCTTCAATATCGGATATAAACTCTCCCTTATCATTCAATAGCTTCAAAGCATTCCATTGTCCAGGATTATGCGAAGCTGTCAGTATGATCCCCCCTGCTGCCCCTTCTAAAGGTACAGCGATCTCTACTGTAGGTGTGGTAGAAAGGCCCAAATCCACAACTTCGGCACCAATACTTTGAAGTGTACCGATTACCAAGCTACTAACCATTTCCCCGGATTCGCGTGCGTCCCGCCCCACCACAATCTTCTTGCTATCGGACTGTCTCATCAATATCTTACCAAATGCCGCAGTAAACTTAACGATATCGATTGGCGTCAATCCTTCTCCTGCACGACCACCAATAGTACCACGAATACCTGAAATAGATTTTATTAAAGTCATAAACTTGATCAATTATAGTGAACCGTAAAAATAGGTTATTCCAAAATAAATACAACATCTTGATTGGATATAAAATTTAAAAAACATATATTTGTTGCAACTTTGTGTATTTTAATATTAAAATTCCATTTCCCATTTAGTTTCAATTAATGTACTTTTAGCTTTTCATACACAAAACAACGAATCTTATGTGGCAACAAATAATTGATCTAGATAAAGAAATTTTCTTACTGATAAACCAAGGGTTAAGCAACCCTGTATTTGACTGGCTATTACCTATTTTACGCAATCCATTCACGTGGGCTCCCTTGTATCTATTTGTCATTATCTTTTTCATCAAACATTATGGCAAACTAGGCATATTGGTTGTTTTATGCACATTGATTAATTTCGGTATGTCCGATGGTATATCATCCCATCTGATCAAGAAAAATGTAAAGCGCATCCGTCCATGCAACGATATTGAATTCAAGCATGATATTAATCTCCGGGTGAGATGTGGTTCTGGATTTAGTTTCACAAGCTCGCACGCAACAAATCACTTTGCCATGGCTTTTTTCTGGATTGTGTTATTTCGTCGTAAGTGGAAACACACCCTATGGCTGTGCGTCTTATGGGCTGCATTAATTTCTTTTTCGCAAATTTATGTAGGCGTACATTACCCATTTGATGTACTCTGTGGGGCTCTACTCGGTAGCTTGATCGGCATCTTAAATGGAAACCTATTTAAACGGTTCGTCCCCTCTTTCTTTACAGAAAATATTTCAACACATAATACTATATGAGCTTTACTTTAATCGTAGCTATTTTATTTCTATCCGCATTCATCAGCGGATTGGCCGTTTTTTTTGTCAAAAGAGACAACACGAACTACCTCAAATTGATTCTCTCTTTTAGTGGGGCCTATCTGTTTGCTATTACAGTGCTACATTTAATCCCACATGTTTACCACGCTAATACGACCAGTCCAGAAGTCATTGGACTGTATATATTAGGAGGCTTCATTTTTCAACTCTTGTTGGAACAGTTTTCACAGGGTATAGAACATGGCCATATCCACCACAATGAAAATGCAGGGTTTCCGTTAGGAATCATGATCAGCCTATGTCTACATGCATTTTTAGAAGGGATGCCATTGATTTCAGGTCAACAGTCCAAACTGGTATTTGGTATTGCGATACATCATATCCCAGCAGCATTTGCTTTAGGCAGTCTTTTATTAAGTTCTTCCTTGAGCAAAAGAGCTATTATAATCATGCTATTTATTTTTGCAGCAATGACACCACTAGGGTTCATGACCAGTTCCGTATTGAGTAAAGGCGAAGTAGGTAATATATCACAGCATTTTGATAAAATCATGGCCGTAGTAATTGGTATATTTTTACATATCTCCACTACTATATTATTTGAGTCTGGATCTGCTGATCACCATAAATTTAACAAAAAGAAAATGGCCGCAGTCTTTTTAGGACTAGCCATATCATTAACCACATTCTTATTACCCCATGATCATAGCCATGAGGGTCATGGACACGAACATCACGAACATCACGACCATGGTGAGCACAGTCACGACGACAAAGGAAAAGTCCATCATGATCATAGCAATGAAAGCCATAGCACCGAAAAGGGCAATACAGATAATGAGCACAAGCATGAAGACCACGAAGGTCACACACACTAACACTTTTTTAGGCTTCGCCCCGTAATTTATCGAGCAAGCCATTTAAAACCACAGCTTCCTGCTCGGAAAGATTCTCTGACAGCATAGCGGAAAGGTTCATATCAGCCTCCAATTCGTCTAAGAGTTGGAGGCCTTTTTCCGTGATAAGTAGATCTACAGCACGTTTGTCAGATTTATTTTTCGTCCGTGTAACTAATCCCTTGGTCACAATGCGCTCTACCAATCTGGAGATATCAGGTGTACTGTTTATCATTCGTTCCTTAATCATCGCGTTAGAAGCGGGATTGGGAAATTGCCCTCGTAATATTCGTAAAACATTAAACTGTTGAAGCGTTATTTTTTTCTTACTAGCTCTAGATTCCAACAAGTTACTCAACCAATTATTGGTATAAAGAATATTAATAGTAGCCTTGTGCCAATCATCCTGAAACCGACTGGTTTTGATTCGATCCTCAATACCCATATTTATAATGAATCTAATTAAAACAATTCTGTGACATAACCAACATCCCTAAACTCATTCCTTTTAGCTATATTTGGAGAATTTCGAGGTATTAGAAACTATCTAAAGTTACAAAAATAATGCAAAATAAAATCTCACTTGATAAACTAAAAAAAGGAGAAAAAGCAGTCATTCATTCTTTTGATAAAGATGATCTTCCCGCCAAGTTTTATGAATTGGGTTTTACCCCCGGTACTACTATACAAATTAAGCACGTAGCTCCACTGCACGGTCCAATCTGTGTCAATATTATTCAAGATAACACCTTAGTAGCAATCAGAAAGTCAGAAGCCTCATTAATTCTGGCCAACAAAATATAATGAAGAACAGAACAATAGCATTATTAGGAAACCCAAACGTTGGGAAAACCTCTCTATTTAATCGTATTACCAAATTAAACCAAAAGGTAGGGAACTACCCAGGTATCACTGTCGAGAAAAGGGAAGGAGCTATAAAAGTAGGCGATAAAAACTATAAGATCATTGATCTGCCTGGGACTTACACTTTGTTTCCGAATTCTTTAGATGAAGAAGTGGTCTTCAATACATTGGCGAATAAAAATACAGTTCCTGATTTGGTCGTAGTAGTTTCTGAACCCAGTACAATCAATCGCGGTATAGTGTTATATCAACAGGTACGTGAAGCTGGTCTTTCGGCAGTATTTGTTCTCAATATGATGGATGAGATTGAGGCCAAAGGCGTAGAAATTGATATACCTTCTCTTGAAAACTATCTCAAGACTAAAGTTTTCAGAACTAACGCCCGTACAGGAGAAGGAATAGATGAATTAACACGAAATCTGGACGCACAGCCAGCGCCATATTTTAATAGCTTGATGCTTCCTGAGGAATATCAAGACCCCTTGAACGAGGCCAAGAAGCTATTTCCGCTCTCCACAGAATACCGCACATGGCAATATTTGGCTCAAGATAACATCAAGATCTTATCTGCAGAAGAGAACAATCAGCTCTCCGCTATACGGAGCAAATATGGTGTCAGCATACAGCAACTTCAAAAGGCAGAAGCCATGTTGCGTCAGGAAAAAATAAACAATGACCTTCAGCAAATATTATTTAAAAAAGAAAATAAAAAACTAAGTTTAACGGAGAGAATTGATAATATTCTTATCCATCCTATATATGGATACTTGATATTCTTCGGCATACTATTTTTAATATTTCAAGCCATATATAACTGGTCTGGACCATTGATGGATGGTGTTGATGAATTGTTTGCAAGCTTAGGTGAAGCTACCTCTGCGGTGATGCCCGAAGGTCCCCTAGCGAATCTTCTGGTCAATGGCGTAATAGCGGGTATCGGAGGTATTGTAATATTCCTTCCTCAAATTATCATTCTATTTCTATTCATCTCATTGATGGAAGAGACCGGCTATATGAGTCGTGTAGTCTTCTTAATGGACCGATGGCTCAAACCATTTGGCCTAAACGGAAAGTCTGTAATACCATTGATGTCTGGTGTAGCCTGTGCTATCCCTGCCGTCATGTCGGCCCGTAATATTGAGAACCCCAAAGAACGGCTATTAACTATGTTGGTAACTCCATTCATGACCTGTTCTGCTCGACTTCCTATTTATGTGGTCATTATAGGCTTGGTCATTCCAGACAGCGTTTTTCTAGGTTTCAATATACAGGGGATTGTTTTATTTGCAATGTACATAATCGGCATCGTAGCAGCTTTGTTTTCGTCATTAATCCTGAATAAAGTAATAAAATCGGTTCGGAAATCGTATTTGATCTTTGAATTGCCTACATACAAAATGCCCGATTGGAAAAATGTACTGAACACAGTATGGGAAAAATCTTCTGGTTTCTTATTTGGAGCGGGTAAAATAATTTTAGCAATTTCTGTTATACTTTGGGTGTTGGGCAATTTTGGCCCAAATGACAAATTCTCTGAACCAGAGAAATACATTACACAAGAGAACCCTCACTTTTCGCAAGAACAAATAGCTGACGAGGTGACTGCTTATAAGACGGAATATTCTTATTTGGGCTATTTAGGTCGCGGCATTGAGCCTGTAATTGAGCCGTTGGGCTACGATTGGAAGATTGGAATAGGCTTACTAGCATCCTTTGCAGCCAGAGAGGTGTTCGTTGGTACTGTAGCTGTAGTATATTCCTTAGGAGAAGATCTGGATATTGAAGATAACGATCAAAAACAGACATTATTCACTAGGATGAAATCGGAAATCAATCGCAATACAGGTCAACCTACTTATAATTTAGCTTCAGGAGTGTCACTCCTGTTATTTTATGCATTTGCTATGCAATGTATGGCCACTATTGGCGTTGTAAAAAGAGAGACCGGTTCGTGGAAATGGACTTTGATTCAAGCCGGTTTCATGACCGGGCTTGCTTATATTGCAGCGTTGATCGCGTATCAACTATTAAAATAATTATTCAAGCTATGATGTACATTCAATATGCTATTATCGCAATTGTTTTTATCGTTGCAATACTATTTATGGTAAAGAAATTCATGCCTTCTAAAAGAAAAAGTGGAGGCTGTGGCAAAGGTTGTGGTTGTAGTTTCTCAGAAAAAGCCGAAAATTAAAAAATGGATATTACTTTAGGGTTTGTTGAATCCCTAAAGTAATATATTAAAACAAACTCAACTGTCCGTTTCTGGGCGCATCAAATTCGTGTTCAAAAAAATTGGATACGGTAATCCCTAAAAGCCTGACTTTCCGATCTTCAAAGTTCACTTTATCCAAAAGCGTCTCAGCCTCATCTTTCAATTGCTGATAACTTGATAAAAAATGAGAGCCTGTATAGCTTCTTGTTAATAAGGAGAAGTCTGCAAACTTTACTTTTAGCGTCAGGGTTCTACCTGAAACCGACTTAATATCGAGTCGCTTACTCAATTTATAGCAAAGATGATCCAGCTCGATTTTCATGTCATCAAGCTCTAAAATATCCCGTGTAAAGGTATCCTCTACGCCAATAGATTTTGCTACTCGATTAGAACGTACCGGCCGATCATCATTACCACGTACCATATGGTAAAAAAAACTTCCTGACTTTCCAAAGTCACGGATCAACTGTGCTTCGGAAAAACATTTCAAATCACTTCCTAGATGAATCCCCTTCCTTTTCATTTTTTCAGCTGTCACCTTTCCTACTCCAAAGAAGCGCTCAATCGGTAAAGACTCCAAAAACTTAACAATTTTAGAGGGGCCTATAAATGTCAACCCGTCTGGTTTATTGTAGTCGGATGCGATCTTTGCAATAAACTTATTTACAGAGACTCCTGCTGAGGCCGTCAGATTAAGTTCGCTCTTAATGGCTTCTTTAATCTCTTTCGCGATTTCTATGGCAGATCCTATCCCTTTCTTATCCGCTGTCACATCTAAATAAGCTTCGTCCAGGGAAAGGGGTTCAATCAAGTCGGTATAACGTCTAAAAATCTCGCGGATATGTACAGATACCTCTTTGTATACGTCAAATCTAGGATATACAAATATAATATCTGGACACAGTTGTAGTGCCTGTCGGGAGGGCATAGCAGATTTGACACCGAAGCGCCGGGCTTCATAACTTGAAGTTGCCACCACCCCTCGTCCATCAGGAGATCCGCCTACTGCTATTGGCTTTCCACGGAGCTCTGGAAAATCACGCTGCTCAACAGAAGCATAAAACGAATCCATATCAACATGGATGATTTTTCTCATTCTCTCCCTTTATACCTTGTTAATATTAAAATAATGTTAAATAAATATTATGAAATGATTACCTTAGGCTTTAGTATTTTGCAATCACCTCATTAACCCTATATTTGCGTAAAATTAATGTTAAGCCACAAAGACTTAATACCATACACCAAAATTAGATTTTAAATTTAAAGAATAACAATGCAGTACCACAATTTTAAAACGTTTTTTTTTCGTCAAAAAGCCTTAATAACAGCTCCTCTACTCATACTTCTGGGCATCAGCAACTTGAAAGCTCAGGAAAGAGATGACCGGGCTACCATTTTAAATTTTAAAGGTATCCAATATACATCTAAAGATTCCTTGTTCTACACCAACTTTAGATTTAGGATGCAGAACAGATTGGGATACAGTAATGTCTTGGATGGAGAAGATAATGAAAAATTTGACGCTAGAATACGTAGATTGCGTATGCGTATGGATGGCTATATATACACCCCAAAGATATCCTATTCTGTTCAGCTCGCCTTTACCCGTTCAGATCAGGATTTTGATGATACGGGAATACCAAATATTGTACGTGATGCGGTGATGTTCTATAACTTTTCAGATGATTTTTACATTTCTTTTGGACAGAACAAATTGCCAGGAAACAGACAACGTGTAAACTCTTCGGGACAATTACAGTTTGCCGACCGCTCCTTGGTCAACAGTAATTTTACGGTAGACCGGGATTTTGGGATAAGCTTCAACTTAAGTAAAAAGCTTGGTTCCATGCCAATTAATGCAAAGGCTGCGATATCTACTGGAGAGGGGCGTCCCGCAAACTCTACCGATGATGGACTGGCATACACTGGTCGTGTGGAGTTTTTACCTTTAGGAGAGTTTGTGAACGGTGGTGACTACTCGGAAGGTGATATTGAAAGAGAAGTGACGCCAAAGCTTTCTATTGGCGGTGGTTACAGCTACAACGACAGAACTACACGTGAGGGAGGGCAGACAGGTAAATATGTACAGAACCCTTTCACTTTAAAAACAGCTTTCGCTGATGCAATCTTTAAATATCAAGGATTTGCATATCAAGCAGAGTATATGCGCAGAGATGTAGACAATCCAATAAACAACACAACGGGTGATAAACCTGAAGAAACCTATGCTTATAAGGGGTGGGGATTAAACCAACAAACTTCCTATTTATTAAATCACGGTTATGAGATCGCAGGTCGGTATACCTACTTAAAACCGCATCAGCAAATATCTAAATTTGAGACTCAAACCGAAGTAATCGAAATTGGCTTGACAAAGTATATGAAAGCACATCGTCTCAAATTCCAGTTAAATGCTAACTATACCGTAAAAGAGGGAAACTATAAGAACTCGCATAGTAAAAACATATTAGGGGCCATGTTTCAGGTGGAACTTGGAATTTAATACATTGATACGTTATCAGAAGATCGCCAGACAAAGTCTGGCATTTTTTTTACTCAAAAATATGGGATCAACGATCTTCTTACATCCTTCAAAAAAAGAAATATTCCTATTTCACAAAACTAGAGGTGAATACTTATCTTTAACAGTTAAATAAAAAGATTTACAAGGCTTATTGTTACTTATTAATAAAGGAGCGACAAGCACATATATTTTGATTTAGAGAGAATTTAATGAAATACTATATTATTGCAGGAGAAACATCAGGAGATCTACATGGCGCGAATCTGATAAAAGCATTAAAAATTGAAGATCCCGATGCCGTATTCAAAGTTGTAGGTGGAGACCGTATGCAACAAGAAGCCGATCAGACAGCATTAGTTCACACGTCTGAAATGGCTTTTATGGGTTTCGTAGAAGTAATAAAAAACTTAGGGACAATAAGCAAGAATCTTAAAAAGGTAAAAAAGGATATTCTTGATTTTAATCCGGACACAGTCATCCTTATTGATTTCCCCGGTTTTAACTTAAAAATTGCCTCCTTCGCAAAAGCACATGAGATAAAAACCTCTTATTATATTTCACCAAAAATATGGGCGTGGAACCAAGGTCGCGTACATAAGATTAAAAAGATAGTCGATCACATGTTTTGTATCCTGCCTTTTGAAGTAGATTTCTACAAAAGATTCGGCATGAAGGTGGACTACGTGGGCAATCCACTACTCGACGCTATATCTAACTATTCATTCAATCCTGGTTTTTTGAAAAAAAACCATTTATCAGAAGCTCCGATCATCGCTCTACTTCCGGGCAGTCGAAAAATGGAAATAGAGCAGATATTGCCGGATATGATTGATCTTTACTTTGCATTTCCAAAGCATCAACTTATTATTGCTGGTGCTCCCAACTTTGAAGCATCCTACTATCAAAAATATGTGGGAGATCTGGAAATACCTATCATCTTTGATCAAACATATGACTTGCTAAAACATGCAGATGCTGCGGTCGTGACAAGTGGTACTGCTACGCTGGAGACAGGTATATTAAAAGTACCACAGGTTGTTGTGTACAAAGCCAATCCGATTTCCGTATGGTTAGCACGAAAATTAATAAAGGTAAAATTTATTTCGTTGGTAAATCTGATCAACAACTACCTTTCGGTCATCGAACTTATACAACAAGAATGTAATCCACAACAAATTCGTGATGAAATTGGAAAAATCCTCTCTGAAAAGGAACATAGGGACAGTATTATGGAAAACTATGAAATCTTGGCCGGCAAACTTGGTGCACCTGGGGCTTCAGAAAAAACAGCCAAATTAATCCTTTACTACCTAAACGAAGTCAAAGAATAAAAGCTCCTATATATAAGGTAGGTGATCGGGAGTTTGATGGTATAACATTAAAAAGCAAAAGAAAATGAAAATTAACAAAAAACTAGGATTAATGACTTTTCTGATAGCGATCTATTCCCTAACTATCGGACAAACAGCTGATATACATATCAGCAAATTGGAATTGAATAAAAAAGAAAAAAAGGTGTTTAACGATCGGGATTCATCTGCTGTAGTCCACATTGACACCTTGATTATGAAAGATAGGTCGTCATTACAATTCTACGGAAAAAAAGAAGTGAAACTAGTCGTAAAACACGCAGAAATTGGAGATAGGGCATTCATTTCTGGACAAGCTGGACAGAACAATGCATCTAATTTTGACATTGATATTAATTTCAAGAAATTAGGTTCATTGTACGTCATAGCTAGGGGGCAGGATGCAAACAACGGTATGCGTACGGATCCGAATGGGGATGCTGGTATTGTAAACCTGGTCTATGATCCTACTGGTACCACACCACAAACGGAGAATAAAAAACAAAAAAATTATCTCTTTGTTGATATCACACCAGGGGGACTCCACGTAACACCAAGCTCTGAAATAACGAATATCTATTCTAGAATAGCAACCTCTCCATCTGGCCTTCGCGGACTACCACAAGGACAGATTTATTCTGGATCCCCCGGTAAAGAGGGAAAAGTAACGATCCGTAGCAAATAAATAAAAAGGTCTGTATCATTATTTCTGATACAGACCTTTTTTCTGAAAGGGGGCCTATTATTGATTCATTTTAACTTTCCGTTGCATTAATTTCCTTCAAGATTTTTCCCACTACCCATAAGATCGGGTTCGGTTCATGTCTATTGGAGATCGACCAGCTACCAGAACATAAAAGTAATATAGACTAAAGATTGCTTTCTATGGCTTTTACCTCTTCTGCATACAATTCTATAGGCTTATCCAATAGTACAGCAACAACCGTATGATAGCTGTCTAACCTATCTTTTGGAACGTCTATATAAACAATCCCAGGGATAGCACTCCAATATAATTTGTTATAAACCTTGTGACTTATCATCGAACCCTCACCTACTATACGTACTCGGGCAATAGTATTTTTCAACCCTTTGATAGCGATAGGCCCAGTAGGTTGACCTTCAATAAATAGATACAGTGTCTGCCGATCTCGGGATAAAGCCGTATTTCCGATATAATGTCCTTCGGCTATCCCTTTATGGGCATCGTGCAGGACCTCGGCATGTTTCAACACCCAATCCTTAGTTTTTTGATCTGCAAATTTTAGATCTTTTGACAACACACTGCCGTCATCATTCATGTGTCCCGAAAACAAATTAGCTCCTGCCGAAGTAAAAGCTACAATATCACGTATAGCACTCGGGCTATTTTTAGCACTTAGTACATCGGCAAGAACGGGTATAACCTCAGCATGATCAAACTCAAAATGGGGACGATCACCAAACTCTATCGCAATTACTGAAGCTGTAGGATCAAAATCATTTGTTGTCATATTCAAGCTTAAAGTATAACCATCATATTTATAGTCTACTTTTTCAGAACTACCGATAAAACGGACGTGAACAGGCTTCGATTGCAAACCATTTATCTGAAGATAATTTTTCATCTCATCTAAATATATATACACAGTCTTGCCGTCTTTAGAGAGACTATTTTTTTCAGCTATGAAAGCAGGTGATACTCCTGCCCTAGTGCCATAAATCGCTTCCTTATATTTACTCGTCCAACGTCCCAATTCTTTTAGGATCTTCACTTGTTCTTCTGGAATGGTACCATCCGCTTTAGGTCCGATATCCAATAATAGATTACCTCCCATTGCAATACAATCGATAAATGTCCGTACAATCATATTTGGTGTTTTATAATTGGTATCAAAATGTTGGTATCCCCAAGAATCATTCATCGTATAACACAGTTCCCAATATCGATCCGCTGGTCGCTTCACCGGTACTCCTTGTTCGGGGGTAGCATAGTCTCCATGATGATTTAATCTGGAGTTAACAATGATATTTGGATTGTACCGGCGTAATAAACTTAATGTCTGCTCAGCTTTCCACTCTTCAGCACTATGCTCCCAGTCACCATCAAACCACAATAGATCAGGATGATACTGCGTTGACAACTCGGCCAACTGCCCTTGATAGTAGTCAACAAACTGTGCCCAACGCTTAGGCTCATCTTTTAGGACATAACGTTTACGGGAACGCGTAACCACATCATAATAGGGGTGACTCCAATCGGGCAGAGAGTAATAAAGCCCCGTTTTCAATCCGGCCTTTTTAGCAGCAGTTATAAACGGCGTCAACACATCTTTCTTCACGTTAGCATGTTTAGATACTGTCAATGCTTTATCTGTTTTGCTATCCCACAATGCGATTCCGTCATGATGTTTGGTCGTGATCACCGTATATTGTGCTCCTGACTCTTTAATCAGATTGGCCCAGTCCTGAGGCTTGTATTCTTTTGCGGTAAAACCTCGAAGCTGCTTCAAATAATTATCATGGCTCATATAATTATTGAAGAATGACCAAGATTCCGAAACACCATTGACGGCATACACCCCCCAATGGATAAAAATGCCCAATTTAGCATCATCAAACCATGCCATCTTCTCATCCTTGGGAAGACTATTTTGCCCATACGATTTAGCAAATAAAAAAACTAACACTAATCCAATAAAAAGTCGCTTGATCATAAATTTAAAGTTCAATAAACTAAAATAAGATATATCATCAGCAATGGCAAATTTTACTAACGAATAACGATTTATAATGTATTTTTGTGCTAATGATAGAACTTTATACAGACGGTGCTTCAAGCGGAAATCCCGGCCCAGGAGGTTACGGCACTATACTAAGAACCATCTATACAGGTAGCAACCCAGCTTTTCAGGGTAAATTGATCGAAAAAGAGTTTTCAGGAGGATTTCGTAAGACAACCAATAACCGAATGGAGTTAATGGCCGTAATAATTGGTCTAGAGGCACTTAAAAACATAAAGCAGAAAGTCACCATTTATTCCGATTCTAAATATGTGATCGACGCAATAGACAAAAGATGGGTATATGGCTGGATGCAAAAAGGTTTTCAGGGCAAAAAAAACAAGGATCTGTGGATCCGTCTAATGCAATCTTACAAACTACATGAAATCAAACTTGTCTGGGTAAAAGGTCATGCTGGTCATCCGTTAAATGAACGTTGTGATCAATTAGCTGTAGCCGCATCAAAGGATAAAACAAACTGGAAAATAGACTCCGTCTTTGAAATGGAAGATCAATAATAACCCTCCACTGGAGTTCCGTTCTTCAAAAAAAAGAATACTTACCGAAAAACTTTCGCTATAATCATAAGCAATGTTTATTTTTGTACAAGATGTCAGACTTAAAATACAATCAAAGAGGTGTGTCCGCTGGAAAAGAGGACGTACACAATGCTATAAAGAATATCGATAAAGGTTTATATCCAAAAGCTTTTTGCAAAATCATTCCTGATATTTTGGGTGCCGATGCAGAATGGTGCAATATTATGCACGCAGATGGTGCAGGGACGAAGTCTTCACTGGCTTACATTTACTGGAAAGAAACCGGAGATATATCCGTCTGGAGAGGTATTGCACAAGATGCGATTATTATGAATCTGGACGATCTACTATGCGTGGGAGCCATCGATAACATTATTTTGTCCTCGACTATCGGTCGTAACAAAAACAATATCCCAGGCGAAGTAATTGCAGAAATCATCAACGGTACGGAAGAAATTCTTGCCGAATTACGTGAACTCGGGATTGGCATATACTCTACTGGGGGAGAAACTGCTGACGTTGGTGATCTGGTACGTACCATCATCGTAGACAGTACCGTTACCTGCCGCATGAAGCGTGAAAATGTCATCTCCAATCACAAAATAAAAGGTGGCAATATCATCGTAGGATTAGCTTCCTATGGCCAGGCAACCTATGAAAAGGAATACAATGGAGGGATGGGATCAAACGGGCTAACATCTGCCCGTCACGACGTATTTAGTAAATACGTAGCAGAGAAATATCCTGAAAGTTACGATCCAGCTGTACCTTACGATCTGGTTTTTGCAGGAGGTAAAGCATTAACCGACTCAATCAAAGTCGAAACTGGAGAGGAAATTACTGCAGGCAAGTTAGTCTTGTCACCGACACGCACCTATGCCCCAGTGATAAAAGTCATTTTAGATAAATACAGAAGCCTAATCGACGGAATGGTACACTGTTCAGGTGGAGCACAGACTAAAGTACTTCATTTTGTAGATGATGTCCATATCATCAAAGATAACCTTTTTCCAATTCCTCCTCTCTTTGAATTGATTCAAAAAGAATCCAATACCGACTGGCAAGAGATGTACAAAGTATTCAATATGGGACACCGTATGGAGCTATATGTACCTGAAACTATTGCCCAAGACATTATTCAAATCTCCGAATCATTTGGAATACCGGCTCAGATTATCGGTCGTGTAGAAGATAGCGAGAAGAAACAAGTCACTATAACTTCGCCTTTCGGCACATTTATCTACGAGTAAGATCCGTGAAAGATAAACTGACTATAGGTAGATATGAAATTGTAGACCTTCCTGAATTAGGGATGTACAATATAGAATCTAAGATCGACACCGGGGCTGAAACCTCGGTGTTGCACTGTGAAGACTTCAAGATTCATGAAAAACATGGACATCGATACATAACCTGCCATATTAAACCTCATTTGGAGGAAGAAGAAATATTAACATTAACGTTTCCTATTCACCGCGAACGCGTGGTTAAGAGTTCGTTCGGTCAAACAGAGACCCGACACATTTTTTTAACTAAAATCCGCATGTTCGATCGTCTCTATGACATCAAGTTATCTTTAAGAGACCGGTCATCCATGTCCTATCCTATGTTGTTAGGCAGGAACTTTATCAGCGGGAAATTCCTTGTAGACGTTTCTAAGAAAAACCTTTCGAGAAACAGCTTTTAATCAAACCTTTAGCCTACCCATTTGTTTTATACTTTAAATAAACACATTCGTGAAAATAGCAATACTATCTACAAATAAAAATCTATACTCTACACAACGTCTAGTCGAAGCTGCCTCCGCTAGAGGCCACGAGTGTGTTGTTATGGATCACAGCAAATGCTATGTAGGAATACAGCAAGGAAAACCAAGCATCCATTACAGAGGGGAGAATATAACAGATATAGATGCTATAATACCCCGAATCGGTGCTTCCGTAACATTTTACGGATCGGCGATCGTACGTCAATTTGAAGTAATGAATGTAATATCGGCCAATCCAAGTCAGGCGATCACCCGTTCACGTGATAAACTACGGTGTATGCAGATACTTTCGGGAGCAGGATTAGGTTTACCAATCACAGGATTTGCCAGGACAACATCAGATGTAGACGATCTTATCAACATGGTAGGCGGAGCTCCTCTGGTAATCAAATTGCTAGAAGGGACACAGGGAATAGGCGTGGTATTGGCCGAGACTAAAAAAGCAGCCTCCTCCGTTATTGAAGCCTTCTACGGCTTAGGCAATAATATCTTGATCCAAGAATATATCAAAGAGGCCAAAGGTACCGACATCCGTGCTTTTGTAGTTGACGGCAAGGTCGTAGGCGCTATGAAAAGGACTGCTAAAGAAGGAGAGTTCCGATCGAATCTACATCGCGGAGGGACCGCCGAAATCGTTAAATTAACCCGAAAAGAAAGAGAGACCGCTATAGCAGCCGCCCGCGCAATGGGGCTTACTGTGGCTGGGGTGGATATGTTACCATCAACACGGGGACCGTTAATTCTAGAAGTGAACTCGTCTCCAGGTTTGGAAGGTATCGAAAAAGCTACGCACAAAGATATCGCAGGTGAAATTATCAAGTACCTCGAAATCCAATATGAAACGAAGCAACAACTGCGTCAAATTGTTGTAAAACGAAAGGTTAAAAAAGAAAGTAAGCTTTAGAAATTCTAAAGCTTACTTCATTAAAAATCCTCCGCCAATTAGATCGCTCCCTTCATAAAATACTGCAGATTGTCCTGGTGCAATGCCTTTCACCGCATGAGGAAAGTCTACCTGCATAATTTCGCCCTTTTGGGTTAAGGTAGATACCGCACCAGAATCTTTGTATCTAATTTTAGTAATAGCTTCCATAGGCTCTTCCAAAGAAGCGTATTTCACTAAATTAATATTACGTACAAATGCCTGTGAACGCTCCAATTCGTGCTCTTCGCCTAAGACAACGGAATTACTTTCCGGCAAAATTTCAATTACAAACATGGGCTTGCCTAACGCAATTCCCAACCCTTTACGTTGACCAATGGTAAAATAAGGGTAACCTATATGTTGGCCTACGACCGTACCGTCTGAGAGCAAAAAATTGCCTGGACCTATATCTTGGTCAAGAGAAGGCTTTTTATGTCTTAAAAACTCTCTATAATCATTATTAGGAACAAAACATATTTCATAGCTTTCAGATTTGTTAGCAAGTTCTTTTTGCCCCATATCCAAAGCCATCTGCTTGATCTCAGATTTATGAAAACCACCCAATGGAAACTGTGTACGGGCCAAATTTTCCTGCGTTACCCCCCAAAGGACATAGGATTGATCTTTGTGCTCGTCAAGTCCTTTAGAGATCACATAACGCCCATTGTCATGTTGACGGATATTCGCATAATGCCCTGTAGCAATAAATTCGCAATCCAGCTTATTCGCTCTTTTAATCAGTGCCTCCCATTTGATATGCGTATTGCACAGCACACAAGGGTTGGGCGTACGTCCTGCGATATATTCATCGACAAAATTGTCAATCACATAATCACCAAATTCATTGCGTATATCTAAAATAAAATGGGGAAATCCATAATTTACAGCAAGAGACCGAGCATCATTAATACTATCTAAGCTGCAACAGCCCGTTTCCTTTGACGAACCTCCCGAACTAGCATAATCCCAGGTTTTCATCGTTATGCCAATCACTTCGTAACCTTGCTCGTGCAACATGACGGCCGCAACAGAACTATCCACACCGCCACTCATCGCTACCAATACTCTTCCTCTTTTACTCATACTATTTTAATAAAATGCAAAGATACCCTAAAATCATTTATCCCCGTGTTTATTTCGTGTAATTTTATCTCTATCTAAATCAACCATTTGTATATATATCCTGTTTTTTTTTGTATAAATGTTTTAGAATCCAAAAAGAGAAGCTATATTTGCATCGCAAGAACGGTAAAACGGATTGCAAAAAAGGTGCCATAGCTCAGTTGGTAGAGCAAAGGACTGAAAATCCTTGTGTCGCTGGTTCGAATCCAGCTGGCACCACCCAAAATCTGACAAGTAACAGATTATAAATAAAAACTTGAAAAGGTGCCATAGCTCAGTTGGTAGAGCAAAGGACTGAAAATCCTTGTGTCGCTGGTTCGAATCCAGCTGGCACCACAAAAAAGACTATCTGAAAATATAGTCTTTTTTTGCGTTTAAGAAAATCCAAACGTCTTAGGCTTCTTTCAAAATGTTTCTAACTTTCATTTTATCACTATAGACAGTACGTAGATGAGCGCCCTCTCCATGAACCGTCCAAATCTCAAGCGGCTCGACCCGCCCGATATACGCTAACAAATCATTCCAGTCAATATGATCAGAAATATACAAAGACAAATCATTATGCCGTTGCAAACGCTCCCAACCCGAAGCAAAAACACGGATAACATTTTTAGCTCTTGAATAATGGTTGAAGGTCATAGGCGGGATTAAATACACCTTATCTTTCCCCTCCTTTAAAGCCCTTCTGTGGTACAGCTCATATTTGAGCTTCACAAAGCCCAACTGATCGTAAATGCGATGAAGAGGGGCCATGCTATGATGTACAAACACTTCCTTCTGTGGACAATAAGTATTAAGGAGATATGTGAGACGCTGAGCCTTTCCCAAGGCATAACAGCCCAACATAATATGTGCCGACTGCTGCCCTAACCTCTGAATTTCCTTTACGGGATCGGGATGGATAACATCTGGATATGCAAACGTAGTTTCTGTAATCAATACATCAGCTTTGACATAAGCTATAGGCTCGCATGTCGCATCCTCCTGTAGCTTGTAATCACCGGTGTAGAGATACCGCACACCTTTATACACCATCAAAATCTGAGCAGAGCCAAGAATATGTCCAGCAGGTATAAAAGTAATCTCAACGCCATTAAAAACAAATGATTTGTCAAACGATTGGAGTTTATAGGATGACAAAGCTTGCTTCGTAAATCGATACCGCATAAATGCTGCCGTCGCCGCTGTACAATATATCTCCTGATGTCCTGGTACCGCATGATCCCCATGTGCATGCGATATCACTGCCTGTTGCACTGGATATTTGGGATCGATATAAAAATCACCAATACGGCAGTAATACCCCAGTATCGTTTCTATTAAAAAGTCGTCAATTATTTCGACCATTGTCTATCTAAAATCTGTTGATGTATATATAATATTTGAGGAAGTAAAGGACTTACCCCATCATTAAGAATAGTAAAGTCTGCAAATTTTTGTTTCTCTTCTTCGCCCATCTGTTTGCTTATACGGTCAATGACTTCCGCACGGGAAACATTATCTCTTCGCATGACACGTTCAATCCTTAACGCCTCAGGAGCACGTACCAAAATAAGACAATCCAACGACCTATAAGAACCACTTTCTATAAGCAATGCAGCCTCTTTGAGACTATATGCTGCGCTTTGTCTCTCCGCCCATTGCTCGCTATGTCGGATTACTATAGGATGGACTATACTATTTAACAAGTTCAATTTAGCGCTATTCCCGAACACCTGCTTAGCCAACCACTTTCTATCCAAAGAACCATCGGGTTGATACACCTCTACACCAAAGCTGTTGATCAACCCCTTCCTTAAATCCGGATCGTGGTTCATTAAAAATTTCGCTTCACGATCGGCGTCATAAAACGGAATGCCCATTGTCCTGAATATACTAGACACAAAACTCTTTCCGGACCCTATGCCTCCTGTAATACCAACATTTATCATCATACCTAACTCTTACTTACGCACAAAAAAATCAACATTCTGTGGTTCAATTTTTACGACTTTAACAAAATCAGGAACCTTTGTCAATAAAACAGGTAAACTCTTAACACGATTTTCCTCCCAATTATCTAAATCGATAATAGCTTCAAAATCGCGTGCTGTCCATTTACTAAAATCCTTTAATGACACCAAAGTAGTAAGCGTCACCTTACTAGGGATAGTACGGACAGAGGTATACCGACCTTCATTCTCGACCTTTATTGGTAATTCAATAACTTTCTCCGTAAGCTCCCCTATTGGGATAACAACCTCGGCAAAGGTAGGATAAATCGTCACATTCGTGCGTTGGCGCTTATTAATATTTGAAACAGTACGTATATCGGTGTGAACTTGGGTACCAAAGATACTATCGGTCTCCAGATACTCTATATTTGCCACGTCCTCCAAAGGGCCAGTTATAGTGACGTATTCAGGACTCGTCCGAGTAGCCCCAATTACGCCATATTGCTTCTTAAATCCAAGATGCATAGGTACGCGGACCGGCACCTTGCGTTGAGTCTGCTTTGAAAAATCAAAATACAGGGTATCTGGCCCCACGCTGATCACCTGTTTATCCACTGGGAATTGCCTATTTATAAAACCAATCTGATTAGAGAAAACTATATAATTTCGCGTACTCAGGCCACTTAAATCAACTTGAATATTTGCGGTATCTGGATTCAATCGGGACAACAACACATTCCAACCACTCATCTTCACGCGGACATTGACTGTATCAGACTGTAATGGGTGAAAAGCACGTTTTTCCGGTATGTTAACATATTCTATACCTGCTTTGATCGTAAATGTATACTTGTTAGAGATAGCGATCAACAACCACGCGATAAAAGAAATAATAAGACAACGCACGAAAATTGAAATCTTACGACGTTGTATTTTACTAATTCTTCGTTGCTTCATATGTACAAACTTAGATAAAATGCCCTATATTAACGAAAAAAAAAAGCCATTCAACATACTGAATGGCTTCTGTTTTTTCTAAGAGAAAAGATTAATCTTTCTTAACCTCTGCATTAGCTGCACGTGATGCATCCAATGAGATTGCCGACTTGTCAAAACGAATACGAACTCCAGAACCAACATCAACCAAAAAAGTAGTTTCACTTACTTCTACGATACGTCCATGAATTCCAGCAGTAGTTACTACTTTAGAGTTTACGTCCAATTCCTGAATATATTTCTTATGGTCTTTCTGTTTTTTCATTTGTGGTCTTATCATAAAGAAATAAAATACCACAACGATCAAAATCATCGGTAAGAAACTCATTAACCCACCACTACCTGCAGCTTGTAAAAAAAATGTTGATATCATTATTATTTAATTAGTTATAAAATACGGATTTATTTTTCGACCACCCCTTTAATTTGAACAGTAGTAACTCTCGGTTCAGCGTTTGAACTTATGGTTACAATTTTTTGCTGTGTACCTACTTGGCCTAAGCTATTAAAACTCACTCTTATCTCACCTGTCTTACCTGGAAGTATGGGTTCTTTAGTAAAATCGGGGGTAGTACAACCACAAGAAGCTGAAACCTGAGACAATATTACAGGAGCTTTGCCTGTATTGGTAAATTTAAAAATATGCTCCACAACAGCACCTTCCTTTACCTTCCCAAAGTCAAAAACTGAGTTCTCAAACTCAATAGTACCTTGTTGGCCCGAACCTGTACTATCAGAGACTGAAGCAACGATAGCAGTCGTTCCTTTATTGGCATTAGTATCTCCCTGATTACTACAGGAAGCCATAAATCCCAAAATAGAAATAGCCAAAAGTGTGTTCTTAAATATCATAAGTTAATCCTTTAATCCCCTACCTGCCTTGCGAATACGTCCTTCCTTCGTTAAGTCAGCTAGGATTTTATCCAAAATACCATTAATAAAAGTGTTACTCTTCAATGTACTAAACGACTTAGAAAGCTCAATATACTCATTTATAGTAACTTTAACTGGAATTGATGGGAAATTTATAAGTTCACTGATCGCCATACGCATTAACAAAATATCCATTAGTGCAATACGGTCTGCTTCCCAATTCTTCGTCTTGGCTGCAATCAATGCCTGGTACTCATCCCCGTACCGAACGGATGTCTTTAATAATTCGGAAATAAACTCTTCATCTTCATCCCAACTGGGGGTTAGTTCAGCCAACTTATTATTAGAAGGGTTTTCTGAACTAAAGTTCTTAAAAGTTTTGGCAATCATCGCCTGAAGAACTTCTTTATCTACGGGCCAATTGATGAATTTATCTTCAAATACCTGCTCAATATCTACTGATTTCAGGATAATCTTTTTAAAGATATACTTGATAATATCTTTTTCAGCATTGATACTCTGGTCTTCTAAAGCCAAATACTCCAGGTAAGCTTCTGAATCCTTAAGCTGCGCAAAAATTGAACGTACAATTTCAGGATCAAAGCCCCAAGACACCTTATACTTCTTAACCAACTCCAAATAGGTACGATTCTGTCGCAACGACTCAATAAAGGTGTTACCATTCAATTTTGCCGTCAACATTTTATCCTTTTCCGTTGGTAAAAACTTCGCGGCACGACTTTCTTGGTCTAAAACCACATATTCTGCCACCTCATCCAATAGATTCAATGTCCAGATATACATTTCATTAACCTCTTCAACATTTTTGAAAAGTGCCTTTTCAAAATCTTTAACCTGTTTATCTTCGGATAAACTGTACGCATAAAGCGTCTGCAATACCTTAACTCTAAGGTGTCTTCTGTTTAACATAGTGTAATAAGAACGATTATTTTATAAGAACGATTATTAAAGAACATACACTATCTTTTCAGCTTAGTCATATCTGCGATACGCCTTTCTGCCAACTGTCTGGCTGCTTCAAATGTCGTGATATCTTCTTCTCTAGATGTTTGCAAAACATGGCGCGTAGCGCTATAAATATTACGGATTAAAGACTCCGTACGGTCTGTCCCATATCCTTCTAATTCCGAATAGCAACTTATTAGTGCTCCAGAATTAATCAAAAAGTCTGGTGTATATAGAATATTATGTTCTTTCAACAATTGAATTGTACGCTCTTCATCTTTCAGTTGATTATTCGCAGACCCAGCGATAATCTTACAACGCATCTTAGGCACAGTATCCGGATTAACTGTCCCTCCCAATGCACAAGGAGCATATACATCCACATCAAGTTCATAACTAGTCGCGTATTGTATAGGCTCGGCTTTGTATTTAGCAGCTACCTTCATCTTACGCTCTTCAGTCATATCGGACACGTAAACACGAGCATTCTCTGCACGCAACATAGATACCAGCTGTTCGCCTACTGAACCAACACCTTGAACAGCTATCTTTCTTCCTGCCAGTGAATCATCCCCATATAGTTCTTTGATAGAAGCTTTTATACCGTAAAAAACACCTCTTGCAGCAAAAACAGTTGTATCTCCTCCTCCATTCATAGAGGTAGGCAAACCAGCGACGTAATCTGTCTCTGCATGAATGTATTCAAGGTCCTTTTGTGTAGTTCCGACATCGATAGAAGCAATAAAATTACCGTTAAGACCTGCTACGAACTTGCCAAAACGGCGCATAAGTATCTCGGTCTTTTCTGTACGATTATTGCCAATAATAACGGCACAACCACCGCCAAGATTCAACCCTGCCAATGAAGACTTATAAGTAATAGCCTTTGAAAGACGTAAAGCATCCTCGATAGCCTCTTCTTCAGACCCATAAGGCAACATCCTAACCCCGCCTATGGCAGGACCTAACGTCGTATCATGAATAGCAATAATAGCCTTCAAACCAACCTGTGGATCATTGCAAAAAAATAAATTCTGATGTCCGGAAACAGCCATCAAATCAAAAACTGAAGCGTTTTGCATATCAAAAGAAATAATAAAAAACTACCCTAAAAAGCTTTACAAAAATAAAAAATTAATTTGTTTTATCTGCTATTTATTGAAATATACGGTATCACAAAACGTAAATACATATGGAATAATACAGCTTTTAGAGAATTATATGACGAATAAGCAAAAAACAGCCAAAAGATATTAAAGTGAAACCATTACATTTGTAATAGACACAGAACATGAAAGAACTATCTTACCTCAACAAATATTTTTTTAAGTACAAATGGCGCTTGATACCAGGTGTTATTTTCGTCATCATCTCTAATTATTTCGGAATTTTACCAGCAAAAGTAATTCGGGAGGCATTTGACTTGGTCAAAGAAAATATAGACCTGTATCGACTTTATGACGGATTTGAGCGACAAGACCTCATTTATCAGGTTTTTGGCAGCAGTTTACTCTTTTTTGGCTTAGTGGTACTTATCTTAGCTTTGTTGAGAGGTGTTTTTCTATTCCTAATGCGGCAATCCATTATTCTCATCTCTAGGCATATTGAATATGATTTAAAGAATGAAATCTACAGACACTACCAAGAACTAGATTTTTCCTTCTTCAGAAAAAACAACACTGGCGATCTCATGAACAGAGCGACAGAGGATGTCAATCAGGTACGAAACTATCTAGGCCCAGCTATTATGTATGCAATCAATACAGTAACCCTCTCTGTTATGATTATATACGCAATGTATGATGTCAATCCCACACTGGCAACGTATGCATTAATTCCGATCCCTATCATATCACTGATCATCTTGATTGTAAATCGGATTATAAATAAGCGGAGTACTAAGATTCAGACTCAGCTATCAAAACTTTCTTCCTTTGTACAAGAAACCTTCTCTGGGATAAGAGTCATAAAAACCTATACGCAAGAAGAGCAAAAAATGGCTGAGTTTGCACATGAAAGCAACATCTATCGTAACAGCTCGTTGGATCTAGTCAAAGTACAAGCTATATTTTTCCCATTAATCATATTTCTTGTTGGATTTAGTACGATCGTCACGGTGTATATCGGTGGGATAGAAGTAAATAAAGGAACGATAACTGCGGGCAATATTGCAGAATTTATTATGTATGTCAACCAACTCACATTTCCTGCAATGGCTTTAGCTTGGGTAACTTCACTCATCCAACGAGCAGCAGCTTCACAAAAAAGAATCAACGAATTCCTTAACACAAAACCTGAAATCATCAGTGGTACAATTACCCAGAAACTAGCAGGAAATATCCGTATTGAGAACCTTTCATTTACTTATCCGGAAACCGGCATCAAGGCATTAAGCAATATAAATATTACGATCAAAGCAGGTCAGACACTAGCTATCATCGGTAAGACAGGATCTGGAAAATCGACACTTGCCAATCTTCTGTTAAGGATGTACGATGCAGATCAAGGCAACATAACATTTGATGACAATAACATACAAAACTTAGATATAAAAGATTTACGTCACCAGATAGGCTTCGTACCGCAACAGGTATTCTTATTCTCCGACACTATTGCCAACAATATAGCTTTTGGACTAGATCATTGCGAAATAGACCGCGTAGAATCCGCAGCTAAAGATGCAGCTGTATATGAGAACATTCTTGCTTTTGAGGCGGGGTTTCAAACCCATATAGGCGAAAGAGGTCTCACGCTATCGGGAGGCCAAAAGCAACGTGTCTCTATAGCAAGAGCATTAGTCAAAGATCCGCAAATGTTGATTTTTGACGACTGCTTATCTGCTGTTGACACAAAAACTGAGGAAGAAATACTGCGCAACCTAAGCCGTATTATGCGAAACAAGACGACTATTTTTATCGCTCACCGTATTTCAACGATCAAGAATGCAGATCATATCATTGTACTAGAAAATGGAAGTATCATCGAGGAAGGAAACCATAGTAGCTTGTTAGCTGCCAATGGGGAGTATGCCGAACTCTATGAAAAGCAATTACTGCAAAGTACAGAATAACAATTCTGTTTGCAATTGGGGGATTATTTATCTAACTTTCGGAAGATACCAAACCGGATATTCAGTTATGAGACATATTCTTTTAGCTCTTTTTGTGTTGCTTTCAACTAGCTTAATGGCACAATTTGAGGACACCCCTACAATAAGACGTACCGATTTTGAAACTAAAGTATACCCTTTAGATTCCAGTGCCAATGCCATAACGCTCTTTGAACATGGTAAGACACAAATTGATAGGAGCGAATCAGATCGATCCTTAATGGTATTTCACCACTACAAGACCCGGCTTAGAATCCTCACAAAGGAGGGATACGAACAGGCTAACTTTACGATTCCACTGTATAAATACGGTTCGACCTTTGAGTATATTACAAACATAAAAGCTACGACCTATAACCTTGTAAACGGCAAAGTAGAAAGCACCCCTCTCAAAAACAAAGATATCTTTATTGAAAACAGAAGCGATTTTGTTAAATTAAACAAATTTACGATGCCCGATATCCAGATGGGGTCGATAATAGAACTTGAATACACCTTAGTCTCTCCCGACATCTTTAACTTCAGGTCCTGGCAATTCCAAACAGATATCCCAAAGCTAAAAAGTCATTATCGAATATTGATTCCTGCTATCTATAAATACAATATTACGTTAAAAGGCCCATTGAAACTTTCCGACACAAGATCAAAACTGCAGCGCGAATGCCTAGTTCTAAACGGGAACAAAATAGACTGCTCCGACATCACCTACTTTATGGAAAGTATACCAGCTTTCAAAACAGAAGCTTACATGCTGGCTCCAAAAAACTACATTTCAGCAGTCAGTTTTGAGTTAGAAGAAATGGCTATGTCAGGAGGCGGTGTCAAATCTTTTACAAAAAAATGGAGCGATGTAGACAGAGAACTCATGACCGATAAAGATTTTGGCGGGCAATTAAAAAAAACAAACTTACTTGAAGGAATACTGAACAAGTCAATAGACACTTCCTCTAATCAACATGACAAAGCTAAAAATGTATTCAAATGGGTTCAACAAAACATCAAATGGAACAATACCAATGGAAAATACGCTCAACATGGTATTGAATATGCTTTTAAAAATAAAAATGGAAACGCTGCAGATATTAATCTAACTCTCGTAACGGCCCTCAACGCCGTAGGTATAGAATCCTATCCGATTCTTGTTTCTACACGCGATAATGGAGTCCCTAACAATCTTCATCCTGTCATTTCAGATTTTAACTATGTGATAGCGGGCATTAAAATCGATGATGAAACCTACTTAGCAGACGCAACTGATCCGTTACTCCCTTTTGGCGAATTACCCATGCGCTGCATCAACGAAAAAGGACGGATTATTTTCTCTAAAAAATCATCGGAGTGGATTCCGTTAGTTAATAACCAGATATCATCAACTCATTACAATTTTGATGGCTCGCTGGAATCCACCGGCACACTAAAAGGTAACCTTTCAATAGTGTACAACGGAATGGACGCCGTAAGCAAGCGTCGAAATATACTGGAGTATCCTTCGGTAGAAGAATACGAGGAAGCTGTTGACGAAAAATTAACAAGTATCACTATAAAAAAACTTAACATCGAGAACCTAGACGACAATGAAATTTCCCTTATTGAAAACTTCGTCATAGAGGTCAAAGTCGGTGATGAAATAAAAGGAGATAGTTTTTTTTTTAACCCCATCTTTATCAATCGTACTACTAAAAACCCCTTCAATCTCGACGAGAGAAATTACCATGTAGATATCGGTTCTAAAAGAGACGAGAGCCATACGATAACCGTAAAACTTCCAAAGGGAAGCAACATAAAAACATCACCCAAAAATATAAGCCTTGTATTACCACAGAATACGGCCCGGTATTACTACAAAAGTGAATTGATAGATGGCACTCTACATGTCTCACAACACCTATCACTTAAAAAGGCTATATACAATACCGATGAATATTTCGGATTAAAGGAATTGTTTTCGAGAATAATACAACAGCTTAAGATAGATCACTCATTCAATTACACAGCAAATGCTTTTTTATAGAATTATTTTCACACTACTGGCAACAATCTGTATCCTACATGCAAGCGCCCAACAATATAGCGCATCGGCTATCTCAAAAGACCTCTTAAGTCGCGCCAATGCTGTAGTACAGGAAGAACACATATCCTTTGAGCTGGACTATTCAAATGCATTCCAAACTGTACATCGAGTGATAACGATACTGAACAAAGCGGGAGAAAAACATGCAGAACTCGTTTTATACTATGACAAAAGTAAAATCATCAAGGATATCAAAGGACAGATTTTGGATGAGTTTGGCAATCAAATTAATAAATTCAATCAAAAGGATTTTAAAGATTACAGCGCGACAAGTCAAGTCAGTATGTTTGATGATATACGAGTCAAACATTATACGCCGAACTTTCATACCTACCCCTATACAATTGTATATAGTTACGAAGTAAAACATACACAAAATCTATTTATTCCCTACTGGCAACCTAATTACTTACCTGATCTTGCTGTAATTAGTAGCACATACGAGTTGAACTGCAAATCGGACCAATTTTTACGGATAAAAAGCGAGAACATACCTCAACCCGCCCACATAACGACAACTGAAAAATCCAAGACTTATAGATGGATTGCGAAAAACATAAAAGCACGAAAAGAAGAGCCCTTAAAGCCCTTTGACCAACAAGATGCTATCCTAGTTAAAGTTGTCCCAGAAACTTTCCACTATTTCAAGAAAAAAGGAACTGTAAAGAACTGGACTGATTTCGGAAAATGGGTACATGAAAATCTCCTAACAGGCAAGCAGGAATTATCCCCAGAAACTAAAGATAAGGTAAGAGAACTTACGGCACACCTAGATTCGAACAAAGAAAAAGCAAAAGTGCTCTACGCTTACATGCAGCATAAAACACGTTATGTCAGTATACAAATAGGAATTGGAGGGCTTGAACCTTATCCAGCTTCCTATGTAGACCAACTGGGGTATGGAGACTGCAAAGCTCTCGTAAATTATACACAGGCCTTGTTAAAAGAAGCCGGTATCGAATCTTTATACTGTATCGTCGAGGCAGGGCATCAAAAAAAAAATTTGGATATAGATTTTGCGAATGCCGTTGATGGTAATCATATTATACTATGTCTACCTTTTGAAAAAGATACCACTTGGCTTGAATGCACAAGCAGTAAACACCCCTTCGGGTATCTAGGCAAGTTTACGGATGACAGGCTAGTTCTTGCTTGCACACCAGACGGAGGCAAAATATTACGAACAACCCGATATCCATATACTAGGAATTTGCAACATCGAGTAGGCGACTTTAAAGTAACGAAGACTGGCAGTATTCAAGGAAGTATAACGACAACATTTACTGGCACTCAATTCGACAATCATTTTGAAAATGTTTCCAAAGGACAACACGAACAACAGGAGTTATTAAAGCAGTTTTACGACATCGATAATATTAGCTTTTCGAATAACGTTTATGAAGTAAAAACTCAAACAGAATCAACGATTAATGAACAAACAGACATCACTATAAAGAACTATGTTGTAAAGAACAAAGATCAGCTAATATTCTCTCCAAATTTATTCAATTTGGCCAAAGCTATCCCAGAATCTAAAAATAGAACGAATCCCCTCTACATCAACCGAGGTTATACAGACATTGATAGTATCACTTACAGCATACAAGAACAGATTAAAGGCAGATTTCATCCTATAAATAAAGTTATAGACTCTCCTATGGGCACTTATGACCTTCAAATCACCATGAAAGATGATCAGCTGATATTTTACCGTAAACTGGAGATTAGAGAAGGCACTTATCAACCCGAAAGCTATGTACAATTCTACAACTTTATGCGTGAGGTTTCAGAAACTGATCGAGTTAAATTTACACTTAGACTTGCAACAGATTAATATTTTTATATCTTTGCAACAGCTTAAAGGGGAATTAGCTCAGTTGGCTAGAGCGCTTGCCTGGCAGGCAAGAGGTCATCGGTTCGAATCCGTTATTCTCCACCATTAAAAAAGGCAGATCTAAAAAATCTGCCTTTCTTTATTTTAGTACTTCTTGCCAGAGCTATCGCCCGACCTTTTCCCACCAAAAGAACGTCCACCTCTGCCGGAAGACTGTTTCTTCTTATGGCGATAATCAGGCTTTGCACCAGACTTAGGCTGTTCAGCTTTAACCTTCGTCTTCCCTGTTAGAAATGACGACTTTGCTACAAACTGAGGAGACATGCTTAAATCTTCAATCCGTTTCACAGGAAGCTCAAAGCCAATTGTGAACTGTATATCTTTGATATATGGGATCTCCTCAACATCACACAAAGAAATAGCAAAACCTTCAGCACCTGCTCTACCTGAACGGCCAATACGGTGCACATAGGCATCTGGCATATTGGGAATCTCGTAATTGATAACATACTTTAAGAGATCAATATCAATCCCTCTAGCGGCGATATCAGTAGCAACTAAAACACGTATTTCTTTCTTCTTAAAGCCTTCCAACGCATTCTGACGAGCATTTTGAGACTTATTACCATGTATTGCAGCAGCAGAGATATCCTGTCTGTGCAAAAGCTTCACCAGCCGATCTGCACCATGTTTGGTACGCGTAAACACTAAAACGTTATCGTCTACCTCTTTTTTCAATAGATACATTAGCGCCTTCGGCTTATTCGCTTTCTCAATGTAATACAAAGTTTGCTGAATAGTTTCTGCTGTTGTAGACTCAGGTGTGACTTCAACTTTAACCGGTTCACTCAAAATACTATCAGCTAAAGATTGAATTACCTTCGGCATAGTTGCCGAGAAAAACAAAGTCTGACGTTTCTCAGGAATAACCTTCAGCACACGCTTTACATCATGTATAAATCCCATATCTAACATCCTATCCGCCTCATCCAATACGAATATCTCGATCTGACTGATAGATAGAATACGTTGGTTCATCAAATCTAAAAGTCGACCTGGAGTCGCAATAAGAATATCTACCCCTTGACGAATCTCATTCACCTGACTAAATTGATTAACACCACCAAAGATCACCGTATGTTTTAGTTTCAGATTTTTACCATAGTCACTAAAAGACTCTCCAATCTGTATCGCTAGTTCCCTAGTAGGTGTCAAAATCAGTGAGCGGATGGTACCACGCTTGTGTCCCTGAGGCCTATTATTATTAAGTAGTTGCAAAATAGGGATCGCAAATGCGGCGGTTTTACCAGTACCTGTCTGTGCACAGCCCAAGAGGTCTTTACCTTTTAGCACCTCTGGGATAGCCTGTTCTTGAATCGGGGTTGGGTTTTGATAGCCAAGCGTCTCCAAAGCTGCCAATATAGGCGAGCTAACTTTTAAATCATTGAAAGTTTTCATCAATACGTTTTATATAAAATAAACCCTCATATAATAGCTGTTTAAACAGCAATGAAAATGTCTCGAGGGTTCACTATGTCCGTTGAGAACAACACTTTCAGAAAAAAAGCCGCCAAGAATTACTTAGCGGCTTTTAAATAGGATTAAACTAAACCTTAGTTTTGCTCAGCAGGAACTACTGAAACGTAAGATTTGTTATTTGCTTTTTTGCGGAAAACAACTGTTCCATCAACTAAAGCGAACAAAGTATGATCTTTACCAACACCTACGTTAGCATCTGGATTATGTACAGTACCACGTTGGCGAACGATGATGTTACCAGCAATAGCCTTCTGACCACCAAAAATCTTGATACCTAATCTCTTACTATGTGACTCACGGCCGTTCTTGGAACTACCCGCACCTTTTTTATGTGCCATTTCTTTATCTTAATTTATGACTTTCGCCTGGATTAAAAATTCAATTATAAACTGATACCAGTGATCTGGATTTTAGTGAATTGTTGACGGTGACCGTTTTTCTTTTTGTAACCTTTACGGCGTTTTTTCTTGAAAACGATTACTTTATCACCTTTCAAATGAGACAAAATCGTAGCTGAAACTTTAGCTCCTGAGATACTTGGAGTACCTACAGTGAATTTACCACCGTCTTCGGCCAACAATACATTGTCAAATTCAATATTAGCGCCTTCTTCTCCTTGTAAACGGTGTACAAAAAGATACTGGTCTTTTGCAACCTTAAATTGCTGCCCTGCTATATTTACTATTGCGTACATTGTTATTTATTAAAAATGTTAACTATTTAATGAACGGCAAAGATAGGCTATTATATTTAATCCTGCAATTTTTTTTCCAAAAACAAAGGAGCTTGATATCAAGCTCCTTTGTTTTTGGAAAATTCCTCTAATTATTTAACCTCGATCAATCGTTTAGCAACAATTGCCTCTTCTTTCTTCCCAATCCTTACATGTAGAATCCCATCCGTATAAGAGGCATCAATGTTACTATAATCAACAGTCTCTGGAAGCGTAAAAGATCTAGAAAATGAACTATAATTATACTCCTTCTTGCTGTACATTTTCTCTTTCGTTTCAGTTTCTTCAACCTTCTCGACGCCTATGGAAATAATATTTTTATCCACGTTGATTTTAAAATCAGACTTCTGTAATCCAGGTGCCGCCAATTCTATCTCAAAAGCTTCTGCAGTTTCGATAATATTCACAGCCGGAACACGAGTTACCAAACGATCTGAAATAAATGAATCATTAAATAGATTATCAAATACACTGTTAACAAATGGATTTACACCATCTGTATTCACTGCTTTAGTTGGGATTTTAATTAATGCCATTTTTCTGTCCTCCAATTATTTAGTTATCCAATTTTTATTATAAATACATTAAACATATTTCAATAAAAATACCAAAACAAAAAACAAGAATTTTTGTCACTAAAACTACATAAAAACAGTCATAATGTCATTAATCTACATATATCCCACCTCTAAGAGCATTAATCCTTCTCAAATAGTAAAGAAACCTCTGAATTTGCCAAATCACCACCAAATGGTGGATTTATCTTTCTTATAGCCACATAAACCTTTTGTGCGAAATTAAACTTCTTTATAATTAGGTCCAACATATCCTCCAATGCAGACTCCAACAACTTCCGTTTAGGACTCATCACTTCCAGCACCACCTGATAAAGCTCTTCGTAATTAATCGTGTTTCTCAGATCTTCCGCATCCGAATTCTGAAAGGGAAAGTAGACATCTACATTCACATAAAACTCATTCCCAACCACCTGTTCTTCTTCATAAAAACCTATAGGCGAATAAAAGCGTACTTCCCGTAAGGATACTTTTTGTGTAATCATAATATTAAATTTACACAAATTTTGGATTAAACAAGCTTTTTATTGTCCATTTTCAACAAACACCACAGACACTGGTCGACACCAAAAAACATCCATTTCAATATCTATAAAAACATCAATCCTGTAAAACCTTTTTGACGTTAGCAGATATATTATTGTAAATAACTAATTTCGTTCCGAATTAAACCCGACTCATGATAGACGCTTTGCTTATACAAAAACGTCATATGGACACAAAAGTTAATTAGAGTATTCCATATGGCCGTTAAAAAACAAATTAAATACATATGAAAAAACTATTGGTACTACTTTTATTAGGATCTACTTACGCATACGGTCAACGTAACTTCACGATAGATGAAACGGTATTTGGCCCCGGTAAATTTGCAACAAAAACCCTTTTTGGTCAAAAATGGATCAAGGGAACTGATGCCTTTTCTCATCTAGACAGCACTTACCAAACTCTTGTAATCAGAAGCCACAAAGACAACTGGCAAAGTAGAGCATTAACTTCGGTCACCGAACTACAATTGGCATTATCTAAAGTCTTTCCAAATGAAAAATTCAATTTACGTAGTTTTCCGACTCAATACATATGGACAGATAATAATACGTTAGCTTTTAATATCAGTGGAGAAAAAAACACCTATCGTATAAGCTACAATATACTGAACAAAGAGGTGAAATTAAATGCAACCGTTCCAAATGACGCTGCTAATATAGAATACAGCACTTCCAACCGACAAACAGCTTACCTTAACGGCAACAATATCGAAATTATTACCGCCTCTGGAAAAAAATTAGAAGTCACTAAAGATACCATTGACGGGATAGTAAATGGAAGTGACAACACCCACCGTCAAGAATTCGGTATCAACAAAGGAATGTGGTGGTCACCAGATGATCAAAAACTTCTTTACTACCGCAAAGACGAAACCATGGTTAGTAAATACCCACTCCCCCAATGGAACACCCGTGTGGCCACAATTAAAGACATACGCTATCCCATGGCTGGAATGAAAAGTGAAGAAGTAACATTAAACATCTTCAACACGCAGACCAACCAATATATAACGTTACAAACAGGAATACCTAAAGAACAATACCTAACTATCGCAACTTGGGACCCAAGCAATGATTATGTATACGTCGGTGTATTAAATCGCGGGCAAGATCACCTGAAGCTCAATAAATACGATGCTAGGACAGGCGAATTTGTCAAAACGCTTTTTGAAGAGAAATCTAACTCTTGGGTTGAACCTCAAAAACCGTTAGTCTTCATACCGAATACCCCCCAACAATTCCTTTATCAAACAGACAAGGATGGCTACAATCAATTGTATCTATACGACACCCAAGGTTCTTTAATTCGCAAATTGGGACACAATAGCGTTATTGTAATTGATTTTCAAGGTTTCGACAGCAAAGGAACGAAAGCATACTATATCGGAGCTACTAACAATGGATTAGAACGTCATCTGTTTGAAGTAGAACTAAAAAGCGGAAAAACCACCCAATTGACTAAAATCAACGGCACTCACAATGCTACAATTAGTGAGAGCGGCAATTACATCCTTGACCAATACAGCAACCTAACTACACCAAATAAAATACAAGTGGTAAGCAAAAAGGATGATAAGAAAACAGCTATATTAACCGCTAACAATCCATTTACATCGCAGATAAACCTTCCAAAAATCGAGTTCAAAACTCTTGTATCTCCAGATGGACACACGCCCCTAAACGCTAGAATCACTTACCCTGCTAACTTTGATTCTTCAAAAAAATATCCGGTCATGTTGTATTTATATGGCGGATCCCACGCTCAATTGGTTACAGATAGATGGCTAGGCGGAGTGGGGTACTTTGATCTTTATATGGCTCAAAATGGCTATTTGGTATTCACACTGGATAATAGGGGCTCCGATGCACGTGGGAGAGACTTTACCCGTGTTACACATCGCAACCTTGGCGAAGCTGAAATGGCGGACCAGATCGTCGGGATAGAATACCTAAAATCACTCCCTTACGTTGACAGTAATAATATGGGTATTTTCGGATGGAGTTACGGAGGCTTCATGACTACCTCTTTAATGACCAAACACAACAACATCTTTAAAGCAGCAGTAGCTGGAGGTCCAGTAATGGATTGGAAATATTACGAAGCTATGTATGGAGAGCGTTACATGGACACACCGCAAGAAAATCCAGAAGGATACACAAAAACTTCTTTATTAAATAAAGTCGACAAGCTAAATGGTCATTTACTAATAATCCATGGTGCACAGGATCCTGTAGTTGTCCAGCAACACAGTATGAATTTTGTCGAGCAATGTATAAAAGTAGGAAAACAGGTGGACTATTTCCTATACCCTACCCATGAACATAACGTAAGTGGAAAAGATAGGATTCACATGTATGATAAAATCGCGAAGTATTTTGACTTACACCTTAAGAAATAATTGAATTTGTCAACAAAAAAGGGAATGCCATGTTGCAATCCCTTTTTTGTTAACGCTAAATCGGATTTAGAAAGTATAACGAGCTGTTACACCACCGTTGAAATAAACACCATTACTGTAGTACGAACCCTTTACAACATGAATAGTAGGTCTAACATCAGCCGAAAATGCAAAAGGAGCATTCTTTAACTTATAATCTACACCACCAGTAGGAAAAATCCCCGCACTGAAACCTTTATAGTCTTCCCAATCTGAAAAAGTATTCGCTAATACAGCACCACCACCAACAAACCACTTAAAATTCTGGATACTTCCAATAGGGAAATGATGCTGATATCCTCCGGATAATGAAACAGAAGTCAAATCATATGCTCCATAAGTATCTGGATTAATACCTAAATCAAATTCTAATGCTCCGGGCTGAGAAATAAAAGTCTTGAACGCGACACCGACAACGTCATAATGTCCATTTCCTAAACGGATACCGATCGAATTTTTATAGTCTTGCGCTTGAGAAGCTCCTGCAACTAATAATGCTACTAATGCTAAAGTAAATTTTTTCATAAAGTTTTATTTATAGTAATTTATTAATAATTGGTACATGGTAAGCAAATAATGTACCACTAACTTAAATAGTCAAAAAAACTTGCAAAAAAAGACGTAGACGAAAAAACTTTTTACATTCTAAAAAAATAAATGTAACTTTGCACTCCGACAAAGCAGTCGGAATACTCTTCTTTTCAAAGGCAATTTCGCCGCTTTGTAAATAACAACTAGTTCGTATTTTAATTTTTTGATTTCATAAATAATGCCTAGAAACACCTCCATTAACTCTGTCTTAATCATAGGTTCTGGTCCTATTGTTATCGGACAAGCGTGTGAATTTGATTATTCTGGATCTCAAGCTGCCTTATCTCTTAAAGAAGAAGGCATTACTGTTTCCATAATTAATTCCAACCCTGCAACAATTATGACCGATAAGGTTGTCGCAGATCACATTTATCTATTACCTCTTACTTGCGAAAGCATTGAACAAATCTTAAAAGAGCAAAAGATTGATGCTGTACTACCGACTATGGGTGGACAGACAGCTTTAAACCTATGTATTGAAGCCTCCAACCTTGGTCTTTGGGACAAATACAACGTTCAAGTAATCGGAGTTGATGTAGCGGCTATTGAAAAAACTGAAAATCGCGAAGAATTCCGTCAATTAATGATTGATATCGGTGTAGGTGTAGCTCCTTCAAAAATAGCTAATTCTTTCCTTGAAGGTAAAGAGGCTGCTCAAGAAATTGGTTTCCCATTAGTAATACGTCCTTCGTACACTTTAGCAGGTACTGGAGGTGGATTTGTACACAAAAAAGAAGATTTTGATGCTGCTTTAAATAGAGGTCTACACGCCTCTCCTACGCACGAAGTATTGGTCGAACAGGCTGTCTTAGGTTGGAAAGAATTTGAATTAGAATTACTTCGAGATACAAATGATAATGTAATCATCATTTGTACAATCGAAAACTTCGATCCTATGGGAATTCATACAGGAGATTCTATCACCGTAGCTCCAGGTATGACACTATCTGACAAATGTTACCAAGACATGCGTAACCAAGCGATAAAAATGATGCGCTCTATTGGAAACTTTGCAGGAGGATGTAATGTCCAATTTTCGGTAAACCCAGAGAATGAAGATATTATCGCTATTGAAATCAACCCCCGTGTTTCTCGCTCATCGGCACTAGCTTCCAAAGCAACAGGATACCCTATTGCTAAAATAGCAGCTAAATTGGCTATCGGGTATAACCTTGATGAATTACAAAACCAAATTACTAAAACAACTTCGGCTTATTTCGAACCTACATTAGATTATGTAATTGTCAAAGTTCCTCGTTTTAACTTTGACAAATTCAAAGGAGCAAATAAAGAATTAGGTCTTCAGATGAAAGCTGTCGGTGAAGTTATGGCGATAGGTCGTACATTTATCGAAGCCTTACAAAAGGCATGTCAATCCCTAGAGACAGGTCGAGCTGGATTAGGCGCTGATGGTAAACAGTTACGCAATCTCGATGAAATCATGTTCAGCCTAGAACATCCAAGTGCAGACCGTCTTTTCCATGTAAAAGATGCATTTGAACTCGGCGTTCCTTTAGAATCTATCCGTAAAACGACACATATCGACAAATGGTTCTTAGTACAGATCCAAGAATTAGTTCAATTAGAGCAAGAATTACGTCGTTATCAATTATCAAATATTCCACGCGATTTCTTCATGACCTTGAAGCAAAAGGGTTATTCGGACGAGCAGATATCTTGGTTATTAGGCAATGTTACAGAAGATCAGGTTTATGACCGTCGTAAAGAATTAGGCATCAACCGTGTTTATAAAATGGTAGACACCTGTGCTGCTGAGTTTCCAGCACACACACCTTATTACTACTCTACTTTCGAAGATGAAAACGAATCGATCTGTTCAGATAAAAAGAAAATAATTGTATTAGGTTCTGGACCAAACCGTATTGGTCAAGGTATCGAATTTGATTACTCTTGTGTACATGGATTGTTAGCCGCTAAAGAATGTGGTTACGAAGCAATTATGGTAAACTGTAACCCGGAGACCGTATCTACGGATTTCAACATGGCTGACAAATTATATTTTGAGCCTGTATTCTGGGAACACGTGCGCGAAATCATTGAATTAGAAAAACCAGTAGGCGTTATCGTTCAATTGGGTGGACAAACGGCTTTAAAAATGGCCCAACGTCTAGAACAACTGGGGGTTAAAATAATTGGAACTTCCTTCCAAGATATGGATTTAGCCGAAGACCGCGGACGCTTTTCAGACTTATTGAAAGCATTGGACATTCCTTATCCTAAATATGGAGTTGCTACATCGGCAGAAGAAGCTATCAAAGTAGCGAACGAGGTAGGTTATCCAGTTCTTGTTCGTCCATCCTATGTACTAGGAGGGCAAGGCATGAGCATCGTTATCAACGATGAAGATCTAGAAAAAGCAGTAGTCAATCTATTGAAAAACCTTCCAGGAAATCAAATCTTAATTGACCACTTCCTGGACCGTGCAGAGGAAGCCGAATCTGACTCTATCTCCGATGGTGAAGATGTTCATATCATCGGTATGATGGAGCATATTGAACCAGCGGGCATCCATTCCGGAGACTCATCAGCTGTATTGCCTCCGTTTGAACTTTCGCAAGCTGTACAGGACAAAATGGAGGAATACTCGATCAAACTAGCGAAAGCGCTTAATGTACGAGGACTATTGAACATTCAGTTTGCTATAAAAGGAGAAAACGTATACGTCATCGAAGCAAACCCACGTGCTTCACGTACAGTACCATTTATAGCAAAAGCTTATGATGTACCATACATCAACATAGCGACAAAAGTAATGCTCGGCGCCAACAAGCTAAAAGACTTCACTATCGAACGTAAATTAGAAGGTTGGGCTATCAAAGAACCTGTGTTTTCATTCTCAAAATTCCCTGAAGTTGATAAACAGTTAGGTCCTGAAATGAAGTCAACAGGTGAAGCCATTCGCTTTATCAAAGACTTACAAGATCCTTACTTTAGAGAATTAGTTTCTAAAAAGTCAATGTTCTTAAACGCACAATAAAAAAATATTTTACACCTATATTTAAACCAGCTATTCATCTGTAATAGCTGGTTTTTTAATTATCAACTAGCTTAAATATTTAACATGATTTACAAATCAAGATCCCTAATAACTACTTTACTGCTCTTAGTAATAGCTATTTTGGGGATTTATGGCGTCATTGGTTACTTTTATTTTGAAGACTTTCCTTCGCTTGTTTGGCTTTGCTTCTCAATCGTGTTTATAATCTTAGCTCCTATCGGAATCTACTGGAATTATGAATCCTCATTTCTTGTAAAAGATCCAATTAATAAAACGAAAAAATCAAAATTAAAACATTTTTTAATCTTAAATACAGGAATAATTCTAGCAGTCTTTTTAATAAAGAAAGGAGTTGTTTTTGAGAATATTCAAGAGGCTAATATTCGAGCTCATGCAGAAAAACAGACAATTGAAATCACCTTATTAAAGGCGCCAAGATAAGTTCGGACTAGGGAAAAGTCGTTTGACAGGAAAATCAACAGAAATAACGACAATACCCCTAAGTTACTAAAAATTGGTGAAATAACCGTTATTAATAAAATCGAAATACTTTAGACTTAAATCTCTTTTACACACCTAAATCCTACATTATTTGTTGGGCTATTTATTTCACCTTTACCTCTCGCCCCAGCTTTATACCGTTCACAATATTGGTCATTGCACAAGAAAGATCCGCCCCGTTGTACCCGTTTTACTAACCCCGGTTCCTGCGGATCATAAGAATCATTAGGACCCTTAGGATTATCTTTCTCACTAATAGCATAGTAATCTGGGCGATAAAAATCTGAACACCATTCCCACACATTTCCTTCCATATCATAAAGACCAAAGGAATTCGCTGGATAAGATTTTACCGGAGCAGTAGATTCAAAACCATCTTCTTTAGAATTATGCGCAGGAAAATTACCCTGGTAAATATTTGCGAGCCACTTCTCATTTTCCTTTTTTTCCTTGCCCCAATAATAAGTCTCATCAGTGTGTGTACCTGCTTTTGCAGCATATTCCCATTCCGCCTCTGTCGGTAGACGCTTCCCTGCCCATTTAGCATAAGCTTCAGCATCTTGATAAGCCAATTGTGTAACCGGGTGGTCTTTTCTATTTTCAATAGTACTCCCCGGCCCCTCTGGTTTTCTCCAGCTAGCGCCCGCAACATAATCCCACCATTGTAAAGCATTATTCAGATTATTAACTCTTTTATTACCTACAAAAACGGCTGAACCAGTCACCAACATAGCGGGATCAACGTTAGGAAATTCTTTAGGATCCAAAGGTCTCTCGGCTACGGTAACATATCCGGTAGCTAGTACAAATGCTTCAAACTGTGCATTAGTCACTTCATGCTCATCCATATAAAAAGATTTTACACGAACCTCGTGTACGGGACTTGCGTCTGCAAAATATTTCGAGCCCATTTTGAAAATACCTCCCTTAATCAGTACCATGTTAGCATCATCATTTCCTTTTGTAAAGACAAAAATATCCTTTGCTTCGTTACCAAACCTACTAGGCACTCCATGCATGGCACATGTTACTTTCGTACTATCAACAGTTTTTGATTCTTCTTGCTTTGTACTTGGTGTATTACATCCTGCAAGAAAGACATATAAACATATATATATGGAATTTTTGGTCATCTGATAACATCTTTTGTTCTTCCCCTAATTTGAAAAGTTTAATATATTGAATTATCACAGCTTTAGCAAAACAATCTTCAGATAATATTGTCCACGAGCTAATATTTTTTTGCAGTAAAACAAAACTTTCATAATTCCTTTAGATCACCAACTGATATAAAAGTTCTTTATGTCCATTGAACAGCATGAAGTAAGTTCATTGATTCCATAAAGAGATAAAACGAATCAATAATACAGACACTTTCAAAAAAAAGGAAGATATCTTTCAATATCTTCCTTCATTATACGTTAACAAGTATAAGTTATATTAACCAACTTTTAATTGCTTGCTTTGATCTTTAGATACTTTAGGACGAATTCCAGTATTTCCACCTCCATTTAACGTCATATCATGAGGTGCATTTGTCTTCCAGTTTCCTTTCGTGAAATCAGGAATAGCGACAGTTTTACTATTTTTGGCCACAGATTCACAACTTAACGGAACAATAACAGACCAAGAAGCCCCTTCATAAACCGGTTGATCAATTGGTAATCCGTTTCTCAAACAGTCAATCAGACGCCAATCCATCATAAAGTCCATACCACCATGTCCGCCAACCTGCTTAGCTTGTTCACCAATAAACTTAATTAATTGCGGTGTGTATTTCTCGTACAACCCTTTCATTTCCTCTTCCTTAACAAAAGAGTGTCCGAAAGCAATGCCCTCTTTTGGATACTTCTGTGCGAAACCTTTCGTACCGCTTAATAAATGTAAACGCGAATAAGGTCTAGGGGAAGTAACGTCATGTTGGATCATCATAGTTTTTCCCTTTTCTGTCTTAATCAGGGTAGTATCCATATTTCCGCGGTATTTTTTACCAACAAACTCTTGATAAAAAGAATCTTTGGCTGCTAATTCACGGGCTCTATCTGCCATCATAAAATCAGCTGTCTGCATAGCTACCAAATGTGTCATCCGATCACCGCTGTTAATATTCAAACATTGAGCAATCGGTCCGATACCGTGTGTAGGATAAAGGTTTCCGTTCATCTTAATGTTCTCACGTAAACGCCACATATTATCATATCCATTCTTGCTGTTGAAATTCAAATCCAACAAATCATGGATATAAGCCCCTTCGGCATGCACCAGTTCACCAAACATACCCTGACGAGTCATATTCAATGTTAACATTTCGAAAAAGTCATAACAACAGTTTTCCAACATCATACAGTGTTTTTTCGTTGCCTCTGAAACTTTAACGACTTCCCAACATTCCTTTTCCGTCAAACCAATAGGAACTTCACAAGCAACATGTGCACCAGCTTTCATCGCTGCAATACTCATTGGGGCATGAAACTCCCATGGTGTACAGATATAGACAAGATCGACTTCTTCTTCCTTCAGTAATTTCTCCCAACCGTTATCACCAGAATAAGACTTTGCTTCTTTCAAGCCTTTACCTGTTAAAATTTTCTGCGCTTTATCAACACGATCAGCATGTCTATCACATAAAGCCACGATCTCGGTTCCCTCGATATACGATAAGCGATCGACAGCACCAGGACCTCTCATCCCCAAACCAATCACAGCGATTCTTACCTTATCAATCTTAGGAGCAGCATATCCCCACATATTGAACGATGTAGCTGCAAGCGCTTCATTATTTAGAGCAGGCAAAGATAGTGCTGCTGCTGAAAGAAATCCCGCTTTCTTTAAAAAATCTCTTCTATTTGAACTCATATTAATCTTAGGGTTTATTTTCCATCAAAAAATCAAAGGGGACATAAAGCCCCCTTTAAAATCACCTATTTTAAAACAAACTAAACAGTCTTTTGTCATAAATAACCAATCTATACTTCAAGGCTTGTTGGTTATAGATAACTTCTTTTTATCGAATTATCTAAGACAATAATAATCTATAAATACCATAATAAGAAATAAAAAACGAACGCAAACGTTTGACTTAAATTGCGAAAACGTTTGCCTAACAGAATAGTTACCATACAAAATCAATCGCTCCCACCAATTCCTTTAACATAGCTTCGGACAGTTTTGCTTGCGTCTTAGCGGTATTGAAACGAGTGACTGCATCAATGTAATTCTGTTGTGCGTCTCTAAACTCAACGGCACTAATTGAACCGATACGAAATTTGTCTAAGGTAATACTCAAATTCTGTTTAGCAATCCGTTCATTCCCTTCTTCAATGTTTACCAAAGCAAGATTGGTCTGATAACTATGAAATGCTTGAGTAATCGCAGTTTCCACAGCGACACGTTGCTGCTCTACCGCAAGTTCAGCATTATCGACCCTAAGTTTTGCAACGCGTTCATTACGGCGTTGATTAAAACCATCGAATATATTAAGTGAGGCTGATACCCCATAATTGAGCCCCCTTGAATTGGATTGGGCCACAAAGCCTAAACTAGACTCTGATTCTGAAAAGTTGTAGCCTCCATTTAGTCGCACTGTTGGGTAGCGCGCAGCTTTCACATTCTTAACCTCAAGTTCGGCCAGGCGCTTGCTAATACTCACACCAATAAGGTCAGGGTTATGCACTTTAGCTTGATCCAATAAATTTTCGAGCACCATGGACTGATCTATTTTTACCTCTGTGACGATGGCAAAATCAAGAGATAATGATCTAGCCAATAACCCATTAAGAGCGACCTTAAGATTCTTGACAACTTCCATCTGTCTCAAACGCGTAGATTCGTCCTCATTCAGATTAACCTGTACATTAAGCACCTCCAATCGAGAAGCCTTACCTATAGAAAAACGATTCTCAGCAGTGCGTAATCTTTCTTTAGAAATCAATATACTTGAATCTATAGCCATTAAAAGATTCTGCTGTTCGACAATACTATAATAGGTACGTATGACATCCGATACCATAGATACAACCGTACGCTTCACCTGGATTCCTCCAAGTTTTTCTAATTCCCTAAGCGATTCATACCTCGAAAACATACCTAAGCCATCAAAAATGGTCCAACCTAGGCTTACACCGTAGGTCATATTATTATTCTTTGCATTATCCAAAGCACGGATACTCCCATCGTTTTGGGTTTGCTTAGAATTCTGTATACTATTATTCTGACTAAAGTTACCCGTCACACTTGGTAGCATACCTGCATTTCCATAGGTGACATTCTCGGTAGCCACTTCCAATTCATTTCTCGACAATTTAATATCATAATTGTTTGACAAGGCTATCTCAACAGCTTCCTTTATAGTCAATAAATCCTGTCCAAAACCTGGAAGAACTGCTCCAATCCAAGTTATAAAAACCAATACTACAAGCTTCATACTATTCATCTATCTGGTCAAATTCGGGACGATGTACTCGCTTACGAGAAAACATCAAGTAAAATCCGGGAATAACGTATAACGTCAACAACAAAGAAAAGAGAGTACCACCAACGATCACAACCCCCATACCAATACGACTTGTAGAAGCTGCCCCCAACGAAAGAGCAATCGGCAAGGCCCCCAACGCAATGGCAAAAGAAGTCATTAAAATCGGTCTTAATCTTGCTTCTGCAGCAAGGACTACCGCCTCAAACTTTTCGTGACCTTCTTCCCGCAGTTGATTAGCAAATTCTACAATTAAAATGCCGTTTTTCGTGACAAGTCCAATCAGCATAATTGTACCTATCTGACTAAAGATATTCCACGATTGTCCAAATAACCACAACGAAAACAGTGCTCCCCCAACAGCCATTGGGACTGTTAGCAAAATTATGATGGGATCCACAAAGCTTTCAAATTGTGCCGCCAAAATCAAAAATATCAAGAGAACAGCTAACCCAAAGGCAAACATCGTATTTGATCCACTTTCCACGAAATCCCTAGCTTCGCCCCCTAAATCTGTAGTAAAACTTTCATCTAAAACTCTTTCTTTAACAGCATCCATAGCTTCGATACCCTCGCCCATACTTCTTCCAGGAGCCAAAGATGCTGATACTGTAGCGGACATATATCTATTGTTATGATAAAGCTGCGGAGGGCTACTATGCTCCTGAACATCTACGATATTGTCTAGTTGAATCAGTTTTCCATCTCTATTCTTTACAAAAATTGAAGTTAGATTGGTCGGTGTTGCACGATCCTTGCGATCAAACTGCCCCATCACCTGATACTGTTTTCCATTCATCATAAAATATCCGAAGCGCTGACCAGATAAAGACATCTGTAAAGTCTGCGCTACATCCAATACAGATACCCCCAATGCTTGCGCTTTCTCTCTATCGATGTGTACATACAACTCGGGTTTATTAAACTTGAGATTAACATCTACCATGGAGAAAGTTTTGTCCTTGGACAACTCTTCCATAAATTCTGGAATCTTCTCTTCTAATTTTTGAAAATTAGGTGCTTGAATAATATACTGAATTGGAGAACCTCCTCTTCTATTTACGGCAATTGTAGGCTGTTGAGATACAGCAACTCTGGCCTCAGAATATTGTCGTGTCAATCGCGATAACTGATTAGCTATTTCTTCTTGGCTCCGCTCCCGCTCTTGAGGTTGTACCAAGCCTAAACGTACGAAACCACTGTTGGAAGAAGAAGAACCAAATCCAGGAGAAGTTATCACTAAACTAACCTTTTTCTCTGGAACCGAATCGTTAATCAATAAAGTTAACTCCGTCATAAAACGATCCATATAATCATAAGAAACGCCTTCTGGAGCTGTAGCTCTCAAAGAAACGTAACTGCGATCATCGTAAGGCGCCGTCTCCTTAGGCAAAAGCTGATAAAAGAAATATATTAAAACAAAACAAGCGCCTATAACAGCTACACTCAACCACCTTCGATCTAAGAAACTCCTGAGAGAACCTTCATACTCCTTATTCATCATAACAAAGTAGCGTTCTGTTCTTTCATAAAACTTTGATCGCTTCTGCTCTCCGCCTTTCATGAGATAAGCATTCAACATAGGAGTTAACGAGAGCGATACGAATGCAGAAATCAATACCGCTGCGCCTATCACAATTCCAAACTCTCGAAATAACCTCCCCACAAACCCCTCCAAAAAGATAACAGGCAGAAACACTGCGGCCAATGTTACCGATATAGAAATGACAGCGAAAAATATTTCATTAGACCCCTTTATAGCGGCTTCGATCGGAGACATTCCCTCCTCGACCTTTTTAAATATATTTTCTGTTACTACGATCCCATCATCAACTACAAGACCAGTAGCTAACACTATAGCCAATAATGTCAATACATTGATTGAAAAACCGCATAAGTACATTATAAAAAAAGTAGCGATAAGAGATACAGGTATATCGATTAGCGGTCTAAAAGCAATGCTCCAATTTCGAAAAAATATATAAATAATAATTACAACCAAAACTATAGAAATCAGCAAAGTCTCCACCACTTCCAATACCGCTCGCTTCACAAATTGCGTATTGTCCAAAGCGACATTAATCTCGAATCCCTCAGGAAGATCAACCTCCAGTCGATCATATTCTTCGTAAAATTCTTTAGCGATATCTAAATAATTAGTACCCGGTTGAGGAATAATAGCTAAGCTGACCATGGGGTATCCCGAATCAGACATCTTCGTTTCGAAATTCTCCGCTTCTAAAGTTGCCTTACCTATATCACTGAACCTAATAATCAGATTAGCTTCTGCTCTAATAACGATATTATTAAAACCTTCTTCTGTCGATAAGTTACCGATTGTTTTTACGGCCAATTCTGTATTTGCTCCTGTCAATTTACCTGAAGGCAACTCTACGTTTTGACTATTCAAAGCTGTTCGAACATCCAATACAGTTAAGCCATAAGATGATAGTTTTACAGGATCTATCCATAAACGCATAGCAAATTTCTTCTGTCCCCAAATCTGGACTGAACTTACCCCAGGGATAGTTTGAAGTCTTTGTGCTATTACATTTTCAGCATAATCAGACAACTCAAGTACATTTTTAGTCGCACTTTGAACGGTCATTGTAATAATAGGCTCCGAATCAGCATCGGCTTTTGAAACTACGGGGGCCGCATCGATATCTTGAGGAAGATTTCGTTGCGCCTGTGACACCTTATCGCGCACATCATTTGCAGCCTCTTCCAGATTCTTATCTAAATTGAATTCAATAGTGATATTACTTGTACCTTGATTACTAGATGAAGAAATGTTACGAATTCCGTCGATAGAATTTATAGATTTCTCCAACGGCTCGGTAATCTGAGATTCGATAATCTCAGCATTAGCTCCAGCATAGCTAGTCCTGACAGATATCTGCGCCGGATCAATAGACGGAAACTCTCGAACTCCCAAAAAAGTATAGCCTATTATTCCAAATAGTATCAGCAACAAGTTAATCACTATTGCCAATACGGGTCTCTTAATACTTAACGTTGATAAACTCATCACTCCTCCTATTTCAACGTTACCTTAACAGCACTGCCGTCACGTAATGACATTACGCCCGAAGTCAATATGGTATCGCCGTCGGCAATTCCCTTCGTAATCAACACTACAGAATCAGAGCGTCCACCAGTCTCTACTAAAATTTCTTTAGCCTTGCCTTCTTTTTTCACAAACAGCTTTTTACCATTCTGAATTGGTATCAAAGCCTCCGTAGGAACCAATAGACCATCGGTAATTGTCTCCAACGGAAAAATAACATTTGCAAATGCACCGGGAATTAGTCTATTGCCACCATTTTCAGCTATTGCTCGCACCCGCAATGTGCGCGTACTTTCCTCGATTAAAGGATCTAAAGCATATACCTTTGCAAAAAAAACATCTTCTGCTCCTTGTACTGTAAAACGAACTTCTTCGCCGACTTTCACTTTCACCGCATACTTTTCCGGTATAGAAAATTGCAATTTGACCCTAGCCATATTAACGAGTTGAGCGATTGGCGTAGTGGGTGTAATATAACTTCCCTTTGAAATACTCCGTAATCCTACCGTTCCCGAAAAAGGTGCCTTTATCACTGTTTTATTAAGCTGTGCTTGAATTAGTTGAATTTGCGCTTTTGCAGTTCGAAAATCAGCACTAGCGATATCATACTCTTCTTGGCTAATAGCTTCCTTCTCTAGCAGAAGATTCGCTCTCCGCTCATTTTCACCAGCAAGTGCACTCCTAGTTTTTGCCTGCTCAAGCTGTGCACGTAATTCCAAATCGTTTATCTTAACCAAAACCTGTCCAGCAGCGACCTTCGCGCCTTCCTCAAAATTCAAGAGTTCCACAAGACCAGAAATCTCAGACTTTAAGTCTACCACTTCATTCGCCTCTATAGATCCTGTTAACGATAGAAAATCAGAAAACGGTTTCCCTTTAACGATCATACCATAGACTTTGACTTCGCTTCGACCGGCACCACTACCTTTCACATTGCTATCAGCCTTTTCTTTATTCTTTACTAATCGATAACCTACCAAACCAGCAACTATCACGAACAAAATCACTAAAAATGTTCCAACTTTTCGATTCATAATTTACAATAGGGACTTCTATTAATAATATTTCCGTTACAATATAGGGTATATTCCTTTAGCAAGGATGTAAAATTCTTATTATAATATCAAGCAAAGACAGCTATTAAAAGATACATATATCACAAGAAAAGCCCCTCCAGTTTCCTGAAGGGGCTTCGTGTAAAAAAAGGCACCGACCTACTCTCCCACCTGTTACGGCAATACCATCGGCTCTGGCGGGCTTGACTTCTCTGTTCGGAATGGGAAGAGGTAGACACCGCCGATATAGGCACCTGAAATATCTT